>JANMNH010000078.1:0-50151 GCA_031373745.1 Hyphomicrobium sp. | reverse complement strand
CTTCGAGCTGATCCTGGACATAGATACCGGCCGTCTCAAGTGTTGTCTCCCGGCGCCGGTTTGGCGTGTAAGAACACGGGCGTGAAAAAAGCCGGGTTCGCGAAGGGAACGGTGATGCTGCTCCCGCCGGCCGGGGTTCCGAAGTTCGGATTGTCGCGATTGTTCTCCGTTTCCTGGCGGCCGAACTCTGCGCCGGCCAGAATCGTGTGCCGGATAAATGGCGCGACCTGAATTTTGTAAGTCACGTCCGTTTGGTTGATAAAGCTCTGACGTTGTGTCTCGTCCCGGTATCCGCCGATCTTGACGTCGCCTGCGCTGGAAACCGAACCATCGGCAAACGTGTTTGCGTAAACCTTGTCTGCGTCCGTAAACGAGGAATGATTGCGGACTTTGAGGTTGCTGTCGAAGCGGTGCTCAAGCGTGACGCTCGCCGAATGCCCCTCAAAGGCCGCAGCGTTGACATCTGGGTTGCCGAAGAAAGTTTCCTTGCGTCCCTCGGAAGGGCGGCCTTTGCGAGACGGCACGCCGCGGTCGACCGTGCGTTCGTCGTTGTAGTATTCGTAACTCACAAGCAGCTTGGTATCGTCGCTCAGTTTGAACCCCATGACCGGATTGATGCCAAACCGCTCCAGCTCGAAGAAATCGCGGAAGCTTCCGGAGTCTTCGTACATCGCGTTGATCCGGAAAGCCGTCGCACTTGAGATGGCTTGTCCGACATCGATCGTCGCACGCTTTGTGTCGTACATGCCGCCCGTAACCGTCGCCTCGCGAACCGATGTGCCATCGGCCGATTTGGTCGAACGATTGACGACACCGCCGCCGCCGCCGCGCCCGAACACCATGGCGCTCGGCCCTTTGAGAACTTCTATCGCTTCGACGTTGTAGAGATCGCGATAATATTCAACGTCGTCGCGCACGCCGTTGACGTAGAAGTCGGCTGTCGTTTGCTGACCGCGAATGGTCACCGCATCGTGATGGCCTTCGCCGAGCGCCACGTTGACGCCGGGCACATACGTCAAGGCCTGACCGAGACTTTTACTGCCTTGATCGGCCGCCTGCTTCTTAGTCACGACCGAGATGGACTGCGGAACATTCTTCAGCGGCGTACCGGTCTTGGTTGCCGTCGTCGTTTGCTTGGCAATGTAGCCGTCGATCCCGCTTGGGCCGCCGAGCGGATCGGATAATCCGCTATCAGTGACGGCCGATGCGTCCCCCGTGCTTGGCTCGGCGGGTTCGTAGGTCTCTTGCGGTGGCGGCGGCGTGCTGGCAGCGGGCTTTGGCTTCCGCTCGGGAGCTTCCGACACTCTCTTCTTGGCGCGCTTCGGTTTAGCTGGTGCGGGAGCGTCTTCGATTTCGACAACCGCCTTTGGCTGGGGTTTTGCGGCCGCAGGATTGGCTTCGGGTTTCTGCGGCGTCTCAACGGTTACGTCGGGAAGTTTCGTGCCATCAGCGGCTGCCGCATCGGGCGCTTTGGGCTGAACGGCCGGCGGCGGCGGTGTTTGATCGGCAGGCACCGCATCTTGAGCCCGAGCCGCATGCAGCGACCCAGCCAAGGCCAAAAGTACCAAGGTTGAAACCTGCCAAATTTTTGAGGAACTCGTTCTCGGAGAACACTTGGTTTTGCTCAATCCGATTCGATCTGCGCCAGCCATTGCCGTGCGCAAACCGCGAAACGCGGCCGTCGTCATTTGTCCCCCAATCAACGGGGTACAAGGCCCCGCCATCAGTGTCTGTAAAGACCGGCAATTGCACCGGCTCAAAATCACGTGTCATCAAATTGTAATTGTTGATCGCATGAGTCAAGTTTGAAAATCACAATCTGATACCAAGGCAGCAGCACCTGTGTCCGGATTGCTTTGAACGGTTCAAAGAACCATTCCAAACTAGCGGCAAATGCCGTCCAAATCGCGGTTCTTTCTGCGGCTTACTCTGCCGCTTCTTGTGCCAAAAATCCGCCCGACTGGCGCGCCCATAGGCCGGCATATAGCCCGCCGCGTTTCAGCAACTCCGCGTGGCTTCCTTCTTCGATAATCCGCCCTTCATCCATGATCACGAGACGGTCCATGGCAGCAATGGTCGAAAGACGGTGCGCGATGGCAATGACGGTTTTGCCGTCCATCAGCGTTCTCAAACTCTCCTGAATTGCGGCCTCGACCTCGCTGTCGAGAGCACTCGTCGCTTCGTCGAGAATGAGGATCGGCGCGTTCTTCAACAACACGCGCGCAATAGCGATGCGTTGCCGCTGTCCGCCCGAAAGTTTAACGCCCCGCTCGCCGACTTGCGCTTGGTAGCCCCTGCGGCCCTTTTGGTCTTCAAGGCCGGCAATGAAGTCGTGCGCTTGCGCACCCTTGGCCGCCGCAAGGATTGCATCTTCGTCCGCGTCCGGGCGGCCATAGAGGATGTTGTCCCTGACCGACCGGTGCAAAAGCGAGGTGTCCTGCGTCACCACACCGATGTGCGATCGCAAGCTGTCCTGCGTGACGCGCGCGATATCCTGCCCGTCGATCAGAATGCGCCCGGCTTCGATGTCGTAAAATCGCAGCAGCAGATTGACGAGCGTAGACTTCCCCGCGCCCGAACGGCCAACAAGACCGACCTTTTCGCCGGGCTTGATGCCGAGCGACAGGTTGTCGATGACGCGTCCGGCCTCGCCGCCGGGCGTACCCTTCACTGTTCCGTAGTGAAAGCGAATGGCTTCGAACTTGATCGCGCCCTTCGCGACTGCAAGCGGCTTCGCGTCCACGGCGTCCACGACCGTCTGCGGCTTGGAGATCGTTTCCATGCCTTCGTGCACGACGCCGATGTTCTCAAAAATCGACGAGATCGTCCACATGACCCAGCCGGACATGGCGTCGATGCGCACCACCAGCGCCATGACGATGGCTGCGGCACCGACCGACACAAGCCCCTGGCTCCACAGCCACAAAGCGAGCGCGCTCGTTACCACCATTTTGACGCCGTTTAGGCACGACAGGAACAGTTCCATCGTCGTGATGAGGCGCAGCGACTTCTGCCACTTCTCCATCTGCTCGCGGAAGGCGACGCGCGCGTAAGCGTCTTCCCGCTCGGCATGGGCGAAGAGCTTCACCGTCAGAATGTTCGTGTAGCTATCGACGATGCGCCCAACCAGCATCGAGCGCGCTTCGGACGCGTCCGTCGAGCGCTTTTTGATGCGCGGCACGAAATAGCTGATGGCCGCGAGATAGCAGGTTAGCCAGACAAGCAACGGGATCGCCAGCCGCCAGTCGGTTGCCGCGAAGAGCACGACGGCGCCGAAAAATTGCACTGTCGCGTACCATATGGCATCCAGTGAAGCGACCACGCTTTCGCGCAAGGCCGGCGCCGTCTGCACGATCTTGTTGGCGATCCTGCCTGCAAAGTCGTTCTGGAAAAAGCTCATGGACTGGCGCAGCACATAGGAGTGCGTCTGCCAGCGCACGCGGTTCGTAAACGTTGTCGCCACGACCTGGCTCTTCAGACCGTCGTGCAGGAAAAAGATGAACGGGCGGAAAAGAAGCGCGAGCGCGGCCATGGCGATCAGCAGGTTACTGTTTGCCGCGAAGAACTCGGCCGGGCTCTGAGCCGCCCGCATCAGATCGACCAGCTTGCCGATAAAGGCAAACAGGATCACTTCCGTAATCGATGCGAAGAACCCGACCACAAGCAACAGCGCGAACGCCGGCCAGACCGGCTTGACATAGTGCCAGTAAAACGCGCCGAGCGTCTCGGGCGGGCGCGCTATGCCCGGCCGCGCAAACGGGTCGATGCGCGCTTCAAACCAGCTAAATATCCGTCCTAACATGTTGCTCTCTTAACATAATTCATGGGAAACAGCGCTCCGCCGCGCGATCCACGCGGGCCTTTAAGCGAAATGTCATTGATCTTGGAACGCGCTAAGGGCTAACGATTGTTTCAGCCAAAAACAAGACAAACAGGCGCCCGCTTCATGAACGCACACGAAACACAACTGGACCTGCAGAAATCCTCGGCCCGCGCCTGGTTTGAAGATTTACGCAACCGGATTTGTGCAGGTCTAGAAAAGCTTGAGACGGATTTGCCGCAAAGCGCGCCGCACGGCACGGAGGCGGCCGGACGCTTTGTGCGCACGCCTTGGGACCGCACCGATCATACAGGCGCAGGTTCTGCCGGAGGCGGACTATCAAAACCGGGCGGCGGCGGCGTCATGAGCATGTTAGCCGGCCGCGTGTTCGAGAAAGTCGGCGTCCACACATCGACAGTTTTTGGAGAATTCGCGCCCGAATTCCGCAAGCAAATTCCGGGCGGCGAAGAAAATCCAAACTTCTGGGCCTCGGGTATTTCCCTTATAGCCCACCCCAAAAACCCGAATGTGCCGGCCGTGCACATGAACACGCGCATGGTCGTGACCTCCAAATGGTGGTTCGGCGGCGGCGCCGACTTGACGCCCGTGCTCGACAAACGCCGCGTGCAGGAAGATGCCGACACGCTCGCGTTTCATGCAGCCCTATACGGCGCCTGCGCGGCCCACCCTATTGCAGACTACAAACGCTACAAAGAATGGTGCGACGAGTATTTCTATTTGCCGCATCGTAAGGAAACGCGAGGCGTCGGCGGAATTTTTTACGATTACCTGACGCCTGCCGATTCAGACGGCGGCCATAGTGCAGCCCTCGCCTTCACGCAAGACGTCGGCCGCGCGTTTGCAAGCGTCTATCCGATGATCGTGCGCGGCAACTACAATGCCGCTTACTCAGACGCCCAACGCGAGGAGCAATTGATCCGCCGTGGACGCTACGTCGAATACAATTTGCTTTACGACCGCGGCACCATGTTCGGCCTCAAAACCGGCGGTAACGTCGACAGCATCCTCTCGTCCATGCCCCCGGTCGTGAAGTGGCCGTGAAGTAGCCGATTAAATCAGCCGAGCGAGAAATAAGCGCCGCCTTCACTCACTGGTCTATTTCAGGCACCACGAGCTTTTCCAATTTGTGCAATGAATCCTGCCATCCGAGGTAGCAGGCTTCCAGAGGAATCACGTCGGGAATACCTTCTTGTTCGATTTTCACTTCCGTGCCGACCGAGACGGCCTTCAAGTTTACCGTGACTTTCATTTTGCCCGGTAAATTGGAGTCATCAAAACTGTCCGTGTAGACAAGGCGCTCGCCGGGGACGAGCTCTAGATAGGTGCCGCCAAACGAATGGCTGCCGCCGGTTGTGAAGTTCCGGAAAGACATTCTGTGAGTGCCACCCACCTTTGCATCCAACGCGTGGACCGTGCAGAGAAACCCGAATGGCGGAAGCCAGCTCGCCACCGCATCGGGCTCGAGAAATGCCCGATAGATTTTTTCGGGCTTAGCAGCAATGACACGGTGTAGTTGGACGGTACCCGGCATGACTTTCTCCTCTTGAACCAGTCTGAGTTGGGATTTTAGATTTTCCCCGATCCGAACAAAAGTTTCAGATGTCGCGATAGCGTGCCTTAACGTGGCCGGACGGTAAGAAGACGTTAGCCGGTAAGGCATCCCTGCATGGTCGTAAATTGATTTTAGGTAGCTTCGGCGTCACCCGCGCCGGGCCGCCTCGATCGCGGCAACGTCGATCTTTTTCATGCCCATCATCACATCGAACGCGCGCTTGGCCTCAGTGCCGCCGGCCGCAAGCGCCTCCATCAACACGCGCGGCGTGATTTGCCACGAAATGCCCCATTTGTCCTTGCACCAGCCGCAAGCGCTCTCCTGCCCGCCATTGCCGACGATGGCGTTCCAATAGCGGTCGGTCTCTTCCTGATCGTCGGTCGCGATCTGGAACGAGAAGGCCTCGTTATGCTTGAACGCGGGCCCGCCGTTGAGCCCGAGACAAGGCACACCGGCTACAGTGAATTCCACCGTCAGCACGTCGCCTTGATTGCCTGACGGATAGTCGCTCGGCGCGAGGTGAACGGCACTCACCGCGCTGTTGGGAAACGTCTCGGCGTAGAAGCGGGCCGCGGACTCGGCATCCTTATCGTACCACAAACAAATCGTATTCTTGCTCATTGCGGTCTCCCTTACAATTCAACTTGATTGTTCTGTGTTGAGCGGAAGAGTTGCAACTAAGTCCGGCACAATGCGTCACGCAGACGAAAGTTCCCCAGCCTAGCCCCGCACAACGAAAACTTAGCCAAGTGCGCTCCACTCGATATGAATGACGCGCCGCGCGGCGGGCTTTGACGCGCGCTTGGATCGATGCAGCAGCAGCGGCCTCATGGCCACGATGTCGCCGCGCGCCGCGAGACAAGCAATCGGCTCCGCCCCGGCAATTACTTTCACAATGGCGCCGGCTTCAAGGCGGCCGACCTCGTGCGATGCCAAAATCACCTCAATCGGCCCATTGTCTTCGCCGCAGTCGTCCAAGTGGATGCGCAGCGTAACCGTGTCTTCCAACACCTCGACGGGCCGTTCGCGGCCGTCTTCGGCGCGATCCTGGTGCCAAGGCACGAACCAATTGGCGTCCGGCGATTTGTCGAACGCTTGCAGACGCGATAGCCGCAGCGGCTTGTGAGCCAATTCACTTGCCAGCGCGCGTAGTCCCACGTGGCCCGCAAACCACGCCCGCGCCCCGGCTGTGAAGTCCTCAGCCCGCGCCCCGGCCTTTCGCGGCCGGAGGTCGGGAAAGAACGCCTCGATCTGCGCAAGATCTTGCGGTGCGAGGGGCGCTGTTATTAGCACAACGCCGGACTTCGAAAAGTCCAGTCCACTGGACAGGGACTTACCGGTTGTTGCGATCGGCTGCATGTTGACCTCGCTCAAACCGGCACAGCAATCGAATACTTAATCTGATCGAGCGCGAAGCTCGACTCGATAGAGGAAATTCCTGATAGCCGCGTCAGCTTGCCTTTGAGAAACATTTCATACGCCGATAAGTCCTCGACCACCACACGCAAGAGATAATCCCGGTGCCCCGTCATCAAATAACACTCCAGCACTTCGGGCCATCCCGAAATCGCCTTGGCGAAACGCTGCAGGTCTTCCTCCTTCTGCCGTTCGAGTTTGATCGAAATGAACACGCTCACCGGCAATCCCGCCGCTCTCTGATCGACAATCGCGATATAGCGCTTGATCACGCCCGCTTCTTCCAGCGCCCTAACGCGCCGGTGACAGGGCGAAGCAGTCAGGCCCACCTCTTCCGCCAGCTCCTGCATGGTGATGCGGCAGTTGTCCTGAAGCTTCGTCAGGATTTTACGGTCAATCCAATCGAGTGCGAATTTTGGCATGTTTCACCAATTTTATTACAATAATCGGCATAACACACCAATTACTGCCTCCACTCAAGCACAGTTTAGCACCCATCACCTCGTCCTCCCCTTTACATTCGCGGCCATGTTCCAAGCAAGGAGCCCCCATGGCGCAGTCACCCAGCAAACTAGAAATCCTGGAAGCGCTCGAAACCAAGGTCCGCTGGCTCTCGACCTGGACCATCCATCACGCCAACCACGTCCGCGAAAACAGCGACGGCCTCAAGGTCGGCGGCCATCAAGCGTCATCCGCTTCGTCTTCGACGCTTCTTAGCGCTCTCTATTTCGACGTGCTGCGACCGCAAGACCGGGTTGCCGTCAAACCGCACGCTAGCCCCGTCTTCCATGCCATCCAATATCTGCTCGGGCATCAGTCCCGCGAGAACCTCGAAAACTTCCGCGGCTACAAGGGCGCGCAGTCCTACCCCTCGCGCACCAAAGATACCGACGACGTCGACTTCTCGACCGGCTCCGTGGGTCTCGGCGTCGCGCAGACGCTTTTTGCCTCACTCGCCCAGGACTACGTCAAATCCCATGACCTTATGAAGGACCGCCCCGAGGGCCGCATGATCGCTCTTGTCGGCGATGCCGAACTCGACGAAGGCAACATCCACGAAGCCTTGATCGAAGGCTGGAAACACAACCTGCGCAACACGTGGTGGGTGATCGATTATAACCGCCAGAGCTTGGACGCGGTCGTGCGCGAAGACCTCTGGCAGAAATACGAGTCTACGTTCCGCAACTTCGGCTGGGATGTGGTCATCATTAAGTATGGCAAGCTCATGCAAGCCGCCTTCGCGGAACCGGGCGGCGAAGCGCTGAAATCCTGGATCGATGCGTGCCCAAATCAGCTTTACGCCGCGCTCTGTTTCCAGGGTGGTGCTGCATTCCGCAAGCGCCTGCTCGCAGATCTCGCAACCAGCGGCGGCGTAGAACTCCTCGCCCGCCGCTCGGATGAAGACTTGCTGGCACTCATGTCAAACCTCGGCGGCCACGACATGGCCAGCGTGCTCGAAGCCTTCCACGCAATCGATCACGACCGCCCGGTGTGCTTCATCGCCTACACCATTAAAGGCATCGGCCTCCCCTTCCAAGGCCACAAAGACAATCATGCCGGCCTCATGTCGGCAGCGCAGATCGAAGCGTGGCGCGAGCGGTTGCGTATTCGCCCCGGCCACGAGTGGGATAAATTCGAAGGTTTGACGATCCCGCGCGACGACATTTCGGCATTCCTCTACGCCGTACCCTTCAACGCAACGGGTAAGCGCCGCCGCACCGCCCCTAAAATCGATGTGCCGCAAACGCTCGAATGCCCGCGTCTTTCTCAGATGTCGACGCAGCAGGCCTTCGGCCTCGTCCTCAATGCGCTCGCCCGCTCCGAAGGACAACTCGCAAGCCGGATTGTCACCACCTCTCCCGACGTTACGGTTTCGACCAATCTCGGCTCATGGGTCAACCGGCGCGGGCTTTATGCGCGTCTGCCGGAGGCCGACGTTTTCAAAGACGAGAAAATCGCCTCGAGCTTCGCCTGGGATTTTTCGCCAAAAGGCCAGCATATCGAACTTGGCATTGCGGAAATGAACTTATTTCTTATGCTCTCCGCTCTCGGACTGTCGCACGACATCAACGGCGAGAGGTTGTTGCCCATCGGCACGGTCTACGATCCTTTCATCTGCCGCGGCCTCGATGCTTTGAACTACGCCTGCTATCAGGATGCGCGTTTCATGATAGCCGGAACTCCGGCCGGCGTTTCGCTTGCTCCCGAAGGCGGCGCGCACCAGTCCATCGGCACGCCTTTAATTGGCATGTCGCAGCCGGGCCTCGCCACGTTTGAGCCCGCCTATGCCGACGAACTCGCCGCCATCATGGCCTGGAGCTTCGATTACATGCAGCAGGAGGACGGCGGCTCAGTTTACCTCCGCCTTTCGACGCGCACGATCGAGCAGCCAAAGCGCGACATGATGCCGGACCTTGCTGCGAACATCATCACCGGCGCCTACTGGTTTCTCCCCCCAACGGCCAACACCGAAATCGTCATTGCCTACGCGGGCACGGTTGCTCCCGAAGCGCTCGACGCTCTCCGCCAGCTCGACGCTGCGGGCCGCGATTGTGCACTTCTCGCCGTCACGTCATATGACCGTTCGTATTCCGGATGGAACGCCGTGGCGCGCGCGCGCAGGATCGGCAAGGCAAGCGCTGCCAGCCATATTGAGAAGCTGTTTGAGCCTTTGCCGCGCGATTGCTCAATCGTAACTGTCCTCGACGGCCATCCGGCAACGCTGGCTTGGCTCGGCAGCGTCGCGGGCCACCGCGTTACAGCGCTTGGTGTCGAAGAGTTTGGTCAAACAGGCACTATCGCCGATGTCTACCGCCACCACGGCCTTGACGCGGCAGCAATCGTCAGTGCGGCCCAAGCGATCAATCCGGGCGGCAAACGCTCAACCCGGCGCGTGGCGGCGATGTGAGCGCGGCGGCGGTCCGATGGCGGCAAATCTTAGTTCTGTGTCTTGTCCAGACCGCCGCAAACGAATGCAAAAAGGAAAGCAGCTATTGAATAGGGTTTTTCGTCGTCGTGATTGGCGTGATCGCGTCATTCACATGGTACTTGTGGCACGTTAGGCAGTCTTGGCGCGCCATGCTGCTCGTGTGGCAGTTCTGACAGAGATCCTTTTTCACCGCGCTGAATTCGGATGCGAAGGTCAGCGGATTGCCCTGTTCGTAACTCTTCAGATACGGGCGGCCGGTTTCAAGGTTGTGGCAGGTCAAGCACCCGCGACTGCCGATGACGCCGAAATGCGGCTCATGAATGAAACGCGTGAAGCGACCCTGTTTTTTTTTCGCCGTAAGCGGGGCGAAATTGACGACCCGTCCTTTGCCTTGGACGTCTTCGACACTATGACATTTCGTACACGAACCCTGAGCGTCCTTGTTTGTGAGAAAATCAAAGACCGCCGCCGCCGGACTCGCGCCACCTTTGGGGGCTTGCGGACCCGTCAGCGTAAGCCAAGACGTAATGAATTTGTCTTTGTGTCCGGCTGGGCGGTAGAAAATCGCATGGTCCTGTTGATACCATCCCCCATGTTCGGCCCAGCTCTCCGCATCGAGACCGCTTTCGATGCCCACAACGGGGGCAGCCTTCGATTGAGAGTTAGCCGGAGCCGCATCTGAGTTGGCTGCGGCGCTGGCCGGTACGCCGCTAGACGGCCCGGCCTTCCCGGAGTTCTTGTTATGGGCGCTAATCTCGCGCTGCTCGTCCTCGGTCAGAAAGAGCAGATCGTCCGCTTGGTCCGCCGCCTTCTTTTGAGGTTGTTCATTTGCGGAGGGAGGCGCAGCGGCGCCGGCGCCGGCATTCATTCGTCCGGGAAAGTCTTTGGCGGAGCGCGTTTTCTTGCCGTCGTCGACTTTCGGCCCTTGGGAAACAAGACACTGCCCAAGGAGACGCAAGGCGCAGGCCGGCGGATCGCGTTTGACTTTGCTCGTTTCTTCGCGCACCGCGGCGTCTTCGTTCGGTTCCAAGTTTTCCGGCGGCCTATCCGAACCGGCAGCCTCGTCGGGTACGGCTGATCCGGTGACCTCCGGCTCGGTGGCTATCGCGCTCCCGCCATCTTGCTTTTGATTGCTCGCGCCCGGGCCATTGGCAATTTCTGCGGCAAGATTGGGCAGCCACTGCTGTTGCGCACTACTGACCACATCGCGCGGAATGCTGGCGGTCAGATCGACAACGAGACTTGCGCTCGGCTTCTCCCCGCCTCCAACATCGAGGCCGCCGAGAGCGTCCGTCGCCTTGCCCGAGATCAACGCATGGAAGAGCGTTTTAATCTCCCACACGAGATCCGTCACCGCCTTGATCTCGTCTTCGTTTGCTTGTGTCAGATCTTGGAGGTTCAGACCGTCTACGGCCGCGATCAGAGCACGGCCCTTCTCCGTTCGGCCGATCATCAGCTTCATGAACGGCGTGAGAGCTGCCTCCGACTCGCCCGGCCATTCGCCGGTCGCGGCGTTTTTCTGCTTGAGCGATTGCAGATCGAGGCCGGGCAAGGCGAGGAAGGCAATGCCCTTTGGGCCGCTTGCCCGCTCGTTGCCTTTGATCTGGTTGAGATGACACGTAGCGCAGGTCTGTTCAAACGGCGCAACCGGCATGACGCCCTCGTCTTCATTGCCGTTGTGGCACGTCGAGCAAGTGCCGGGGATGCGCTTATCCGGGTCTTTCTTCGCCACTTCCGGATAGTGCTTACCGAAGTGGGCCGCATGATCGTAGACAATGCGTGTGCGCCTCTCGAACGGATAGTTTTCGAATTTCGGGTGATCGCTATCGAAGCTGTTAAACTTCGCCACGTGGCAGGAGCGGCATTGTTCGCTTGTGATCTTGCTCAGTTTGAAGTTTGTGCCCTGATGCTCCTGGTGGCACGTCGCGCAATAGAGACCGCGTGCAGACACTTCGCCGGTTGGGAAGGCGCTGTTCTGCGCGCGGGCCGAGTGCGGTTGAGGCAATCGGGCAGCGGTTTTTCTCAGCCGCTCGGTGCTCTGCTTCAAGACGTCAGTCGAAGCGCCGTGCGCGTTGAAGGCCGTTTCGGGCATTTTATGGCATGTAAGACAGGCCTTGCTGTCGGCAAGGGGATCGCCGGCCACGAGGCCGTGTATCCAGCTCAATTTGCCGTTGCCGCTCTTGGTGTGGCAGGTGCCGCAACTCTCGATGGCGCCGTGAACGCTGGCCAGCGGTCCGGGCATCAGGAACGCAGTGCCCTTGGAGAGCAAGAAGACCGAGACCAATCCGGCGGCAGTCACGAGCGCCGACACCGCAGCAATCCTGTCGCGCCGGGAGCCGGTGCCCCCCTGCCGCCCGGCCTTCGGCGTCCGAACCGAACTGAGCCAATTGGGCCGCGGCATCACCAAACTCCCGATGAGAAGGCATAGACCACAAGCACGTGTAGCACCGTCAGCACGATCAGCGCATATGTGATGGGCACGTGCACGAGCAGCCAGCCCTTGGTGAGCGCGACATGGACGGCGGCAAGTTCGAGCCGGTCCTTTTCGACGGCCAAGGTCTTGATAGCTTCAAGCTTCTCTTGAGCTTGCTTGTCGACGTAGGGTGACAGGTTGGCGATCTCTTCCGTTAACCGCTTCAGCGGGCGCCGCGAACCCGTGAGATGGGTGATTGCATTGCCATCCTCATGAAAAAAGTCTTTGAGGTGATGGGTGTAGAGATCCTTGATCCAGGCGTGATAGGGCGGCGCGGGTAAGACAGATGCGGACTGATCGGTCATTTCAACGGAGGCGGCGGCAACGATGGCCTGGACCGCTTGTGCCAGCTCGGCGCGGCGCGCTTTCATGCGATCGTCGCCAACGCGCTCGCCGGTCCCGCCCTTTGCCCTTTGCGACCAGGCGAGATAAGTACCGAAAATGCCGGAAAGCGTCACCAGCACAAATGCCGCCCACAGCGCCCATTCAAGCCCCGAGTCGGGCCAAGAGAAATCGCAATGCGAGATGAAGGCGGCAATCAAGAGATAACCGGTAAAGATATGAAACGTCCGCAAGGCGCTCGCGGACTTCGGAGACAGCCGTGCCGTTTTAATGGCGATGTGAAAACAGAGCTGCAAACCCATGCCGCCGGCCAGCACCCAGCCGTCGAGATAGCGCGGGTCGCGCAGCCCCATACCGTAGATCCAGACGAGCCAGAACAGACCCCCGGATAGGGCCGCGACGAGCAGCCCCAAGACCGTCTGGCCGGAGAAATATCGCGCCGCGCCCGCAACGCGGCCGCCGCTCGAGGAAGCCGTTCTCAAAGCCGCCTGCCAATATCACCCATCGCTACGTCCCCCATGCACTTGTTCAGCTCGCCGCTATCGTACCGCCCTGCCCGGATCAATTGACCGCGCCCGATTTTCGCGCCGTGCCTTTGAATTTCTCGGGTCCGGGAATGAGGCTGTCGAGACCGGCCATCGTGCTGCCGTCATACGTCCCGGCGATGCTCGCGAGTTGCTTGGCAATGCCGTCGGCAGCAGCCGTCAGAGAACTTTCATTGTTCAGCTTCAGCGCGGCTGAATGTGCCAATGCGACCATCTTTGCGATTTCCGGAACGTCGGGCGCCGCTTGCGCCGTGGCAGCAAGCTGCTTGCGTGCCCGGTCGGCGCGCTTGGCCATCTCGAACGCATAGGGCTTCCGCGCCGTCGCTTTTGCTAATGCGCGCAAAGCCGTTTCGAGTTCGACACCGAGACCGGCGAGATAGAGCATCCGCTTGCGCGCCGCACTGGCTGTTGCGTTGTCCTTGCCTTTTGAATGCCAGGTGTTGTGCCGCACCTCGCCCTGCGACCAGGACACCAGCTCGAAGTCGCTTCCGGCCCGATGGCCGCCCTTGTTCACAAGTTCCTCTTGCGGCACCACGTGGCAGCCATAGCAATTCTTCGCCAGTTGGTAGAGCGAAGACGGCCTGATCATCCCCTTTGAATCGGCAAGCTTCCAGCGCGCTTCTTTCTCGGCCTTGGACTCGGTTTCCGCTTTCTTACCGCTGTAACCGCTGTGGACTTTGATCCAGTCCTGCCCGGCGCTGTGGCAAGATTCGCAGGAGATGCCCGAAACCGGCTCTTGTTTGTTGTCCTTCTGCTGCACCGTGAAATGGCAATTCAGACACAAGCTTTCCGACTTGACGCGTCGCACACCCATTTTTTCAGCGATTTTGTTTGCTTCGAGATTGCGCGGCATTTCGCGAAAGGTTTTAAAATGGTGCGATCCTTTCCAGGCTTCCGCCTCTTGCTTGTGACATTCCGCGCAAGCATTCGGGCCGGCGATTTTTGCCGGATCGGAGGCTCCTGCGCCGTACGCGGCGAAACCGAAAGTCACGAGCATGCCGAACCCGGCCGGCCAAAGGCTATGCGCTCTGAGTACCACTATGATTTCCCGCCGTTGCTTCAGCTTTTCTGTGCCCCCACGTCAGCTGTTCCTGCCGGGTGCGCGGATGATCGGCAACGGAGCGGTGCAACGCTGCACCAGTGGGCGCCGCGAGCCACTGCCTGGCCCGGTTCAGAACGCTGTCCTCGACTTTGCCGCCGTCAGCGGGCAGGAACGGGTCGGCATAACAGACGACGCCGGCCTGCGCCGCGATCGACTTGATCGTATCGACCATTCCCGGTGCGCCGCACGCGTAGAGCACATCGGCTTGCAACAGAACCGGCAGATAGTCGGTCGGACGGCCCGGCAGCACGCCGGAGGTCGAGACCTGCGGCGTACTGCAGACCGGCACAACGCGGACATTTGGAAAGCGGGCCAGCCGTGCGAGAGCCGGGCCCATATAAAGCGCCTCGATTGTGCGCCCGCCGGCGATGATCATGATCCTGCGCTCCGGATTCTCGCGCAGTGCAGCGGCAGCAATCGACCAGATTGGCGCAAACCCGGTGTTGGTAGCGGCACAAATGAGCCGGCCCGTCAGATTTGGCCGGAAATGCGCCGAACCGAAGGGTCCGGTCAGCGTTACCCGATGTCCGAGCTTTATGTGATTGCCGAGCGCCCCTGTGACACGTCCTTCGTTCATGCGCCGCAAATGGAACCAGACCGAACTGCTTGCCGGATTGCTGCGCAAGGGAAGTGTGATGCTGAAAGGCCGGCTCGGATAACCGTTGAAGCGCACCTGGGCATATTGCCCCGCATGATAGGGAAGCGCGCCGTCTGTCCTGATTCCGGCTTCCATCACTTCTCGCGACAACGGGCGCAAGGAACTCAGCACCCCTTCGACGCTGCGAACGCCCGGCGCTTGGCCTCTCTCGATGACTGCGTCGCCAACGATCCGGCACTGGCACGCATGAACGATACCCGGCGCGGAGCCTTGTCCGCCCTGCACTTCGCCCGACACCAGACGCACGCAGCAGGTTCCGCAGTGGCCGGCGCGGCAGTCATAGGGCAGGTCGATGCCGTTGCTCAGAGCCGCGTCCAGCAGCCGCTCGCCGCGGCGCGCAAAAAAGCTTTTGCCATTGACAGTGATTTGGTGGCTTCTCGCCATTGTCTTGCTACCCCCTTTGAGAGCCGATCCCGAACACGAACGCAACGCGCGACTCTCACTTCCACTATTCTCCTATCTGAACAGACAATGACCGTTTGATGGCTATGCCGCTCCCGCAATTGCACGAGCGCAATCGATTGACCGGAATTGAGCAGATACCGGCCGGACTCTCATTTCAATTGAAGGCGCGCCACGACGATCGCGGAAATTGACGGTTCGGCTCGCGAAAAAAACGCGCGTTTTGCGTGCTTATGCCGATCCCGCATAACCATTTGTGCAGCACAATTCATTTCGAGGCACATTAAACCGCGATTGATTACTTCTCTGCGAGCTTAAGATCGCAATAGATATATCGCGCAAATCATATCTCTCAATATTCATGAGGCCACATCACGGCCCATATTGGCATATTCATTCGCCATCAATTCAGCGGGTGCGCACAGCGCGCGAGCGGCCTGATCGCGTAAGCGATGCAAACGTGCCGCCAGAACTGGAATGGGGCAAGAGGGGTGAGGCGATGAGACGACCATCCAGCATTTCGATGCTGTCGTGCGCTGTTGTGAGTGCCACATTCATACACGCAGCCGTTAGACAAAATGCTGTCGCGGAGTCCAACGCGCCTGTGCGGACCCAAGCCGATCAAGCACAGCCTGAGTTGAAACGCTTCGAGGATAGTGGAGCGGCCAAAAAAACAGATACCGCGACCGCCAATCCCGAAAGCGGCGCTGGCCCGGAGGTGGACGAATCTCTCTATCCGACTGCCGCGCAATGCGGCCAGTGCCATAAGCAGATCTATGACGAGTGGTCGTCGTCGCAGCATGCTTATGCGTCGATCTCGCCGATGTTCCACAAGTTCGAACAGAAGTTCACCGAGCTGACCCAAGGCACGGTCGGCACCTTTTGCGTGCGCTGCCATCAGCAAGTCGGAACGCAACTCGGCGAGGCGCGCGACGCGCCGCTGTGGAAGCGCAGCCAGATCTCGCGCGAGGGGGTGAGCTGCATCACCTGCCACCGGGTCAAGGAACAATACGGCAAAGTCAATGGCGAGCGCCGGGTTGAGCCCGGAACGATCAACGAGCCCGTTTACGGCAGCGGCGAAAAGAGCGTGATCAAAGACGTCCTCGCCAACAAGGACACCTATTCCGTTAAAACCGACTCCAAAGGCCGCGGCAACGACATTCACAAGGGCATGATCACGAACGACCAGATCACCAAGTCGGAGTTCTGCGTCAGTTGCCACCAAGTCGCCGTGAACCTCGGCATCAAGCTGGAAATCGTCTGGGATCAGTATCGCGACAGCCCGGCGCGCAAGGCCGGCGTCACTTGCCAGGACTGCCACATGGGCAAGGTGCCCGGACAGCCCAAAGGTTACGCGAAAGCGCCGTCCGCGGTTGTCGGCGGCAAAGACATTAACCCGGGCCGCCGGCACGCCAATCACCGCTTCATTGGCCCCGGCTATTCGATCGCCCATCCCGGCATCTTCCCCCACAACGCGAAGGCGCAGGCCACGAGCATCGAAGACTGGCTGCAGTTCGACTGGCGCGCCGGCTGGGGCACGACAAAGTTCGAGGACAAGGCCGCTGCCGGCAAAATCAAGAGCAAATTTCCCAAACGCTGGAAAGATTCCCTCGACCGCGAAGAGGCGAGAGCCATCATCGACGAGAACATCGCCAAGCTCGACGAGCGCGACAAAATCAGAAAACAAGTCATGGAGAATAGCAGCCACGTCGACGGTCCCCACATCGAGGGCACGCCGGGCGTCGGCACGGATCTGGCGTTCTCCTACAAAATCAAGAACACGAACACCGGGCACAATCTGCCGTCGGGTTCGCTCGGCGCGCAGCCGCAGCTCTGGGTGAACGTCGCGCTTCTCGATCCCGATGGTCAAAACATCTGGGAGTCGGGCTACGTCGACAGCAATGGCGACATGGCCGATCTGCACAGCCTCGACGTCGCGGCCGGGCGCATCGACACGGATCAAATGCTGGTGCACTTCCAAACCAAATTCCTGACGACCAACGTCAAGGGTACGGATCGCGAGATGTATCTGCCGGTCAACTTCGACATTGATCCGCTGCCGCATCTAAGGCCGCCGGGAATACCGACCACCGTTCTCAACCATCCCCCGCTCGTGCGCATGGAGAACCACTCGCTGGCGCCGCTCGCCGAACATTTGGCACGCTACCAAGTACCGGGCAGCCTGATCGCGAAGCCGGGCAAGTACAAACTCGCCTTCCGCATGCGCAGCCGCGCCGAGCCGATCTACTTCATGCGCTTCGTCGGCGCCACCAAAGCCATGGAGAGAAGCATGAACGAACGGATCATGGATTTCCACGCCTTCGCGGTGGACTTCGAGGTCAAGGGCTAACGCCGCAAAGCCGAGGGCGACGCATTGGGGGAATTCCGCATGAGTGATGCCGCAAATGGCAACCTTCGCTTCCGTGCCGGGACATCGACCGCCGCGATTCTGCTGGCAGCCGGCGGCTGCCTGGTGGTGTACGGCACGACTGCAGACGTCGCGAAAGCCGGCGAAAGCGCAGCTAAAACGCCGAAGAACGAGACATGGATCGCGAAGACCTTCCGGCCGGGTCCCACTTACAAAGGCAAATACGACGCCGGGGAGCAGGCGAAAATCTACGGCGGCAAAAGCGCCGTCGATCCGCCGCGCCCGCTGCTCGAAATCGGCCGCGAGCAATATACATCGGGCCAATACGAACCGAGCGGCACTTTTCTCGGCGAACTCAATCCGCTGCTCCCGGGCCTCGCCGTCTACGGCGATTGGCGCACGGCGGTTGCCTATAACAACAACAACGGCAAGGACATTGCCCAGATCGCGACCCGGCTGAACCTCGACGTGGATTTCAAATTCACCGGCACCGAACGCATCCACGCCTTCTTCACGCCGATCCAGAAGGACAATAAATTCACCCGGCTTGAGTTCGGCGGCGGCGGCAGCAATGACAAATTCAACGACGAGCTCGACGCCGAGCCGCAAACGCTTTTCTTCGAGGGCGACATGGGCTCCCTCTACTCCGGTTACTCGGACCAGGAAGCCAGTTTCGACCTGCCCTTCACAGTCGGTCTCTTCCCGCTATTTCTGCAAAACGGCATCTGGGCGAACGACGCCATCCTCGGCGGCGCGTTTAGTATTCCGGCTAAAAACTCGGCCGCGCTCGGCCTCGCCAACTTCGACATCACGGTCTTCGCCGCGTTCGACGATGTCGAAAATGCGGGGCTCGTCGGAGCGGACGGCAAAGCCGACAACAACAACGCCAATCTCTTTGGCGTGACGGCCTTCATCGACGCCTTCAGCGGCTACATCGAAACAGGCTACGGCTTCATTCAGGGCACCGGCATTCACGACGGCCTTCAAGAGCATTACTTCACGGCCGCATATACCCGGCGCTTTGCCAACACCTTGTCGAACTCGACGCGCGTCTTCGCGAATTTCGGCGAGGATAACGGCCGGGGCCGCGACGCCGGCAAAGATAGCGACGGCTTTGCCGTTATTTCCGAGAACAGCCTCGTCACGTGGCTGCCGAGCACGCTACTCCCCTACGCTAATTTCTTCGTTGGATTCGGCGATCCCAAGCCCCTTGTCGATGGCAATAACGCCGGCATTCTGAAGAACGTCGGCATCAACTTCGAGACCGACGCCTTGACCGGCTACCCGAAACTCGACGACACGGCTTCGAACGCCTGGGGCGGCGCGATTGGCATACTGTATCTCTTCAATCTCGATCAGCAGCTCGTGTTCGAAGTCGCAACCGTACAGCCCTTTGAGAACGACGGCATCGGCACGGCGTTCGCGCAGTATGCCTTCGGTGCCCGCTATCAGATCCCCATTGATCGCGCCTGGCTGTTCCGGGCCGATGCCACTTATCAGCTCATCGATGGCGCCGAGGACAACTTCGGCATCCGCACGGAGCTAAGAAGGAAGTTTTAGTTTTCTATCATGACGCATGCAAAATCTCGAAGGCGAGGCGTAGGGCGCAAGTGCTTCGCCCCCTTCACTCGGGCGGAGCGAATTGCGCCGCATGGATGCAGTCTCCGGTGCGCTATTTGATGCGGCACGCTTCGATAGTGCACTTTTTTTGTGGGTTAGTGACGCATGTTTGTTGCAACCGTTGTCGCTTTGTTCTACTACTTTAAAAATGGAAACGACAGCACCCGTCCAAAAAAAACGAAGGTTCGCAACGTCTAGCGCGAAGCCTAGTGTTAAAGCGACATTCAATGCTAGGTCGAAGGCTATTGCGAAAGCGAGAACGCTGCCGTTGCCCGCACCGGTTCCTAAGTCGCCTTGGGAAATTGTTCGGACTACAGGCACGCATCCGCGACAAGACCTTTCCGAACGCACAACGCTCATTCACGGCGACGCTGCTAACTGGATCGGCGCGCTTGCCGACAATTCGATTCATGCCGTTGTGACGGACCCGCCTTATGGGGTGATCGAATACAACGGCTGCAATCAAGAAAAGCTGAGAGCGGGTAGAGGCGGAGTTTGGCGCATACCGCCGAGCTTCGACGGTTCCGTTCGTAGCCCGGTGCCGCGCTTCACGGTGTTGACCGGCGGCGATCTCACAAACCTTGCGGAGTTCTTTGCCGAGCTTGGCAAAGGCTTGTTGCGCGTGCTTGTGCCCGGCGGGCATCTTATGATCGCATCGAACCCGCTGCTTTCTTCAATGGCATTTACAGCACTTCAACAAGCGGGCTTTGAAAAGCGCGGCGAAGTCATTCGCCTAGTGCAGACTCTTCGCGGCGGCGATCGTCCTAAAAATGCTCACGACGAATTTCCAGACGTGTCAGTTATGGCGCGGTCGTGTTGGGAACCTTGGGGCATATTCCGCAAACCGTGCGAGGGCACCGTTGCTGCAAATCTTCGCAAATGGGGGACGGGCGGACTCCGGCGCATATCTGACACGGAACCGTTTAGAGACGTAATCGAATGCTCGCCGACGCGACCGACTGAAAAGAAACTAGCGCCGCATCCTTCATTGAAGCCGCAACGCTTTATGCGGCAGATCGTGCGCGCCTCGCTTCCACTCGGCAAAGGTATCGTCTATGATCCGTTTGCCGGTAGCGGTTCAACGCTCGCCGCTGCTGAGGCTCTCGGTTATACGGCGATAGGTACGGAACGCGATGCCGATTATTTCGCTGTGGCGAGTGGATCTTTTCCGGCGCTAGTGAAATTCAAAATCTAGGTCTCTTGATAGAGACATTTCGCTCTGAGCTTTTTGAGTCCCGCCTTGTGCAGCGTTGCGGTTCTAGTTCCCAAAGGACCGCGCGCATTGCTTCTAAAATCCGCTTCGACAACTTCCGCCAAATAGATCGTTGTGAACCGGGTGGCATCACGCTTTGAAGCTGTTTTCGTTTCTTGATCTATCTGCCAAACGAAAACGCACATCCATTCATTTCGTGCGCCGTGCGTATCAACCGCGCCGCCTTTTCTCTTTGTGCTTTTGACTTCGACTCCGTGTTCGCCCGCGAGCACCGCGTTGTTCGGATATTGTCCGCGTTTGATTAGGTCAGGGTGTCCATTGGGGTGCTTGTTTTCTGCGAGCCCGCGAGCGTGCTTTGCCATGCTGTTAGTCAGCATATCAGAGAGGAACCCTGATAAGGCGGCGTGGCGTAGCATGTCGTCTAGTCGGTCCAAACCCTTTCCGAGTAGCATCGTGTTTACATCGAAAAGGAAGTCGTAAACGTCCTGCATGGCTATAGCGAAATCGTCCGTCCGTAGCGAATAGGGAAGTGTCCCGTAGCTATCGTTGAAGAATTTCTTGTTGACTGTTTGCCGCTTCATACGTGCCCCCGCGTTTAGGGAGACGATAGCCGGTGTTCTTACTGAGTCGCGCGGGTCGGAAGTTGGTGTCCACAGATCAATGGCACTTTTAGTACTTGCTAAACTTCAGTCGGGCCAAAAGACCCTAGGGCGTGAGGTCATTTTCTTCAGCGACGCGCTGGAGTTTCCAGAGGTTCGCGGTTTTGCGAGGGCGGCCTGAGAATGACATAGCCGCCCGACCGGCTCGCCAACCATTCGAGCCCGCGTAGCCCGCATAAAAAGCGGAACCGTTGTAGTGTGCACTAGTCTCCGCTCTGCACTTGGCTTTTTCTGGCCCGCCTCCGGCAGGACGCCGTAATGCACCGTCATCCTCAATCTGCGTGCGGCCACTTCAGCCGCATCGCGGATTGGGGATCCAGCGCAAAACTTCTATCGCAAAATACTTTGAGCCTTCGGCGCTCTTTCCGCTGGATCCCCGAACGCGCATCGCCAAGGGGCGAGCGCATTCGAGGATGACGTTCGTGATGGAACCGAACGCGCGCGCAAGGGAGCGGGCGGGTTTGTGGATGACGTTGTATGTAGGTGGCCATCGGCCCGAACGTCCGCCACCCCTACCGCGGCCTGACAATCGCGACGATCTCGAGGTCGATGTCGTCGTCGACCATCGACTGATAGTCCGTCATGTTGAAGGCGCTGCGCTGGATGCGCGTCGTCGCTATAAACTCGCGTGCGCCTGCGTCGTGCTTGCGCGCCGCGTCGTCATGCGGCTTGAGGCTGACTTTGAGCATCACGGGCTTGGTGATGCCGTTGACGGTGATCTCGCCCGATACGTCCGCCGCCGTCGCCGAGTGCGGCTTTACGCTCAGGCTCTTGAAGGCGATTGTAGGCGACGCTTTGACGTTGAAAAACGCCGCACCCTTCAATTCGTTATCGACGAGGGCTTCGCCGGTCGTCAGGCTCGCGGCCGCGATCGACGCGCTAACTTTCGTTTTTTCGGGCGCGGCGTCGTCGTAGTCGAGCGTACCGCTCACCTTGGTGAAACGGCCGCGCTGCGTTGAGTACGCCATTTTGTAAACGAAGCGGACCTCGGTGCGGCGCGGATCGAACTCGAAGCGCTCCGCTTGCGCGGGCGGCGCGGCCGCAGCGAACATACCTGTCGCAAGCACAACAAAGAGCGCCTTTCGCATCGCGGGCTGAACCTGAAACCAGGTACCTTCGCCGCTTTCCGGCGCACTCAAATTGCCTTGGCGCGGAGAAACGCGCTCAAGTTCTGCCTTATGCTCAACGCCTTTCCGCAGGGCCGCGACCGGTTGGGTCAAAGCTTCAACGACGTCTGAAATCTCGTCGCGCTCACTCAATGCACGAAGGGTGACGGCCCAAGCGGCAGCTATCAAGGCAACCGGCCAAACAAGTACATTAAGTGAATCGAGTAATGCTGCCCCAATCATGGTGCGCCCCCTTGCCCAACGCGCGTCCCGCGCGCGTCACGTCTCCCCGGCCGCACAACGCGCTGCGAGAGTGGCTAAAATGGGTTCGAGAAATACTCGGCCTCTTGTAATCGCGGCGGACATAGCCGGCGATTGCCACGGGGCAAATGCCGCCGGATAAACGTCAATCTCACCCGGAAAGGTTTTACCGCCCCGCCGTTTTGGCAGCCACGACACTATCAAACGCGGCGGCAAACTCTTGGCTTCCAGCCGCCTTCATGCTGTCGTTCATGCGCCGGTCGAGTTCGGCGAGCAACTGTTCGCCGTTGAGCCCGATCACCATCTTGTTCACGTAGTAGGCGCGGCGCGCGAAGAAATTGGTCACCGGCGCTTTCTGTCCAACCGGAAGCATCATCTCAAGACCTGTTACAGGGCCCGCCAAATTCATGGCTTCCATTTCATGGCCAGCGAGTACCGGGCGGCCATATTTTTCGGCCGTGTCTTTCAATCCCTTCAACTTATTGGCTTGCAGCATCGGGCCGATGTCGCCGTCGAGATTGAGAGTGTGCATACCCATGCCTGGTGCGGTCTTGGCGTAGGCTTGATCCGCCTCCCAGTTCTTCGGCACGCGCTTGACGTTGGAAATCATGTGCTTCAGTGCGGTCAACTTGGCTTTCAATGATGCGCGCCGCTCTGCGGACAGGCTTTTATTGCGTAATTTTTCGCCGATGCGCTCGACAAACCGATTGCCATGTTGCGCCAGCTCATCCACCGAGTTGGCATCGAGCAATTGCGCGTAGCCGATCGCGCTTGAAATTGCGCGGCCGGTTTTCTTGATCGGGTGAATGCCAGACTGCATGTCGTAGGTGCCAATGCCGCCGGTCTCGAGAGCATAGACCCGGACGACTTGGTCCTTGGTCAATCCAAGTGCCAGCGCCTCCTCGGCATAACGGCGCTTGAATTCTTTCTCGCTCACCCGCTCGGGAACGAAGTTGTAGACGCTCTTCGCGGCATGGAGGTAGTCGGCGACCGTTGGCAGTTCCTTCGGCGGCGTAGGCTGGGCTTTTTCCTGCTCGTCGAGAAATTTTTCGTATTTTTTAGTCAGTCCTGCACTGAGTTTCGGGCCCTTGTAGGCGGGCGGGAAACTCATGACGTAGTCGTTGCTGTCGAAGGCGAGCTTAGCGGCGCGCTTAGGCTTACGGGCCTGACGCTTCGCATCGACCTGATCCCAGTAGGCATCGAGCTGGCCGTCGTAGGTCCGGCGCGCGGCTTTCCACTCTTGGAAGGCATTCGCTTCGCTGTCCGAAAGGGAAGCGAGAAAGTCGGCCGTCGAGATGGCGGAAGCCGGATTTGACAACGCGGCGCCCGCAAGCGCCACCCCAAGGAGCGCCGCCGCAAGAAGCGCCATTCGAAACACGGCCGTCGCCCGCCCGCTTGCCACGGTTCAATCCTTAAGCTCAATCCCGCCGAATCGCCGGCACCCTCGCCTTAGACTTTGACCGTATCGTGATTCAGGGTGCGAACCCTTATTTTTATGGCGCGCGGCTGTGCTAGACTTGACCTATGCCATCCCTCTCATTGCCAAATCGTCCGAAACCCGCGCACGCACAGAATCTGGCCGGTTTGGCCAAAAGCCTGTTGTCCGCGCCTCTTGACCGCAGCCAAGCAGGGGATTGCCCCAGCGACTTCGATCTCAACCCCGATATTGGCCCAGAAGCCGGACATGATGCCATTGCACCCCTCACGGCTGCGGCCGTCCTTGTTCCGCTGATTATGGGCGGCGAGACGCTCAGCGTGCTCTTGACCGAGCGCACGGCCCACCTGGCCCAGCACGCCGGGCAGATCGCCTTTCCGGGCGGCAAGATAGAAAGCACCGATCGGGACCCGCTGGCTGCGGCATTGCGCGAGGCCCGCGAAGAAATCGGTCTCGACAGCCGGTACATCGAGCCGCTCGGCTACATCGAACCTTATCGCACGGGCACCGGATTTTTGGTGACACCCGTCATCGCCGCCATCAGGCCCGGCTTCAGCCTCGTGCCAGACGCGTCCGAAGTCGCGGACGTTTTCGAAGTCCCGTTCGATTTTCTCATGGACCCGCGCAATCACCGCGTCGACACCCGGTTTTGGCGTGGCGCCGACCGGCGCTTCTATGCGATGCCCTACGGGGACCGCTATATTTGGGGTGCAACGGCTGGAATCATCCGGACCCTGCACCGGAGATTGTTTACGGCATGATCCGCATAGTCATCGAGAACGTGTTCTTCTTTTCACTGCCGTCGCTTCTGTACCTCGCTTACATTGCGTTTATCCGCAACGATTGGCCGGGTCTGGGGCCTGTCGTTCGCGAGGCTCCGCTTGTCAAACTCTTCGTGCTTGGCGCCGGCTTAATGCTTGCTGCCCTTTTGGCCTTCTCGTCGAAGTCGGGGCACGACCCGCGCGAACCCTACACCCCGCCGTCATACTCGGACGGAAAATTGAACTCCGGTAACGGCGGCGATAAGAGAAAATAGCGCAATAAATTATGAATACCGAACGCTCCAACAACGCCGGCCCCCCCACGTCGCTCGCACACGAAGCGTGGCTCAACGCGCCCGCGCTTAGGAAAGTCTTCGCGGCGTTCGCCAAGGCTGCCGTCGAGGTGCGCGTCGTCGGCGGCGCAACGAGAAACGCGCTTCTCGGGCGGCCGATTTCAGACATCGACCTAGCCTCACCCGCCCTGCCCGAAGTGGTCACCCAAATTGCCACCAAGGCGGGTCTCGCCGTCCATCCAACGGGCATCGAGCACGGCACCGTCACGGTCGTCGCCAACGGCGTCGCGTTCGAAGTCACAACTCTGCGCCGCGACGTTGAAACGGACGGGCGCCGGGCCGTCGTCGCCTTTACGGACGACTGGCAGGAAGACGCGATGCGCCGCGACTTCACGATCAACGCCATTTACTCTCGCCCCGATGGCACCCTGTTCGATCCCGCCGGCGGACTTGACGATCTCAAGGCCGCGCGCGTTCGCTTCATTGGCGAGCCAGAAGATCGCATCCGCGAAGACTACCTGAGAATTCTGCGCTTCTTTCGCTTCACGGCCGAATATGGCCGTGGCGCACTGGATGCAAGTGGCCTCGCCGCGTGCCAGGCACTCAGGACTGGCCTTGCCAAACTTTCGTCCGAACGCGTCGGCGCGGAAATCATGAAATTGCTCGATGCACCGCGCGCGGGCGAGATCGCAGCCGTCATGGCGGCAAGCGGCATCCTCGACATTGTCTTTGGCGAACCAGCTTATCCAGAGCGCCTCGCCCGTCTGCTTCAGATCGACGTGGCAAACGGCATCGCCGCCGATCGCTGGACGCGCCTTGCGGCCCTGGCACTCGACAGTCCCGGCAATGCCCGTTCGCTGGCCTCACGCCTGCGGCTCGCCAACGCAGATGCCGCCGCGCTCTTGGGAGCCGCAACACCAAGCCCCGCTTACAATCCCGCGACGCCCGAAAAAACTGCGCGCGCATGGCTTTATACTTGCGGCCCCGAAACGTTCCGGCGTGGTTCTTTAGTCGCATGGGCGGCATCCCCGGCAGCACCGGATGATGCGCTGCGGAACGCCCGGACAACACTGCCGGACCGCTGGAAGGCATCGGCGCTCCCTGTGCGCGGAGCCGATGTAATCGGGCTTGGCGTGCCCCCAGGCGCCCGTGTGGGCGAAATCCTCAAAGCTTTCGAGGCCTGGTGGATCCGGGAAGATTTTCCCAACGATCCCGCGCTGCACCCGGAAATCCTTCGCGGTCTCGTTAACCGCGGTTAAAAAACCGTTAAAATTTTCTTTTACTCGACGCGAACCCAAGCTACGCTCTTCGAGTTGGGAACAATAGTACTGCGTTTGAGGTATCCCTATGGACCATGTCGATCGCGAACGGGCCCGTTCGCTGAGGTTCGTCCAAATTGTCTTTGCGATTCTCGCCCTTATCAGCGTCATTTCCGGAGTGGCGGTCGCGTATGCGTCCGATGATTTCGGGTTGCCCGATGGCTCCGCAACGACGATTGCAACTGCTTTCCTGGTCGTCGGCATCATGAATACCGCCCTCATGTTCTTGTGGGAGCGGGTATTCAATCGCATGTCGCCCTGATTAACGGGGCCGGAGAGCACGAGCTACGCCATCTGGCTTTGGCTTATGAACTGAACAGGGCGCTTGAAGCGCCCTTTTTTTTATGTGAACTCGCTGAAACCGATTTTGAGCGCACTAACTCGCGCGCGGCCTGCCTGATTGCTTCAAGGCCGCTTCAATGCGCCGCCGATCAACCTCCCCCGCGCACCCAACTGTCACACGCTTGAAACATGAATCCGGTCCTAAGGGGACCATCAAGGGCAACGCTCATGGGAGCGGTAATGTGACAAGGCCGGGCGCACCAACGAGCTACCGCACGGTTTTCATATCCGATGTTCACTTGGGCACCCGCTCCGCCCAGGCGATAGAACTTCTCGAATTTCTCCGCTGCATCGAGACTGAAACGCTTTTCCTCGTCGGCGATATCATCGATTTTTGGAAAGTCCGCCGCGGACCGCATTGGCCGCAATCGCACAACGACGTGCTGCAAAAAATTCTCCGCAAGGCGCGAAAAGGCACGCGTGTCGTCTTCATTCCCGGCAACCACGACGACGGCATCCGCGACGTTTGCGGCATGGACTTCGGCGGTATCGAAGTGCGCCGCGACGCCATCCACGAAACCGCGCAGGGGAAAAAATATCTCGTCCTTCACGGCGACGAATTCGACATCGTCATCCGTTATGCGCGCTGGCTGGCGTTTCTCGGCGACCGCTCCTACGAAGTGGCGCTTGCGCTCAATACGCCGCTCAATTGGCTGCGCGGGCTTCTCGGTCTCGAATTCTGGTCGCTCTCGAATTTCCTCAAGCAGCGCGTCAAATCGGCCGTCAACTTCATCGGCGAGTTTGAAGCGGCGTTGGCGGCCGAAGCTAGACGGCGCGGCGCCGACGGCCTGATCTGCGGACACATCCACCACGCCAACAGCCGCGATATAAACGGCATCCATTACCTCAATTCCGGCGATTGGGTCGAAAGCTGCACGGCCATCGCCGAGCACCACGACGGAACATTTGAAATCATCCGCTGGCTCAAGGAAAAGCCGCAAAAAGCGCATGCCGCCATCGCCGCCCTCCCACAACTCGAATCCGCTGCATGACACCGAACCGGGCCAAAGGGCTCAAGAGAAAGGACGGCAGGAAATGACTTCGATCCCATCGGCTAACAGCCTTCAACGATCGAGTGCGGATCTGCTCGGCGAAGCCGTGCACCAGAACGATGGCTTGAGCGTTACGGGATTTCTAGAGCGCACCTTCACGTTTGCATTCCGCCGAATGGTCTATCCGCAGATCTGGGAAGATCCGCGCGTCGATTTGGAAGCCTTGGACCTGCAGCCAACGTCGCGCATGATGACAATCGCGTCCGGCGGCTGCAACGTGCTTAGCTATCTGACGGCTAACCCCTCCAAAATCTACGCCGTCGACCTCAACGAAACGCACATCGCGTTACTCGATTTGAAACTCGCAGCGGCAAAACACCTGCCGAACCACAACGCCTTCCACAGGTTCTTCGGCACATCCAGGGACTGGCGCAATGCGCGCCTTTACGACGAAATCCTCGGCCCCACGCTCGATCCCGCAACGCGCACCTATTGGGAGGGCCGCGATATCGCCGGGCGGCGGCGCATCTCGCGCTTCTCGCGTAATTTTTTCCGCTTTGGTTTGCTCGGCCGTTTTATCGGCACGGTGCATCTCGCCGCCCGCGCTCTGGGCGTCGATCCATCGATGATCCTGAAGGCGAAGTCGCTCGAAGAACAGCGCCAGATTTTCGACGAGCACTTTGCTCCAATCTTCGACAAGAAAATCGTCCGCTGGGTCATGTCGAATCCGGCGTCTCTGTTCGGCCTTGGCATTCCGCCCGCCCAGTACGAAGCTCTGTGCGAAAACGGTGCCCGCGTCATGACGGATGTGCTCAAAGAACGCGTCGAGCGCCTCGCCTGCGGCTTCGATCTCAAGGATAATTACTTCGCCTGGCAGGCGTTCGGGCGGCGCTACGAGGACGGCGCACACGGCTCTTGCCCGCCCTACCTGAAGAAAGAAAACTTCATGGCCGTGAAGTCACGCGTCAACCGCGTGACGCCGCTTAAGGAGAACATGATCCACTTCCTGGCCGGCGAGCCCTCCGAAAGCCTCGACCGGTACGTCTTGCTCGACGCGCAGGATTGGATGGACGACGAAACGCTGAACGCGCTTTGGCGCGAAATCGGCCGCACGGCCCGCCCCGGCGCAAGGGTTATTTTCCGTACTGCAGGAGAGAAGACAATTCTTCCAGGACGCGTCATCTCAGCCCTCCTCGATGCCTGGCACTACGAGGCAGAGCGCTCGGCCGAACTCTTCGCGCGCGACCGCTCGGCCATCTATGGCGGCTTCCACCTCTACACAAAATCAGACTGAGGGGCCAAATCATGAGCGCCGCGACCGCCGCCGAAAAAATGGACCGCCAATACCGGTTTCAACGGCACATCTACGACTACACCCGGACCCATTACCTGTTCTGGCGCCGCCGCCTCATTGCGGATCTCAAGCCGCCGCGCGGCGGATCGATTGTCGAGGTCGCCTGCGGTACCGGCTGGAATCTAATACGCGCAGCCGAGTCCTACCCCGCTTCGCCTCTCTACGGCTTCGATATTTCCCGCGAAATGCTGGCAACATCGAAGAGCTCTATTGCCGGGCACGGCACTTCAAGCCGCGTCGTTCTTGCCGAGGGCGATGCAACGGCCTTCGATCTCGGCCACATGTTCGGTATAGAAAAAGCTGACCGCATCTTCATCTCTTATGCCCTCTCCATGATCCCCGATTGGCCGGCAGCCATCGCGTGTGCGGTTGCGCAATTGGCACCGGGCGGTCAGTTGCACGTTGTCGATTTCGGCCGCATGGATAACATGCCGTCGCTGCCGCGCGCCGCGTTTTTGCGCTTTCTCGCGCACTACAACGTTACCCCGCGCCGCGATCTTGAAGCCATGCTTTGTGCCGCCGCCAAACGCCATGACCTGTCTTTGAGTTTCGAAGAAATGCGCAGCGGCTACACCGCCTATGCGGTTCTGCGGCGCTAAAAGTTTTCGCTCAATAAAAAAAAGCCCCGGATCGCTCCGGGGCAAGTGAAATCGCGATGGAGAACTTGCGGATTTGCAGATTTAGGGGGTCGTGCTCGATGTGGATGATGCTGGAAGCTCGGCGGCAGCAGCCACCAGTTCGGCGATCAAGGGTCGATCTTCAGCAGGTATTTCAGGAACTGTGACTTCTTCGGCCGGCGCTTCGGGTGCGGCCTCGGCCGGGGCGTCGGCGGCAGCTTCTACTGCAACCTCTGCCTCTGCTGGGGCTTCTACTGCAGCGGCTTCTTCCGCCACTGAGGCTTCGGCGGCCTCAGCAGTGATATCTTCCGTCGCTGCCGGAGCTTCTATGGCTTCACTCACTGGTTCTACCACTGCGGTCTCATCGGTCACTTCTTCCGCAGCAGCGGCTTCGGGTTCTGCAGCTACTGTCTCAGCCGGCACTGGCTCAGCAGCGCTCTCTTCAACAGCTGCTATTTCTGGGGCGGCGGCAGCAACGGCGGGGAACAGGGCACTGATTTCCCTTACCGCCTTCTCCACCGCCAACAGCGATTTGTAATCGGTCGTCGCTTCAATGCGCGCGCGAACATCGTCGCGTAACCCATTGAGCTTGGCCAAGACATCGTCGGACATCTAATCTTCCTTTCTCTTTGGAAAGCGGGCAAAGTTCAGGTATTCATCGGCGCATGACTATTCATGCTGATGCGTGATTTCAATTTTTCAGTAATGCGCAAGAATAAAAGTACATGAATATTTGGTGCGGCGGAATGGCCGCGGCGGTTCTGCACAAAGAAAATTTTTGTGATGCGTTCGGTTCAACGCGAGCACTCCCGCAGTGCAAGGCGCCTTCAACGATGCAAAAACAAAAAAAGCCCCGGATCGCTCCGGGGCTTTTGTATTCTGAGTTGGGACGAGGCGACAGCTTAAAAGCCCATGCCGCCCATGCCACCAAGCGAACCCGGGCCCGCCCGTGGTTCGCCAGCGATATGATGGCCGGCCCGGCTGCTTCTTAAAAGCCCATGTCGCCCATGCCGCCCATTCCGCCGCCGCCATGGCCGTGACCGCCGTGGCCGCCGGCTTCCTTCTTCGGCATTTCGGCGATCATGGCTTCCGTGGTGATGAGCAGGCCGGCAACGGAGGCTGCGTCCTGCAGTGCGCATCTGACGACCTTGGTCGGGTCGATGACGCCCTGAGCGACGAGATCGCCGTACTCATGGCTCTGTGCGTTGTAGCCGAACGCGTACTTGCTGTTTTCCAGGATCTTGCCAACGATGACCGAACCGTCTTCGCCCGAGTTGGTGAAGATCTGGCGGGCCGGCGTCTGAAGCGCCTTGCGCACGATCTGGATGCCAACCTTTTGGTCTTCATTCTCGGCCTTGACGCCATCGAGTGCTTTGATCGCACGCAGGAGTGCAACACCGCCGCCCGGCACTATACCTTCTTCGACAGCTGCGCGGGTTGCGTGCAGCGCGTCGTCGACGCGGTCCTTGCGTTCTTTAACTTCGACTTCCGTCGCGCCGCCGACCTTGATCACGGCAACGCCGCCGGCGAGCTTCGCCAGACGCTCTTGGAGCTTCTCGCGGTCGTAGTCCGAGGTCGATTCCTCGATCTGCGCCTTGATCTGCTTCACGCGGCTTTCGATTTCGGTCTTCTTGCCGACGCCGTCGATGATCGTGGTGTTTTCCTTGTCGATCGTCACCTTCTTCGCGCGGCCGAGATCCTTGAGCGATACCGTCTCAAGCTTGATGCCGAGATCTTCCGAGATCACGGTTCCGCCGCTCAGAATGGCGATATCTTCGAGCATGGCCTTGCGGCGATCGCCGAAGCCTGGAGCCTTGACGGCCGCAACCTTGAGGCCGCCGCGCAGCTTGTTGACGACGAGCGTTGCAAGAGCTTCGCCTTCGACGTCTTCAGCGATGATCAAAAGCGGCTTGCTGGCCTGAACAACGGCTTCGAGGATCGGCAGCATGGCCTGGAGGCCGGACAGCTTCTTTTCGAAGATCAGGATGTAGGGGCTTTCGAGTTCCACCGTCATCTTGTCGGCGTTGGTAATGAAGTACGGCGAGAGATAACCGCGGTCGAACTGCATGCCTTCGACGACATCGAGTTCGGTCTCGAGGCTCTTCGATTCTTCAACCGTGATAACGCCCTCGTTGCCGACCTTCTTCATCGCTTCTGCAATGCGCTGGCCGATTTCGGTGTCGCCGTTGGCCGAAATGGTGCCGACCTGGGCGATTTCGTCGTTCGACGTGACCTTCTTCGACTTCGACTTCAACTCTTCGACGACGGCGGCAACCGCCATATCGATACCGCGCTTCAAGTCCATTGGGTTGGCGCCGGCCGCAACCGACTTCGCGCCTTCGCGCACGATGGCTTGAGCGAGAACCGTTGCGGTCGTGGTGCCGTCGCCTGCGAGATCGGCGGTTTTGGATGCCACTTCGCGCAGCATCTGGGCGCCCATGTTCTCGAACTTGTCTTCAAGCTCGATTTCCTTGGCGACCGTCACGCCGTCCTTGGTGATACGCGGCGCGCCAAACGACTTTTCGATGACGACGTTGCGGCCCTTGGGACCGAGCGTCACCTTCACGGCGTTGGCGAGGATATCGACGCCACGCAGCATTCGCTCGCGTGCGTCTTGGCCGAATTTTACGTCTTTAGAAGCCATGTGCGGCTACTCCTGGGGTAAAGCAAATACGAGAGGGGTGCGTTTGAGTATTAAGCGACGGCTTTGACCTTGGCGTTGCCTTCGAGCACGCCGAGGATGTCGCTTTCTTTCATGATGAGGAGATCGTCGCCGTCGATCTTGACTTCGGTGCCGGACCACTTGCCGAACAAAATCGTATCGCCGGCCTTGACGTCGAGCGGGATGACCTTGCCGGTTTCGTCGCGCGCGCCAGCGCCAACGGCCACGATCTTGCCCTGCTGGGGTTTTTCCTTGGCCGTATCGGGAATGATGATCCCGCCGGCAGTTTTCGTGTCTTCCTCAAGGCGCTTCACCACCACGCGATCGTGGAGAGGACGGAACTTCATGGACTCAACCTCTTGATATCTATATGATTTTTATTGGATGTTGCGGCCAGGCAGCCTTAGTTAAGGACCCGGTCGAACTGCGCGATAGCGGATCGCCGATGTTTCCAAAGGCCCCACGCTCGACGCACCCGGTATATGTGCCGCCCTCTTAGCAGTGTCAAGGGTTGAGTGCCAAATTCGGCTAACGCAGGCTGACCACCGCTCTCTGCCCATAGAACCATATGCACTTGGCGCAGCGAACGTAGGAGTTCGGGGTGGGGCGCCGGATAGCGGGTGATGATCCGAAATGCAGCTGGATCGCCCGCCGGACAAATGGCAGTTGCGCACACCGAAGCGGCCGCGCCGGTTTTCCTCGCAGCCACTTCAGCGGCAGTCACACTCGCACCCAGCGGGTTGGGCGACCGTGTAACGTCACAGAATCGCCTAGCATCTTTATTGCCACGCCACTTGACGCCGCGCGCCAGTTACTTGACTTCGAAACGCCGGTACTTTGCATAACTATTGTTCGCGTCATCGTTATTGATACAACCGCAGGACCCGTGTCAGTAGCATCTGCCTATGGGAAATCGCGCACCGGCATTCATTCAAAAACGCACGATCAATCCGCGCCTTGTTCATCTCGTCAGTTCCTATTTGTCGGAACGCAACTTCGACATCGAGACGTGCTACGCCCGATTTGGGCGAAGCTTCTTGCAGCCGCTCGGCGAAGGCGGCGCTATCGATTTCATGGAATTTCTTAAACTTCTCGATATCGCCAGTCACAAATTGCACGACGATGCGCTAGGACTGAAGATCGCTCAAAGGTTGCCGTTCTTTGCGACCGGGCTGCACCACTATCTTGTCACCAACGCACCAACCCTTGGAATGGCCGTGCAAACGGCCGCCGCCTATACCGGCCTCGTCACCAACGCTTACGCTACGGACCACGCCGACAGCGGTGGTTTTGCCTGGATCAACTTCTCATTCCGCGAAGACATGGGGCCGCTCACTCAGTTTGTCGACCTGCAGATCGGTGCACTCGTCTGGCGTGCCCGCGATCTCGTCGACGATCCGCACTTGAAACTTCGCATCGAATTCCAGCATCCGGAACCGCGTGCGCGCGCCGATTTTCACGAGATCGCCGGCACCGATCTCAAGTTCAACATGCCAGTCACCCGCGTCGGTTTTGCCAGCCAGGACCTCTCCCGGCCGGTTCCCGATGCCGACCCCCGCCTATTCGAAGAATTGCAGAAATGCGCGCGCATCATGCTCGAATTGAAACTGCGCGAAAAAGATATCGTCGCCCGCACCTCCCAGCTCATTGCAGATTTGCTGCCAAACGGCGGCGCCACGCCCGAACGCATAAGCAAAGAGCTGGCAATCGGCGAGCGCACGCTTCAGCGCGAACTCGCCGCCGCCAGCACGACGTTTTCAAAAGTCGTTGAAGACACGCGCACACGCATGGCTTTGCATTTTCTATCCGATACCGAATTGCCGCTCACCGAAATCGCGTTTCGCCTCGGGTATTCGGAACTCAGCGCGTTTTCGCGTGCCGCACGCGGATGGTTCGGGCAGACGCCGACGTCGATCCGCCAGAACCGGCGCCCAACCGGCGTTTAATTGCGAACACGAAATTCCGGGCGCAACGTCTGGACAGTCGCTATCAAATCTCGAAGTCGGCGAGCTTCGCGCCCTTCTTCAACCGCTCGAGCACCCAATTCGGCTTGCGGCCGCGGCCGGTCCACGTATCGGCTTTATTGTCGGGATTAGCATATTTGGCAATTCCGAGCGATTTGCCTTTAGCGGCGCCCCGGCCGCCCCGGCCCGTTCCGAAGATTTCAGCAACGGAAAAACCGTGGTTGCCGGCCAATTCGGCCATTTTACGCCTTACTTCATTGCGCTCTTGATCGCGTACCAGCGCAATGGCCTTTTTGACTTTCGTCTCAAGCTCAACCAGCTCTTTCAAGGACATTTTATCGAGGTTGATGCCTGCTTGCTTTTTCGGCTTTTGTTTCACGCTACCAAATCCTTGACTACTCAATGCTTCAATTGATGCTTTCGCGGGTATTTACCCGAGAATATACAGCCATGCATCCGGATTCTGCAATATCGCGGCGATTTGTCGGATAACGTGATTAAAGCCAGAGCGCGGACAAAATCGAATTATTCGCTGCGCAAGGCTTCGATCGGGTTGAGGCCGGCGGCCCGGCGCGCCGGAAAGAATCCGAAAAACACGCCCGTTATGCCGGCCGCCGCTAAGGCAAGCACAATAACGCTCGGCGAAATGAGCACGGGCCATTGCGCGGCGCTGGCAACGGCCGTCGCGGCAGCGACCCCAAGCGCCGTGCCGATAAGGCCGCCGATCAAGCACAATGTGACGGCCTCGACCAGGAATTGGCGCATGATATCGCGCCGCCGCCCGCCAACCGCCATGCGCAAGCCGATCTCGCGCGTGCGCTCCGTCACCGAAACAAGCATAATATTCATAATTCCGATGCCGCCGACAATCAGCGACGTAATCGAGGTCGCCGCCAGCAAATATGTCATTGTGCTCAAGACTTCGGTGCGCGCCTTCATGAATTCCGCAAGATTGCGCACATTGAAATCGTCTTCGGCTCCCGGCTGAATGCGCCGCCTGGCCCGCATAACGGCTTCGATTTCCTCTTGCGCGTCTTTCAAATCGGTCAAGGGATCGAACTTGATATAGATCTGGCCCGCCTGGTCGGTCGTCAATTGGCTTTTGCCGAGGATCTGATTGCGCGCCGTCGTCATTGGCAGAAGCAATAGGTCGTCCTGGTCGCGCCCGAAACTCGACGGGCCTTTGATCGCGAGCACGCCAATCACTTGGAACGGCGTATTCTTGACGCGAATGGTCGAACCAACGGGATCGCTGCCTTGAAACAATTGCTTGACGACCGTCTGCCCGATGATCGCCACCTTCGCGGTACCGCGTATGTCCTGCGGGACAAAATCGCGGCCCGAAACAACGGGCCAATCGCGGACTGACAAGAAATCGGCGTGCACGCCGCTCAAGGTCGTGGTCCAGTTGCTGTTGCCAAAGACCACCGGCCCCGAACCATTAAGCTGGCCGGAAATCGACATCACACCTGCAACTTTTTCGCGGATCGCCGTCATGTCGGCTTCCGAGAGCGGCCGGTCGGTTCCCGCGCCCGCCGCGCGTCCCATGACGCGGCTAGAGCCCGAAAAAATCACGAGCATATTGGACCCGAGCGAGGCAATTTGCTTTTCAACTTCGCTGCGCGCGCCCGAGCCAACCGCAACCAGCACGATCACGGACGCAACGCCGATGATAATGCCAAGCGTTGTTAGGATCGAGCGCAACAAATTCGATCTCAATGCCGTCCACGCAACGCCGAGACTGTCGAACAAGCTCATGACGCGCCTCCTGCGGCCGCAATTTTCTTGGTACGCGCATCTTGGCGCACATCGTCGATAATCTTGCCGTCGCGGAAAGTAATCCGCCTTTTCGCATAGGCTGCGATGTCGGGCTCGTGGGTCACGAGAATGACGGTAATGCCCTCTTCGTTCAGTTTCGAAAAAAGCCCCATGATCTCTTCCGACGTTTTGCTGTCGAGCGCGCCGGTTGGCTCGTCGGCAAGCAAGATTTTGGGATCGTTGACCAGCGAACGGGCAATCGCCACGCGCTGCTGCTGGCCGCCGGACAACTGCCTTGGATGATGATCGAGCCGGTCGCCGAGACCCACTTGATTCAATCGCTCGCGGGCGCGCAGCTCGGGGTCTGCTGGGCGCGGGTGCGCGTAAAGCAACGGCAGCATCACCTGACGCAACGCCGGCGTGCGCGCCAGGAGATTGAACTGCTGAAACACGAAGCCGATACTGCGATTGCGCATATCGGCGAGTTCGTCGGCATCGAGTTTGCCGATATCCCGCCCGTCAATGAACATCGTGCCCGTCGTCGGCACGTCGAGCGCGCCGATCAAGTTCATCATCGTCGATTTGCCGGAGCCCGACGTTCCCATGATCGCGACGAAATCGCCCTCCGCGATCTCGAGCGTAACGCCATCGAGCGCGCGCACCGTCTGTTCGCCCATCGCATAGACTTTGGTCACGTCCTCGGCGCGGATCAGCGCCTTCTGCGCCGGGTTGCCCGCTGGCTTCGCCTCGCGCTTGGCTTGAGGCGCGCTCATTTCTTGGCTTCGCGGGCGCGCACAACGACACGCTCGCCCTCCGTCAGTTGCCCGCCCGCGATCTCGGTGAACTGGTCGTCCGAAATGCCAAGCCGCACGAAGCGCCGCTCGGGCTGGCCGTTAGCCGCAACCACATGTACGCCACCCGCCTTTGTGTTTTCGCGCCCGCTTTTCCACTTGTCGAAGAGGGGCCGCTGCTGGTCGGCGAGCATCGGCCGCAGCGTCTGCTCGATTGCGGCTTGCATGCGCTGACGCATGGCGGCCGGATCGGCCATATCGGCGGCGATTCCACCCGGCGCCGCTTGGCGCTGCGCCATGATCTTCTTGATCTCCTCGCGAACCGCCTGCTCCTGCGCGTCCGTCAACTGCAGATCGTCTTTCAGGCGCGTAAGCATGCGCGCGCTGCGGTCGGCCGGATTGCCGGACGCCGCCTCGCCGCGCGGTTTGAAGCGCAGCGCGTCGTTGGGCACGCGCAAAGCATCGTCCTTCTTGGCCACTTCGATTTGCACGTTGGCCGTCATGCCGGGAAAGAGTTTCCGGTCGTCGTTCGAGGCTTCGATGATGACTGTGTACGTCACCACGTTGTTCAACTCCGTCGCAGCTAATCGAACCTGGGTCACCTTGCCTTCAAACGTCCGGTCCGGATATGCGTCAACCGTGAAAGAGACCTTGTTGCCGTCGGCCACAACGCCGACGTCGGCTTCGTTCACCTGCGCTTCGATGCGGATACGCTTGATGTCTTGCGCAATCTTGAACAGTTCCGGCGCCTGCAGGCTTGCTGCAACCGTCTGGCCGATATCGATCGTGCGCGAAATCACCGTGCCGTTGATGGGCGAAATGATCTTGGTGCGCTCAAGGTCGATCTCGGCCTGCTTCAAAGCGGCCTCGCGCTGCGTGATGACGGCCTTGGCGCTTTCAATTTGCGCCTTGGCCACGTCGATCTCCGCCGCCGCTATTGCCAAATCCCGGTTTGCGTTCTCAAGCGTTGCCGTCGCCGCAAAACCCTTTTTCTGCAAGGCTTGCTGGCGCTCGCTCGCGCGCTCTGCCTGATCGCGGACGGCTTCGCCCCGCGTCAGCGCCGCTGCCTGGTTGGTGAGCCCCGCTTTGGCTGCCAAGAGATCGGCCCGCGCCTGGGCGACCTTCGCTTCAAAGGTGCGCGCGTCGATCGTCGCCATCACGTCGCCGGCTTTCACTTCGCTATTGAAATCAACGACGAGCTTGTCGATCTGCCCCGACAACTGCGATCCGACGGACACCGTCACAAGCGCCCTAACCGGGCCCGAGGTCGACACGAGTTTGCGGATCGTGCCCTTCGAAACCTCAACCGTGTCGTACTCCAATCCGGCTTGCAGCTTCTGGTCGGGCGCGAGCATCCAAAGCGCCGCCAGCCCTGCCGCCGCGATGGGAACCGCAAGAGTGAACAAGTATTTCAATGGCTTGGCCATAGGCACCTAGTTGCTCCCTCGCGCCTTCGCGCCACTCGGTAGTAAAAACGGCATTTGATCGTAGTTCCGTCGCTAAAGTCTATACGAGCACTGGTTTGGCGTTAGAATTCGGCCTGCGTTGCATATGGCCCTACGGAGCCTACTAGACAATACGGAAGCGATTTTGGCTTAAAGGCCTCATCTCGCCGCTCGAATTTGCCAGTTGCGGCCCAACCGACTAGGGTCCGGCTTTCCAGTATCCACATCCCGACGACATGCCAGGAGTACGCCCCCGTGACCTTGAAGCTTCCCGACCTCCCTTATGCCTACGACGCGCTCCAGCCCTATATGTCGGCCGAGACGCTGCAGTTCCACCACGACAAGCATCACTTGGCTTACGTCGATAACGGCAACAAGCTGCTCGCTGGATCAAAGTACGATGGCAAGAGCCTCGAAGATATCTGCAAAGCAGCCTTCGCCGACAAAAACGCCGGTCTCGTTAACAACGTGGGCCAGCACTGGAACCATCTGCACTTCTGGTCCTGGATGAAAAAGGGCGGCGGCGGCAAAAAGCTTCCAGCCAAGCTCGAAAAGCTCATCGAAGAAGCCGGCGGCTTCGACAAAGTGCGCGGTGATTTCATCAACGCAGGTCTCACGCAGTTCGGCTCCGGCTGGGCCTGGCTCACGATCAAAGACGGTAAGCTCGAAGTGGCCAAGACGCCGAACGGCGAAAACCCCTTGATGCACGGCGCCAAGCCCATCCTCGGCTGCGACGTGTGGGAGCACAGCTACTACATCGACTATCGCAACGCCCGCGCCAAGTACCTCGAAGCCTGGTTCGACAATCTCGTAAACTGGGAACACGTCGAAGAGATGATGGGCTAACCGCTTTTCGCGATTTTTTGCTTCTCCGCTCTAAAATTTGGGCGCCCGTGATACGATGCTGTCATTCAGCGTCGAATCCACGGGCGCCCAAATGTCTTCCACCCCGCTTCGCCTCTCCGCCGTCGGCTTGTTCCAGCACCTTCCTGCTGACGATCTCGCACAACTCGAAAAGCGCCTCGAGCCCATGCCCGTCCGGCGCGGAGTGGAACTCGTGCACCAGGGCGGCGCCGCGGACGCCCTTTACGTTGTCATCTCGGGCCGCTTCTCGGTCGAAATTGAGGGAAGCGCGGAACCGGTCGCGGAGATCTCGTCCGGCTCGCCCATCGGCGAGATCGCGTTTTTCGCGGGCGGCACGCGCACCGCAACCGTTCGCGCCATCCGCGACAGCGTCGTCGTCAAACTCACGCGCCGCGATTTCGACGATATCTCATCGCGTTCCCCCGCCATTTGGCAAGCCATCACCGCCAAGCTCGCGGAACGCCTTGCTACCGAAACCCGCAAGACAACCCGGCTCCAGACCAAACCTCTGCCAAAGCCGCGCCCGCGAACGCTCGCACTGGTCCGCGCTGGCGATAAGCCAATCCCGCCGGTTTTTCTCGCGGCTTTCGAAGGCGCCGCCCGCCGCCGCCCGGGAACGCTCATTCTCACCTCCGCGACGATCCTCGATCACATCCCCTGCGGCTCTGTCGATACGCTCGACGCAACGCGCATATTCAATGAACTCGAAGGCCGCTACGACACGATTGTCTTTGTCGCAGATGAGACGCTGACACCCTGGAGCGAGAAGGCGATCCGGCAGGCCGACGAAGTCATACTGGTTGGCAATCAACACGAAAGCCCGGTTGCCGCTGACGTGACGCTCAATGCGCTTGAGACCTTTCTCTTCAACCTTCAACGCACGCCGCGCTGCCGCCTTGTCATCGTGCACCCGGGTTCCGGCGCCGCGCACGGCACGCGCCATTGGCTTAATCTCCGTAACGTCGATATGCATCACCACGTCGCGTCCGGCGCGCCGGCGGATATGGAAAGGCTGTGGCGCTTCATCAAGGGCGAAGCGCTTGGGTTTGTCGCGTGCGGCGGCGGCGCCTACTGCGCGGCGCACATCGGCATCTACAAAGCCTTCGGCGAGAGGGGCATCGATTTCGATTGCGTCGGCGGCACCTCGGGCGGCGCCGCAATGGCGGCAGCCTTTGCCCAGAACGTCGATGCTTCCGAAATCGACGCCCGCGTGCACCGCATGTTTATCGAAGGCAAAGCGCTCGCCCGTTACACGTTCCCGCGCTACAGCCTGCTCGATCACACGCATTTCGATAAACACCTTTCCACCGAGTACGGCGACGCGCGCATCGAAGATTTGTGGAAGCCCTATTTCGCGGTGTCGATGGATTTGTCGGACTATGCAGTCGAAGTGCATCGCACCGGCCCTGTGTGGGAAGCGATCCGCGCCAGCGCCTCGATCCCAGCGCTGCTGCCTCCCTTCTACACCCGCGACGGACGCATGCTTGTCGATGGGTCCGTCGTCTCGAACGTGCCGATCGACGAAATGCATAAACTGAAAAGCGGGCCCAACGTCGTCGTCAACTTCAACCCGCCGGCGGGCGAGCGTTTCGAAGTCGACTATCAAAGCTTACCGGCCCGGCGCGAACTGTTGTTGCGAACAATCAATCCGTTCGCGCGCGCCGGATTACCAAAAGCGCCATCTGCTGCTACGGTTCTCGTGCGCAGCCTGATGTCGAACCACAGCCATTTCGAACGCCGCCTCGAACCTGACGACTGGCTGCTTGTGCCGCCGACAGACGCAAACATGGGCGCACTCGATTGGCGCCGCCACAGCGAACTCGTCGAAACGGCTTACCGGTACGCTTTAGCCGAAATCGCCGCCCGCGGGAAATGATGTTGCCTTTACGCATCGTGCCGCACGTGATTATTTGCTGAATCTCAATGATATTTTATGGTTTTTCTGTCTATTAAGGCCTCAGAAAGCCTTTGCGTTGCTGCGGCCTTATCCATAATTTCCTAGCCTGAGTTTATAGCCTAAGAAGGGCCCACGGGGGCGCGGTTTGCGTACATTCTTGCCTAGCCAGCTGATCGTTCCGGTCGCTTGCTCCATTTTGTTGTGCGGTTGTGCAACTCCGATGGAGCGTAACGGCATTGCGGATGCGCGCCTCGCTGAAACCGCAGTCGTGCGCGACATGCCCTCGGTGCGCTTTTGGGGCGACGAAGTACCGGCAGACGTCATCGCCGAGGTACGCCGCCGCTTACCCAACATGCCACTCGTTGCCCGAGATGCGAACCGCGTCAACGGACGCCCCGTTGTCGAAACGCTCGCCCTTTCGGGAGGCGGGGCAGACGGCGCATTCGGCGCCGGCGTCCTCGCCGGGTGGACAGCGCGCGGCGATCGCCCCGAATTCGAGATCGTCACAGGCGTCAGCGCGGGCGCCATCATCGCGCCCTTCGCCTATCTAGGACCGCGATACGACAAAAGCCTGAACGATATCTGGACCCAATACCAAGCAAGCGAAGTTATTACGGCACAAATTATCCCGGGTCTTTTCGGCGGCTCCTCGCTCGCCGACACTGGGCCGCTTGCCTCGCTCATTGCGCGCTACATTGACGAGCAAATGTTGCACGACATTGCTGCGGAATATGCGCGGGGCCGCATCCTGATGGTGCTAACCACAAACCTCGACGCGCAACGGCCGGTGGTTTGGAACATGGGCGAAATCGCCCGGACCGGTGACGCGAAAGCACTCAGCCTCTTCCGCAAGGTGATCCTTGCCTCCGCGGCCATTCCGGGCGCCTTCCCGCCTGTTAGTATAGATGTCGAAGCCGATGGGAAGGCTTACGAAGAGATGCATGTCGATGGCGGCACCATGCGCGAAGTGTTCGTGCTGCCGGTGCAAGCGCCCTTCAAGGCATTCGATCCGCTCTACGCCGCCCGGCCGCTGCGCAAACTCTACATTATCAAGAACGGCAAAATTACGCCCGAAACAACCGTTGTCGAGCCTAAGACGCTGTCAATCGCCTCGCGCGCCATTGCAACGCTGATCAAAAGCCAGAACTGGGGCGAACTGTACCGGATCTGGCGCTTGGCACGCGATGATGGCGCCGAATTCAATCTCATCGCCGTGCCGCCATCATTCATGAAAACGACCAAGGAACTCTATGATCCCGTCTATCAGGAAGCCCTCTACCAGCAGGGATTCCAGCTCGGCAGTGTACCGGGCCACTGGATGAAAGACCCCCCCGGTCAAACACCGATCGGGGCCCGTTGAATATTCAACGCCGGCTCAAGGCGACTTGCTCCCAGGTGCACTGTCGCCGCCATGCGTTTCGGTCTTGAGCTTATCGAGATAGGCGAGAATGGCGTCGATCTCGTCCGGCTGAAAAACGAACTCCGGCATATCGGGATGCCCGGAGACAATTCCCTCCGCCAGCGCTTCCGCCAAATTCTCAAGCGGATAGCGCGTCACGACCGAGCGAAACGGCGGCGCTTGCTTATGCGGGCTCTCGCCCTTCGCACTTGTCGCGTGACAGCGCGCGCAATTCTTGGTGACGAGAGCTTCGCCTTTTTCGGCGAACCCGGCGCGCAACTCCACCGGGAAGGCGCACATAACCGCCGTCACAGCGTACAGGCGCGTCAGGATTCCAGACCTACTCCATTGCATGAGTATTCTCCACCGGTCTAACAATTCCGATCGCATTCGCCGAAGCGCCCTTTGACGCGGATCAACACCGCGCTATCTCTTAGTGATCGACTTGACGACGATGACTCTTGATGGCTGTGCCTCAGTCAAGCCAACCCCAGCTCTGCAGCAGGACTTTGAGTTTCGGCCACCACATCTCCTGGGTGACCGCGCCGAGTAGGCCCGCCCCAACGGTGCCGCCGGCCGCCAGCAGACCGCGGCGCACGATACGGACAGCGGTCTTGCCGGTATGCACCGATACCGAAACGGGGAACTCGCGATCGGGCAAAGACGTCGATGCCGGCAAACCGCGGCTGTCTTTGAGCGATGCACTCACCCTGACGAACAGCTGGTGCGCGCCGGTCTTTCGCGGCGTAACCTGCCATACCCAGCGCCCGTAGCCCGCTTGCTCGAAGGCCGTGCCTTTCAGCTGGTCGCCCGAGACAAGCTGCGTTGTTTCCGATTGGCGCTCGATGTCGAAGGCCCCGCCTTTCGCATAGATGCTGACGGACATGGTCTCAAGGATAGGAATATCCTGACTAGTAAGAGCGCCGCGTCCCACCAGTCCGTGCGTCAAGGCTTCGGAAGCCGCTCGTCCGAGCCGCACCTCGACAACCTCCGGCTCGCCGACCCACATTTTCTCAGGGATCTTGTGCACAAGACGGCCCGCCTCGACGGCCAGGGCCTCTTGTTGTGGCGCGGCGGCCGCAATAGAACGCGGTGCTGCTGGGGTAGCGGCGCCGATGCCTTCAATTCTGAATCTTGAGTCATCCACGATGTTGCTTGGCCGTAGCGAACGGGGCGGCTCGGCAGCTGCACCTACGCCCTCGGTCCTCGAAGGTGAGTAGTCACGGTCGCTGCTGGTCCTCATCGGACGACGAGGTGGCTCAGCGGCGGCGCCTATGCCCTCGATCCTTCGACGCGGCTCAGCGGCCCCGACATCTGGTGCCGGCCTTTCGGCCGCACCGATCCGGCGCGGCGCCGGTGGTTCAGGAGGAGGCCTGATGTGCCCCAGCACCCGCGTGATGCCCTCTTGGTCGCTGACGAGCGGCGTGTTCAGCTTTCGGAATTCTGCCGGCAGGCGCTCAACAGCCAAGTTCTCCGCGCGAACCGGAAGCAGCCGGTTCACCTTAAGTGCTGCACGCGCTATGTCATGGAGTTCCCCGGAAACGACCGATGTCTGGGACCAGAAAACGACGACTCCATCATAAATGTAGAGTGCCGAGAGCCAATTAGGATCTTTGGCGGCATCGCCAACGAACCAAACCTTAAGACCACGCTTGGAAAGTGCAGCACCGAGTTCTTTGGCCGCTGCCGCATCTTCCTGCGCATGGCAGATGAGAATGCTGCCCATACCCCATCCCCTTTGATAGACAGCAGATAGCCTAGCCCTTTTGCCAGCGCTTCGGAAGGGCGTATAACCTGCGTGCCTACCTTTTCGTAATCGACTTCACGATAATGTTCTTAATCGTCGTCGCAACGGTGCGCGAGATCGAGCGTTGCAACTCTTTGCCGATCATGTCGCCCATGCCCTGCTGCTTGCGCCCCGTTGTGGCGCTGCGTCCGCCGCCAAGAACGCCGCCGAGCCAGCCGCCGATGCCGCCGCCCGCATCTGCTTCTTTCTGAGCCGTCTGCGTGCGCTGTCCCAAAATTTCGCGTGCGCTTTCGCGGTCCAGCTTTTCTTCGTACTTGCCATAGTACGGGCTGTATTCGATGACGCCGCGGCGCTCTTCTTCCGAGACGGGCCCGATGCGCCCTTCCGGCGGGCGGATGAGAGTCCGCTGCACGATCGACGGCTCGCCCTTGTTTTCAAGCATCGACACCAGCGCTTCGCCGACCTTCAATTCCTTGATGGCGACTTCGGTTTTCAAATCCGGATTCTGCCGGAAGGTTTTGGCTGCAGCATCGATACCGGCCTGATCCTGCGGCGTAAAGGCATTCAAGCGATGTTGAACGCGGTTGTTCAACTGACTCGCAATCGTGCGCGGCACGTCAACCGGGTTCTGCGTGATGAAGTACACGCCAACGCCCTTCGAGCGCACGAGGCGCGCGATCTGCTCGATGCGATCCATCAAGGCTTTCGGCGCATCGTCGAACAGCAAATGCGCTTCGTCGAAGAAGAACACGAGTTTGGGCTTGGGTTGATCGCCGACTTCGGGCAGCGTCTGCCACAGTTTTGAAAGCAGCCACAGCAAGAACGTCGCGTACACGCGCGGCGCCTGCATCAGCTTATCGGCGGCGAGCACGTTGATGACGCCACGCCCATCGGGCGCAACGCGGATCAAATCGTTGATATCAAGCGCGGGCTCGCCGAAGAAGTGCTCGGCACCCTGTCCCTCAAGCACAAGCAGACGGCGCTGGATCGAACCAACCGAGGTCGCGGCGACGTTGCCGTATTTCGACTGCACTTCCTTGCCGCGTGCGCTGAGGTCGTTCAACAGCGCGCGCAAGTCTTGGATGTCGACCAGCGGCATCTGTTCGTCGGCTCCACGCGGAAGGCGATATTCAAAACGCCTTCCTGAACTTCGTTGAGTTCCAAGAGACGCGAGATCAGGAGCGGTCCCATATCGGCGACAGTCGCGCGGATCGGATGGCCCTGTTCGCCAAACACGTCCCAGAAGACAGAAGGGAAAGCCTGGTTGCGATAATCGGCCAACCCGATTTCCTGCGCGCGCTTGACGAGGAAGTCTTTCGGCTCGCCGACAGCCGCGATGCCTGAAAGGTCGCCCTTGATGTCGGCGGCGAATACCGGCACCCCGGCGTTCGAGAAGCCTTCCGCCAGAATCTGCAGCGTCACGGTCTTGCCGGTGCCGGTTGCGCCCGTAATGAGCCCATGCCGGTTGGCGAGGCGCAGGTCCAAATATTCCGGCTTGACGCTTTTCCCGACGAAGATCTTACCGTCTTGGATGAGGGATTGGCTCATGATTTTCACCGCCTGTTTCAGGGCCTGAAAGTGTCGGGAAGGGCCGCGACTCGGGGGGGGCCTCTCCAAGCGGCCGTCTTGACACGCCAATGTGGCGTTTGCAAACAACGTTGCATAGCTCATCCGCCGGAAATGGACCCCGGCGGGGCAAACTGTTGTTCCGCCAAAACGGTAAGGCCAACAATAAACGCCAACGGGCGCGGCAATAGGGCCGCCCGGCGCGCCATTTTTTGCCTCGTCGCCCTATGCTCCGGGCCGCTATAGAGGGGAAGCAAAACATGATGTTAGGGATCGCGCCACGATGACATCGCCCAAGCCAGATCTGGAGCCGGATTTGAAGTTGGCCGCCGGCTTTCCCGCCCCCGGTTACGAGCATTGGCGCGCCATGGTCGAAAAGGCCTTGAAGGGCGCCGATTTCGACAAGCGCCTTGTGACGCGCACTGCCGACGGCATCGCCGTCAAACCGCTTTACGCCCGCACCGACGCGCTCGTTTCCACTGAGGGCGCCATGCCGGGCGCCGCTCCCTTTACGCGCGGCACCTCGGTTGTGCGCGACGGGCTCGGCTGGATCATCTGCACGAGCCACTTCGAGAGCGATCCCAAGGCCGCCAATGCCGCAATCCTCGACGACCTCGAAGGCGGCGTCAACGCCATCGCGCTCACGATCGGCGGCATCGGATTGCCCGCCACCAAGGAAGCGCTCGACGCCGCCTTGAAGGACGTCATGCTCGACGTCTGCCCCATCGCCCTCATCGCTGGCGAAGCCACGTTCGACGCGGCAACGGCGCTCGCAGCCGTCTGGACCGCGCGCAACATTGCGAACGGCGAGCGCTGCGGCTCGTTCGGCGCCGATCCGCTCGGCACGCTCGCGCTCCAGGGACACTTGTCCAGCCCCCTCGACACGGCGCTCGCCCAGGCCGTGGCGCTGACGAAACTCTCGCTAGCGATGCCGCGCGTTTCCGCCCTTACCGCCGACGGCGTTGGCTATCACAATGCGGGTGCCACCGAAGCCCAAGAACTCGCCTGTATGCTGGCGACGCTCGTCGCGTATTTGCGTGCTTGCGAGAAGGGCGGCATCGCACCCAAGGACGCGCTCCCGAAAATCTCCGTCGCACTCGCGGCAGATGCCGACGAATTTTCCACAATCGCCAAATTGCGCGCCGCGCGCAAACTCGTGTGGCGCGTGGCGGACGCCTGTAAGGCCGGAGATGCAGCAGCCCGCGTGCGCTTCGTCTGTCCGACGTCCTACCGCATGATGGCCAAGCGCGACGCCTGGACCAACATTCTGCGCACCACGATCGCCTGCACGGGAGCCGCCCTTGGCGGCGCGGATTCGATTTGCGTGCTGCCCTTCACCTTCGCACTCGGCAAACCCGACGCCTTCGCGCGCCGTGTCGCCCGCAACATCCAGATCGTCTGCCAGGAAGAATCGAACCTGGGTCGCGTCACCGATCCGGCGGGCGGCTCGTGGTACGTCGAACAACTGACCGAAGAAGTCGCCAAGAAGGCCTGGGAGATTTTCCAGGACATCGAAGCACGCGGCGGCATGGCTGAAGGGCTAACATCCGGCTATGTGCAGGAAATGATCGCCCGAGCAAGCGAGGCCCGCGCAAAGCAAGTCGCAACGGGGCGCGCTGAATTGACCGGCGTCTCGGCATTTCCCATTCTCGGCGACGACAATATCAAAACCGAACCTTGGCCGAAGCCCTGGGCCGCGCACGCTTCTCCATCCGCCATCACTGTCACCCCCCTAAAGCCGCAACGCCTCGGCGAAGCCTTCGAAGAGTTGCGCGATGCCGCCGACGCGTCCGGCGGCTATACGGTCTTCCTCGCCAGCATGGGCGAAATCTCCGAGCACAATGTGCGCACCACGTGGGTGAAAAATTATCTCGCGGCAGGCGGCATCGAAACCATCGTCAGCGACGGCTTCGAGTCTGCCGCCATTGCCGCCGCCGCATTCAACAATTCCGGCACGACGGTTGCTTGCATTTGTTCGTCGGATGCCGTCAACGCGACCCACGCCGAAATCACAGCCCGCGCATTGAAAGCCAAGGGCGCGACCTGGGTCATGATGGCAGGCCGCCCCAATTCTAAGGAGGGAGAGAAAGAGGTAGCTTTGCGCGCCGCCGGCGTTGATCAATTCCTCTCCGCCGGCGCCGACGCGGTCGCGACCTTAAAAGCGCTGCACGAGAAATTCGACGGTTGAGACCGCGATGAAAAAATCCAAAGTCGATTACGCTCCAGGCTTTCACATTCTCGCCGGCGACGAACGCTCGCAGGCCGGCACGCTCGTGATCCAGCCGGGCCGTCACGTCGGCGGACCGGATAACAAACATCGCGGCGCGGATCAGTGGATCTATGTCGAGAGCGGCAACGGCGAAGCGGCGATCGATGGTAAAACCTACCCCCTCGAAAAAGGGTCGCTCATCCTGATCCAGCGCACGGAGGCGCACGGGTTCCGCAATACCGGGCCCGTGCCGCTCAACATCCTGACGTTCTATGTGCCGCCCGCCTATGACGAGAATGAAAACGAGCTGCCAGCAGGGCGGCCGTAACGGAGCGCAATTGGCTCAGCTGCCCGGCCGCGGCATCATGCTGGCGAATTCGGCTTCGAGATCTTGCTCCAATTTCACGAGATCTTCCGGCAGCGGCATGCCGAAAGCTTTCATCTCGTTCAGCTTCTCGTGCAGCTGCAGATAAATCTCATGCCGGTCGTCCGGTTCGTTCTGCATTTCCGTGAGCAACAAGGAAATCTGTATTTTCAATTGGTCGAAAGCCATGGCGCAAGCCTTTCGAGAACAGGTCCACAAAATATTTTTAGCACATCGCCGCACCTGCCGCACTGCGTTCTGCGTGCCAGACCTGATGGATTGTCTCGCTTAGACCGGTTTCGAACCGCGCTCTCTACCGCATCCCCGGGCACCGCTCTCACCACCCGCATTCCCGGCCGAGCGAGCGCCCGCAGGGTGATCGCAAAGAGCCGGGACCTTTACGTGGTGCAGATTGAACCGTGAATCGCCGCGACGGGTAAAGGTCCCGGGTCTGCGAAAAACGGCTGCGCCATTTTTCTCGCCCGGGAATGCGGGTGGAGGGAGATGCGCGAGATCAGCGACATTCGACGATTTTGACGTAGCGGGTGCTTTGTTCCATTCAGTCAATCACATTGCTCCGAGCCATGTAGGCAGCTTTGGAAATAGTGCTACCAATGCTTGAACTACAGTTGCTGCCGTAGCGAGTGCAGCTAGAGCTAACTCTGCATTTCGCAATTCTATCCGTCGAATAGCAACAGACTTTCCATGCCAGTAGAGCGTTCCAGCCGCATCCACACCGAGCGCATCTAACTCTTCCAAACTTATTCCGCGAATGCCAGGTGGCCAGTCGTCGGACCGGGCGTTTCGAGGTGGGACCTTGGACAGTTCTTCGTCGCGTTTGCGCCAATCTTGGTCTGTTGTCATTCGATGCCCTCGCGTGACCAACTATCACTCCGCCGCTTGCTCCGCCCCATACCCCAGCTGCTTATTCAGCTTCTCGACCAAATCCGCCGCAGCCTCGGGAATGTTCGTGCCCGGTCCAAACACAGCCTTCGCGCCCATGCGGAACAATTCCTCGTAGTCGGCCGGTGGAATAACGCCGCCGACGACAATCATGATGTCGCCGCGGCCTTCTTTGTCCAAAGCGGCTTTGAGTTCCGGCACAAGCGTCAAATGCCCGGCCGTCAATGACGAGACGCCAACCACATGCACGTCGTTCTCGACTGCCTGGCGGGCGGCTTCATCGGCTGTGGCAAACAGCGGCCCGATATCGACGTCGAAGCCCAAATCCGCGAACGCCGAGGCGATCACCTTCTGCCCGCGGTCGTGGCCGTCCTGGCCGAGTTTGGCGATCAAGATACGCGGGCGGCGGCCGTCGTTCTTGTCGAAGGCTTCGACGAGTGTCTTGACGCGATCCATACTGGGATTCATCGCCGCTTCCTTCTTATAGACGCCGCTGATCGCGCGGATCTCCGCCTTGTGCCGGGTGAAAACCTTTTCCAACGCAAACGAGATTTCGCCGACTGTCGCCATTTTACGCGCCGCCTTTATCGCGAGGTCGAGCAAGTTGGCGTTGCCCTTGGCGCGCCCGTGTCCGTGGCGAAGTCAGCACCGGTTACGGCACGCAACGGCCGGACAATGTGCGGCTGCGCAATACATCGGGCGTACTGTTCGATGCCAACCTCGCCTATCGCTACAGCGCGCTGACGTCGTTCCTGTTCACCGCCCGCTCGGACCTTCTGCAAAATGCCGGTGTTGACGAACAGGTGGGTTCCGCCGCTGTACGTGGAATTGAGGTTGTTGTCGGTCACGGACTGCTTTGGCCGCTCTTCGAGGCAGAATGATAAAAAAGTTCTTCTTCAATCGAATTTATCGGGACTCGCGTGAAAAAACGAACAGCATCCTGATCCCAAGGGTCAACAACTCGATAATCTCTGAATTCCGA
>JANMNH010000036.1:0-6352 GCA_031373745.1 Hyphomicrobium sp. | reverse complement strand
CCCACCAACATCGGCGCCAGCAAGGGAAAATAGAGCTGCTCCCAATGCGTGCGCGGTGCCGAGGGGGCCGTCGATAAACTGACACCGGCAACCAAGTCCGCCGTCCACCAATAGGCAAAGCCGTAAATCGTTTCGCCACTCTTTAGCCGCCAGCTGACCTCGCCTTTGCGTGCGCTGCGGCGATCGTTGCCAAGCTCAACACTATCCCATTCCTTGGCAGCTTCCCCGCCGTCGAGAAGTTCGCCGGGCTTCAGAGTGCGCACGTAGACGTTATTGCGGCTCATCGTTTCCGCGATTGAAAGATCGAGACCTTTGCCGGCACTCCCCCAGGCGCCAAGCTCCGTATCGATGCGCGGCCCGACCACCGGCACGGCAAATTGCGCGACGCGCGAGGGGATGATCACGCCGCCGTCTTTCAAGAAGCGCTTCCTGGCGTCGCTCAGCGTGTCGATCATGTTTTCTTCGAACGCATAGTTGCCGAGCGTTTCCGAGACGACGACATCGACGCGCGGCGGATCTTGGAACTCTGTCGAGTGGCATGGGAAGATGTGGCAGTTCTTGGCGCCATTCATTTTCAGGATTTTGGCGGCCACGCCCGCAACTTCCGCCGTCTCAAAAAGATAAACGTCTTTCGCACCAAGCTTCGACGCCATGAGGCCCAGCAAACCAGTGCCAGCGCCGATATCGGCGACAGTGGTTTTGCCCGGCTGAATCACAGCCTTCAACGCCTTGTAGAAAGCTTCGTTCCTGACTTTGTCGGCGATGAGCGTGCGGTGATATTCGATGCGCATGATCAGATCTTCAAATGCCGGCCGCGAACCTGATAGAGCATCAAGGCGCAAGCGATTGCTAAGTTCAAACTATCGAGCGTTCCCGACATCGGGATCTTGACGCGCCGCGTTGCAGCCTTTGCGGCCTCGTCCGACAAGCCCGGTCCTTCGCTTCCCATAAGCACAAGCTCGGGTCCGCGATAGCTGGCTCTGCGGAAATCCTCTTGCGCATCGAGATGCGTTGCAACGACATCTCCCGGCCAGGACTGCGCAAGCGAAAGGAACGCCTCGCGCTCGAGCTTCACCAAGGGAACTGCAAAAACCGAACCCATGGTCGCGCGGATGGCTTCGAGTGAAAAGGGATCGCAACAATTGCCGATCAACATGACGCCCGCAACACCAACTGCATCGCTCGTGCGGATGATTGTGCCGAGGTTACCCGGGTCACGCACCTCTTCGAGCGCCAGCCAGGTCGCGTCTTTTGCAACCGCCTTGGGCTGCGGGGCGGAAGCAAACTTCTGCCGGAATACGCCGAGCATGGTTTGCGGATTGTCTTTCGAGGCAAGCTTGCCAAGCACCGCTTCGGACACTTCGAGCACTTCCGCGCCTTCCTTCAGCGCCCAAGTTACGAGGCCCTTGTTGATCCCGCTTTCAACCGATCCCGCCTGATAGACAATGGTTTCCGGTCTGAAGCCTTGATCGCGCGCGGTAATCAGCAGCGACGCGCCCTCAGCCACGAACAGCCCCGTCTCCTTGCGCACCTTGCGCATCTCGAGTGCGCGGATGGCTTTGACGCGATCGTTCGTCAAACTGGTGATCGCTTTTGGAGCGCTCATGAGTTGCCGCTCCACCTGACGAACAGCGACGTTGGCACCGCGTGGCCGCCTTGCGCGGCAATCGCCAGTTCGCCGGTATCGAACGTGCCGCGCTTATCACGCAGCGTATCGCGCATCAGCTGATCGAAACTCAACGCGGACGCGCGGATCGCGTACACCGTCAGCACCATGGCCGCATCCGGCGCCAGCAACTTGGCGCAATCGTTGAGCAGCGGGGCCAAATGCGTGAAGAGATCCCAGACCTCTCCCTCCGGCCCGCGCCCGAACTTTGGCGGATCGACAAGGATCATGTGATAATTTTTGCCGCGCCTAACTTCGCGCGCCACAAATTTCGCCGCGTCATCGACGATCCAGCGGATCTTGGCGGCATCGAGCGTCGAGGCCGTTTGATTTTCCCGTCCCCACGAAATGGCTTTCTTTGAAGCATCGACATGGGTCACTTCCGCGCCCGCTTTTGCTGCCAGCAATGACGCGGCGCCCGTATAGCCAAACAGATTCAAAACCCGTGGCGTTTCATCTTTGATCTTTGCGAGTTCTGAGAGCATCCACGCCCAGTGCGGCCCTTGCTCCGGAAACAACCCCAAGTGCCACAGCCCTGCAAGCTTGCAGAGCATGGTAATCTCCCTCTCCCCATCCTTCACCGGGAGAGGGTTGGAGCTTGCCCCGGACCCGGCATCATCGATGCCGGAAGCGATCCGGGGGTGAGGGGCGGATGAAGCGTGAGGGGCGGCCGCTTGCGCGACGTCCATTGGAATGCGCACCGGCCAACTCTCCGGCACAGGCTTGTCGATGCGCCACTTGCCCTTCTCATCGTCCTCACCGGACGCCGAGAACACGCAGTTCGCCTTTGCCCACTCCGCCTTGGCAAGCCGCGGCTGCCACAACGCCTGCGGCTCGGGTCGATCGACAACGATTCTGCCAAAGCGCTCGAGCTTGCGTCCGCCGCCAGAATCCAGCAGCGCGTAATCGGGAAACCCCGTCGAGGTGATGAGCGACAACTGCTTGAGCGGCGGCATGTGCGGGCTAAGGGTCCGGAAATTTATCGAGGCGTTTCGGGCAGTCCTAACCGAACGCCTTTAGCACTCTTTCATCCGCGCGGGCGACCCTCCCGGCGCCGGGCGCGGCCCCACGAGCCGCTTTAATTGGTCGCGCCCAAGCGAGAGGCGGCACTCGTGCCTTGGTTAAGTACACGCCGCCTGTGTCCCTCCACGTGACCGCACTCAATGAGGAGTGGGCTAGCCCCGGACTTGATCCGGGGGAGGGGCAGCAACTGCGCGTCTGTCCGCAAGTCAGCAAAACCTCAACGACCGGACATCTGCTGCCCGACGCGGTGGGCCCCGCTATCAATCTAAAACGGAATTTCGGCATCGTCGGCGCCGGCACCCTTTTGCCAGTTAATGCGCGGCAAAGTTTCGAGCGCTTTGCCGCCGACGCCTAAAAAAAGATCGAAGAAAACAGCGCTAACGATGGATTGGGGGCAATCAAAATTGCGCTTGTAGGCAGTAGTGTTCCACCCTTCCGCGCGGTGCTTGTCACCGGCTCTCTGGATCGCGCTGATGAACGAATTCTTGGCGTGGTTAGCAGTGAACTTGTTTTTATAGATGTAGTCAGTTGTGTTCTTGACGGCTTGATTCGTCAGGTTGAACACCTGACCTATTGAAAAGGTCTGCAACAAATTGTCGAACACGGCATGCGTCTTGTCGCCGAAGGTGGCCTCAAAACGCCGCTCGCTCAACAGAAGTGAATAATATTCGAAGCATTCTGCCTTGGCGATTTCAAACCAGAAGTCAAAGGCTTCGGTCTGCCAGTGCTCCGGCCACGGTCCTTCCCGCGCGACGCGTTCAAGTTCGGCGATGAATGTTTTCTTCGCTTCCGGTTGGATGCCGGGCAAAAACAGCCAGTCCACTTTCAGCATGTTACATGTGGGGCAATCGCTGAGGTCATCGGCGAAATTGAAAGCCTCTGATTTGCTTTCTGGGCTTACCGCCAAGTGAAACTTCTGACGAAGCATGCGGACCATCTCGTCGCGCATTTCCTCCGTCGGCGCTAACGGCTCTCGACGTGAAATGAATGGTGAGGCAGTTACGAGGTCGTCGGCGACGGAGTGCCTGAAGTTGGCGAGCAAAAAGACAGCCTCGCAAAATGTCAGGCTTTCGATGTCCAATTCAGGACTGCGATAGCTGGACAGTTTTGAGCGGATGACCGCGCGTTTCCGCTCTTCAATCTCACAATTTTTGGCAAAAGCCGAATCCTTGCAGGCTTGGCAAACACATCGCAGGCTGCCGCTGTGCCCGCACGAAGGGCAGTAAGGCAAGGCCTTTTGAGTGCGGTCGCGGCTGAGGCGCTTGCTGATCATTTTCTTATCGTTGCAATGCGTGCAGGTCAGATCATCATGCACCACGGGCGGCAACAGGCTGACGAATCCGCTCGGATTGCCCTTGATGTTGAAAGCTTCCATCAACATGGCGACGCGTTCGCCGCTGTAATACAGGCGGATTAGCTCGGCTAGGTCGTCGCCGTCTAAATGCGAGAGGCGCGGGTGCAGCGGCGGCTCAGAGCCTTCCATAGTGCCAATCATCCGGAATTGTTTAAGAATCGCGTCTTAGTTTACCGTAAATGTGCACTTGTCCGCACGCACTCTCGCCGAGTAGCGGCGAATCAGGCAGTTTATACTCATCATCTGCACAGCTTACCCACAGCCTGCGAGAGAATTTTAATGGCAAACTATCGCGATATCAACGCGCTGGCCAAAGAGCCAAAACGCGTGCGGAGCACAGCGTCGTTTCTGTTGACTCTGACAGACGCTGAATGGAGCGACTGGGAACTAGATTTTCTCGAAGGCATGTCGAAACACGACGACGAACTAAGCACAAGGCAAGCTGAGAAGCTCGTTGAACTGCGTGATGACGCGGTTCGGTACACGTCAGCCAGCGGCTTCCGGTTCGCCACGATTATTACTGCGTGCTGGCGCAACCGCTTCGATCTGGAGTCGGACGACGACATCGCATTTATCGAGCTACTAAAAGACAATGGCGAAGTCGCATTGCGGCGGCGTGATGCCATGCGTCTCAGGCAGAGCGCGGAAGAGCTGGGTGAGATCGAGCCAGACCAATACTGGTCGATGACGTCGCCTAAGTTTTAGTATGACACGCCCTATTAGATCTCCGCCCTCGCTTTATCCGCCTGCTCATCAAGCCAACGCGCATTCCGGCAAGCCTCAAACGCCGGACGCACCGTTTGTCGTCATGTGTGGACGGCACCCGTGAGTCAAGGTGTTTTCAACAGTGCAGCACGTGCTTTTTGCGTTTGGGGTGCAAGTCATGTGTACGACCCTTGAGTGCGGCACAAATGGCCGCTGGCCACTGCCGCACTTTACTGCTGCCTCCTGCCCGCTACCCAATCCTTAACCCGATTGCCTAACGCCGATTGCCGGTTGCCAAATCCAAAAACCCATCAACCAATCCACTTCATTCGCTTTCCCCCCACGCAAAAAATGAGCGATACTCTTGCCCATCCGCCTCGCATAAGGGCGGTATCCGGGGCGCCGGATGCCGGCCGGGGCGGTGGCAACGTCTGCATGCGATGCAACGCACTGCGCATGCATAGGTGAACCGCCGTCCGCGCAGGGGTGAGATTCCCTGCGTGTGGAGCAACCCACCGGTGAAAGTGGCGGCGCTCAATAATCCTACCAACGCTTGCCGTGGACCGGTTCCGAGGTCGCACTTCTCTTCACTACCCAAGCGCGGCCTCGCGGCCGGTCCGCTCCTTGCGAAAAGACGCCCCTCCCCAGCTCGGTACCAGGATCACAAAAGTTGTATCAACATGAGTAGCGTGCAAAAAATCAAACTTGCGAATTTCAAACCCTGGGCCGTGCGCGTCCTGTGCAGGCACTTGCAAAAACAGTGCACGCGCAAAAATTGGACGCGGGCGCGCTGGCAGAAGTACGTCGACGAGCGCGACGTCCGGCGCGAAAAAAAGCGGCGGCCTAAACTCATGGAGTTCCGGCTGCGGCAGCAAGCGGAGGAACGTCATAGCGAAGCATGCCGCCAGCGGATGATCGCACTCAATGAAAAGCGGCGCGCGGCAAAAGCAGCGGCACAGGATGCATAATGTTGCCACCCCCTTCTCCACACCTTATCCCCGCTTATCCCAGCCCGCCCACAGGCCCCTTTTGCTCGCGTTGGGGGGATGAGCGAATCAGTGCACTCTGCTCGTTCGAGTCATCACGAAGTTTGCGGGAACTTTCCAATGTCCAAGACCGCGCCCCTGGCGCCGCTGCCTGTTTATATGCTGGCCGATCATCTCGACGGAGTACTGGCCGCTGGGGAAGATCTCGTCACGTGCGGCGCCGACTGGCGCAGCTTGGCCGAGAACCCCGGCGACACGGAAGACTTCGCCCGCAATCAGCGCGCGCTCGCCGAAGACGTACGCGGGTACGAATTGATCCTCATCGCCCACGCCATCAAGGCGCGCGAACACGCCCGCACCTTGAGCCAAACCGACAAACGATTTGCCCCTGTCGCCGATCTCTTTGTTAGCGGCACGGCCATCCTGATGGATGCAGTCAGCGAATGCGGCGACGCGACGGACGACGATTTCGATACCGGCGACGGCCTCGTTGCATACGTCCGCAGCCGAGGGCTTATCGCGCCCGACGCCGCCAACGTAACGAACCCAGCACAGCTCACAATCGACGACAGCTTTCTTGTGGCCAAGCGCTTGGCTCTTGGGCCGCTGCTCGATATG
>JANMNH010000021.1:0-2254 GCA_031373745.1 Hyphomicrobium sp. | reverse complement strand
CGTGGTTCTATTGGTATGTGACCGGGTGCATTGCACTATCGCTGCTGGTTTATACCGGTATGCGCGATACCAAGCAAACGTCGGAGATCGATAAGAGTTGAATCAGCGCGTCGCGCCAGGTTTCTCGCCCGAGCGGTACTGTGCCGAGGAGCCGGCTTTCTTCGGCGCCTTCAATGTGGGAATGCCTTTGACGTCCACATCGTGCTTGGCGTGCCAGAGGTCGTAGGCGGATTGCATGTTAAGCCATAGCGCTGGACCATTGCCGAGAAGCTTGCCAATGCGCACCGCCATTTGCGGAGTTACTGGCTGCTTCTCCGCAAGAAGATCGTAAAGCGTCTGCCGCGAAATACCGAGATGCCCGGCAATCGCAGTCTTGGAGAGCTCAAGTGCCGGTACCGCGTATTCGCGAAGAATACGGCCAGGGTGCGTTGGGCAGCGCTTGGGATCGCGAACTGGAAAGTCTGTCATGAGGTACGCCTCATAAAATGAACGACGCTAATCGAGTCCTATCACTTCACAAAGACATGAAAAATATCGTCAGCCAATTACTCAAGCTTTGCTGGATCAACGCCTGCCTTGATAAGTGTCATGCGCGCTTTGTTGACCAGCTTGGTCACGTGGGGGCTTGCGATTGCGTTTGGATCATTTCGTGACAACGCAATGATCTCGGCAGCGACTCTTAAATCAGCCTCGCGCTTCTTGCCATAGAGGGTCAGCAAACCCCAGATCGAGAGGAAGCTGAGCACGATGCCAGCTGCAATGGATAGGGTAAGCTCCATAGTCTGTCCCTCTCTAGGCCTTGTGCAGAAACGATGCAGTGTTCTTGACTGAAGCGATGCGTATTGCTCAGCATATACCAATTAGGCTTGTACTCATATCAACCGCAGCGCCTTGAAGCTCGCGTGGCCTTCGCGGCCGACGATGACGTGGTCGTGGATGGAAATGCCAAGCGGGCGGGCAGCCTCGATAATGAGCTTTGTCATATCGATATCGGCACGCGATGGTGTGGGATCGCCCGAGGGGTGATTGTGCACGAGGATCAGCGCGGTTGCGGAATGCTCGAGTGCGCGTTTGACGACTTCCCGCACATAAACCGGAGTGTGATCGACGGTGCCGCGCCCTTGCACTTCGTCGGCGATCAAATGGTTCTTCTTGTCGAGGAACAGAATGCGGAATTGCTCGACGTGGTCGTAGCCTTGCGCAAGCCGCAGGTAATCGAGAACTTGATTCCATGACGAAAGCGCCGGCTTCGCCCTGATCTCGCTTCGTGCCAAGCGTTGCGCCGCCGCGCGGATGAGTTTCAATTCCTCGACAGCCCGTTCGCCCACGCCCTCGACTTCCTTCAGGCGTGCGTGCGGAGCATTTAACACTTCAGCGAATGTCCCAAAGCGTGCGAGCAATCGCTTGGCAATCGGCTTTGTGTCGCCGCGCGGATAAACGCGAAACAAGATCATCTCGAGCAATTCATAATCGGGCACCGCATCGGCGCCCCCTCCGCTAAACCTTTGGCGCAATCTTTTGCGGTGGCCTAGTTTGTCGTCGAACGGTTTGTTGTCAGGTGCCCTGACTTCGGACGGCTTGACTTCGGACGTTTGCGCAACATCGAAAAACGCGGCCTGCTCTTCGGCGCTGATCTTGTCCCGGCCGCTTTTTCTGTCGCCGGGCATGATCCGTTTCCGCTCAAGCCGCGCTGGTCAGCGGGAAGGGAGGGCACTCAAGCCCGGCGGGCGATGAGGTAAAGATCTCGCAACCCTTCTCGGTTACGCCAACCGTATGTTCGAACTGTGCAGAAAGCTCGCGATCGCGTGTCACGGCGGTCCAGCCATCGGGGAGGATTTTTACATGCGCCTTGCCGAGATTGATCATCGGCTCGATGGTGAAAAACATGCCGGGCTCGAGCACAGACCCTTCGCCCTTTTCGCCGTAGTGCAAGATGTTGGGGCGGTCATGGAACACGCGGCCCAAACCGTGACCGCAGAAATCGCGCACGACGGAGCAGCGCTCGCCTTCGGCATAAGTTTGAATGGCAGCGCCTATATCGCCTGTTGTGTTGCCGGGTTTGACTTGGGCAATGCCCTTGAGCAGCGATTCGTATGTCACTTGCATGAGGCGATCGGCGCGGCGCGTCACGGCGCCGACGGAGTACATGCGGCTGGTGTCGCCATGCCAGCCGTCAACAATCAGCGTCACGTCGATGTTGATGATATCGCCGTCTTTCAGCGGTTTCGAATTGGGAATGCCGTGGCAGACCACG
>JANMNH010000138.1:0-3976 GCA_031373745.1 Hyphomicrobium sp. | reverse complement strand
CCTGAGGGGAGGGGATTACGTGCTGAGCTCCAATCTCAATCATAGAGACCCTAGAACGGCAGCGTAAACGCCAGCGTAAATCCACCAGCCGTCGAGATCGTGCCAAGCACGCCAAGGATGAAACTCAAAACAAGCAGCGCGTTTCCGCCCGCAATGATAGCGATGGACGCGAGCACGATGGCGATCTGTAAGAGCGCCTGCCCGTAATCAAAATAAGGTCCGCGTTTGAGGGCTTCGTCACGCTCGGCTTCAAGCGCTTTGCCTTTGACGAAGAGTTCGTCGAGGCCCTCTTTTCTCTCGGGGTCGGTCGTCAGTTTTTCCGCTTGCGCGCGATAGTCTGCAATTTTTGTGGTGATCGAAGCACGCGCTGCCTCCTGCATATTGGCATCGGAGACAAGCACCATATCGAGATCGTCGGCTTGCAGGCGCAAACCCTGACGGCGGATGTTCTTGGCTTGGAAAAAACCCCAAAGATTGGAGGCTTCGATATTCTTGAACATGGCGGTGCTGGAGGCATTGCCGCCGCCGACGTTGCAGATGGCCAGGATGACGGCGAGAATACCGATGTAGACGCCGATCAGCTTGTCGCGATCTCTGGAGTTATCTTTTTGCGCGTCGCGGCTCAATGCGTCCCAGGCCATGCAATCACTCCGGCAAAATATACTTTTATCAAATAATCCTATCGACCGGTGGGGCGGCCGCCGAACGCGGCGGCAAAAGATCCTTGCGGTCGATCGAGCGCCCATCCGCGCCGAGGCGGTAGACGATCGGTGCGCCGGTCTGAAGTTCGCGCTGCAGGATCTGATCGCCCGACAGGCCTTCTAAAACCATGATGAGGGCGCGCAACGAATTGCCATGCGCGGCTACGATAACGTTCTTGCCTTTGACAATTTCGGGCCAGATTGCGGATTCATAATAAGGCCGGACCCGCGCGAGCGTATCTTTGAGGCTCTCCCCTCCGGGCGGCGGCACGTCAAACGAGCGGCGCCAGAGCAGAACTTGTTTCTCGCCCCACTTGGCTTTCGCTTCGTCCTTGTTGAGGCCGGAAAGCTCGCCGTAATCACGTTCGTTCAGGGCGAGGTCGCGCGTGATCGGAACGGATGACTGATTGAGCTCGCCGAGAATGATATCGAGCGTTCGCTGCGCGCGTTTCAGTCCGCTCGTAAAGGCCTGATCGAATTTGATGCCTTCATACTTGATGAGGCGGCCGGCGACGCGCGCTTCGATCAAACCCTTCTCGGTCAAATCAGGGTCCTTCCAGCCCGTAAACAGGTTCAAGCGATTCCATTCGCTTTCGCCGTGGCGAACAAGAACCAGAACGTTATCTGTCAGCGCGTCTGTCATCTCGAAGCCGAACCACTGCTTTCGTTGAAATGCCGGTGTTGCCTTCTCGTACCCTTCTGGCCGTCAGATACCCAACACGTCTGCCATTGAATAGAGGCCCGGACCGCGGCCCTTTCCCCAGAGCGCGGCTTTGACGGCGCCGCGCGCGAAAATTCCCCGGTCGGCGGCGAGGTGCGTCAGTTCGATCCGCTCGCCGTTTCCAGCGAATATCACGGTGTGATCGCCAACGACGCTGCCGCCGCGCAGCGTGGCAAAGCCGATATCGCCGTCGCGGCACGCACCCGTGTGGCCGTCGCGAACCCGGACCGACTTATCGGCAAGTTTGACTGCCCTGCCTTCGGCCGCCGCTTCGCCGAGCATCAACGCGGTACCGGAAGGGGCATCGACCTTGAGCTTGTGGTGCATCTCGACGATTTCGATGTCGTAGTCTTCGCCCAATGCTTCGGCCACCTTGCGCGTTAGAGCCGCGAGCAAGTTGACGCCGAGGCTCATGTTGCCGGCTTTGATGATCGTGGCGCGGGCTGCCGCCGATTTGATTGCCGCTTCGCTCGCCGCATCGAACCCGGTTGTGCCGATGACGTGGATTTTGCCGGCTTCGGCCGCAAGCCCGGCAAAGACGGCGGTGGCCTTGGGGCTGGTGAAATCGAGAATAGCGTCGGAAGCAGCAATCACAGCCGCCGCGTCATCGCTGACTTTGATGCCAAGAGACTCCAATCCGGCCAGCGTGCCGATATCTGTGCCGCAGAGTGTAGAGCCTGGCACTTCAGTGGCGCCCGAAACGGTGCAGCCAGGCGTCGCCGCGATGGCGCGAACCAATTCCCGGCCCATGCGTCCGGCGGCGCCCATGACGGCGATTTTCATAGCAGCTCCCGTTCAACAGGCTGTCACAAAGCGTGCGCGGGGTATAGCAACCACCCCCGCCAAGCGGAAGTGGCGCGGCGGCAATTTCCCAGCGTGGTGAACAGGCTCGTAACGCACAATTCCGGTCAGGCCGGTTTCTTGCCGCGCTGTAGGGCGTCGCGGATCAGCTTCTTGGCTTCGTCGACGTGGCCCCAGTGGTCGATCTTGACCCATTTTCCGGGTTCAAGGTCTTTGTAGTGGGCAAAGAAGTGCTCGATCTGATCGAGCAGGATCTGCGGCAAGTCTGTGTATGTTTTGACGTTATCGTAGCGCTTGGTAAGCTTTGTGCTTGGCACTGCGATAATCTTCTCGTCTCCGCCGCCGTCATCTTCCATCACCATGACGCCAACGGGCCGGCAATTGATGACGCCGCCCGGAACGATTGCACGCGTGTTGCACACCAGAACGTCGATCGGGTCGCCGTCTGCCGACAACGTGTGCGGCACGAATCCGTAATTTCCCGGATAACGCATCGGCGTGTAAAGGAACCGGTCGACGAATAGCGCGCCCGACGCTTTGTCCATCTCGTATTTGATGGGCTCGCCGCCGACCGGCACTTCGATGATGACGTTGATGTCGTCGGGTGGGTTGTTGCCGGGCTTCAGGGCATCGATGCGCATCGCTGCAATCCTTCGGTCATGCGGGTGGAACGACCACGAATTCACACATCTGATCCCGCTCCAGCAATGCGGCTTAAGTGCTGCTCGCGGGAAGCCCGGTGGTTAGTGCCAGCCGAAAGCGATTTTACCGAGCTTGGCAGCGCCAAATCGTTCGGTTGTACGAGCGATTGGGCGGCCGCCGCGCCGGTAATAGAAATCCGAGGCGCCGATGTTGTCCTCAAGCGCCCATACGACGAGGCCTTCGAGATCGCGCCGGTCGAGTTCGCTGCGGCAGGCTTCAAACAAGTGCTCGCCGAGACCGAGCCCTTGGAACACCGGCGCCAGATAGATCTCGTAGATTTCGCCCTTGTAAGCACCTTGCCGACGGGCCGCACCAAAATTCGCGTAACCGGCAATTTGGCCAGCGGCTTCGACGACCAAGAGGTGCGCCTCGGTTCGAATAGCTTTGGTCCAGTTGGCTTTGCCGCGGCGCTGTATCAGGCATTCGAGGTGCTGGTGGGGGATGATGCCGCGATACGCTTGGCGCCAGGATTCGGCGAATATTTCGGCCAGCCGTTCGCTGTCCGATTGCTTCGCGCGGCGCACGACGGCCCTGGTCCCTGCTCCAATCATGGCGGCACTATAGCGCGCCACGGGGCGATGTCAGGAACTTCTGGAGACTTGGCAAAAAATAAAAACGCGCCCCTGGTTGACCACGAGGGTAACCAGGGGCGCGTCGAATTTTTTAAGCAATTTTCAGGTTACGCGAGATATGTCTCAGCGTTACCTGACCAAGATGGGCTGTGGCCCAGTCTTAGCCAACCTTCTTAATCTGTTCAAACGACTTGGTCGTTGCCGAACCGATGGTTTCGAAGGACTGCTTGGCTACCTTGGTCGATAGTTCGAAGATTTCCTTCGACTGTACGCCGGCATTGGCAAACTGCTGCTGCCAGAAATTTGCCTGGAGGCGGGCAAGTTCAGGGAAGGTCTTAGCCTTGGCGATTGCCTGGGCTGCGTCGAAAGCAGCTTCGGTGTTTGCAAGCGTGTTGGCCAGCATCTTTTCGCCGATTGACTTGGCGCCGGCCTGAGCCGTCAGAACCACGTCTTCCATAACCTTGGCGTTGTCTTTGGTC
>JANMNH010000133.1:0-1681 GCA_031373745.1 Hyphomicrobium sp. | reverse complement strand
CCACAGGGCGTTCGGCCAAAGAATTAAACTTGCCGACATTCACAAACGTCTTAAACTTCAGCATGCAGGGGGCAAAACCTGAGGAGCTTTCGGCGCATGACCAGGCGTGGAGACGGGTTTGGCTTTGCGGTCGCTCATGATGCGCCGGTCCCCTACATGCAAAGGATCCGCGACTATTATCTGGCGCTGGGATATGGCGCACCTTACGCGTGGGCGCATTATGCCCATGTGCCGTTCCAGCCGCTGGCCAGGCCGCTGGCGCAATGCCGGGTCGCACTCATCACAACGGCCGCCCCCTATCAACCCGGCAAAGGCGATCAGGGCCCGGGGGCACCCTATAATGCGGCGGCGAAATTCTACGCGGTCTATTCCGGTGACACGGTAAGAGATCACGATCTGCGCATTTCGCACGTCGCCATCGACCGCAAGCACACGACGGCGGAGGATTCCGGCGCCTACTTCCCCCTGCCCGCGCTGCGCCGCGCCGCGGCATCGGGCTGGGTCGGCTCAGTAGCGCCACGCTTCCATGGCCTCCCCACCAATCGCAGCCAGGCGACCACGCTCGAAGTTGATTGCCCGGAAATCGTCGCGCGCTGCCGCGCCGATCAGGTTGATGCAGCGATACTCGTGCCCAATTGCCCGGTCTGCCATCAGAGCGTCAGCCTCGCCGCCCGCCTGTTGGAAGAAAACGGAATTGCCACCGTGGTCATGGGCTGCGCCAAGGACATCGTCGAATATGCAGGCGTGCCGCGCCTCCTGTTTTCGGACTTCCCGCTTGGCAACGCAGCCGGCCGGCCGAATGATCCGGCTTCGCAGGCCGCCACTCTCGAGCTCGCACTCGCCGTGCTGGAAAAGGCGCCTGCTGCCCGCACCACCGTGCAATCGCCGCTCGTGTGGAACACAAGTGCCGACTGGAAGCTAGACTATCAAAATCCCGCCCGCCTTTCGGCGCAGGAGATTGCGCGAAGGCGCGCTGACTTCGACAGGCAAAAGGCGGTGGCAAAGGCGCTCCGTGAAGACCTCGACCTCGACAAAGTGGTTTGAGTGCCGGGCACCAAATACATTTTGGGAAAATTGCAACATGTCTGCAATCAGATGCACAACGGACTTAATCTAATAATTTCTGTACTTCTCACACTGACCCGTTGCGGACATCTTCAGTAAGCGCGATAACCTCCACTGCGCCTTAGTCAGCGTTCGGTACATTTGGGGAGTATGCAATTTGTCAGATTTCAACGTCGGCTTCGTGATCTTCCCTGGAATCACGCAACTCGACTTCACTGGCCCGTTTGAAGTCTTGAGTCGGCTTGGAACGCCTCCTTCGATCTCGATCCCCAGCAAGTTCCCCCAATCGAAAACCCATGTTGTCGCGAAGACCATGCTACCGGTTTCGAGCGACCGCGGTCTCAGCATAATGCCCACCTGTACCTTCGAAAACTGTCCCCCGCTCGACTTGATTTGCGTGCCTGGTGGTGCCGGAGTGGTAGATGCCCTCGCCGATGTCGAGACGGTGGACTTCATTCGCCGCCAGGGCGGGCACGCACAGTACGTAACCTCCGTTTGCACTGGCGCCTTTCTTCTTGGTGCAGCCGGGTTGCTGAGGGGCCGTCGGGCGGCGACGCATTGGGCCTACGTTGACCTGTTGCCATTGGTCGGCGCCAGTCACGAAAAGGCGCGAGTT
>JANMNH010000104.1:0-85906 GCA_031373745.1 Hyphomicrobium sp. | reverse complement strand
GGAAACGTTCTCCGAAAAGATCGAGCCCCGTGCCGTCCGGCATCGCCGCCGTGATGGCGACGATCTTATCGTCCTTCTCAGCGGCGCGGATCAGGCTTTCGCCGAACACGCGCGTGTACGTCGGCGCATTGGGCTTCGGCTTCACTTGCGCGCCGGTGATGATATTGACCTGTGAGACGCCGTGGTACTTGTCGTCCGAAGCTTCGGCAGGCGCATAGCCTTTGCCCTTCTTGGTGACCACATGCACCAAAATCGGCCCTTGCTTGGCGTCGCGCACATTCTTGAGCACGGGGAGCAGTTGAGCGAAGTCGTGTCCGTCGATGGGACCGACGTAATAGAAGCCCAGTTCCTCGAACCATTGCCCACCCTGCCACAGATGCCGGGTGTATTCTTCCATGCGCGCCGCGCGCCGCTCCCACGTCTTCGGCAGCATCTTTGCCATTTGTTTGGCAAAATCGCGCAAGTGCAAATATGTGCCGCTTGATGTCACCCGCGCGAGATAGGCGGAAAGCGCGCCCGTCGGCGGCGCGATCGACATATCGTTGTCGTTGAGAATAACGATCAGGCGTTCGTCGCGCGCGCCCGCGTTATTTATGGCTTCATACGCCATACCGGCACTCATCGCCCCGTCGCCGATGACAGCGATGACGTTGTTCGTGCCACCATCGAGATCGCGGGCAACGGCCATACCGAGCGCTGCCGAAATCGAGGTCGAGGAGTGCGCCGCGCCAAAGGGGTCGTATTCGCTTTCGTCGCGCTTTGTGAAACCGGAAAGCCCGCCTGGCTGGCGCAGCGTGCGGATGCGGTCGCGCCGCCCCGTGATGATTTTGTGCGGATAGGCTTGGTGGCCGACATCCCAAATCAAGCGGTCGCGCGGCGTATCGAAAACCCAATGCAAAGCGACCGTCAATTCGACGACACCGAGGCCCGCACCCAAGTGACCGCCCGTGACCGACACCGCGTCAATCGTTTCCTGGCGCAGTTCGGCGGCAAAATTGACAAGCGCGCTTTCCGGCAGCTTGCGCAGGTCGGCGGGAAATTTTACGCTGTCGAGAAGCGGGGTCTTGCTCAAGGGGGCGGCACCTTCGCCAGAAGCCACAGATCTAGCTGCGGCTGGAATTACACGGGCTTGGCTTGTCTAGTTTTAGCGTGTCTTGGTTATGTCACACCCGCCGGGCGCCGCAAGGGACCAATGTTCGCATGTATCCGCCGTTGACCGCCAAATACCGGACGAAGGCGCCGGGAGAGCAAGATTGCCCCGGAATATGCTCTGGAAGGGCGCTGCGGTCTCACCGCTCTGCGTCAAGCGGCTCGCTGCCCTTGGGCCGTCCATCGGCACCAAAGGTCAACTTTTCGACTTTGGCCTCCGCCTGCTTCAAAAGCCGGTCGCAATGGTCGCGCAAGGCTTCGCCCCGCTCGTAGATGGCAATCGACTCTTCGAGTTCGACATCGCCCCGCTCCAAGCGCCCGACGATGCTCTCAAGCTCCTTCAGCGCACGCTCAAAGGTCATGTCCTTGATGTCGGCGTGCCCCTTCGCCGGTGCCTTGGCTGTCGTCATGTCGTGCGTCTCACAATCTTAGAATTCGGATATTCGAACTGCGCGGAGGGCTTATGAACCCGCGTCCATCAGCGTCTTGACGTGTACCGCAACCGATCTTGCAAGTGCCGTCAAGTCATAACCGCCTTCAAGCATGGAAACCACCCGGCCGCCAGAGTGGCGCCGCGCAACTTTCAATAATTCTTCGGTCGCCCACATGAAGTCGGCTTCGACCAGCTGAATTCCAGCAAGCGGGTCGTCCTTGTGCGCGTCGAAGCCGGCCGAAATGAAGACGAAGTCCGGCGCGAAGTTGTGCAGCGGCGCCAAAACGCGCTCGCGAAATGCTGCCTCAAATTTCTCCCGGCCGTCGCCCTCGCGCAGGGGTCCATTCCAAATATTGCCAACGCCGGTCTCGTTCAGCGCACCGGTGCCGGGAAAAAGCGGCATCTGGTGCGTCGAGCCGTAGAACATATTCTTGTCGGACCAGAAGATCTCCTGCGTGCCGTTGCCGTGATGCACATCGAAATCGACGACCGCGACGCGTTCCGCTCCGTGCTTGGCGCGCGCGTAATGCGCCGCAATGGCAATGTTGTTGAAGAGACAAAATCCCATGGCCTTGGCGCTTTCTGCATGATGACCCGGCGGGCGCACTTGGCAGAAAACATTCGCCGCTTCTTTTTTCATCACGAGATCGACGGCGTCGAGCCCCGCGCCAACCGCGCGCAACGCCGCCTCCCAGCTTCCTTCCGACATCGTTGTGTCGCCGTCGATTTGGCGCAGTCCTTCGCCGGACTTCGGGCGGGCGCTTTCAAGGTGGGCATAGTACCCGCCCGGATGCGCGCGTTCGATCGCTTCGCGACAATCGTCTCGCATCGGTGCTTCGCGGCGCACGAGATCCTTATAGACCTCGTGCCCCAGCACCTTGTCGATGGCACGCAGGCGGTCCGCGCGCTCGGGATGATGCGCACCCGTATCGTGATTGAGAAAGGCAGGATGCGTGATCAGGATTGTTGTCATTGTCGTGCCGCTTAGACCCAGCGCTGATTGATTTCAAATCGTCTTACTACGCTCGCCGCTTGCAAACCAAACCAAAATTGGCGGCCTCCTGCTCTCAAACTCTAATCTTAGCCGGAAAGCTCCGAAATCCGAGCGAGCTTTACGCCGGGCGGGGGAATGCTGCTGGCCGGCACGAAGAAGTCAGGTGCCAGGGGCTTCGACCGATCCACGCGATAGGGTTCGAAATCCGTGATGCCGCCCGCGTCATGCAGAAAAGTATCGTCAATCAGGAAGTTGCCGGTAAAGGATTTGGCCGGCTGCTGAAACACGAGGTGCGCCGCGTCCGCCAAAATATCGGGAGTGCGGCTCATCGCCATAAGCCTGTCGCCGCCAAGCACGTTGCGGATGGCGGCCGTCGCGATTGTCGAGCGCGGCCATAGCGCATTGACCGCGATGCCGTCCGCTTTTAACTCTTCGGCCATACCCAGCACGCACAAGCTCATACCGTACTTTGCTATCGAATAGGCCACATGCCCGGCAAACCATTTTGGCGCCATGTCGAGAGGCGGGGACATCATCAGGATGTGCGGGTTCTTCGATCTGCGCAAATGCGGCAGGCAGGTCTTCGACACCAGGAACGTGCCGCGCGTGTTGATGCCGAACATCAGATCGAAGCGCTTGATCTCGGTCTTCTCCACCGGCGTCAGGGAAATCGCGCTCGCGTTGTTGATGCAGATATCGATCCCGCCGAACGTTGAAACAGTCAAACCAACCGCGCGCTGAACTTGATCTTCATCGCGGATATCGCACATGATGGGAAGCGCTTGCCCGCCAGCCTTGCGCACTGCGTCGGCCGCCGAATGAATCGTGCCCTCGAGTTTTGGATTTGGCTCGCTCGTTTTCGCCAGGATTGCTACATTCGCGCCATCCCGCGCGGCGCGCTTGGCAATCGCAAGGCCAATGCCGCGGCTGGCCCCTGTAATGAGAAGCGTTTTTCCAGCGAGAGTGCCCATGGGCGATTCCTTCTTTTGCCTGTTTGTTTTTTCCGGATAGTCCTTATCTCAGACTTCAACGCGCCGCCGCAGCTTACTCCAGATCCAGCGGAAAGGTGCCGTCACCGACACCCAGAATTGTTTTAACGCGTGCCACGCGAAAGCGGGCGTTCCAGCGATTGGCAAGAAGAGCAAGAGATAGGCCAGAAAGTTCGGTAACGACTTCAGACTATAGCTCAACCGGCCATGCCGTTCGCCGCGCGGACGCGGCGGCCAAATCCTGCTCCACCACGCGCGCGATGTCGCCCAGCCCAAAAGGCCGGTTACGATGCCGACAAGATAGGGAATTTGGATATAGGTTGGAATCCCGGGGATCAATTGCCCGTCAATCTCCGTTTGCGCCGCCGCATCACGCACGTGTATTTCGGCTGCCTTGGTGATGACTTCTCCCGTGATGTGCCCGATCACGCCTTCCATTGCCGGCTTTATGGATGAGACGACGCCGCCCTCGCCGGCCACGGCACTGATGCGAACGCGTCCCTGCCCCTCTCGCGTTGCGGCAATCGACATAGGCGCGTGCCGTGCCGCCAGAGCGTCGAGAAAATCGCCGAACGTCTGCTTGCCGATCGCGTCATCGAAGCCGCCGACCTCGATCTTTTGCCACAACCAGTTCTTACCCCCCGGCTGAAGCGGCGTTTCTGCATGAAGCATTACGAGATTGACATCGTTCTGGCGGGCGGCCGAGAGCAGCTCTTCGACATCGCGGCTCATCTCGGCGCCGGATTGCGGTTTGAAGAACAGTTTCCCGTTTTCAACGCGCCCGACGACAACCGCAGTCTGCCCGCGAATGCCGCCAAAGGCGCGACTGAGATGCACGGGATCAAGCGTATCGACGAGAGCCGCTTTCGTCGCTGCATCGATACGGGGTGCCGCCGGCAGCAGGTTCGACCCGCCCGGCTCCAGTGCAATTGTGCGGATGCCCGATTTGTTCAAGGGCCGGCTCAAGTAAGTGAGCGTTTCTTCAAAGAGACCCTGATCAGCGAGGTCAATCGAGAGATTGGGCTTCAGCTCGAGAGTGAGGGTTTCTCCCCCGCCGGCGCGCGAAAGCGGATATGCGCCGTGATCCGTCACGACATGCAGGTCCGCGTCTTTGGGCAACTTGCCGAGGTGCTGCCGGTTCGCGAACACGCTGTCTTCGGAGAGGTAGAGTGTTAACTTGCCGTCGCCCGCGTCCGGCGCCAGCGATGAACCAACGCGCTTTAATTCGTCCGTAGTCCCGGCTGTAAACGTCTCACCCTTGCGATTGACGAATGTCCAATGCCCTTCGGGCGTCGCATGCGCCGCCAGTGCCCCCTTCGGAGCATCCGCCAGATCGCCAAGATGCCGCGCAGCCTTTCCGGCCGCGCCGAGATTGGGATGCGCGTGCGTCGCCGTTTTGCCTCCCGCCTCGCCCGCCTCTTTGAGAATATGCGTCAGCCAATTGGCTGTTGCAGGAGGGGCATGTGAGAGTGCAAGCAGCATCGCCGCAAAAGCTACAAAGTAAAACCGCAACATTTTAAACCCCCGTCCACGCCTGCAGTACAAATCGGCCCGTCACGCCCCAGCCTTCGCCTTGGAAAAATCAGGCAGCCGCTTTTCAAGAAAAGCCTGAAACGCCTCGCGCGCTTCGGGAGATTTCAAGCGCTCCTTAAAGAGCAGCCCTTCTTTCGACAAGCATGCGACGATGTCTTTCTGGTCGCCGCGCAACAGGCGGCGCGCAATGGCCAGCGCCTCCGGCGGTTTCCCGGCGAGCGACCCTGCGGCCGCCAGAACTTTGACTTCGAGTTGACCGGGCGGCACGATCTCGTTCACGAAACCGGCGTCGCGCGCGCGTTCGGCCGAAAACGGCGCGCCGAGCGCCAGCAGTTCAAACGCCCGTTGCGGACCCATCAAGCGCGGAGCAAGCAGGCTTGAGGCGGCTTCCGGCACAAGACCCAAGTCCAGGAAAGGCGTCTTGAAAGTCGCACCCGGCGCCGCGTAGACGAGATCGCAATGAAACAGCATCGTCGTGCCGATGCCGACGGCGAGTCCCGCTACACCGGCCAGCATCGGCTTCTTGACCATCGGGAGCGCCATGATGAAGCGCATAGCATCGTCCGCCTGCCCCTCTGCCCCGCCCGAAAATGTCAGAAAATCGCCGATGTCGTTGCCGGCCGTGAAGACGTCCGGAAGCCCAAAGAATACATGAGCGGCAATTGCGTCCGACGCGTCGCCTTCCTCCAATGCCGCCACAAGCGTCCGATACATATCGCGCGTCAGGGCGTTTTTCTTGTCGGGCCGGTTGAATCTCAGCACTTGCACGCTGCCGCTGCGCGAAACGTCTATGCCGTTGCCCATGCGCGAATTGTTCTCCCGTTTGCCATGATGCCATCGCGGCGCTGCTTCACCTTGAGCCAGCCCCGCTTGTCGTCTACTGGAGCAGATGAGGCGAGCCGCCACCTTCGATGAGGTGCAGACTATGCCGGACTTCGGCACGTGAAAACCAGAGATTATGCTTTTGCCAGCGCATATAAGCCCGCCCACAGAAGACGCGCTGCAACGCGCAGCCGCGCACCTGCGTTCGGGCGCTCTCGTCGCATTTCCAACCGAAACCGTCTATGGCCTCGGCGGCGATGCCACGAACCCTCTAGCCGTTGCGCGCGTCTTCGAAGCCAAAGGCCGGCCGCAGTTTAATCCTCTAATCACACACGTGCTCGATTCCGCAGCGGCCGCACAACTTGGCCAATTTTCGGACATCGCCAAGACGCTCGCTGCCGCTTTCTGGCCAGGCCCCCTAACGCTCGTAGTGCATCGGACCGATAACTGCCCCGTCGCAGACCTCGTCTCGGCAGGCTTGCCGACGCTCGCTTTACGCGTTCCCGATCACAAAATCGCACGTGCGCTTCTCACCATGTTCGGCAAACCGGTTGCTGCCCCATCTGCCAATCGATCGGGCCACGTCAGCGCCACGCGCGCCGAGCACGTGGCCGCAGATCTCGGCGATGGCGTTGCCATGATCCTCGACGGCGGGCCGGTGCGGCACGGACTGGAATCGACCGTTCTCGATGTTACAGGGGAAAAAATTGCGATGCTGCGGCCGGGCGCCATCCCCGCCGATTTGATCGAAGCCGCATTGGGCATGAAGATTTCGCGTGCCGAAGGGAGCAGCGCTCGCCCGCATTCTCCCGGCCAGCTCGAAAGCCACTACGCGACGCGTGCACCGCTGCGCCTCGAGGCGCGCGACATCCGCGCTGGAGAGACTTTGCTTGCGTTTGGCCCCGGCGCACCGGACGTCCCGCGCGGCGTCATCAACTTGAGCCCGACAGGCGATCTCGTGGAGGCAGCAGCCAACCTCTTTGCCGCGTTGCGCGAACTCGATGCCATGAAACCAGCTGCCATCGCCGTCATGCCTATCCCGATGCACGGCCTTGGCGAAGCCATCAATGATCGCCTGAAACGCGCTGCCGCCCCGCGCAGCTAATCTTTGAGTTTGGGATAGCGCTTGCCGATGCAGCGCGAAAACTTGCCCGAGCATTCGTCACAGCTGTACTCGGATTTTTTCGCGTGGCCGATCGTGCGAATGCACTGCATCAACTTGTCGAGGCACGTGCGGCACGCGGTTTGCCGCCGCGCACAGAAGGGTGCGCTAAAACCTTTGACACCGCGCGCGGAGGCACGCAGGCACGCCGCATAAGCGTTCGGCCGGCAGATGCGCGCAAAGCTTGCCGACTTCACGCCGCATTCGTGCGGCTTCACGTGCTCCGCGCGAACGAGCGCAGCTTGCGGCACGAGACACGCGATCGCAACCGCAAACAGTTTGGCGGCGCGACAGATCGCGGCCCGGACCGGAAATGCCGTTTGATACGCCATATGACAGCGCCTCGACTAATTGCTGCGCAGCGTGACGGCGCGGAAAATAACCGGACTGAGAAGTGTGCTGTTTAACGCATGCGCGTCGAAACTCTGGCGCACCGCACTAAAAAATTCGGATTTCGTTGGCGCAATAGCCATGCACACAAACGTGCCGATAGCGCTGACAATGACATTGATGAGATACGCCCGGCGCAACATTCAAAACCCCACGCAACGATCCCCACAGGGGACAACTCTTAATAATCGATTAACAATGCACGGGGAGTGCCAAAGTCTCAAGTGAAGATTTTTCTCGTGAGCTCAAAGGGTAAATAGCGCCGGAGCGTCCCGGCTAGTGCGTCGCTTACGCGATGTCGCTGTTTCAGAGCAGGGCGCTCGACCAGCACCCAAGAGAGTCCGGCGGCAGGCAGGACGACGATCATGGCCAACGCCGCAGACGCCAACGGGTCGATGCCCGGAAGTTTCTCGATGAGCATCTGTTGTATGGGGCAGGCGTAGATGTAGGCCCCATAGGAAAGATCATAGCGGTTGGTAAGCCCGCGCAGCGGGCCGAACGATAGCGTCGCAACCCAGAGCGTTGCATATCCGAGGAACAGCGCCGCCGCGAGTTCGCCAAAGCGCGTGCCGAGCGCTGCAACGAACACTGCAAACAGTGGTGCGACAACCGCGCCGTGAATTGGCAGCCAATCCCGGACGAGATAAGCGAGTGTTCCCATGCCAAAGAAGAGCGAAAAATAGCGGATATTATCGAGCGCCGTGTAAGTCTCGATGGCCTTGGGCTGCTCAATGAATACGAGAACCAGGAAAGCCGCCAGAAGCGCCGCCGATACTTTGCGCCAACGCGCGCTAAAGAGACCGGCCGCCCCCGCGAATGCCAAGCCCGCATAGCACAAAACCTCGTATTTGAGGGTCCACAGCGACATGTTGACGATTGACGGCAAAGGATGCGCTTCGAACACGCCGGGTAGCGGCGCAGACCCGGTCGAGAGCGAAAGCGTGCGCGCGATGTAGCGCAAGACTCCCGTGTCGGTGAAATACAGCGCCGGCTCGAGCATCGATACAAGCGGCCCGAACACCAAAGCCGTCAGTAGCACGCACACGATCAATCCGGGGAAAATGCGCAAGACCCGTCCTGTAACGAAATCCAGCGTCGAGCGGCTGCGATCAAAACTCTGCGCAACCAGAATGCCGCTGAGAAAAAAGAAGACCTGCACCGCATGTTCGCCCAGCGAATGCCCAGTCAGGCTGTGCAGCGGCTCGGCGGAAGAGGTGCCGCGCGCCAGCAAGTAGCTATGCGAGACCAGCACGGCGAGCGCCATGGCTAAACGCACGACGCCAAAACTATTGCTCTCGGCGGCGAGATAGCCACTGAGATAGCGCATGCGCCCAAGCAGCCGGCCAAGCGGCAGCATGTGCCCCAAGTGTGCAGTTTTGGTTTGATCAAGGTTGCTCATGCCTATCCAAAAGCAAACACCGTGCCGCAAAACGTTAACGGCACGGGATGCAAGAGCAACAGGTTTCGCCAAATTAGACGGTTTGAGGCAGTTTAAGCCGCTGGCGTTCGGATTCCATGGCGGCCGCCTGCGATGGCCAGCTCGCACCAATCCAGTCGTCCGTGCCAAACAGCCAGTACCAAAAGCGATTGCGCCGGTGATAACGCTCGATCATCAAGCGGTTCATCGTGTCCATATGAGCCTGCATGGCGTTCAGCGTCTCGATCGGGCGCTCGTTGTCGCGGTCGAGGTTGGTCAGACGGTTCGAGATAACGGAAAGATCGCCGGCCGCATCCGAGCGCCATTGATCGATAGAGCCCGCGAGCGTGTGCTGGTTCTGATTGAGTTTCATCAAGGCATCATGAACTTCCGTCAGGTCTTGAGCATAGGCTTGGTGTTTGGCGGCGGCCGTTTCAATCTCGGCGGCAACGGCGCGCTCAACCGCATTCAATCTATCTCCGACCTTCGAAAGCGCATCGCTAATGGCGGTCTGCTGGCTTGTTGAACCGCCGACGAGTGCCGTCACGCGCTCAACGACCGGCCCTGCGAGCGCACTCGCCAATTCGGCCTTCTGCCGGTCGAAGCCTGCAAAGAGCGTCTCCATGCGGTTGGCGCTCGCCGAATTCGCGGAAAGCGCGCGTGCAATCTCGCCTTCGAGCGATTTCAGGCGGCCGGCGACGTCGCTCTGGTCGCGATTGTCGCCGGACAGGAGCGCTTCTTCAATGATATCCAATCTGTTGGCGATGGGCTTCAGATCGATTGCGCGCCCAATGCGCTCGACCAAATCTCCGGGAACGCCGCCGATGGAAGGCTTTTCCCGCACCGCGAGTTCGAGGTTTTGCAGCCGGTCGGATAGAACCGTCCAAGACTTCGACAACTCGCCAAACCGCTGTTCAATCACGCCGTGCACGGCCTGAACCAGTTCGGAAACATCGTTGGGCGAAACATCGCCATCTCGCGTCTGTCTCACTGCTTGCTCCAGATTCTGCAATCGATCCTGTAGACCCGACGTCAACAATCCATGGTCGTCGCGTTGCGAACGCGTCTCGTGGCTCAGGTCCTTGAGGAGGTTCGCGACCACTTGGCGCTCGCTCGCCAGATCGTTGCTCAAAGCGCGCACCATCTGTTCGAGAGCTTCGATGCGGCTGTTTTGAACGGTGTCTGTCGCCGTACCGTCGAATTCGGAACGGTAGGGGCGAGCGGGCTCCGGCGCATAGCGCACGGGCTCGACGGGAACACGGATAATACGTTCCGGCACGCTGTAGCGGGGTTCGGCAACATACCTTGTTAGCGGCGGCAACGGCTCGGTCGCCTCGCGCGTTGCGCGCACGGTGTGACGCGGCAACAAACCGAGGCCCGGCAGATCCGCACGCTGATCGAACAACACATAGAGCAGGTCTTCGATGCCGGCCGGCGCATTACGGCGCGCGGCGTTGACGGCCGCCAGCCGCAAGACTTCGGCAAACTCTTCAGAGCGGCGCGGGGCGCCTTTGCCATTTGGCAGTCCAACGGGAATTTCGCTGGCGATGATAGTCGCGCTTTCGCGCCTCAGTGCTGCAACGCGCACGCCGCGCGCTTCGAGTGCTTCGGCCGCTGCATCGATACGCGTCAACGCGTGCAGCAAGTGCTCCAAGCGCACTTCGCCCGCGCGATGTGCCAGCGCCACGTCAAACGCATGGTTCGAACAAGCCAGCACCGTTTCGTCGACCCAAATGGGACCGTTGCGATACGCGCCCCTTGGACCGTTCGGCGGCGCCTTCGCATCACTGACCCCGGCAAGATCGGTCGGCGTGGCACTCCAGGTCTGCGGTGTGCGCAGGTCGAGATCCTCACCCCTGTAACCCATGTCGTCCGTTCTCCTTGCCCGCGAGTTCGCCAGCGGCGGTCGCTCGCTGTGTCCCAAAACCGAAGCCAAAGCCGCGCGCCGTCAGGCAGCACTTTAGCGTTTATCCCCAACCCGTTGGCGGAAATCTAGTCACAGATAACGGCCGTCTCTTGACTGTGGCACACTAACGCCCAATCGCGCGCGCCGCGAGAGGCGGCAGACGCCTCATTGAGAACGTGGTCAATGCGCAAAAACACATGAAACTCAGAGGGTTATATTTTAGCAGGATTGCGGCCAAAGCGGAGGCGGCTGTCTTGGTCCGCGAATCATAGGCACTTTCAACGCCTTAAAGCGGATACGCTCAACCCGTTAAAGAAGTGTCGAGCGCCCCGGCTCGGGGAGCGGCAGCGGCTCCTGCAGTTCCGGGCCCTCATTGCGCGGATTATTGAGCTTGGGATTGACCGCGATCATCTCAATTACCCCCTCGGGCGCGGGACGCAAAAGGTCGAGCACATGTTCTGCCGTGCCAGGCTTGCAATCGAGCCAGCGCTCAAAATCTCGAGGCATCAAGAGTACCGGCATGCGGTCGTGTATGGCCGCCATATCTTCATTCGCTGGCGTCGTCAGAATGGCCATGGTTTCAAGCTCGCTGCCATCGGCGCCAAGCCAGTGCTCCCAAATCCCTGCAAAAGCCATGGGTTCATGGCTCTTGTAGCGAATAAGATGGGGGATCTTCGCGCCCGCCGTGCCCGTCCATTCATAGAACCCATCTGACGGCACCAAACACCGGCGATGGCGGATCGGCCCGCGAAACGAGGGCTTTTCAGTTGTCGTTTCCGAGCGGGCGTTGATGAGCGTCGAAAACTCACGCGGATCCTTGACCCAGGACGGGATAAGCCCCCAGCGCACGAGGCTCAACTCCCGCGCCTGTCGCAAATCATTGCGCACAATTGCAACGGGGTCCGTCGGCGCAATGTTATAGCGCGGTGGAAAATCCTCTTTGTTGCCGTAACCAAACATCTTGCGTATGGCTTCGGGCGGGGATGTCAGACTATAACGCGAACACATAGGCGCCTCTCGCCCGGGAAGGGGTCTTTTACCGGGCTTATCGCTTACCACTCCATGTCTGTCCAATACATGTCTGCCGCGCGCGCGCCAAGAATGCGATCTATGAGCCAAAGACACGGGCTGCAACCAACCACAGCGAGCTGGAAATGGCATGATGCTTCGGCGCGTTAAAATTTGGGCCATAGTGGCGGCACTCGGTGTGTGCGCGGCCCTGGCGCCCGCACACGCCGCGCCCGACGCAAAGCCTTATGACGATAAGCTCATGAGAATCTCGGAAATCCTTGGCGCCATTCACTATTTGCGGGAACTGTGCGGGGCAAACGAAGGCCAGTATTGGCGTGAGCGCATGCGCGAACTGATGGACGCCGAGGGATCGTCCGCCCTCCGCCGCGCCCGCCTGACGCGCGCCTTCAACCAAGGTTATCGCAGCTACAGCCGCACCTATAACACCTGCAGCCCATCGGCCCAGACCGCCATCACGCGCTTCATTACGGAGGGCGCGCAGCTCTCCGATGGAGTGGTCAAAACCTTCCCGCAGTAGCGGCAGCGGGCATATCCACACTCGCCCGGAGTTTACTGTGAATTGTTGCCGAGGCCACTTATCCCTTTTTCCCGTGCTAGGTCACACAGGACGCGCATCGACGCTGCGCGGCAGGGGCAGTGAGCAGCGGACATACACACGAACATGCGCACGAAATTGAAACAACAAATAACAGAATGCCCGGGGGACGACATGTATTCGTTTGAAGAACTTGAAAAAGACAATCCTAATCTGAAAGCGCTCGACCTCATACTCGCCGCCTGGGACGAAGGCGTCGATACGGGTGTGGCGCCAGAACAGATGGCTTACGCGGCGCTCTTCACAGCCCTCACCGATCTCGTATCGATCTACGGCGAAGACGCGGTTGTGAAATTGACCCGCGGTCTCGAAAAGCGCATCGACCAGGGCGAGTTTACCCTCACCCGCCGCCACCAATAAATGCGTCTGAGACGCGGGCGCTATTAAAATCGCCCGCCTTTCAAGAACACTTCAAACAACAGCAAGCCGCCAAACCCGCTGAGCAAGATGCCTGCAATTCTATTGATCGCGCGCAGGCGTTCGGCATCGATCAAATGCCGGTAGCGGCTGATTAAGTTCGACAGTCCAATCCACCAAAGCAAGCTTCCCGTCATGATGGCAGCCACCATCAGCAGGACATCGATGGTCGACTCCACTTCAACGAATGTCGAGACGCCGCCGAAGATTGCAAACAACCCAAGCACAGCGCCGGGGTTCGTGATGGTCAGAAAAAATGTCTGCGGGATATCCCAAGCGAAATCCTTGAGTGTCGCGCCGTCATGCTCGCCGGCCGGCGTAATGGAGATGCGCGGCGTCGTATGGAAAAGCTTCAAACCAAACGCGGCAAGTGCGAGCCCGCCGACGACCTGAATGATCGCCCGGTGATTGGCAACCGCGCCCGACACCGCGCCAACGCCTAGTCCCGCCGAGAGCGCGATCAAACCGTCTCCCGCAACGGAGCCAATGCCGGCCGCTAGCCCGCCCCAAAAGCCCCGTTCAATAGCGCGCTGGATGCACAAAACATTGACCGGACCGACGGGCGCAGCAACGAGCACGCCGATGATCAAGCCAACCGGAATGATAAAAGGGTTCGGAAAGTAGTCCATTAATCCCCAGCACTGCTCTTCAGCGCGTCACGAGCGGCGTCTAAGCGTAACACATATCGGCACGATTCTTTATTTGCCGGCACGGCATCCGGCGGCCCGGCCCCATTGCAGCGCGTATGTGACCATTTTTCACGCACCAAGCTTGGCCGCGTGCCCAGACCATGTTGCCGGGACGCGCCAATAGGCACGCGAAACGGTAAAAATCCCGGTGAATTCAAGCCGAATGGGCGCAACACGCACGTCTTGATGTCTGCCGACCGGGTGCGGCAGGGAATATACTGATCGGCCATTCCGGCGCCGCATACTGACCAGGGGGCTTGGTGGCGGTGAACTTGTCTGTATAATCTCTGGGTTACGGTAGTTTGTTGAGTTAGGGAATTAGCGACATGATGAGACTATGCGTTGGAGCGTTCGCGCTCGCGGCCCTTGTAGCGCCAGGCACGGCCGAAGCCTTTCATCCTTTCGAAGAGACCTACGGCTACCAGATGCCCAAGAAGTGGCAGAAGCAGCCCAAGGCCGAGAAGGCGGCAAAGCCCAGTGCCTCTCAACCTCTGTTCTCGTTTGGCTCATCGAATAAGAAAACCAAGACCGCCAAGGTTCAGCAGCAGGACTACGATCAACCGCCCAAGAAATCTCTGACCAAAGGCCCTGCCGAACTCGACGGCGGACCGCGCCCGAACATTGCAGCCGTCGCGCCGCCAACCGTCTCGTTTCCAAACAGCTACGGAGCCGGCACGGTTGTGATCGATACGGCGGGCCGCAAGCTCTATTACGTGCTCTCGTCTTCGCAGGCCTACAAGTATCCGATCTCGGTCGGCCGCGAAGGCTTCACCTGGACGGGCACGCAAAAGATTTCCAAGGAAGTCAATTGGCCCGATTGGCGCCCGCCGGCGGAAATGCTGGAACGCAAGCCTGAGTTGCCCGAACTCATGACGGGCGGCATTCGCAATCCGCTCGGCGCCAAGGCGCTTTATCTCGGTAATACGCTCTATCGCATCCACGGCACCAACGACACGAAGAGCATTGGCTATGCGGCTTCGTCAGGCTGCTTCCGCATGATGAACGGCCATGTCGTGCACTTGGCTGGCATCGCAGGCATCGGCACGACCGTTCACGTGCTGAACAAACTGCCGTCGAACATTGCCAAGGCCGCAAAGAACGGCGGCGACGGCTGACGCGAAGGCGGCTACGCAACGATCCAATACAAGAGATCGTGCAGCGGCGAGGGGCCCGACATAAGGTTTATGCCGGCCGCCGATTTGATCAGATAAAGACCTGCGATGAGCGGCAGCGACGCCGCCGTCGCGGCAGACGAGAGAACGAACGCCTCGCTCCAGCTCATCGGCTGGACCGGGGCGATTGCATTTTGGAGGGCAGAAACGAACATGTTGATCCGGCACAGTCAGAGGGTTTGACAGTCCGGTTTGCAAGGCCGAGGCCAGAACGGTTAACGGGCCAACTAACGCGCGTCTCCTTCGAGAAAACGCACGGGTTCCCCGCTTGCAGGGGAGAAAATCGCGCCATCCCACATGACCCGCCGCCCGCGGACTATCGTCCCAATTGGCCATCCTTGCACTTTAACGCCGTCATAGGGCGTCCAGCCAACACGGCTTTCAATCCACTGGTTTGTGATGGTCTCGCGGCGCTTCAAATCGACAATCGTGAAGTCGGCGTCGTAGCCAACCGCAATCCGCCCCTTACCGCGAATGCCAAATAGCCGTTGCGGGCCGTGGCTCGTCAAGTCGACGAAGCGCTGAAGTGTTAGCCGGCCGGCGTTTACATGATCGAGCATGATGGGAACAAGCGTCTGTACGCCCGTCATGCCGGAATGAGAAGCAGGATACGCATGATCTTTTTCTTCGCGCGTGTGCGGCGCGTGGTCTGAGCCGAGAACATCGACGACGCCGGATGCAAGCGCCTCCCAGATTGCCTTGCGATGCCGTTCGCCTCTGATCGGCGGGTTCATCTGCACGTACGTTCCGAGCCGTTCGTAGCACTCCGGGCTGCTGAGCGTCAGATGATGGGGCGTTACCTCCACGCTTGCAAAATCCTTATGATCCGCAAGGAAGGCCATCTCTTCTGCCGTCGAGATATGAAGTACTTGCACGCGCTTGCCGTGCTTCTCGGCAAGCTTGACCAGCCGTGTCGTTGCAATCAGCGCTGCCTCCTCGTCGCGCCAAACGGGATGGGATGATGGATCGCCGGACTTGCGCAAATCCATGCGCGCAATAAGCCGGGCTTCGTCCTCCGCATGAAACGACGCGCGGCGCGAAATCGCAGCAATAATCTTGTCGAGCGAGGCTTCGTCATCGACTAAGAGATCGCCGGTTGAAGATCCCATGAAGACTTTGATGCCGGCAGAGCCCTCAAGCTTTTCGAGTGCCGGAATATCTGCGATGTTCTCGCGCGTGCCACCCACAAAAAATGCAAAGTCGCAGAACATGCGATGGCGCCCGCGCCGCACTTTATCCGCAAGCAATGCGGCCGTCGTCGTCAGCGGCTTGGTATTCGGCATCTCGAATACGGCCGTCACACCGCCCGCAACTGCGGCCCGGCTGCCGGTTTCCAGATCTTCTTTGTGTTCAAGCCCCGGCTCGCGGAAATGCACTTGGGTATCGATGACGCCCGGGAGTACGTGCAGGTTTTTTGCGTCCAGAATTTCGGCGGATTTGGCACTTCCGAGATCGCCGATCGCCGCGATGCGCCCGGCGCGGATGGCGATATCGCGTTCCCCGTGGCCGTCGTGGTTGACGACCGTGCCGCCTTTGATCAGGAGGTCGTAAGTTTCAGACTTGTGAGAGTCGGACATGGAACCATTGTCTCCGGCGGCTTGCGTTCTGCCGACGTCCCGCATACGTAACTTGGCAACGCTTGGCAACTCACGGCAACCGGCACAATCACCCATGACGCAAGAAACCAACAGGGCCAATATCGCCGTTCTCGCCGACCGCGGGGCCGTGAGCGTCACAGGGCCGGATGCGGTAAAATTTCTGCAGAGTCTAGTCACGAACGAGGTCGATGACCTCAAGACGGCTCCCGATGACCTTGCCTTTGCGGCAGCCGCCGCTCATGCTGCCTTACTCTCACCCCAAGGCAAAGTGCTATTCGACTTTTTTTGCGTGCGCACGCCCGATGGCTTTGTCCTCGACGTGCTGCGCGAAAAGGCGCCGGAGCTGGTCAAGCGGCTAGGAATGTACAAATTGCGTGCCTCGGTCGAAATCAAAGATGTTTCCGAAGACTACAAACTTCTCGCCTTGTGGGGTCCAAATGCCTGTTCCTCCGGTCCGACCAAAGGCACGATCGCTTTCATCGATCCGCGCCACCCGGGATTGGGACAGCGCATTTTGGCCGAGGCGCGCTTTGCGCCGGACATTGCGTCGGCAACGAACGGCTCCAAAGTTTCGTCTGAGGCCTTCCATGCGCACCGCATTGCGCTTGGCATACCCGAAGGCGGCAAGGACTATGACTTCGGCAGCGCCTTTCCGCACGAAGCGGACTTCGATCTCTTTAATGGCGTCTCTTTCACCAAGGGGTGCTACGTCGGCCAGGAAATCGTCGCGCGCATGCAGCACAAGACGGTGGTCAGAAAGCGCATTGTTGCGGTTACAGGCAGCTTGGATTTACCAGCGGATCGCCCCGACGTCGTCGCGGGAGACGCCGTTATCGGTAAGCTTGGCTCCGTCGCCGGCAGACAAGGCCTTGCCATGCTGCGTCTCGACCGGGCTGACGAGTTCGCCTGCAAAGGAACGCCTATCACCGCAAGCGGCATTGATCTCCGCGTGAGCGACAGTGCAATGACAGACTATCGTAATTCTTCAAGCAGCAGGGGAATGCCTGCATGACGCCGGCCACGACATCCCGGCGCTGCCCCTGGCCCGGCATTGCCGACCCGGAATACGCGCGCTATCACGACGAAGAATGGGGCGTGCCGCTGACGGACGACCAATTGCTGTTTGAGAAAATCATATTGGAAGGATTTCAGTCGGGACTTTCCTGGCTGACGATCCTCAGAAAGCGCGAAAATTTCCGCCGCGCCTTCCATGATTTCGATGTTGGGCGCATCGCCCGTTACGGCCCCAAGGATGTTGCGCGCCTGATGGGGGATGCCGGCATTGTGCGCAACAAACTCAAGATCGAATCGACAATCGACAATGCAAAGGCCTATTTGGCATTATCCAAGCACACGCCATTCTCGCATTTTGCGTGGAGCTTCATTCCTGGCAAGCCAATTCAGAACAACGTGACGTCGTTCAAAGACATCCAGGCCCAAACAGAGCATTCAAAGGCGCTCTCGAAGGCTCTCAAGAAGCAAGGCTTTCGCTTCGTCGGGCCGACGACCGTTTATGCCTTCATGCAATCCTCGGGAATGGTCAACGATCATCTTGTTTCATGTCCGCGCCAAAAGGCCTGCGCCAAACTGCAGAATACCTTGAAGGTGCCAGGCCGATGAGCGCGAACGGCCCGAGCCCTGCCCCGCCGCGTGCTTGGCAGCGCATGTTGTCGGGGCGCCGGCTCGATCTCTTGAAGCCCGATCCCGCCGATATCGAAATCGAAGATATTGCGCACGGATTGGCCCGCGTTGCCCGCTGGAACGGACAAACACTTGGCGCGCACGCGTTCTCCGTTGCGCATCATTCGCTATTGGTCGAAAACATCGCAACGGCCCTCAACCCAAACTTCGGCAATGCTGAAAAATTAGCAGCCCTTCTGCACGACGCGCCCGAATATGTGATCGGCGACTTGATCAGCCCATTCAAGGCCGCCATTGGCCTCGACTACAAAGCGTTTGAATTGCGCCTGCTTGGCGCAATCCATAAGCGTTTCGGATTGCCCGAAACACTAAGCCAAGAACTCAATAAATCAATTAAAGCCGCCGACGGCATCGCAGCCTATTTCGAAGCAACCGGCCTTGCGGGGTTCGGCATACCGGAAGCAGAAACTTTTTTTGGCAAGCCGTCCATTCCAGCTGACCTTGAATTACGGCTCATGAACCTTGCGCCCTTACCGGCCAACGACGCCGAAGCGCAGTTCCTGAGCCGCGTCAAAGCTTTGTCGCGTCTCTGAAAATGGGTCAAAATTGCGGCTCTCCCACGGCTTTTGTTGCAGCACATATTCTGAAAATCGCCATGATCTCCCACTAGCTCGCTAGGTGGGGAGCACGGGGATTGACACAATGAACATGGAACTTTCGGGCCGGGCCAAACCAACACCAGAAAAGGCACACCGCGCACTCGCAAAGGACAGCATGGGTCATGCAGCCGTCGAGATCGGTTTAAACGCCGCTATCGTTGCGGTGCTCGACAACGAGCCGGTCGCGCTCGTGGTGCGTGATGCGCCCGATAGCTCCGGCGCGACCGATGGTTTGCCGTTTGGCCCCTTCAGCCCGCGCGATCATCGCACTCTTGAGGGTGGTCTTAGAACATGGGTGCGCAATCAAACCGGCCTTGAGCTTGGTTATGCCGAGCAACTCTATACTTTTGGCGACCGAGGCCGCCACATCGAACCCGGCGATCTCGCCCCGCCCATCGTCTCGATCGGCTATCTGGCGTTGACGCAAGCTGGCGACGGACGCGGCGTTTCCAACGGCGCCTGGCGCACTTGGTATCATTATTTCCCCTGGGAAGACTGGCGCCGCGGCCGGCCCGAGATCATTGCCAGCGAAATCGAGCCGCGCCTCAAAGCTTGGGCCGAAAGTGCCAAGCCGTCGAATGGGCCGCAACCGCTGATCGCGCGCTCGGATCGCATTCGCATGTGCTTCGGGCTCGACGGCGCGGCTTGGGACGAAGAAAAAGTGCTTGAGCGCTACGAGCTGCTCTACGAAGCAGGCCTCGTTGACGAAGCACTGCGCGACGGCCGCTCGTCGGCAAGAGTGTGGGGCGACCATCCCCGCCTCGGCCAGCCGATGAAGTTCGATCACCGGCGCATTCTCGCGACCGCCATCAACCGGACTCGTGCCAAAATAAAGTACCGCCCGGTCGTGTTCGAGCTCATGCCGGACGAGTTTACGCTCTACGAACTTCAGAAATCCGTGGAAGCCATTTTGGGCCCGCATCTGCACAAGCAGAACTTCCGCAGGCTGGTCGAAGGCGCCGGCCTCGTTGAGCCTACGGGAGAAATGAAAACACGAACCGGCGGCCGTCCTGCAAAGCTCTTCCGCTTCCGGCGTGAAGTCCTGCTGGAACGGCCGGCGCCCGGTGTGCGCGTTTCTGCTCCACCCAGCAGCAGGACTTAAGCTTTCTCCCGCAGAACGGAACAACAGAGTTGTTCCAATGCTGTTGTGCATCGGCACTGGAAATTTCATTGCCGATGCACTATCTTCTAGACATACGCTGAATGCTCATTTGGAGCATTAGTGGAAACGATATCCGGCGGTCGGGCCGGCTCTCATCAGGCCCCACATATACTCTAACAGAGTATATGTGGGGCCGCAACGGAGTACTTGACCATGGCATCGACTGGAACGCGTGCCCCAAACATCGCCAGCGCAAATACCCGCGCACCGAAGGCGAAGGCCCCGGCAACGCCTCCCAAATACGAATGGTCAGCGGCGCTCAAAGCCGAAATGGCGCCACTTTACGATCAGGTCAAACACGTCATCACGCCGATGGAGTGGCCGCATTACGCACCGCTGATCAAGTCCATCAATGAACTCAAAAAAGAGCGCAAGGCCGTTATCTTGGCGCACAACTACATGACGCCCGAGATTTTCCACTGCGTCGCCGATTTCCGCGGCGACAGCCTGCAGCTGGCCAAAGAAGCCGCGCGCACGGACGCCAAAGTCATCGTCCAGGCCGGGGTGCACTTCATGGCCGAAACGTCGAAGTTGTTGTCGCCGGACAAAACGGTACTCATCCCCGACATGCGTGCTGGCTGCTCGCTCGCAGCATCGATCACGGCGGATGACGTGCGCATGCTGCGCGAAGCGTATCCCGGCGTGCCGATTGTCACCTATGTCAACACTTCCGCGGCGGTTAAAGCCGAATGCGACATTACCTGCACGTCGTCCAACGCCGTCAAGGTGTGCGAGAGCTTGGGCAGCCCGCGCGTACTTTGCATCCCGGATCAGTATCTCGCGAAATGGGTGCAGTCCCAAACCAAGATCGAGATCATCGCTTGGAAAGGCGCGTGTGAAGTGCACGAACGCTTTACCGGCGAAGAGCTGAACGCCATGCGTAAGGACGATCCGGGCTTGAAAATCATCGCGCACCCCGAGTGCCCGCCGGACGTCATTGCCGCATCCGATTTCACCGGCTCGACCTCCGGCATGATCAAGTGGGTCATGGATAAGCGGCCAAAGAAAGTAGTGCTCGTAACCGAGTGCTCGATGGCATCCAACGTCGCTATAGAAGCGCCAGATGTCGAATTCGTGAGGCCCTGCAATCTGTGCCCGCACATGAAGCGTATCAGCCTCGAAGGCATCTACGATAGCCTCGTCCATTTGCAGCACGAAGTGACCGTAGATCCGGACGTCGCAGTGCGTGCCCGCCGCGCCGTCGAGCGCATGGTCAACCTCACGAACTGAACGACCGGCCCCCACGACTCGGCCCCCACGACCGGCCCATGAGGGCGGAAAGGCAGACGGCCATGACGGCGAACGCGACCACGACAAAGACGGAAAAACCGCCCGCGAAGCGCACGCGCAAGTCTGAGGCCGGCTTCAAACCGGCAGATGCAAAGCCGCGCCCCGGCGATATTGTCATCATCGGTGCGGGACTTGCCGGTCTATTCACGGCACTTAAGCTCGCGCCTCTGCCTGTCACCGTGATCGCCGCTGCCCCGCTTGGCGAAGGCGCATCGAGCCTCTGGGCCCAAGGCGGCATTGCGGCGGCGGTCGGCGAGGGCGATAGCCCTGCCAAACACGCCACAGATACCATCGCGGCCGGTGATGGCATCGTCGACGAAAAAATCGCCAATTTGGTTGCCAGCGAAGCCCCAGATCGCATCCGCGACCTGCTCGAATTCGGCGTTCCTTTCGACTGCGATCTCGCCGGTCACTATGTGCTTTCGAAAGAGGCCGCTCACTCGGAGAAGCGCGTCGTGCGCGTCTCGGGCGATCGCGCGGGCGCGGCCATCATGCAAGCGCTCATCGCGACCGTGCGCAATACTCCATCAATCCGCGTTTTGGAAGGCTATGAAGCGGATGACCTCATTCACGAAGATGGCCATGTCGAAGGCGTCCGCTTGATCCGCCCGGCTACACTCGGCCACGGTACCTATCAATTTGTGCCGGCCTCTGCCGTCGTGCTGGCTACAGGCGGCGTCGGCGGGCTTTTTTCTGTGACCACCAACCCGTCCTACGCCAAGGGCGAGGCCATCGCCATGGCGGCCCGCGCGGGCGCCGTGATTGCAGACGCAGAATTCGTGCAGTTCCACCCAACGGCCATCGACGTTGGCATCGACCCGGCCCCGCTCGCAACCGAAGCGCTACGTGGCGAAGGCGCGACGCTCGTCAATCGCGACGGCGAACGCTTCATGTTCAAGTCTGATCCGCGCGGAGAACTCGCTTCGCGCGATATCGTTGCACGCGGTGTCTTTGCCGAGATCGCAGCCGGGCACGGCGCATTTCTCGATTGCCGCACGGCGATCGGCGCACGCTTCAATACCGCCTACCCAACGGTTGCCGCACACTGCCGCAATGCCGGCATCGACGGCGCCAACGACCTCATTCCCGTAGCGCCCGCCGAGCACTACCATATGGGCGGCATTGCCACGGACGAGCGTGGCCGCACGAGCATTGCGGGCTTATGGGCCGTCGGTGAAGCCGCCTGCACCGGGTTGCACGGCGCAAACCGGCTCGCATCCAACTCGCTGCTTGAAGCCGTTGTGTTTGGCGCACGCGTCGCCAGTGACATAAAGACGATCATGCCCTCCGGACGCACCGGGCACTTCGTGGAGCCCAAGCGGGTTCCCGGCGCGCGTGCTCCCAATCCAGAGCAGCGGACACATGCCATCGCGCGTCTGCGCACTGTGATGAGCAAGTTCGTGGGCGTGGTGCGCACATCAAAGGGTATGCGCAAAGCGCTCGATGAACTCGGTGCGATCCAATTGGACGCCAAGAACGATAGCGTGCTGGTCAATATGGTTCTGACTGCACGCCTGATCACGGCTGCTGCTCTGCAGCGCAAGGAAAGCCGGGGCGGGCACTATCGCAGCGACTATCCAAAGCGCAGCGATGCTCTCGCCAAGCGCACGTTCATGACACTCGCTGCGCTTGAAAAGCTGGATGGCAAGAGGAACCAAGCTCCGAAAACCGCCGAGCTTGCGGATTGCCGGACATGACGGCCGGAAAAGACGCGAAGTCCCGGCAACCGGTTGAAGTTGCGCCTTTGCCGGCGCCAGCCGTCGAAGTCGCTATCAACGCAGCATTGGCTGAAGACTTAGGCCTGCAAGGCGACATCACGACCAATGCAACGGTTGCGGCGAGCGCCAAAGCCGAGGCTGTTATCGCCGCGCGCAAGCCCGGCGTGATCGCCGGCCTTCAGCTTGCCGAAGCGGCGTTCCGCGCGCTTGATCCCAGCGTCTACTTTGAAGCCATTGTCTCCGACGGAGCAATCGTTGAGAAGGGCGCGGCCGTTGCACGCATTTCCGGCAGTGCCCGCGCGCTGCTCACAGCCGAACGTGTTGCACTAAATTACATGGGCCGCCTGTCGGGTATCGCAACGCTCACAAGCCAATACGTGAAGGCGATCCAGGGTACATCCGCGAAGATCGCCGACACGCGCAAGACGACACCGGGACTTAGAGCATTCGAGAAATACGCCGTGCGCTGCGGCGGCGGACAAAATCATCGCACCGGGCTGTTCGACGTCGTACTGATCAAAGACAATCACATCGTGGCGGCCGGCGGCATTGCCAAGGCCATTGTTGCTGCGCGAGCCGCAGCTGGCCACATGGTCAAGATCGAAGTCGAAGTCGATACGCTCGATCAGCTCGACGAGGTTTTGGGGCATAAAATCGATGCCGTTCTCCTTGACAACATGACACCCGATCAACTCCGCGCCGCCGTCAAACGCGTGGCGGGGCGCTGCCTGACGGAGGCTTCGGGCGGGGTTAACCTAGAGACGGTCAGGGCAATCGCCGAAAGCGGTGTCGATATGATTTCGGTCGGCGCGCTAACGCATTCCGCCCCCGTCCTCGATCTCGGGCTCGACTTCCTGGCCGCGCCCAAAAGCCGGAACAAAAGCGCTTGATTTTGCCATAGTTGGCGCGCACGTCATGCGTGAGGTATTGTTTCGCCTTGCGGCCGGGCAGAATGAACTGCGCCGGCAGCACTGGCCCGTGAGGTTCCATGGTGAATTTATTTGTCGTCTGGGGCATCAGCGCCTTTGCTGCGGCGGGACTTGCTGCGGTTTTTGCCGGTCAAAAGAACCGCAACTATTCCTATTGGATCGCCTGGTGCTTCCTGTTCCCGCCACTCGTCATTTGGCTAATGCTGATGCCGAAGAACCCCGGGCCGCGTCCGCGCCAGCCAAGCCTCGACAGCAGCGACCGCGATGGCGGCGGGCTGCTCTAATCCTCAAACCTGTTTTGCCTTCGCGCGGATTGCCGCCTGTGCCGCCGCAAGCCTTGCAACGGGCACGCGATAGGGCGAGCACGACACATAATCGAGCCCGGCCGAATTGAAGAACGCAACCGACTTCGGGTCGCCGCCGTGCTCTCCGCAGATGCCGGTCTTCAGCCCAGGCTTTGCTTCCCGGCCTCTTGCGACGCCAATCTCAACGAGTTCGCCAACGCCTTCCTGATCTATAGAAACGAACGGATCGATCTCGACGATCTCGCGTTCAAGATAGTTCGCAAGAATAGGAGAGGCATCGTCGCGCGACAAACCCAGCGCCGTCTGAGTCAGATCGTTGGTGCCGAACGATATGAAATCGGCGCCCTTTTCCCCGCTCGCAATATCGCCCGCACGCAGTGCCGCGCGCGGCAGCTCGATCATCGTCCCGACATCGTAGGTGAAGTCCGCACCCGTTTCCTGGCGCACGGACGCGGCGGTTTGATCGATGACGGACCTTAGCACATCGAATTCACGCCGGAACGCAACGAACGGTATCATGACTTCAACATGCGCCTGGCTTCCGGCCTTTTGACCTGCAATAACAGCGGCTTCAAAAATGGCACGCGCTTGCATTTCCGTGATTTCCGGAAAACGCACGCCAAGGCGGCAACCGCGAAACCCGAGCATCGGGTTGAACTCCTTAAGCTCGCTGACGCGCGTTTTGAGCTTGCCGAGATCCATATCGAGCGCGGCCGCGACTTGCGCTGCTTCTCGCTCTTCATGCGGCAGGAACTCGTGCAGCGGCGGATCGAGAAGCCGGATTGTAATTGGCAATCCGGCCATGATTTCAAAAAGCTGCTCGAAGTCTTTGCGTTGCATGGGCAATAGTTTTGCGAGCGCGCGGCGGCGCCCCTCTTCGCTGTCCGCACAGATCATTTCGCGCACGGCAAGAATGCGGTCTTCCTCAAAAAACATATGTTCGGTACGGCAGAGACCAATGCCTTCGGCGCCAAAAATCCGGGCCTGACGCGCGTCTCGCGGCATGTCGGCATTGGCGCGGACTTTGAGGCGCCGTACTTGGTCCGCCCATCCCATCAATGTCTCGAAAGCGCCGGAAAGCTGCGGCGCCCGCATTTTCGCTTTTCCCGCCAGAACGCGTCCCGTGCTGCCGTCTATCGTGATGATCTCGCCCGCGCGGAACACGCGCTGCCCGGCGCGCATGGTGCCGGCATTACTATCGATGCGCAGCGCGCCCGCACCCGAAACGCATGGCCGGCCCATGCCGCGTGCCACGACCGCTGCGTGGCTGGTCATGCCCCCGCGTGCGGTCAACACGCCAACTGCGGCGTGCATGCCGTGCACGTCCTCGGGGCTCGTCTCTGCCCGCACGAGTATGACGTCTTTGCCTTTGGCCTTGAGCGCTTCGGCCATCTCGGCATGAAACGCTATTTCGCCCGACGCCGCGCCAGGAGAGGCCGGAAGTCCCGTCGTCAGCAAATCCTGCTCGGCGTCGGGATCGAGCGTCGGGTGTAAGAGCTGGTCGAGCGCCGACGGTTCAACACGGCACACGGCTTCCTCGCGCGTGATCAAACCTTCGCTCGCCATATCGACCGCGATCCGCAATGCAGCTTCGGTCGTGCGCTTGCCGGATCGCGTTTGCAGGATCCAAAGCCTGCCGCTTTGAATCGTGAATTCCACATCCTGCATGTCGCGATAGTGCGCTTCGAGAAATGCGAAGACTTTGGTCAATTCCAAGAACGCTTCGGGCATCAGCTGTTCGAGCGAATTTTTTTCTCCGCCCTGAGACGTAAGCGGCTGCGGCGTGCGCACGCCGGCCACAACATCCTCGCCTTGCGCGCGGGGGAGAAACTCCCCGTATAATTGATTTTCACCGGTTGAGGGATTGCGCGTGAAAGCAACACCGGTTGCAGAACGCTCGCCCAAATTTCCGAAAACCATGGCCTGCACGTTGACGGCCGTGCCCCAGCTATCGGGGATATCGTGCAAGCGGCGATAGGTCAATGCGCGCGGCGTATTCCAGGACTTGAATACGGCGGCAATGGCGCCCCAAAGCTGCGCGCCCGTATCTTGGGGAAACGGCGCCCCATGTTCGCGTTCGACCGCTTCTTTGTATTCAGCGATGATGTCGCGCCAAGCGTCGGCATCGAGATCGGCGTCGGAGCCAAATCCATTCAGGTTCTTGAAATTCTCCAACGTGTCTTCGAATACGCCGTGGTCAACGCCGAGCACAACGTCGCCGTACATCTGGATGAAGCGGCGGTAGCTGTCGTAGGCAAAGCGCGCGTCGCCCGTCAGCGAGGCAAGGCCCTCGACTGTTTTGTCATTGAGGCCAAGGTTGAGGATGGTATCCATCATGCCCGGCATCGAGGCGCGCGATCCGGAACGCACCGACACCAGAAGCGGCACCTTCTCGTCTCCGAAAAAAGCTCCCGTCAGTTCGCCGACCTTGTGCAACGCCTGTTCGGCCTCTTGTCTGAGGCCCTCAGGGAACGCCTTGCCGCCGGAAAGGAACGCGGCACATACCTCTGTCGTCAGCGTGAACCCAGGCGGCACGGCAAGCCCGAGGCGCGCCATTTCGGCAAGGTTTGCCCCCTTGCCACCAAGCAGCGCCGCCATGCCGGCATCCCCCTCGGCGGCGTCGGCCGCAAAGGCGTAGACCCATTTCCTTTTGCCGTCTGGCCGAGGCTGTGTCATCAGAGCGCTCCGGGCGAACGTGGCGGGCGAATCTTATCTTCGCATTGCTGTGCCATAGCAGGCCCGTGCCGACGGTGAAAGGCCACCTGTCCGCTGCAAACGTATGAGCCGGTGTTTGGGCACGCGCGGCGAAGTGGAGATGCGACGATGAGCAACCTCGAAAAAGTCCTGGATTCCCTCTCCCAGTCCAAAGACGCCGGACTGCAGCGGCTCTTCGAACTCTTGAGAATAGAAAGCGTCTCGACCGACCCCGCCTACGCCCCCCATTGCCGCAAAGCCGCAGACTGGTGCGCGGCGCAATTGAAAGACATTGGTTTTGACGAGGCAAAAGTCGTCGCCACAAAAGGCCATCCAATGGTGCTGGCCCACGACCGGAAAACGCGCGACCCAAATCTGCCGCACGTACTTTTTTACGGCCACTATGATGTGCAGCCCCCCGACCCGCTTGACCTTTGGACCACGCCGCCGTTCGAGCCGCGCCTTGCGGACGAGCCGGGCAACGGCAAGGTCATCATAGCGCGCGGCGCGGAAGACAACAAAGGTCAACTTATGACCTTTTTCGAGGCCTTCCGCGCCTGGAAGACTGTCGCCGGAGAGCTTCCAATTGCCGTCTCAGTCCTCATCGAAGGCGAGGAAGAATGCGGATCGCAATCCTTGCCCGAATTTCTGGCAAGTCACGGCGAAGAACTCAAGGCCGACTTCGTGCTCGTGTGCGACACGGGCCAGTGGGATAAAGACACGCCCGCGATTACAACGATGTTGCGCGGCCTGGCGGGCGACGAACTCATTATCTCTGGCCCAGCGCGCGATTTGCACTCCGGGCTTTACGGAGGACCGGCCACCAACCCCATTCGCGCACTTGCCAAGGTCATGGCAGCGCTCCACGACGACAATGGCCGCGTTGCGGTGCCCGGCTTCTACGACGGCGTCAAAGACCCCTCGGCTGCACAAATGGAACAATGGAAAGCGATCGGCCTGGCGGGCGAACTTTTTCTTGCCTCCATCGGGCTGAAGACGGCGGCCGGCGAAAAAGACCGCTCCATCATCGAGCAGCTTTGGTCGCGGCCGACACTCGAATTCAACGGCGTCACCGGCGGCTATCAAGGCATCGGCTCAAAGACCGTGATCCCAGCGAAAGCGTTGGTCAAAATTACGTGCCGTCTCGTTCCAGGCCAAGAACCAGACAAGGTCATGTCGGCCATTCACAGATACGTCGCAAGCATTTTGCCGCCGGACTGCACGGCCGAATGGCTCGGCAATCGCGGCTCGGGCGCCATCATGTTCGACACCGATGGCAAAGCCATGCAGGCCGCCGCCAAAGCGCTCGAAGATGAGTGGTTGCGCCCCGCCGTCTTGATGGGTTGCGGCGCGTCGATCCCCATTGTCTCGTCGTTCCGGGACGCACTCGGCATGGACAGCCTGTTGATCGGCTTTGGACTCGACGACGACCGGATTCATTCGCCCAACGAGAAATACAATCTTACGAGCTTTGAAAAAGGCGCGCGCTCCTGGGCGCGTATCTTGGCGGCGTTTGCGGCGCTGCCAGCCGGGACGCGCGGCTGACCGGAGACAATCCGACATATCGAGATAAAGTGCTTTGCGCCGCCGCAATCCGCACCTATGTTTCGCCCCGGTTGCCGCCTTACGGTAACTATGAGGAGAAGTCCCTGAAAATGCGCTACTCTGCACTCACGTTTTTCGCCGCCGTTTCGCTTGCCCTAACGATGGCAGGCGCTGTGACATGGGCACAAGAGCGCAATTGGCAGCGCGAGCGCAACTATCAGCAAGAGCAAAGGAACAACCGCAACGCCTGGCCGAGCGAGCGATTAAATCCGCAAGCCCAGCAGCGCAACGTTCCGGGCGAATTCGACTACTACGCGCTCGTTCTCTCTTGGAGCCCCTCCTACTGCTCGGAAGCCCGATCGGGCGACGACGAAACACAATGCAATCGCCGCGACGGGCGCCGTTTCAATTTCATTCTTCATGGGCTTTGGCCGCAGTACAATCGCGGATACCCCGAGAGCTGCCGCACCGCGCGCCGCCCATTCGTGCCGCAACCCTTGATCGATAGCATGCTCGACATCATGCCGAGCCAGCGGCTCATTATTCACGAGTACCGCAAACACGGAACCTGCTCCGGTCTCTCTCCCGAAGACTACTTTCAAACCGCGCGCAGCATGATCGCCGCCATCCGCATTCCCGACAAGTACCAGAACCCCATTGAAGCGCTTTTCGTATCACCAGATCAGCTGAAGGCCGACATCGTTCGCGCCAATCCGGACCTGGCACCGGACATGATCGCAGTCGCATGCGGCGGCGCGGGCAACCGGCTCAAGGAAATCCGCATTTGCTTTTCGAAAGACGGCGCACCGCAAAGTTGCGGTTCGAACGAGGACCAGAGGCGACTTTGTTCGAGCAATCGCATGTTCGTACCGCCGGTACGCTCGACGGCTCGCGACGAGAATTATAGCGGCTCGGACCGCAAGGCGCCGCCAAGCTCAAGGCCAAACCCACTCCCTGCACCCCGCATGATCGACGACGACCAGAACATCTGAGAACACCTCAAGAAATCGCGCGATAGCTGCCAAGAACCGCACTCATGAATTGCTCTGTGGATAACACACCGTAGCGATGCGGCTGCCATTTTCGTGCCTTGCCGGTCTGACGCGGGCTCCGCACACTTGGTCTGGTGATTCGGCACTGGACTTGAAATGCAACTCTCTGAACTCGATCAGTATTGGCCAAACACAACCGGACCGCTCGCGGCGTCCAGCACTGTGGACGGCGCTCGCGTCTTGCGCGAGCCGCAACATATTGCCGATAACCAACCGGTCGGCATTGGCGGCGGCAACTTACATTTGCTCCAGACTCAAACCAACGATGCTCCGCGAGTTCGCCAGATCCCCTTGATCTGGGGCGGGCTGGGATTTGTGGCCGGCATGATGGTCTGGCATATGATTGGCTTTTGGTCGTTCGTGTCGCATGTCGCGTTTAACGACGATGCGCGCGTCGCCGCGACAGCAATAGGCAGCCGGCGGAACGCGGTGCCGATGCAAATATTCAAACCCAAAGCTCCCAGCAGCGATCTCACACAAATCAATTCTGGGAACTGCGTTGCCCTCGCGATCGACAGAGCGAGCGGCGACGCCAAACCGGGCACCTGTCCCGTTGACGAATGGCCTTTGGCGGATGCCGGACGCACGCGCCGCGACGATCTTGCTTTCTCGCGCCCGAGGCTGCACGACCCGCAAATCTGGGCAGACCTAACGGCCGTCGAGAGCGAGGTTGCTGCGGAACAAATCGATGAGTCGGCCTTCGATTTGGCGATCAGGCCAGGGCCGTAATTTGCCCTGATGACTTTTCAGGGCTAAGCGGCCTTGCGCACACGCTCGGCACGCCATTGCGAAGGCGCGCGTGCGATAAACCCATGCGCGGGCGCAACATCAAATTTGTCGAGACGGCCCGTATCGACGCTCCAGCTGCGCGCGAGCTGCAAAACCTGTTCCTCTGTCGGGTGCAGGATAATGGCGCCGCCCGCGTCGCCCTTGCGCCCGCGAATGCCGCGCAATTCGAAGAGCTTCAAGCCCAAGGCTTTCTCCTCCGAAGTGAGGCGGCCGCGATCCCAGATCACACCGTCGTCGCCAATGGCGAAGGCCCGGAGCATGCGGCCGCGCTCCAAACGCGCCCAGGCGAAAAGATCGATATCGGGATAAGCCGCGAAATACTGCACATCGCGAAACGTGCTCGACAATCGTGCGAGCAACGGCGTCAATTTGTCGATGAAGGCACGGCCGGCAGGTAGCGGCAACGGGATTCCTGCGACGAATATCCACCCCTTTACGCAGGGCGTGACAAACACATACGTGTCGCCGAGTTTGGTATCGTAGATGGTGCCGACCCCGGAATCCCAGTTTGCGGGCTGAAGCTCGGCTAGCTCGAGCGCTTCGGCGACCGCGTTTAGATCGTTGGACTTGATCGCAAGCCACGCCATGTCGCAACCGAACGCCTTGGGCAGATCGGGCTCCGAACCAAAGATCACTCGCTTTTGCACGAACTTCGGCGCGACGGCGAAGGCAATCACCGCCACGGTCGCTGCAATAAGTGCGAGTATGACAATCAGTTGGATCAAGCTTGCTGCTCTTGTCCGCTTGTGGGTTTCAGATCTTTTTTATTGGCGCCGCGCGGACAGCAAGCCGGTACCGTCCGCGTTTGCCGGTAAACCAAATTTTTCCGGCGGGACATAAAATCAGGCCCCGGTCAAAGCCTATATGATTCCCCCGTCCACCCCCAAATTGACATTGACTTGTAAGCCCGCCCGGCCATGTGTCTCATGTCGCAAAAAGAAAGCCGATCCATGCCCGCCAATGCTTCCCCTCAAAAAGTCGCCCTTATCACAGGAGCCGCCCGCCGCATCGGCCGGACAATCGCGCTTGAACTGGGGCGAGCCGGATGGCCGGTTGCGGTGCATTACCGTCATTCGCAGAAAGATGCCGAAGAGTTGGTGCACCAGTTGCAAGACTTGGGCGTCAAGTCCGTGGCGCTTTCAGCCGATTTAGCCGATTTCAAAGCTATGCGGGGCCTCGTTGACCAATGCACCAAAGCCATTGGCGCGCCCACATGCCTCGTCAATAACGCATCGGAATTCTTGCTCGATTCACTTGAATCCCTTGAAGAAGATACCTGGGATGTTCATCAAAATATCAATCTCAAAGCGCCTGTTTTCCTGGCCCAAGCCATGCTGCGCACCCTGCCCGCGGGTGCTGAAGGGAACATCATCAACATCATCGATCAACGCGTCTGGAAACTGACGCCTGATTTTTTCTCGTATACGATCTCCAAGGCAGGCTTGTGGACTGCGACGCGCACCCTTGCCCAAGCCCTTGCGCCCCGCATTCGCGTCAACGCCATAGGTCCAGGTCCCGTATTTCAAAGCGTGCACCAGACGGAAGCTGAATTCGCAGCTGAGCAGACCTCGACGCTTCTCGCCCGCGGCCCATCTCCGGAAGAGATTGCAGCTGCTGTGAAATTCATTCTCGCGACGCCCTCGATGACGGGGCAAATGATTGCTTTGGACGGCGGACAACATCTCGCATGAGCCTCGTTCGTGTACGCGGCCGCCGATGCCATTTCGTTTTCAAATTATTGAGGATTTCTAACGGATTGCCGCAATCCTTCCGCGTTCGCTTCTCATTGCCGCCGCATTGATCGGCGAACTTCAAAAGACGGACCAAGGGGGTTCGATCAACACTTTATTAACGTTAAGCGCCTAGAAACCATTCTGGTTCTGTAGGGCGCTCTTTGAGGGGTGCCGCGTAATTATGGGTGTTACCATGATGTGCCGCTTTGGGGCGCTGTTCGCGCTCCCGTTGGCGACGGCCGTGTCGGCTGTCTGTCTCACGTCGCCGGCTTTTGCAGCCGAGCTTCCGCAAATCAAAATTACGGACGGCAACAAAGTGCCCGAATGCGCGACGCCGGGGCGGCTCAGTGCCTTCCTCGAAGCGCGCAATAAAAATCTCAACGGGCGCTTTCAAACCATCGCAGCGGATTACATGCGCGTTGGCGAAGAACTCGGCATTCGCTGGGATGTCGCTTATTTCCAGATGCTGCTCGAAACGGGCAACATGACGTTCACGGGCGATGTGTCGCCGGAACAAAACAATTTTGCCGGCCTCGGCGCAACGGGCAAGAAGGAACCGGGCGAAAGCTTCCCGGACGTTGCGACGGGCGTCAAAGCCCATCTCCAGCATCTCCTGATGTATGCCGGCGAGAACGTCGAAAATCCGGTCGCCGAACGCACGCGCAAAGTTCAAGAGTGGGGTGTTCTAACTTCGTGGCTGAAGACGATCGATGGGCCGATGACGTACACGCACCTTGCAAAGAAATGGGCACCCGGTTCGCGCAACTACTCGCGCGACATCGCCAATGTCTCAGAGTCTTTTTACGAGGGTTTGTGTAAGAGCGCCGATCCGAAACCGGAAATGATGGCGCTGGCGCGGCCAAGTACTGAGACCAAGACGGCTTCCCTTAAAGCGCAATCGAGGGATGCTGCCCCTGCAGACGCACCGGAAGCATCGTCCGAAGTACTGGCGGCGCCAAAAGTATCCGGCGCCGAACTCGCTCGCCGTGCCGTGGCGGAAGCCCGGGCCTCTGGCTCGTTCGTCAGATCCAATCTCGGAGCCGGCGCCATTGCCAAGGCTGCGGAAACCGCCGCAACTGCGTCACCCGAAACGTCTGAAACACCGCCGGCACAGCCCGCTTTCACAATCATCAACGCGCCGAAACCCGAAGTCGAAGCGGCCGAAACTGAGGCGCCTGCCGCCGCCGCAACACCTGTTGTAACAAGGGCGAACGAGCCCGCCGCACTAGTGCAAACTGCGGCGCTTGGTTCGGGCACAAAGGCTGGTGTCACACCGCCGCCGGCGAGCAAGAGCAGAGAGGCGGCAACTCCTCCCCCGTCAACCAAGTGCCGTGTGTGGACCGCCAGCTACGGTGGAAGCCGCGCCATCATTATCAAGGCGGCCGGCGACCAGACCACGAACTACACCGTTCTGGACGTTAATGAGGGCACGGAAAAACGCGAAGCCGAAGCCTACATCGCCGCCTATGCAAAGGGCGGGGAAGCCGTCGGCGATTTCGCGAACCAGACCCAAGCTCTCGATAAGGCCTTCGAGCTCTGTCCTGAAGGCTGATTGCAGAATCGGCCGTCCCAAATCAGCGGCACCTTCTGTGTGCGCCTCCAAGGCCAAGGGCCAGTGACATGAAACCCGCCGCTCACAATTCTCACAAGCGCCAACTGGCAGTGGCGGCGGCGCTGATGCAGTTGCTGCTCGCATCGACTACGGGGAATGCCGCGCCGCCGATCAGGACCGGCGACGGCAACCGGATGCCGGCTTGTGTTACGCCCGAACGCCTGGTGGCATTCTTGCAGGATCGAAATCCCAAGCTCGATCCCAAATACCGCGATATCGCAAAGTTCTACAAACAGTGGGGCGAGACATGGCATGTCCGCTGGGACTACGCATTCTTTCAGATGGCGATCGAAACCAATTACCTGAAATATAGGCGTGGCGACGGCCGCCGCGGCGATGTGCACGAAAACCAATATAACTTCGCCGGGATTGGCGCGACCGGCGGCGGCGTACCGGGAAACAGATTTCCGGACATCAAGACCGGCGTGCTGGCCCAAATTCAGCATCTCGTGGCGTACTCCGGCGAACGGATCGCGAAGCCTGTCGCACCGCGCACGGAACTCGCACAAGACGGTATCGTCGAACAATCGCGCCGCTTGAAACGCCCCGTGACTTACAGCGATCTCGCGCGCCGCTGGGCCGCCGACCGCAAATACGGAAAAACCATCGACTTCGTCGCCGAGCAATTTTTTTCAAATTACTGCAAAGGGCCTGCGACCGTCGCAAGGGCCGGTCTGGAACCTATGGCTCCCGAACGGCGGCCCGACAAGCGCTTTGCCAAGCCGGCTGGGCTGGGCGGGCCAGAGATGCAGAAGCTTGCGGGACCCGAGACCATGCCGTGGGTCGATGGCATCAATACCGCCGAGGATGTCTCGCGCGACCGCGCCCCTGACGCGCCTGAGAATAAAAACCCGTCAGAGAAAAAGCGTGCACCGGAAAAATCAGGCCCTCCCGTGCGCACCATATGGTCGCGCGAAAAGGGCTTTGAAGATCAGCCAGTGACTGCCAAGTCTAACCCCGATACCGGCGAAAAGCCGACGGTGACGCTTGAGAACAGCCCGGCAGGCGCGCCAGATATCGCAGCGCCCGCCGCGTCAACAGAAAGCACGGCCGAAAACCAACAGGCAGCTTCGAGCGAAGCAAGCGCACCGGAACTGCCGACGTTCAAAATCGCGCCGTCCCGCCTAGGGGGACCGGTCGATATCCTACCGCCGGCAAAATCCGTGACTAACGCGGGTTCTGCGGACTTTGCCGCGAGTAAGCCGCCAGCACGCGTGCCTGCCCAGCCTGCACCGAAACAGGCGGCACTCGCCATTGCGCCAACGCTGCAACAAGCTGCGGCACGAGCAGGACCATGCCGCGTCTTGACGGCAAGCTACGGCGGCAAGAAAACCTTGCTCGTCAAAGCATCGCGCAATGGCGGAACGGAACTGACAGCACTTAGCGTTGTCGATGGTTTCGAACAGTCCATGCTTGCGACATATGCCAAGGCGAGCGCCCCTGGGGCCGAGCTTGTCAGCGAACACGCTTCAAAAGACGAAGCCGTTGCGGCTGCAAACGCGATGTGTAACGCGGGCGGATAAACGGGCCAGCCCGTCACCCGGCCCGAAAGTTCAAGCACTCAGACACTCATTTAGAGATGCCAGCAATGGCCACGCTGTCTCGATTGCCGAATTGCCGGCCGTTCTACCGGCCGCTGCCGGGCGCCAAATACTTCAATGCGGCAGTCGAGAGCGCGCCGCCGACCACGCAAGGAATTCCGAACTCGACCTGACCCATGACGCTCGCGGCAACGCAACCCAATGACAAAACGGTTTGTCCGGCCTGCCCCCACCAATTATAATTGCGCGTATTCTCCGGTCCTTTCGCCTTAAGTTCCTCAATCGACGCAAACGCCTGTTTGCGGATCTTGGCGAGTTCCAGCGTCTCGGCTGCTTCAATCACCTCATTGAGCGGCGCGCGAGCTTCAACCTTGTCTTCCGCCGCAACGCCCTTGAGCATCGCGAGAAGATCGGGATCGCGCGATGCGTTTTGCGCCAGAGTCCACTTTGCCATGGCACCAATCGTGAGCTTTTCGACATTATTGCGATCTGTGGACCAAGCTAGCACAGTCACGATGCGCCTTACCGGCGCTTCCGATCCTGTCGCAAAGTAGTAACCCCAATTTATGTCGATGGCAGACGAGGCCTCTTCGAATGGCAAGTCGGCAAGCGTCGGCTTATTGGCGAAGAGATACTTGTCGATCAGAACCTTTCGCGCGGGCATACGCTCGACGAACTTGATCATCAGGCCTTTCCAGTCGCTGAGACCCGAGTACGCGATCGCTTTGATGAGAAGCACCTGATCCTGAGGATCGAGCGGAAACATTTCGCCGATAAGCTTTTCGGCATCATCCGGACTGGAACCAATGACGCCGGCGGTAAAGCCGATATAAACGCCTGCCTGATCCATATCCTTGGTGACGCTGGACTTGACCATGGCTTTGACAGCCTCGGGCAGCCGTTTCGGTTCGGGCTTTAACCGGTAGCCGTTCATCCATGTCAGCAGTTCTTCGCTCTTGGTGAACGGTGCCGGCGGCTTGACTTTGGCCGTTTTGTTCGCGGCAAGGCCCGGCGCGGCGGCCAGCATTAATGCACAAAAAAAGGCAACCACAACACGCATAGCCGATTCCACAAGGACCCATCGGGGCAGACATTACAGCCGCGTCAAGGGCTTACAACACCCGCTCGCAATGGCCATATTGTGGCACAAGGCCGTTCTAGTGCTTGACCGGAAGACGCGACCGCCAATAGTTCAAGGCATGATCAACAACCCGAGCGCGCCCAACGCCAACCCAGATGCCGCGCCAGACGCCGCGCCAGACGCCGCGCCAGACCGTGCACCCGCCCCCGGCACGGCACACACGGGCACCGATATCATTGCCGGCTATCTCAAAACCCTGCCATCGGGCCCAGGCGTTTATCGCATGCTCGATAGCGCGGGCGACGTCATTTACGTCGGCAAGGCGCGTTCCCTCAAAGCGCGGGTCTCGAACTATGGGCGCCTTCAAGGCCACACCAACCGCATCGCGCGCATGATCACGGCAACCGCATCAATGGAGTTTGTAACCGTCGCCACGGAAGCCGAGGCCCTGCTTTTGGAGGCCAACCTCATTAAGCGATTCAAGCCGCGCTTCAACGTGCTGATGCGCGACGACAAATCGTTCCCGTATATTCTTATTTCGCGCGACCACGACGCGCCGCAGGTCATGAAGCATCGCGGCGCTAGAAACCGCAAAGGCGACTATTTTGGTCCCTTTGCTTCGGCAGGCGCCGTGAACCGCGCCATTACCATGCTGCAGCGCGCATTTCTGCTACGCACATGTTCCGACAGCTTCTACGAAAACCGAACGCGCCCCTGCCTCCTGCATCAAATCAAGCGATGCTCGGCGCCATGCACGGGCGAGATCGCGCTCGATGATTATCGCCGCCTTACAGACGACGCGGTGCGCTTTTTGAAAGGCGAAAGTCAAACCGTGCGCGCGATGTATCAGCAGCTTATGGAAGATGCCTCGGCGAAATTAGAATTCGAAGCCGCAGCTAAGTATCGCAACCGCCTTTGGGCGCTTGCACACGTCACAGCCGACCAGACGATCAACCCGGAAGGTGTCGAGGAAGCAGACGTGTTTGCCGCTCACCAGGACGGCGGGCAGACGTGCATCCAGGTCTTCTTCTTCCGCACCGGCCAGAACTGGGGCAACCGCGCTTATTATCCGAAGGCCGACCGGTCGCTTTCGGTCGAGGACGTGTTGGATAGCTTCATCGCACAGTTTTATGATGATAAGCCAGTGCCGCGCCTCATCCTGCTCTCGCACGACATCCCAAACCGCGAACTTTTGGCGGAAGCCCTGACCATTAAGGCAGAACGCAAGGCCGATGTTCGCGTGCCAGAGCGTGGCACCAAATCGGCCCTCGTGGACCACGCGCTTTCAAATGCACGCGAGGCACTTGGGCGAAAACTGGCTGAAAGCTCATCGCAAGCGCGCCTCCTCGAAGGCTTGGCGGAGCGCTTTTCACTTGCCGGGGTCCCGCGCCGCATCGAAATTTACGACAACAGTCATATCTCGGGCACCAACGCCGTCGGCGTGATGGTCGTTGCGGGAACAGAAGGCTTCGTCAAAGGGCAATATCGCAAGTTCAACATCAAATCGGCGGACCTCACTCCCGGAGACGACTACGCCATGATGCGCGAAGTCTTGACCCGGCGCTTCAAACGGCTTGGCGTGCGCGTAAATTCGGCGCCGGAAGCGTCCGCCGCGACGGGTGACGGCGATAGCGATGGCGCAAGCCACCTGGGAGACCGTCCGGATTTGGTGCTGATCGACGGCGGACTCGGCCAGCTATCGATTGCTCGCGACGTCCTCTCGGAACTTGGGATCGATGACGTTGCGTTGATCGGCGTCGCCAAAGGGCCCGACAGAGACGCAGGACGCGAACACTTCCACATCCCAGGCCGCGACCGGCCCATGATGTTGGAAGCCAAGGACCCGGTTTTGTATTTTGTCCAGCGCCTGCGCGACGAAGCACACCGCTTCGCCATCGGCACGCATCGCGCTAAGAGATCGAAAGCGCTCGGCGCCAATCCGCTTGATGAAATCGGCGGCATTGGCCCAACCCGCCGGCGCGCGCTCATGAACCACTTCGGTTCGGCCAAGGCCGTGTCGCGCGCTGGCGTGGAAGACTTGAAGGCGGTTAACGGAATTTCGTCCGAAATTGCGCAGAAAATCTACAGTTTTTTTCACGACCGGAATTAGCTGGGGCGGCGACGGCCAATGACCTCGCCTCTAAGCGACCTTGTTCAACAGTTCCCGTTCACCGGAAATCGCGCTCATCACGCGCGCCAGCTCTTTTTCGACAATGCCGAATGCCGCCGCAATTTCTTCCGCGTTCCAACCCGCCCGCGCGATTTGCTGGAGATCGGCGCAACACCTGGAGAGCCTGGAAGCTCCAATGTTCGAGCTTGACGATTTCAGACTGTGAGCCAGCCTCATGATGGCTTCGGCGTCACACGCGTGATAACTGCTTTGAATTTGCTCGATCGCGCCCGGTCCGAATCCGTTGAACAAGTCGAACAGTTTTTCCAGAAATTGCGGCCGCGATCCGCGCAGAGTCCCGACAAAATCCTCATCCAATGCCGGCACCGCGTCCTCAGACTCCAATCCGGCGGATTGGTGCTCGATTTTGACCCATTTGTGCAGCATGTCCGATAGCTGTTCCGGCGTGAACGGTTTGCTCAGATAATCGTCCATACCGGATTCAATGCACGCCCTTCTGTCTTCTTCATATGCGTTTGCAGTAACTGCGACGATCGGCATCGGCACCGCCCCAGAACGGCGCTCGCCATCGCGTATCTTCCGTGTCGCCGCCAAGCCATCGAGGACCGGCATCTGGCAGTCCATCAATACCATGTCGTAACGCCGCTTCTCGCATGCGGCCGCCGCCACTTTGCCGTTTTCAGCGATTTCGACGCTGCAGCCCAGTTCAATGAGATACTGGCGCGCGACTTCGAGATTGACGGGATTATCTTCCGCAACAAGAACATGGGCGCCGAGCTTTGGCGCAACGGACGCCGGTACGGCCTCGACAACTTCACAGTCGTTAGAAATCTCGCAGACCTGCCTGATCGTGCTGACAAGATCGCGGCGCATGATGGGCTTCATGAGGAAGGCATGAAATCCGATTGTCTGAGCTTCGCGCGATTGGTCCGGCGACGAACCAGAAGATAACATGACGAGTTTCGTTGCAAATTTCTGGGTGCCTGCTTGGATGGCGCGGGCTACATCGAAGCCTGTTATGTCGGGCAACATCAAATCGATGATGGCGACATCGTAGGGTGCACCGGTTTTTTCCTTGTAGCGGAACAAATCGACGGCAGAACGGCCATTGATGGCCGTATCGGCGCGCCCGCCTGCTTCTTGGATATAGGACTGAAGGATCTCGCGGTTGGCCTGGCGGTCGTCGACGATCAAAATGTGCTTGCCCGACAAATCGAGCCCTTCAATCACTTTGGATACGGTCGCCGCCGCGGATGGCGCAAACTCGATCGTAAACGTGATCGTGGAACCTTCGCCGAGCTTGCTTTTGAGTTTGATCGTTCCGCCCATCAACTGCACAAGCTGCTGCGTAATCGCCAACCCAAGGCCCGTTCCGCCGTAACGGCGGCTAATCGAAGAGTCTGCTTGTGCAAACGGCCGGAAGAGTTCGGCCATTTTATCTTCGGCAATACCAATGCCGGTATCGCGGACGCAGAATTCTAGCCGCAACTCATCAGCCGCACTTTCGAGACTTTTTACACGAAGCTCTATCTCGCCCTTGGATGTAAATTTGATGGCATTGCCAACGACGTTCATCAGTATCTGGCGAAGCCGGCCGGAATCTCCCAAAGCCATCACGGGAACATCTGGCGCGATGAACAGATTGAGCATCAAGCCTTTGCGATGCGCGGACTCGGCCAAGAGTTCGACCGACGACTCGACACAACCGCGAAGTTCAAAGTCGTGCCGCTCGAGTTCGAATCGAGCCGATTCAATGCGGGAAATGTCGAGAATATCGTTGATGATCGACAGAAGTGTCATGCCAGAACGATAAATCGTTTCCGCAAAGTGCCGTTGTTTCGGCATGAGGTCGCTGCGCAGCAGCAAATCGGTCATGCCGAGGACGCCGTTCATGGGCGTTCTGATTTCATGACTCATATTGGCCAGGAAGCGCGATTTCGCGACGTTCGCTGCTTCCGCGGATTGAACCGCAGCTTTCAAGGCATCGGCCTGTTCGACCAGGGCTTTACTTTGCGCTTGGCGCTCGGCTTCGGTCTGTTGCATCGCCCCGGCAATATGCCGCCCGTACCGGTACATGCCGGCCACCAGCAACATTACGAAACAGGCGAGGAGCCACTCGTAGTTTCGAAGTGCCTGGGAAATTGCCGTTTGCCGGTCGAAGCGATGCTTCTGGATTTGAAGAATATCTTCATTCACATTCTGGAGTGCCGAATTGATCTCGCCAAACTTGCGGTTCATTACGGACATGCGCACCGCCGCCTGATCGACATGTCCGGCCGCGTAAATTTCAAGCAGCTGGCGGCTTTCTTTGACCATTCGACCAGTAAGGTTTCCGATCAAATTCATATCTGCAACAAGGTCCGTTACCTCAGCGCCATTGGACAGAGCCTTGAGTTGGTCGCGCACCGTATTGAGTTTCACTTCAAAAACGAGATGAGCCGAGCCCAAACGCGAGGCTTCCATTTTTGCGTCACGCGATTCGAAAATATCGTTACCGGGAACGTTGACCAGGGAAGCCAAATGCGTGAGCTCGCCAAATTGCCCAAGACGCATTGCCCAGTCATGGTTTTCCTTCACCGATTGCGAGAAGGTCTCCATAATGCGATAGGTCAAGGTGACCCCGCCAATGACCGTGAGCAACTGGAACGCGGCCAGCAGGCGGTAGAGCCGATACCACTTGGGGCGCTTGGCACCCTCTAATTTGGTGAGTGAAATCGTCATAGTCCCCGCTCGCGCCGAATCATTTTTTGTAGCCGGACCAGGGTCCCTTTCTATGGTTTACAGAGGGTTACCAATGTGCTCCTTGGCATCGCCGTCCGATCACAGCAAGTCTTGAGGGCGGGGGCGTTGCCACACCCTGCCCCATTTTGGTGATAGCCCAGGTCCAATTGGTTTTCTCCAATCTTAACAACCATAAGAGGCTGCAATCCGTGCTTCTATCAAGACTTGCCGCCCTCTGGTTGTTCAGTGCCGTGATCGCCGCGCCGGCAAGCGTTTTCGCCGGAGCATCGCCAGCGCCTGCTGCAACTCCAGCGGCCGCGTCCACGGCAGATCCGGCCGCTCCCGGCACCGCCAAAGAGCAACCTGCTCCGTCTGCAGTGTTGCCGCCCGAAGTCAGCAGCACGATCGCCATTGTCGTTGGCACAATGGAGGGCGCTGAAAAGACTCTTACTGCCATCACAACCGTCGAAACCGATCTCGGGCGCCTGCGCGACGACATCGACGGCGTCATCGCGCAAACAACACGAACGGCCGACGGCTTGCGCCCGCGCCTTGCCGACATCGAAAATCAGATTAAGAAGATTGGGCCTCCCCCGGAAAAAGACGCCCCGCCGGAAGCGGCAACGGTCACGAGCGAGCGCACGCGTCTCGATTCGGAAGCGCGCGAAATTTCGGGCGCTATCAAAACACTGGAAGTGACGTGGTGGCGTGCGCGGCAAGCGATTGAGAAAATCACCGATTTACGCTTGCAGTTGTTCGTCAGGAGCCTGACCGAACGCATGTCGAGTCCCATCTTTCCTGCGTTATGGAGCGATCTCGCACGCGATACCCCATCCGTTTCTTGGCGCCTCAACTACAACGCCACCGATTGGCTTGCCTCGGCTGGAAAGGAAAAATATCGCCTCACGCTTCTGGCGGGCGCAGTGGCACTGTTATATTTTCTGTTGAAAATCTCTGCGCGCTGGATCACGCGCTACCGAGCACCCTTGGGCGGCGCCAGTCCTACGTTCTTCGAACGGGCAGCCGCGGCCTCGTGGATTGGTCCTGTGCGTGCCGTTCCCGCCGTCGCGGCAATTCTTGCCGCCTATGCAGGGCTGGATTATCTGGGTCTCTTGTACTATCCAACGGCGGCGCCGGCCGGCGCCTCACTGCTGCGCTCCGTCCTCATTTTTGCAGCCGTTGCGGCACTTCTCTCGGCCGTGTTCGCGCCCTCCGATCCCAACCGCCGCATCGTGCCGCTTTCCGATCGCGCCGCGCGCCGTATCTGCCGTCTACTTAAGATTCTGGCCGCCATCTACGCGGCCGATATCTTCTTTTCGAGTGTGGTTCAAATCTTGTACTTCCCCTTGTCGATGAGCGTCGTGCAGTCGCTGGCGACGTCGTTGGCATTCGTAGGCGTACTTGCCGGATTGCTGCTGACACCGTTCGAGCCTTACGGCGAACGGCACCAATACCCCTATCCGCGCGACAAGCCGCGCTGGCTCAAGATCCCGCTTTGGATCGCAGCGGCCGGCATTGTTGCCGCCTGTCTGCTCGGATATGTAGCGCTCGCACGATTTGCAGCCCAGCAGATCGTCATGACCGGTGTCGTGGCACTCGTCGCCATTCTGCTGTACCTCGCCATCCGCGCCTTTACGCGCGAAAGCGGCAAGAACCGCCATGCTGTCAGTTTGATGCTGGAAGAGACATTTGGCCTCGACGAACCGCGCCGTCAACAGCTCGCCTGGTTGACGGAAGCGGCACTGACAATTGCCGTTGGAATCGTCGCACTGCCGCTACTTTTGCTCCAATGGGGCTTCTCAAGTGCCGACATTCGCGACTGGCTAAAATCGGCACTATTCGGCTTCGAGATCGGGCAATTCCGGATTTCAATCGTTCGTATTCTCATAGGCATGCTGTTATTTACCGCGCTCCTCTTTGTCACGCGGCTCATCCAGCGCCGGTTGCGTGAAAACGTGCTTACTCCCCCGCGCATGGACGCCGGTATTGCGCATTCGATCGACACCGCTATCGGATACGCGGGCATCGCACTCGCCGCCATCGTCGCTATTTCATACGCCGGGTTCGACATCACGAGCCTCGCCATCGTCGCCGGTGCGCTGTCGGTTGGTATCGGCTTCGGCCTGCAGTCGATTGTCAGCAACTTTGTCTCAGGCCTCATTCTCCTCATCGAGCGCCCGATCAAGGTGGGCGACTGGGTTGTGGTCGGCGACCAGCAGGGCAACGTAAAACGAATATCCGTGCGCTCGACCGAAATTGAAACCTTTGACCGCGCAAGTCTCATCGTGCCCAATTCCGAACTCATCACGGGCCGGGTGCTAAACTGGACGCATCGCAATGCCTTGGGCCGCGTCGTGCTGAAGTTCAACGCAGGCCCCAACGTCGATCCGCGCCGCGTCATTGCCGTGCTCAACGAATGCGCCCGCCGGCACCCCGATGTTTTGCGCGAACCGGCGCCCCTTGCCGTATTCGAGGGCTACACCTCAACCTCGACCGAGTTCTCGCTTAGGGTCCTGCTTTCGGATATCAATAAAGGTCTTGGCGTCCAGTCCGACCTCAGAATCGCGGCTTTTGAAGCTTTGCGGGCCGCAAACATCGACCTGCCTAGAGGCTTGGAAGTCGTCCAAGCGGTGTCACGGTAAGCCAAGTGAAACCCTTGCGGCGCAGCCATTGTGGGCCTCCCGGCCGGGTCCCCATTGACGGCGCCGGTCGCAATGCTAAGCCAAAGGCATGGACCAAATCGTGCGCCGCCCTATCCTGACCAGCCTGCCGAATGTTCTGACCTACGGCCGCATCGCGGCCGTACCGGTACTTGTTGCATTTTTGTTTTTCTCGACGAGCAATACCGCGCGCTGGATTGCATTCGCGATCTTCGTCGTGGCCAGCCTCACCGATTGGCTTGACGGCTATCTCGCGCGCATCTGGGAGCAGCAATCGAACCTTGGCCGCATGCTTGATCCGATTGCCGACAAATTGCTCGTCGGCGCGACGCTCATGATGCTTGTGTACGACCGGACACTCAGCGGCTGGTCGATCCTGGCGGCGGTCATCATTCTTTCGCGCGAGATCCTGGTCTCGGGCCTGCGCGAGTTTCTGGCCGAGTTAAACGTCAAGATTCACGTCACGCAGCTCGCCAAATACAAGACAACGTTTCAGCTTGTGGCACTCGCCATGCTGCTCGCCGGCCCTGCATCCGAATCTTTCCTACCCGGCGTCACAGAAGCCGGCGTGGTGATTTTGTGGATTGCAGCCGTACTGACCTTATTTACCGGATACGACTATCTCAAAGCCGGTATCCGCCACGCGATTGAGCGGTGAAAGTTATGTCAGCGTCAGCCACAAGCACACGCCGGGTCTCCATTCGCTATTTTGCCTGGGTGCGCGAAAAGACCGGCCGTGCCGAAGAAACCGTCGAGATCGGTCCTGGAATTCTGACCATAGGCGATCTCGTCGCCTGGTTGCGCACGCGCGGGCCCGAGTATGACGCGGCCTTTTCCTCGCCGGGCACAGTGCGTGCCGCAATCGACATGACCCACGTCAAGCCGGACGCGAAAATATCCGGCGCGCGCGAGATCGCATTCTTTCCGCCGGTAACGGGAGGCTGAGACGGGATGAGTGTCAGCGTTCAAGAGAAAGACTTCGACGTCTCCGCCGAGATTGAAACCCTGACGCGCGGCGATACCGGCATCGGTGCGGTCGCAACCTTCATCGGCAAGGTTCGCGGCGAAGCGCACGGCGCTCGGCTGCAGTCGATGACACTCGAGCACTACCCCGGCATGACCGAAGCCGAACTCGCGAGTATCGAACAAGAAACTGTTGCGCGCTTCCGCTTGTCGGCCAGCCGCGTCGTGCATCGCATCGGTCCATTGAACCCAGGCGACAACATCGTACTCGTTGTTACCTGCGCCGCGCACCGGGGAGACGCCTTCGCGGGTTGCGAGTTTCTGATGGACTACCTCAAGACCCGGGCGCCCTTCTGGAAAAAGGAAACGGGAGTTTCGGGCGAAGGCCGCTGGGTGGATGCGCGCGACTGCGACGAAACCGCGGTCACGCGCTGGCAGAAGCCCGCCGGCTAGTATTTCGCCAAAGCACGAGAATTTCGCGCCCGCTGCCTCAGACCTGCCCGCGAAACATGCCGAGATACGATCGCGGAATACCAAGCGTTAAGGCGGTCTTAACAGTAACCGAACAATAACCTTAACAAGGCCCGGCGAGATCCGTGAAATCGCCATCTTCGCGGGGCACATCGGTTCTGTCCCGCATCCTTGTAACGGGGGGTGCGTGCCGACGGGGGTTTGTTAAGTGATGAGTTCAATTTTGTCGCGAGATAGCTGGCGCGCAGGTGCAGCCGTATTGGCTGCGGCCTGTTCGCTGACGTGCGCCGCCGAAGATCAACAGGTTGCGGCTGACGATGCGCAGCCCCGCAGCGAATTTGCGGCCGCCGCAGACGCGCAATCAAGTTCAACATCTGTGAAGTCTGCGTTCCCCAACGCTCCCGGCACCCGCTTTGTCATCGGCCTGGACCGCAAAGTGGAATACCAGATCTTCTCGCTCGCCAACCCCAATCGCGTGGTGGTCGAGTTTCCCGACGTCAAGTTGCAGCTTCCGGACATGACAGGCGGCAATACCGTTGGTCTCGTTAAGTCGTTCCGCGGCGGCCTTGCAGCACCCGGCAAGACCCGCGTTGTTATCGACGTCACACAATCCGTCGTGGTCGATAGCTCAAAAATCGAAAAAACGCCCGATGGGCACGTCAGGTTAGTCCTTGATATCTTGCCGGCCGACGCCGCGCTCAGGCGCAACAAAAAAGGTTTGAAGCAAGCCCCGCTCGGCCTTGGCGCGGCTGGCCTTCAGCCGCCGCTTCCCAAACCCGCCCAGAGTCCGAAGGCGCGCGCTGCCAAGGCCTTCAAGCCCGTCATTGTTCTGGACCCCGGCCACGGCGGTATGGATTCGGGCGCATCAAAGTTCGGAACGGTCGAAAAAGACGTAGTCCTAGCCTTCAGCCACGTATTGCGCGAACTCCTCGAAGAGACCGGGCGCTACAAAGTGCTGATGACACGGGACAAGGACATCTTCATCGATCTCGACGAGCGTCTGGCCTATGGCGAACGCAATAGCGCCAACCTCTTCATCGCCATTCACGCCGATTACGCTGGAAAACGCGCGCGCGGCGCCACCATCTTTACGCTGCGCGACGGCGTCGCCAAGGATTTGAAGCGGTCAAACTCAAGACGCTCGGCCGAAAAAGTATTGTCGTCGAACGAACTGAACGCCGTGCTGCGTGTTGAAGGCGATACGTCCGCCGTCACCGGCATCCTGGCCGAACTGGCCGAACGCGACGTCGAGCGCACCCAAGAGCGCAGCGACGTATTCGCAAAAACCGTCATCGACAACATGAGCGAAAGCACGACGATGCGTCAGGAACCCGATCAGCAAGCCGCGTTCCGCGTCTTGAAGACGGCGCAGTTCCCGTCCGTTCTGATCGAGCTTGCTTACGTTTCGAACCAGCAAGACGCCAACAATCTCAAATCCGACGAGTGGCGCGAGAAGGTTGCGGACTCGATCGTCTCGGCAATCGACAACTACTTCGGCAATCAGATCGCGCATATGCCGATGTGAGTGGCCGGCATGAGCAAGCCTCTGCAAATCAAAAAAGGCCGGCAATCTTGGTGCCGGCCTTTTTCGTTTGTCGTCGCCGGAATACGTCCAGCGCTGCGTCAGTCATGTTCTACATGGGGGGTATTTGAGATGTTGCTGCCAGGGGAGAAGAAACAACCAGCGAAGCTCCCGTACCGGACCTCGACCGATTGCTGGACGTGTTGAAAGTACTGACGGGGTTAAACGGGAAAAGCGCTTCTGCATGAGGCACTCCGTCTTCCAATTGACCGCAAACCGGCCGTCTGAGACCGGGTTTCCGAAACACGGCAGGAAGCGTGCGACCGGCAAGCACGCGGGCTCGCTGACCGGGCACGAACGATGCGCGCGGGTATCGAAATTGCGGGAAGGGGTTGGCTAGGCTCGTGAGATCGCCGGGCCTGGACTTAAGCAACGCTCCCTCGGGCAGCCCTATCCATCGCTGCCACGCGCCGCCTATAGCCGTCGGCAGGTCCAATCGGACCTGATTCAGAGAAGAAAAGGGCATGTGACCCCTGGCTCTCGCTCTGACGCCCGCACAATGTTGTAGTGCCCTTCAATTCCTTGCGGAATTCAGAGAACTTCAACGCCTCACGAAACTGATGGTAAGCGATTCGTGTGACGATTCGTTAGATCGGCAACATAAGCCTGCGGCACGATCAGGCGGACCACGGGCCCTGCGGATGAAATGTCGAGTGGGGTCGTGCCGGCTTCGTCGCCATCGACCTCAACTGGCACCGAGAAGTCTGAGGTAATGCGCACGCGATTGCAGGGTATTGAGAGAATGCCCTGAGGCCGAGTGTTAGGATCGGCGAGGCGGCCGAGCCCAAGCGCTATCGAAGCCGCCAAGAGATCGCGGCGCGTCGTGCCCGTCACGATCACCGCCACAAGCTGGCCGGCCCCGAGTTGCGTATCCCCAGTCAAACGAAACGATCCACCGTAGTGCGCGGCATTCGTGACGATGACCCAGCTCGCACTGTACGAGACGCCATCAACCTCGATCTCGAGTTCGAAAACCCCAGCGCCGAGCGTCTTTAGTACGGGCGCGGCATAGGCAAGGCGGCCGAATACGCGCTTGGACTTCTGGTTCAGAAGCGCAACGATACGGCCATCAAACCCAGCGCCCGCCATTAAAAGAAATGGCGCGCCGTTGACGAGGCCGCCGCGCACGGGAATTTCTGGCCCTTCGAGAAGAGTCTGAGCGATGATGCTTGCGCGTTTTGAAAGGCCGATCTCGTGACGCATAACGTTGCCGGTGCCCAGCGGCACGATGCCAACGGCAAGCAATGTTCCGGCGGCACCTGCGGCAACCGCGCGGATTGTGCCATCGCCGCCCGCCGCAATCACGGCGTCATAGCTGCCCTCGCGCGCCGCTTCGGCAACTTTTAGAGAGGCATCTTCGGCACTCTGCGTTTGCAGAGCCGTGACGCGCACACCTTGCCGCTCCAGATGCGCGACGACGCGATCAAGCTTGCGCGGCCGCCCGGCGCCAGCGCTTTGGTTGTAAACAAGTGCGAAGTTGCGGCGCATATTCAGGTCCTAGACGAACAGTCGCTTGATGGGATTGGCACAAATAGTGAGGGCGCTGCGGCACTCGCAACGCCCTCTCCTGTCGCTATATTTTCCGGCCGGGCCCGTCAACTAATTCGGGCTTGGTGCGAAGGCAGCTCCGCAGTCCGCGCCGACGACTGCACGGCCTTCTGCACTTTTTCAAATGCTCGCACCTCGATCTGGCGAATACGCTCGCGCGAGACGCCGAACTCGGCCGAAAGCTCCTCAAGCGTCGCAGGGTCTTCGCGCAAGCGGCGCGCTTCGAAAACTTGCCGCTCGCGATCGTTCAAGACCGACATCGCGTTCGTGAGATAAGACCTGCGCCGGGTCATTTCCTCGTTTTCGACGAAGCGCTCTTCCTGGCTCGGCGTATCGTCCACCAGCCAATCCTGCCATTCTCCCGTTTCAGAATCGGCGCGAACGGGCGCATTGAGCGACGCGTCGCCGCCGAGGCGGCGGTTCATGCTGATCACTTCCTCCTCGGTAACGCCGAGTTTGGTTGCGATCTTCTTGACCGTTTCCGGCTTCAGGTCGCCCTCTTCCAGCGCCTGCAACTGGCTCTTGGTGCGGCGAAGGTTGAAAAACAACTTCTTCTGGGCGGCCGTGGTGCCCATCTTGACGAGGCTCCACGAGCGCAAGATGTATTCCTGGATAGAGGCGCGGATCCACCACATGGCGTAAGTCGCCAAGCGGAAGCCCTTGTCCGGCTCGAAGCGTTTCACAGCTTGCATCAAGCCGACGTTGCCTTCGGATACGACTTCACCAATCGGCAAGCCGTAGCCGCGATAACCCATGGCGATTTTGGCGACGAGCCGCAGATGCGACGTCACCAGCTTTTCAGCGGCGTCTTTATCTTCATGCTGCTGCCAGCGTTTGGCGAGCATGAATTCCTCGCCCGGCTCCAACATTGGGAATTTGCGGATCTCTTCGAGATAGCGCGACAGACCGAGCGATCCACCGGCAATGGTCGGAAGTGCTCTGCTAGCCATTTTCATTTTCCGCCGCCCTTCTCCCGTTTCCGGTTCGGACGGCCCTCCGTTAGCGAAACCTTTCGTCCTTAACGATAAGGACGCCCCAGTTCCGGCGCACGTTACATAAGCGTTAGCCGCACGATTACATCCCCCTCGCCTCGCGGTAGGTCAGAGTTTGCACGATCACCGATGCGTGAGCCCTGGCCGCTCGGGGCTACTTCGCCGTTTTGGACCTCTTGGCATTTGCTGCGCCCTTGCCGGCACGGGTCTTTTTGGGCGGGCTACCGGGAGCCTGAAGGGCATCAATAACGTCCTGAATATCTTCCGGTATTTCGCTCTCAAAGGCTAGTTGCTCAAGGCTTGCCGGGTGCTGAAATTCAAGTTGCGCGGCGTGTAGGGCTTGCCGTCCCAACGCATCGAGTGCCTCTCTGGCTCGCTCGGTTAATAACGACGCTTGGGTTTTGAAACCCGTGCCGTAGACTTGATCACCCAAAACGGGATGGCCGATATGCGCCAGATGCACGCGGATCTGATGCGTGCGCCCTGTTTCGAGCTCGAGTTCGAGTAGGGAAGCGACGCCCTTTTTTTCCGCACCGTCGAATGTCTCGAGCACGCGGTAATGCGTAACCGCCCGCCGACCGACGGCACTGCGCGTGATACTGATTTTTTTCCGGTTCGCGGCGCTTCGCGTCAACGGCGCATCGATCGTGCCGGCGGGCCTGTCCAGTACACCCCAAACCAGCGCGCGGTAGACGCGGCGCAGCCGCCCGTCAGCACCATGGCTTTTGAACTGCTCGCTGAGGCTCTTGTGCGCGCCATCCGTTTTCGCCACGATCAGAAGACCGGATGTGTCCTTATCCAGCCGGTGTACGATGCCAGGGCGCTTGACCCCGCCAATGCCGGATAAACTCTCGCCGCAATGCGCGAGCAACGCATTGACGAGCGTACCCGACGCATGACCCGCCGCTGGATGCACCACCATACCCGCCGGCTTGTCGATAAGAATGACATCGCTGTCTTCGTAGACGACGTCGAGCGCAATCTCTTCTGCAGCGACCTCCGTGTTCTCGGCTTCCGGCACGGCAACCGTATAGGTCTCGCCCGATTTGACCCTGCGGCTTGCCTCACTTATGGTCTCGCGCCCGTCACTGACCTGGCCTTCGCGGATTAAAGTCTGCACGCGGGCACGGCTAAGTTCCGGGTGTGCACTCGCAAGCTTTGCTGCAAGCCAGCGATCGAGGCGCTGCGCCGCGTCGTCCAGCGACACCTCGTGCGTAATGACTTCGGGACTTTTGGTTTTTGTTGGCACAGGCAAAGTGTTCGAGACTTTATGAACGGACTGATTTGGGAGACGCATGATGACGAGTGAGTTAGACGGGCGCGGGACCAAGGGCAGCGGCGCACCCGCCTCTCACTCCAAGGATGATGCTCTCATGCGCGAATTGCGCTTGCAGCGCAACCTTAAGATCCTGGTCGGCGTGCTTGGCCTTCTCATATTTGCGGGGCTTGGGGGTATTGCTTGGCGCATGATGGCGCTGGCCAAGGAACGCTCGGCTTCCCAAGGCACAGAGCAAGCCGTTGGCCAAAGCACCAATGGTGCCTCTACAGCGGCTGCGGGTTCGAATAACATCGCGCTCGAACTCCCTAAGGGCGCGCGCGTCGTTTCAACGTCGATCTCGGCCAACCGGCTAGCCGTTCACTATGAAGGCCCAAGCGGCACGGGCATCGCCGTCATCGATCTCGATACTGGAAAACGCATTGCCGACGTCAAGCCGCAAGAGGCCGTACCGAAGGATTGAGTGCGCGGGCAGCGACAATCGGCAATCGGCAATCGGCATCAGAACCCGAATCCAATTCGATTGACCACTGCCGATTGCCTACTGCCCCCTTCCCTTCTCCGCCACACTCCCCTATAGCTTACGAACCGTGATCAGCCCCGTTCGTCTAGTGGCCTAGGACGTCCGCCTCTCACGCGGATAACAGGGGTTCGAGTCCCCTACGGGGCGCCAAATTTTCGAATGTCTTGATAGATCGAATTGGCAGCCGCCCTGCAGGAGGCGGTCACATGTTCCACATGGCGAAAGAACCGGTGGAGTTAGCCCCCTCGCGACGATCGCGATTTTTTTCTCGCGAATTGCGGTTCGCGGCCGGGCCGCCCCTGGATCGACAGAATTCTCAAGACTTCTTGCTCGCGTCGGACGCGCACGCGCACATGGTTTGAACTTATTCCATTGCCGATGCCGGCATCTGTTGGCCGCCTTCGTCTTAGAGTTAGCACTACCAAATCGGCGGCCAAATAGGAGGCCGGCGGCAATGCTTGGGTTCATTGCTGGAATGGTTTAGTTTCGCGGCAACAACAGAACCGCGGAGAACGACGACATGGAAATCACCGGCGGCTGCCATTGCGGAGCCATTCGCTATCAGGCTGGAGGCGAAGCGATCACACATGCGCTTTGCCACTGCACGGATTGCCGCCGCCATGCCGGAGCACCGATGGTTGGCTGGACCATGTACCCGCAAGACGCCGTCAAAGTGACGAAGGGGAAGCCCGAAACCTACGTGTCGTCGGAACATGGGCGGCGATATTTTTGCGCAGATTGCGGCACCGGTCTATTCTTCACAAACGAGATTGCTCTGCCAGGTATCATCGACATTCAGAGCGGGACGTTCGACGACCCGGCTGTCCTGCCGCCAAAAGCGCACATCCAAGTGGCTGAACGCATCAGCTGGATGGAGCGCGTGCACGAGTTGCCAGCGTTCGACCGCTACCCGCCGCAATTGAAGTCATTGGAGCCCAATTGAGTCGGCCTGAGTGAATTGCGTACGAGTGGGCAAGCACGTCGCCAGCAACGACCTCAAGAAGTCGATGGCCTTTTACAAGGCGCTCGGCTTCACCTTCAATCCGCAGTTCACAGACGACACGGCCGCTTGAATGGTGATCTCGGAGCACAACTACGCCATGCTGCTGACGCACGCAAAGTTCAAGTCGTTCGTGACCAAGCCCATTGCCGAGGCCCACAAGACAACCGGCGTGCTCATCGCAATCTCGCTTGATAGCAAAAAGGCGGTCGACGATATTGTCGCGAAGGCGCTGAAAGCCGGTGGAAAAGAGCCGCAGCCCATGCAGGATCATGGCTTCATGGATCAGCGCACCATCGAAGACCTCGACGGCTACACTTGGGAGCCCTTCTATATGGACCCGAGTTTGGTACAGAATGGCTAGGTCACCGGCTTATCAAACCGTGGTGACCGCTTCATCGTCCGTCTCCTCTCTGGGGCTACGGACTCTAACTCATACTGGAGGCGTTCTGCAGGGTCGGGTCATCGTACTGTTAGCGTATCGCTCGGAGCGCCGCCTCTATGACGAAGTCGTTTGAGAAATGGCGTAACGCTGGCGTTGCAAGCTCGACAAAAGTTCGAGGGATTCCACGGCCCGAGCTTGCGAGTGACCTCGTTGAACGCGACGAACTACAGCAGATGTGCATCGATCTGATATTTTTTAGCAATCGGGTATGAAGCGGCGCGAAGTGCGGCGAACACTGCGCAACCGCTGTGCAACAAGTAATTTCCCGGCTTAGGCCGCTGAGAGTTATGTCATTGGAACGAATGGTGCCCAGGGCCGGAATTGAACCAGCGACACTGCGATTTTCAGTCGCATGCTCTACCAACTGAGCTACCTGGGCATCTCTCCGCGGGTCGAGGCCCAGGACGAAGTTCGGCCCTTATAGGGGCCCCGCCGAGCGCTGGCAAGCGTCGCCTCATCGCAGTTCAAATTATTCATCGGTCCGCACGTTTTGTCCGATTCCGGCGGCGTTTTCCTGCCCGTCTTCGTCGCTATCTGCGTCGCCACCCGGGATTACGTAACTCCCCGTAACCCAGCGCCCGAGATCGACGTCGGCACAGCGTTTGGAACAGAACGGCCGGTACGGACCGGCCGGCGGCTTGCGGCAGATTGGGCATTTGGGCGTGCGTGGCTTTTCGGCCGGAGGTTCGTCACGCGGCATGTGTCATAGACCTCGGTCAATCAATCGCGATCCACTTCGGCGAACTTCAACCAATTGAAGTGGATTGGGAACCCTTCGGCATTCAAGAGTGCAACGACCTCCGAGACCGGCAGGCCGACAACGTTGGTATAGGAGCCGTCTATGCGCTTCACAAAACTGCCGGCCAGCCCTTGGATCGCGTAGCCGCCGGCTTTGCCGCGCCACTCGCGCGAGGCAATATAGGCCTCGATTTCCGGGCGCGCGAGATGTTTGAAGCGAACTTTGGTTTCAACAATGATCGATCGAATGCTGTCGTCCGGCGTGATGAGGCACACTGCCGTGTACACTTTGTGGACCCGGCCGGATAATAGTTGCAGCGAGGCCATGGCTTCTTCGACGTGCGCGGGCTTCATGAGAATCTTCTTGCCGTATGCAACGGCGGTATCGGCAGCAAGCACATACGAATCTGCGAAATCCCTGTCGTTGGCGATATGATCGCGCGACGCTTCGGCTTTGGTGCGTGCCAGGCGCTTCACCAGGCGGTCGGGGCTTTCTCCGCGTTCGGCAGTTTCGTCTATCGACGAGGGACGCAACGCATCGGGCGTCACGCCGACCTGGGCGAGCAGCGTTAACCGGCGCGGACTTGCGCTGGCCAAAACGAGACGCGGGCGTTCCACTTCACCTTTAACTTTGGCCCGCTCGCGCGCCATGGCTTTGCGCAGGCTTTCGCGGCCCGTCACTGCCGGTTTACCACGGCTCGGCATGAGTTTGGCTTTGAGTGCTGAAATCATCATTAACCCCGATATCCGGCGGATAGTGCCAGCCAGCCGACAATGCTGAGGCGCTCCTCGAAAAGCAAGGGGGACCCGAGCGTTGCGGCGACCGCCGAAACAATGCATCTATAGTTCATTCACTCGCGCTTTTTGAAGGCTGACATGGTCTCAAAATCAGAAGCCGCAGAATTCATTGCCAAAGCCCCGTTGTTTGGCACTTTGGACGAGGCGGGCCGGCAGGCCGTTGCCCAGGAAATGCGGGAATCCAACTACGACTCGGGTCAAGTCATCTTCTCGCGCGGCGATCCCGGCGCAGAACTGCATGTCGTGGTCAAAGGCCGCGTGCGCCTCTCGGTGCTAACGTCCGACGGCCGCGAGCTGTCGTTCGCACATGCCGAGCCAACATCGATTTTCGGGGAACTGGCGGTTTTTGATGGCCGCGCCCGCTCCGCCGACGCAACGGCCGTCGGCAAAGTGCAAACTCTGACGCTTTCGAGAGCATCTTTTGGGCGCCTGCTCGCATCGAAGCCACAGGTTGCAGAGGCCGCCATCCGGTTCTTGTCGGCGCGCCTGCGCGATGCCGACGAACAACTTGAGGCCATTGCTCTGCATCCGATCGAAGCGCGCCTGGCCCGGTTCTTTCTGGCGACTGCCCGGCAAAAGTATCCGGAAGCCAAATCCAGCCGCGTGACTTTTTCTTTGCCCATTTCACAAAGCGAACTCGCACTTCTCGTTGGTGCCAGCCGGCCAAAGGTCAATGCTGCACTGGCCCTTCTTGAAGCTGAAGGCGCGATTGAACGCAAAGGCAGCGATATAGTTTGCGATATCGAAGCCTTAAGCGGTATTGGCGGCGTCGAGTGAGCAACCTTATGAGGGCCGCGTGACCGGAACACTGCGAATCAGGTGGCGCGGATGACGGCGCCGGTATCAGGAAGCTGGCGCGCGGCCGCGTTCCGCATACGGCACGCTGTTGCGCACATGCTCGCGCCCGTAACCCGGCTCGTAACACGCTATGCCGCCGCCGGAACCGCGAGCTACCCGCCGGATACCCAGCGCCGCCTGAAGATCTTGAATGTCATCTCGCTTTTGATTGTAATCACCACGCTCGTGTTCGCCGCTCAGCAAGCCGCGGCCGACTACAACAAAATGAAACCCGTGATCGTCATTAACATCGTTCTTGCCGCCATGGCGATGATGGTGCCCCTCGCCCATCGCATCAACGATATTGCAGGCGGACTGTTGATCGCCGTAGCCGAGCTCGCGGCCTTACTTGCATTCACAGCCTACTTCGGACGCAGTGCCGGCACGCCGATGATGTACGTCGCATTCTCGGCCGCGCCATTTGTTGTATTTGGTCTCAAGCGGATTTGGCTGGTCTTGGGCACGGTACTGGCCGCGCTGGTCCTGCATCTCTATGCTTACTTCACATTTCACCGGTCCGACGCATGGCTGGCGATGGACGACGCATTTCTGGATGCCAACTATGTCCAAGGAGCAATTACCGCATTCGGCTTGATCGCCGCCTCCGTCTATTATGCCTTCAGCCTCGCCGAACGGGCGAAAGCCGAAACCGACGCTGTGCTGCGTAACGTGCTCCCCGATAATGTCGTCGAACGCTTGAAAGCGGTGCCGGACGCCGCAATCGCCGACGGCTTCGCATCGGCCTCCGTACTCTTCGCAGATGTCTCCGGATTCGTGGCGATGGCGCGCACACTTGGGCCCGAGAAGACTGTGTCGCTACTGAACAAGCTTGTCAGCCGTTTCGATGAACTCGCCGAACGCCATGGCGTTGAAAAAATCAAGACCATCGGCGACGCGTATATGGTTGCGTCCGGCGTGCCGGAGCCGCGCGCCGATCATGCCGTTGCTCTCGCAGGTATGGCCCTCGACATGATCGGCGCGGCCCGCGACATCAGCGCCGAGACGAACCTGCCGATCAACATCCGCGCGGGAATGGCGTCGGGCCCCATGATGGCGGGCGTCATCGGCAAACGGAAATTCAGCTACGACGTTTGGGGCGATCCGGTGAACCTCGCGAGTCGCCTGGAGCAAGCAAGCGTGCCCGGCCGCATTTTGATTTGTCCAGACTGCCGGGCGGCACTCGAAGGATCGTTTCATTTGGAACCGCGCGGCATAATCGAGGTCAAGGGCGTTGGCGCGCAAGAAGCGTGGTATCTCGGCGCGCGCAAATAAACACGGCGCCGGTTAGCCCTTCCCCAGCTATCCCTTCCAGTGCAGCGCGCACACAAGCGTAAACAAGCGCCGCGCAGTGTCGCCATCGACAGAAATCTTGCCGGATAGCTTTTCCGCCAGGATCTGGCTGCCTTCGTCGTGCAGCGTGCGCCGGTTGACGTCGATGGCCTGAATACGCGCCGGCGGCGCAGTACGCACGGCGTCATAGTACGACTCGCAGACAAAGAAATAATCCTTGATGACGCGTTTCAGCGGCGTCAAAGGCACCTGATGCTGTGAAACGGCCTCGTCGTTCTCGCGCGAAATCGCGAACTGAAGCCTGTCCTCGACAACAGACAAATTGAGTTTGTAGGGGCCCTGGTCGATCCCCTCGACCCGAAACGAGTTTCCATCCAGGATATCGAAAATCGCGACCTCACGTTCGTGTTCGACGTTGACATTGGCGCGGCCGAGAGATTTCTGATCGAGCGTGATTGCGGCGATCTTATCGCGCTCGCTTCCATTTTCGCTTGCTGTCCCGGCCATCGCTGATCAGCCCGACGTATCAAGCCGGATTTCGACCGAGCGGCGGTGCGCCTCCAGTCCTTCCGCGCGCGCAAGCGTCATGGCGGCCGGTGCCAGCTGCTTCAAGGCGTTTGCATCGAGTTTAAGGATCGACGTGCGTTTCATATAGTCGAGAACGCCGAGGCCAGACGAAAATCGCGCGCTGCGTGCCGTGGGCAGTACGTGGTTCGAGCCCGACACGTAGTCGCCGATCGCTTCCGGCGTCATGCCGCCGAGGAAGATCGCGCCTGCATTGCGGATCTTGCGGCCCAAGGCTTCGGCATTTGCCGTAGCAATTTCCAGATGCTCGGCGGCGATCCGGTCGGCAAGCGCTGGCGCTTCATCGAGTGACGACAGCACAATCGTTGCACCGAATTCGTTCCAGCTTGCGCCGGCGATATTCCCGCGCGGCAAAGTCAGCAATTGCCGCTCGAGGGCAGCCTCGACGGCGCGCGCGAAAGCTGCGTCGTCCGTCATCAATATGGACTGCGCGGCGGTGTCGTGCTCGGCTTGCGCTAAGAGATCGGCCGCCATCCATTCGGGATTGTTGTTACTATCGGCGATAATCAAGACCTCCGAAGGCCCCGCAATTGAATCGATGCCGACCGTGCCGAACACCTGACGTTTTGCGGCCGCAACATAGGCATTGCCAGGTCCGACAATCTTCACAACCGGGAAAATGGATTTCGTCCCGTAAGCCAGAGCTGCAATCGCCTGCGCCCCGCCAACGCGGTAGATTTCTTCGACGCCTGCAATCCCGGCGGCAGCGAGCACCAGAGGGTTGAGTTCGCCGCGCGGGCACGGCACGACCATGACAACACGGGGGACGCCGGCCACTTTGGCGGGCACCGCATTCATCAGCACAGAACTCGGATACGAAGCGAGGCCACCCGGCACATAGAGCCCGACGGATTGAACCGCCGTCCAGCGGTGACCGAGTTCAACGCCCACCATGTCGCGGTACATGTCGTCGGCGGGAATTTGGCGCTCGTGATGAGCGTGGATCCGGTCGCGGGCGAATTTTAATGCCTCGAGGGTGGGAGCCGAACAGGCGGCGGCCGCCTGCTTGATTTCAGCCGCCGTCACACGAATGCCGGTCTTCTCGAGATCGATGCTATCGAATTTTTTCGACAGATCGACAAGCGCTTCATCGCCTCGTGCGCGCACGTCTGAAATGATCCCGGCAACAGCCCGATCGACATCTGCGGAAGCTTCGCGCTTTTGCGACAGAAGCGTCTCGAAGTCCATTGCAAAACCGGGGTCGGAACTCGTCAGTCGCATCGGCATGCTGGTTCGCCAGGCTCGTCGAGAGCCGCCTTTATATAATTCTAGTTGCTGTCGTCATCGGGATGTTCGGGCGAACTTTTGGCTTTCCACGCGCCGCCCAAATCCTTCATCTCGACTTCCAGGCATTCAACCATAAGGCGAATGGCCGCGCCGCCCGAAAAAGTCAACGTGACATGACCTTCCACACCGTTCGGATCGGAACCTAGTTCAAATCCAATGGCGAGTAAGGCTAGAGTTTGAGACGTGTTCTTGAAGTCGATGCCCTGAACCTTGGCGTCGAGGACCCTGTCGATGCGCAATCCCGAGCGCCGGCGCTCAAATCCTGGCTTCTTATTCTTTGCAGCGCCTTTGAGAGTTACGGCCCAGTCGAAACGATTGCCAACGGCGGCAAAGCGCTTCTCGCGCGGCAAATAGGCGATATCGGATACCCTGAACACCGCGTCCTGGAAATGCGCGGAGATGACACTCAGATCTTCGCGATCAAGCGCAATGAGCTTTAAGTCAGGCATTGGCCCGTTTGTCTCCAACGCGCGCGGTCATCCGCTGCGCAGGGGAGTGATAACCGGTTGGGTGACCGTAACGCAACAACGCTGGCTTGGCCTAGTTGGGCACAATGAGCGATTACTCCGGTTTTTCGCCGACATCGCTGGCCGGACGCCATCCTGCTGCCAATTTCTTGCACTGTTCGACCCACTTGTCGCGCACGGCGCGGCCGGCGAATTCGCCGAGTTGGCTGTCCACCCATTCGATATCGGCGGAGACCCATTTGGCAATTTGATCGAAATGGAAGAAGCCTGCACCGTTCAGCATTTTTTCGAGCTTGGGCCCCACGCCCCAAATGAGTTTCAAGTCGTCGGCCTTGCCGTCTCGCGGGCCTGTCAGGACGGTCAAGCCGGCGGGCTTTTCACCGATCTCGCGATCGGGCCGCCAGCCGGTCGCCAACTTCTTGGATTGTTCGACCCACTTTTCCCGCTCAACGCGGCCTTCGAAAGCCTTGCCGATCCAGTCGAACCACGCGAGGTCTGCATTGGTCCAGGCGGCAATCTGATCGAAGTGATAAATGCCGTTCTGATTTAGAAGTTTTTCGATCTCGGGGCCGACGCCCCAAATGAGCTTCAAATCGTCGGCCTTGCCGCCGCGCGCCGCCCCAATCGAGCCTGGAGCTTTGCCGCGCGCGGGCGCCGCAGAACTTGAAGCCGGACCCGGCGCAGAGCTTTGAGCGCGAGACGCAAACGCCACGGCTTCCCGCTTGACGCGCGCCAGCTCTTCGTCATGCGCGCGCTTTGCCGCCCCGGTTTCCTCGTCGCGGGCTTTCTTCAATTCCTCGATGTGCTTCGCCTGTGCATCGGCTAGTGCATGATCGCGGGCATTCTTCAGCTCTTCTGCATGTTTCCTTGCGGCTTCTGCCGCAGCTACTTCGCGTACCTTCTTGAGTTCGGCCGAGTGGCTCGTATGCAATTCCGACTTAACTTGCTCACGCGACTTTCTCAGTTCCTCGGCATGTTTCGTCTGTGCCTCGGCCAACGCTTGATCGCGCACCTTCTTCAGGTCCTCTGTAAGTTTCTTTGCCGCCTCCGCCGCTGCATCTTCGCGGGCGATCTTGAGATCGGCTGCGTGGCGCGCTTTCGCGTTCTCTACTTCTCTACGCGACCCGGTATCGGCCTGCGTCAGCGCCAGGACTTTCGTTTCGTGCTGCTTGGCCTGCTCCTGAACTTTCTTCAACTCGGCCGCGTGGTTCGCTTCCAACCCGGCACGGTCCTGCTCTTAGGCCTTTTTGATTTCGGCCGCGTGACTTGACGACAATTCCGCTCGAACTTGGTCACGTGCCTTTTCGAGTTCTTCGGCGTGCTTTGCCTGTGCCTCGGCAGCAGCTTGTTCGCGGGCCTTTTTCAAGTCTTCCGCATGTTTCCTTGCGGCGTCGGCCGCCACTTCTTCGCGTACCTTCTTTAGCTCGGCAGCATGCCGCGCAACCAATTCCGCCTTGACGTGATCACGCGCCCTCTTAATCTCTTCTGCGTGCTTTGCCTGAACTTCTCCGACCGCCTCGTCGCGTGCCTTCTTCAGTTCAGCCGCGTGGCGCGTCTTGACGTCCTCAAGTTCTTTCCGTGCCCCCGTATCGGCTTGCGTCAAGGCCAGGACGTTGGCCTCGCTATGCTTGACCTGATCCTGTACTTTTTTCAAATCCGCCGTATGCAGCGCCGCCAATTCGATGCAGGCGTTGTCTTGTGCCTTCTTCAACTCTTCCGCGTGCTTCTTCTGCGTTTCGTCCGCAAGCCTCTTTTCCGCCGCCCTCAAGTCGTCGGCATGTTTTCGCTGCGCGTCGTCTGCACTTTTTTTTACTTGAACCGCATTCATCGCGAGCTTGTCTTCGCGCACCTTTGCTGCTGCTTTTTCTGCGTCCCAGCCTTTGCGCGCATCGTCCGACTCTTTTCTCAATTTCTCGATTTCGGCACTCATCGTTTCTTCGCGATGACGCACGTTATCGACGTAGCTCTTCAACTTGCCATCCGCTGCATCGACGGCGGCATTCAAGCGGCTCGACGTGTCGGCGAGCTTACCCTGAAGATTTGCGACCTCTACTTTGAGTTTGGCGTTGTCGCCTTCTGCATCGACGGCCGCGCCGGTAAAGCGGGTTCTCTCCTGCTCTAATGACCCCAATCGCGACACCAGCTCCTTGTTCGAGCGCTCGTAGTGCGTCTCGATGCGGCGCCGGCCGCAAGCTCTCCACAGCAAATATCCGAGCAACGCCCCGAGAAGAAAGGCCAGCAACAGGAACCACCACAACTGCGATAATAGATACATGACTGTCGTCCTTTGCCTGCTCTAGTTCTTTGCGGGCCCGGTATTCTGGGGCTGTATCGTTTGCAGGATTTTTTCGATTTCGATCACACCGAAATCAACCCGCCGGTTTGCGGCGTCGGCCTCGCGGGAGCGCTCCCGGATGAGCGGCTTCAATTCGCCAAATCCGCGTGTTGCCAGCTGCTTGGAAGATACCCCGCGTTCGACAAGTGCCGCACGAACTGCTTCGGCGCGCTGTTCGGAGAGCTGCAGATTGAAATCTTCCGCGCCCCACGCGTCGGCATTTCCTTCAATAAGAAGGCCAATTCCATCGCAGCGCTTTGCCAAGTTTCCTAACTTGTCGAGGAACGAAGCGTGCTGGCTCTCGAGCGCCGCTGATTTCATCGTAAATCGTATCGCTTCGCTTGCGAAGAGCTGACCGAAATCGCCGACGCAGCTTGCCCGCACGACGGCACTCGCACTCATGCCGTTACCAGGTGTCCAATTGCTTTCAGCCGGAACGGCCTGCGGCGGCGGCGACTTTTTTGCGGCGTCTTCACTCGCTTCACGTTTGGCTTTGGCTTCGGCTGCAAGACGCGCTTCTTCCTCAGCCTTCTTTTTCGCAGCCGCTTCCTCGTCGGCCTTGCGCTTGGCCACGGCTTCAGCCGTAAGTCGCGCTTCTTCCTCAGCCTTCTCTTTCGCAGCCGCTTCCTCGCCGGCCTTACGTTTGGCTTCGGCTTCAGCCGCGCGCTTGGTCAGGTCGGCCTTTTTCAACTCGGCCGCTTCTCTCGCAAGCGACTGCGCCGCCTCTTGAGCTGCCCTAATGCGGGTATTTTCAGCGGCCACCTGCGGGTCCGTCTCATCGACGGCGATAATGTCGTCCTGCAGAACGGCGACGACTCCCGGCATGCCGACCATTGGGGCGAGTGCCGACTTAGCGCGCTTAAGGGCATCGGCTTTCGCTGCATAGTTTGCAATGTTACCCGACACATGGCCGATGTGTTCGTGGTACGGCCTTTGATCGACGGAAAACTTGAGCGCCGGAAGCCCGGCATCCTTCAACATGCGGTCCCCATCACGCTCGGCCTTGGCTGCTATGCTCTTCGCCATCGGCGGGGTCGATTTGTGGAATGCATACCAGCCGAGCAGCGCCAACGGGATGAGCCCAAGCAGCAGCCCAGCGGCGGCGCATAGAGCGCAACGCCTACTATCGCCCTTGTCTCTGTCTTGAACGGGATAAAAAAATGGCTGAACGGCTTTTGCAAGAGCGCCCGCGTTGCGCCCGGCAATCCACCAATATGCAATTCCCCCCAACAGCCCGATAACGGAAAAAGTCAGCGGCGCTCTTCCGGCCGTCATCTCTGGTGCAACGGCATCGCCCATATGTTTGAGGGCAATGTAGCCGCATAACGCGACAATGACGCCGGCGAGGCCCCAATAATCCCAGTTCCGCAAGCGCCGCGCTTCGCCAACAGCAATCGCGGCGAAGGAAACGGGCAATGCCAACAGCAATACCGCCCAAGCGGCTTTGACGAGGCGAGCCAGCAGCGGCTCTGAGCCGGCCGCAGCGCCGAGCAAAGGCAGCCCCGCGAGTGCGCCGCCGGCCACCGCCACGAGTACCGCCAAAATAAGGCCGAAGACGGCAGCCAACACACCGCGAACCATCACGCTTCCCCCGCGCATCCGTTGCGCATGGGTTGGTAAATTACATGTCCAACAGTGTGCTGCCAGATTTTGTTAAGACATGGTCAACGGCGCAACGAATTGAAGGGAGTGAGGCCCCAAATTCCCAAGCTTCAGCCGCTCGAAATGCGCTCAACTTGTGCGCCGCAGCGGGTTAGCTTTTGTTCGAGCTGCTCAAAGCCCCGGTCGAGATGATAGACCCGGTTGATCGTCGTTGTCCCCTCGGCCATGAGGCCGGCGATCACAAGCGAGACCGAAGCTCTGAGATCGGTTGCCATGACCTGCGCTCCGGTCAGGCCTTTGACGCCCTTGATCGTCGCCGTGTCGCCATGGAGGTGGATGTCGGCGCCAAGGCGCGCAAGTTCCTGCACATGCATGAAACGGTTCTCGAAAATCGTTTCGCGAATGACGCTTGTACCGGACGCTCGCGTGACAAGCGCCATGAGTTGGGCCTGGAGATCGGTCGGGAAACCAGGGAACGGTTGTGTTTCGATAGAAACAGGTGAAATTCCCGCTCCGTTGCGCACAACGCGAATTCCAGAACTCGTTTCCTCAAGCGACGTCCCCGTTTCGGCCAACACGTCAAGCGCCGAGCGGAGATGGGCCATGCGCGCGCCTTCCAGCAGCACGTCGCCTCCCGTGGCTGCGACGGCCATGGCAAATGTGCCTGTCTCGATACGATCGGGCAGTACGGTATGCACGGCGCCTTCGAGACGGTCGCGGCCTTGAATGCGCAGTACCGACGTGCCGATGCCTTCGATTTTTGTGCCCATTTTAACCAGGCATTCGGCAACGTCGCCGATCTCGGGTTCGCGCGCGGCGTTCTCGATAAGCGTTTCGCCTTTGGCCAATGCGGCGGCCAAAAGCACGTTGTGCGTCGCGCCGACGGAAACTTTCGGGAAAATGATATGCGCGCCGCGCAAACCCTTCGGCGCCTTGGCGAGCACGTAGCCTGCTTCGATATCAATTTCGGCGCCAAGCGCTTTGAGGCCGGTTAGATGCAGATCGACGGGCCGCGTGCCGATGGCGCAGCCGCCGGGTAACGAGACTTTTGCAACGCCCATCCGCGCAATGAGCGGGCCTAGCACCCAGAAACTCGCCCGCATGCGCGATACCATTTCGTAAGGCGCCGTTGTATCCACGATATCGCGAGCGGTGAGATGGAAGGTCTCGCCAAGATGGGTCGATGGACCGGTTCTCTTCCCGTCAACGGCGAGATCGACGCCGTGGTTGCGCAAGATGCGAACGAGTAGATTGACGTCGGCGAGATTGGGCACGTTCTTAAGTGTCAGCCTGTCGCCGGTCAGAAGACTTGCGATCAGCAACGGCAAAGCCGCGTTCTTGGCGCCAGAAATCTGAATAGTCCCGTGGAGCTTTTGCCCGCCGGTGATCTGGATGCGATCCATGGTGTTGTGCCTGCCTCTTTTGCGGCCGCTCAGGGGCCCCGGGTTCGGGTTGGTGTGCGGGTAGGCGTGCGGATTGGATGACCGCCTGATTCGCCGCGTGTTGCGGCATGAATAGTCGCTTCGCGATGGCCGGAGCAAGGGGGCGTCTTGGAATTCGGTTACGGACAACGGTTTAGAGGCGGCTATTCGCCGCTTCCTTCGCCGCCGGAGCTAGGCGGCTCCCCATCCGTTTCGCGCGACCGCGCGGCCGATTTGCGCTTTTTTAAGTTGGCCCTGAGCTCGGCCGCCAGCCGCTCCGCGCGGCGTGGATTTGGCGGTGGCGGACCCTGTTTTTTGCCGCTTGAGTTGGATTTCATACCGTCATCCCAGTACAACGCCCATCGTCCACGGCACTGGGACGAACGGCCGGCGCAAATGCCCTCCCCACATCTTATCCGGGTCTCCCCAATAACGCACGCGACCCGCGCTTGCCCGGCGGTCGGCCTTGTGGCAGTGTCCGCGCGGCTTTCAACTTCTTTCGCGCCACATAGCCATTAGGCTGCGGCACCTCTGCGTTGAAAGTGGCCAATCGCTGCCGTAGCTCAGTGGTAGAGCACTCCCTTGGTAAGGGTTTCAAACCCCATATATTTCAGTATCTTAGCTTAAGAACGTCCCCAGAACAAGCCCAGAATCTAGGGTATTTCTGAGTGCTATGCACTGATCTATTTTCGGCTATGGGAGTGCCACACGTGTGCGGACGATTTCGAACCGAAATTGGGGTGAATCCTAGCAGATGAACGTGACGGATAGTGCATCGCCCTTGTTCAAAACAATGCCTCAGTGAGCTTCGAACAAAGACTGAACTCTGAATCGCTGAATGAGCCTATTCGACGAGATCATTAGAGCCGCGCGACAAGCCGGGCGGATGCCGCATAAGGGGCGACAACAAGAGCAACTATTCAAAAGAACGTCGTAACGAAGCACCATAAATAGTGGCCGACACGAAACTCTGCGGGCCATCGATTAGCTTGGTTTCGACCGCAATGATTCGCGCTTCTGGAACGCGTCCTGAACTGACGGCACAGAGTATGTGCGCAAAGCACCCGAGTTGCTTGTCCATACATGCCTCAACAGAGTACCTGTGAGCATCGGTTTCTGCGACTCATCGAGGGCTCGTGTCGTTCACGCAATACCACAGCCAGTATCTGGCTCATCGACTGACGCTCGAAGGTATCGGGCAGGATGCGTTCGCGCGCTCGTTGTCGTCCGCTAAAGTCGAGATGAAGCCCCATCAGGTGGACGCAGCTCTATTCGCGCTGCAGTCGCCTTTGGCCAAGGGCGCGATCCTGGCGGACGAGGTGGGTCTCGGAAAGACGATTGAGGCCGGACTTGTCATCGCCCAGCGGTGGGCAGAACGTCGCCGTCGTATTCTGCTTATCGTGCCAGCCTCGTTGCGTAAGCAGTGGTCGCAGGAATTAAGAACCAAGTTCTCAATCCCGAGCGTCATCCTCGACGCCAAGGTGGTGAAAGACTTGCTGCGCCAAGACAAGCAGGCAAAGCCCTTTGACCGCACCGACGCAGTCGTCATCGTGTCCTACGAATTCGCCGACAAGAAGATCGACAAAATCGGTCCGCTCCCTTGGGACCTTACGGTGTTCGACGAGGCGCATCGCCTGCGCAACGTCCACAAGAAGACTGGCTCCGCACGGGCTAAGACACTTAAGCGCGCGCTCGGCGGCGAAAAAGGTCCCTTCCGCATTCTGTTAACGGCCACGCCACTTCAGAACTCACTGCTCGAACTGTATGGCTTGGTCTCAATCATTGACGATCACGTATTCGGCGATGAGGCAGCGTTTAAAGCGAACTACACAGGACGCGCTGCTGGCGGAGCAGGCATGCTGATGCTGAAAGAGCGCCTGCGCCCAGTCCTCCGGCGAACATTGCGGAAGACCGTTCTTGATGCGGGCCATATTAGCTACACGAACCGAAATCTGATGGTCGAAAGCTTTGAGCCGACGGACCGCGAGCACAATCTCTATCTGGGCGTCTCTGCGTTCCTGCAGCGGCCCGATACAATCCTGTTTGGTGATCGCAATAATCCGCTTGTGCTGATGGGTTACCAAAAGATCCTCGGCTCCTCGACGTATGCAATCGCTCAGACTCTCAATTCGTCTATCGCCACATTAAAGCGCCGCCATCGCGCATCACTCGCCGACGTGGTGGACATCGAGACGGAAGACGAGCTGTCTGAGGATGCTGACGATGAGGACGATGAGGAAGTTGAGGTCGATCCCGTCAAATTACAGGCCGAAATTCTGGAGCTGACGGCGTTACGCGACCTCGCAACCGACATCGGTCCTAACGCCAAGGGGGAGAAACTGGCTGGTGCGCTGCCCAGAATCCTCGACACTATCGTCGGCAAGGATGGTGCACGGAAAGCCGTAATTTTTACGGAGTCAGTTCGCACGCAGCGCTACTTGCGCGATCTGCTAGATGCCAACGGCTTCAGCGGCCAAATCGCGCTGCTCAACGGATCGAATAATGATGCCGAGAGCAAAGTAATTTACGACGATTGGCGCCGCCGTCATGCTGGCACCGATATGGCATCTGGTTCCAAGACAGCGGATATGAAAGCCGCCATAGTCGAAGCCTTCAAGGATCAAAAGACAATCCTTATTGCGACCGAGTCCGGTGCCGAGGGCATCAACCTCCAATTTTGCTCCTTGGTCATAAATTTTGACCTGCCCTGGAACCCGCAACGGATCGAACAGCGCATCGGTCGTTGTCATCGCTTTGGCCAAAAGATCGACGTCACAGTCGTCAACTTCTTAAACCTCAAGAACCGTGCGGAAAACCGCGTCCACCAATTACTCAACAGCAAGTTCAATTTGTTTGAAGGGGTGTTCGGCGCGTCGGATCAGGTTTTAGGCGTCATCGGCGATGGCATCGACTTCGAGGCCCGTGTGCTCGACATCGTGCAAAAGTGCCGGACTGCAGCCGAGGTCGATGTAGCGTTCGATAAACTTCAAGCCGAACTAGAGGACAGCATCACGGCTGATATGCAGGCCGCTCGCCAGACGGTGATGGACAACCTCGACACAAGCGTCGTGCAAAGGCTCAAGGATCGCGACGGAGAGATTAGGGGCGTTCTCACTGAGTTCGATCGGGCCTTACTTACGCTAGTGCGCGCTGAACTTCCGGAAGCCCAATTTCACGACGGGGAGGCCCGTCGTTTTGACTACGACGGCAAGACGTGGACGACCGAGTGGCCAAAGGCCGACGAAGAGGGCTGGCAGTTTTTCCGCCTTGCAGACGGCAATCTTGCGCAGGACCTGGCGGCGAGAGCGACCGACCGAACGCTGCCGGTTGCCGAAATAGCCTTCAAGTATGATTTGCGCGCCCACGGAGTTCTGGGCGATGTGGCGCAGCACATTGGAACAAAGGGCTGGCTGAATGCTGCGAAGGTGACGTTCCATCTTGGTGAGGAATCCATTCAGCGTCTCGTCCTTGCGGCTATCACCGATGAAGGCCGGATGATCGAAGCGGAGACCGCCGCAAGATTGTTCTTCGTGCCAGGGACCTTGCGCGATGAAGCGCCAGTGGCGCCGGGCGCAGACGTTGAAGCTATGGCAAAATCGCAGCTTGCGGCAACCATTGCAGAAGTGCAGCGGTTCGCAGGTCAATGCTTCGACGAGAAAAGCCAACAGTTCAACCGCTACGCAGCAGACATGGAGAAGGGTCTCGATAACGAGATCGCTGATCTTGAGTTGAGGGTTAAAGAGTTGCGCGAGCAATCACGAGATCCAGCGCTTTCTCTGGAGCAAAAACTCGCACTGCAGCGAGAGGCATCGAAGCTCGACCGGCAGAAGGACGAGATGGTGGCGGATCGCTTCGCGCGTAAGCGCAAAATACAGGACGACGTGGACAAAATGCTGGACGGGGTAGCGGAGAGCCTGAAGTTCGATCCAAAGGTCGAGCCCTTGTTCACGTTGAGGTGGGAGCTGACGCGATGAGCAATGGGCACGAGCGCAAGCAACGCCTGGAATTGACTTGGATCGGCAAGGATGAGCGGCCACGATTGGAGCCGCGCATCCTATTGCCGGTGACTGAGCAGAGCTACTCCAAGGGCAAGCCCAGCGACGGCGGCATCCACGACAACATCCTAATTCACGGAGACAACTTGCTTGCGCTTAAGGCGCTGGAGCAGGAGTTCGCGGGCAAGGTGAAGTGCGTATACATTGACCCGCCTTACAATACGGGCTCTGCTTTTGAGCAATATGATGATGGGCTTGAGCACTCGTTGTGGCTAAGTCTTATGCGAGACCGTCTTCATCACTTGTGGCGTCTAGTCAGGCCTGACGGTTCAGTCTGGATCAATATAGATGATAACGAGGGGCACTATCTAAAAGTCCTCTGCGACGAGATATTTGGCCGAAGGTCATTCGTAGCGAGTGTAATTTGGGAAAATTTCTATGGCCGTAGCAACGCCGCAGCCATCTCACCGGCTCACAACTATTTGTTGGTTTATTCACCGCTGGGATTGGACTGGAAGCACGTCCGCAACCTGCAACCACGAGACGCGAAGAGCGCGAGCAAATATACGAACCCAGATAACGATGAGCGGGGTGCTTGGCGGCTCGGTCCAATTTTTGCGGCTGAAGAACGACACGACGGATTGATGTATACTGTCAAAACTCCATCGGGTCGATTAGTCAGCCCGCCGAAGGGTAGTCATTGGCGTATGACTGAGCCTGACTTTTGGCGACTTGTTGACGAAGAACGGATCACTTTTGGTTCATCGGGCGACAACGTGCCAGCTGTGAAGCTGTACCTGAAAGAAGTCCAAGATGGTTTAGTCCCCCGGACGCTATGGCCCCACACCGAGGTTGGGCACACACAGGAAGCAAAGAGGGAAGTGCAGGCGCTTTTCCCAGAAATCATTCCCTTCGACACTCCAAAGCCAGAACGGCTCCTACATCGCATTATAGAATTGTCCTCGAATCCCGGCGACACGGTGCTCGATAGCTTCGCCGGTTCCGGCACGACGGGTGCCGTCGCGCACAAGATGGGCCGTCGCTGGATCATGGTCGAGTTGGGCGACCACGCGACAACGCATATCGTGCCGCGCCTCATGAAGGTCGTCGGTGGCAACGACCCCGGCGGCATCACCGAGGCTGTGGACTGGAAAGGCGGAGGCGGTTTTCGCACGTACGGTCTCGCGCCTTCGCTGATCGAGGAAGATCAGTTTGGTCAGAAGGTCATCTCAAAGCATTACAACGCGGCCATGCTCGCCGAAGCCATGTGCAAGCACATGGGCTTCACTTACGCGCCGTCAATGAAGCCGGACGAATTCTGGAAGCAGGGCCACTCGTCCGAGCGCGACTTTATCTACACTACGACGCAATCACTGACGCACGACACATTGAAGGCCCTTTCGCTGGAAGTCGGTAAGAAGCGAACGCTTAAAATTTGCTGCAAGGCGTTTCGAGCACGGCTCTCTGACTTCCCAAACTTGACCGTCGTGAAGATCCCTCAGGCCGTGCTCGACAAATGCGAGTGGGGCCGAGACGACTACAGTCTCAACATTGCCAAGCCGCCCGATGACGCTGCTGACGTTTCCGACACCGATCCAGATGACGACGGTGGCAACGGTGGTGAGCCAACCCCGCGCCGTCGTGGTCGCCCCCGTGCCACTGCCATCGAGCCTATTGCCGAGACGCGCGCTGCTGCACCGGTCAAGAAAGCGCCGCTCAAGATGGACGGCACGACGCGCGCACCGCGAAGGGCCAAGTCGCCTGCATCGGTCGCGCCGACGCCAGCCGCTGTGCCAACGAAAGTCACTGCAAAATCTACGACTACGAAGACTACGGTTGCGAAAACAAAGACCAAAACATCAGCGAAGGCGGCAAATCAACAGACCAATAAATCAAAGGTTAGCAGGTCGGTGCCCGCCAAGAAGGCTCCAGCAGTCAAAAAGAGCCTAAAGTCCAGGCCAGCCTCGAAGGCCAAGTCGCGCCGAAACGCTGATGCCAGACAAGGGACCCTGCTGTGAACGAGTCCCTTTTCAATCAAATCTGCGCGCGTCTCTCTTTACGAGAGCCGCAAAAGGAATCGTTGCGCCGTTTCGCCGATGTGTTGGATCGCATTACTCCAGCCAAGGATATTGACCTGCCCGCAGCGTTGACAGCTGTGCAGGCGGGATACCCGTCAGTCACAGATTTCGAGAGGGCGTTCCCCTCGCTTTGCTTCGCGCTGGCAACCGGTGTCGGCAAGACGCGCCTCATGGGCGCTTTCATCGCGTACCTTTATGAAACTGGCCGCTCGAAGAATTTCTTCATCCTCGCCCCCAATCTCACCATCTACGAAAAGCTCATCAAGGACTTCACGCCTCAGACACCGAAGTACGTCTTCAAGGGCCTGCAGGTCTTTGCGCAGAATGCGCCCCAAGTTGTGACCGGAGACACATACGCCGACGGGCGCGGGCTAAGGCGGTCCGGCGATCTGTTCGCTGCGGACTGCATCATCAACATTTTCAACATTTCGAAAATCAACTCTGAGGCACGTGGCGGCAACAAGCCTCGCATGATGCGTCTCAAAGAGGTTCTGGGGGAAAGCTACTTCGACTACTTATCGCGCCTGCCCGACCTCGTATTGCTGATGGATGAGGCGCATCGCTATCGCGCGTCGGCGGGCGTTCGAGCCATCAATGATCTGAAGCCCATCATGGGGCTAGAGCTTACGGCGACACCGCTGGACTTCAAGAACGTACTTTACAGCTACGGCCTCGGCGACGCGATGGCCGATGGCTTCGTCAAGGAACCCGCCGTCGCGACCCGCGAAAACTTCAAAGCCAGCGACTATGCAAATGATCAGCCCGATACCACGGGGCTGTTGCGTCTCGAACAGGTGAAGCTCGAAGACGGCGTGCATCACCACGAGTTTGTGAAGATGAAGCTCGATCTCTATGCCCGGCGAACCAGCCGTAAGCTCGTACATCCGTTCATGCTTGCCGTCGCCGAGAGCATCAAGCACGCGAAAGACATTCGGGCTTTCGTTGAGTCAGAGCGATTTTTCAGCGGGCGCTATACCGGCAAGGTCATCGAAGTCCACTCAGGTAGTGCAGCAGCCGAACAGGAGAAAAGCGAACGTGCGCTCCTTGCCTTGGAGGACGACAATTCGACGGAGATCGTCGTCCACGTTAACAAGCTCAACGAAGGCTGGGATGTCACGAACCTCTACACAATTGTCCCACTTCGCGCGTTTGCCGCTGCGATTTTGACCGAGCAGACGCTCGGGCGCGGCCTGCGTCTGCCCTATGGCGAGCGCACCGGCGACGAAGCCGTCGATCGACTTACTGTTATTGCCCACGACCACTTTGACGACATCATCAAAAAGGCAAAGGACCCTGGCGCCGTCACGATGCGGGCGCTTGATATTGGTATTGACGGCAGCGTGAGACCTTCACGCGCTGACGTAGTCACGGCCAAACCAGTTTACGCGGCCAAGGTCGAAGCTGAACTGACGGCCTCACCCGGCGGGTTCGGCGAACCAGAACGGCTTGCCATGGATGTTGTAAGCAAGGTGGTCGAGGAAGAGGCACGTTCGCTTCCAGGCGGCTTTCAGCAGCTGGCAACGCCGGAGGCGCAAAAGCGGATTGCAGACCGCGTGGAATCCATAATGCAACCAACGCAGGGCGCGCTTGCTTTGGATAAGCCAGTAGACGTAAGCCGCATCGTTCAAGTCTACACTTCGAATTTGGTCAAACACGCTATCGAAATCCCGGAAATCGTCGTTCTTCCGGCACGCCGTGACGTGACGTTCTGGTTCAAGGACTTTGACCTCGACGGGCTTGACCGCTTTAACATCCAACCACTGGATGGTGCTGTCGTTGTCGTAGACGTGCGCACGGGTAAGCGCGAAACGATTGAAGTCAACATCATCGGTGCCAAGGAGCAGCAGCTTGAAAAGTATCTTGTCCGGCGTCTAGTTGACCGCGACGAGATTGACTATGATGCCAACAGCCAGCTGCTATTCAAGCTTGCGGGCCAAGTCGTCGGCCATTTGAAGAGCTACCTCAAGGACAACGAAGTCGAAGCGGTCCTTCGCACCCACGACGTGATGCTGTCCGATTATATCTTCGAGCAGATGAGTTCACACTGCGAGGAGACGCCGACCACATACGTGCCGACTGTGATCAAGAGTTACACTCGGCTTGGTGAGCAACAATTCGGCCAGGATCGCAACCTGCCTACACGCGCCTGCGGCGAGGCCGTTACGCCGCGCGGAGACACGAAAAAGTACCTCTTCAACGGGTTTGACAAATGCGCGCTCGATGCGCAACGCTTCCACTCCGACGATGAGCGGCGCTTTGCTGTATTGATCGATAAGCACGCGCCTGACGTGAAGGTGTGGTTCAAGCCGGGTCCTCGCGTCTTTCAAATCACCTACACGCGCGGTGACAAATACGAGCCAGACTTCCTAGTGGAAACGGCGACCGAAATGCTGATCTGCGAAGTGAAGGCTGCCAACGAGGTGGCTGACGCAATTGTGCAAGCGAAGGCCACGGCCGCCCGAACCTGGATCGGCGCTGCGAACGCAGTCGCCAAAGAAATGAAACGCAAGCCGTGGCGATATGCGTTGATCCCCCATGACGCCGTCACTGAAGCAGCTACGCTTGCGGGGCTTGTCGCCAAGTATGGGCTGGCCGAGATCGGAGTGCGTAAGGTCGCGGAATGACGCTAAGGAGGTGCTGACCGCGGTTCAAATAGCTACTTGGCGCGCGGTCACTGGCTCACAGGGGGCTCGCGTTTTTTGCTAATATCGGCATTTTTTCAGATTTGGAAAGCAGAAGCACCGCGCTTGCTGATAGTTCGGGCCGCCACTTGTCGCTAGTGCGGCGGCGTGCAAAGCACCTCAAAGTTGACGCACACGCGCAGAATTCACTAATGCGCGAGCTGTCTCAGCAATTGCGTTACAGTCATCAGATGTTACAGGCGAGACCTCATCCAAATAGTACCACAGCGATCTTGAGGAGAACTATCGACACTCGACTTTGAAGTAACCCAGCGCGGCAATGCCTCGACAAGGATTGATCAGCTTGCCCGGCGCTTCGCCACCGCTGCGTTGTAGACAGCAAGCCGTCGCGCGGCGGGCAACTTCGCAAAGTCAGCTTCCGACATGCCCCGCTCGGCATCTGTCAACGGCGGCTCGGATACCTGCCTGTAAATCGTGCCACGGTTTGCGCGTCTCAACTTCTCTAGTGACGTTTCCTTGCGTGGCGGCGCACTAGATGCGGCGCCGTCTTTCGTGGCGAATGACAGGAACCCCGACGTGCGATCATGGTAGACCTTTTCAAGCTCGGCGTACACGGCTTGAACGTGCTCCGACTTTTCCTCTTCAGTCGCCATTTTCCAACTTCTCCCTTTTCAATTTTGAAATGTAACCTTCTTGCCAGCCAACGACCTTTGTTGGGCGCTTCATTTTTCCTTCAAAGACTAACCTCCGTAATTCGGTTGCATCTTTCAGGCCTAGCTCCGTCACAACCTCATCCATGGATAAGTAGTTCATTGCCTGACTCTCCCACTTTTATTAATGTCAATTTTTGAACTTGGATTATTTCGAACATAGTGCCAAGAGCAGAATCTATATCTGGAAGTGTCGGCAAATACGGAAAATACGGATCAATCAATTCATTCGCCGCGCGAACTGTCGCGTTGTGGTCTATTCCGACTAACGTTGGGTTCAATTCCGCTACGACGAATGCTCGCGCCAAGCCGCGCCAGTTTGCAACCAGATCGACGGCAGTCGCGGCGGCAAGCCGATTGGGCGCAAGGGCGCTCCGGCGAACGCCATAAAACAGCGTGACGCGCACACGCTCCAGGCTGATTTCAGGCACGATCATGCACGGCTTGCCGTTCGGATGCTGGCAAAGAAACGGAACGTGTGATTTGGCTTCGACTAGTTTGCTGACGGCAAAGCTAGTCGCCGATCTTGCCCAAGGCGATAGTTGACCGGCAAATTGCCGAGGATGATTTCTTGAGAGATACGCCATATAATTTCCAATTGAATTCAACTAACGGGCGGCTCGCCAACCACTCGGCCGGAGAGATTGCCAACGCTCTAATACGTCGATAAGCCGGTTGCCGAGCCGCCTTCATGGCAAATGGGAATTAATCGCTAATTGTCAAGGCATTGGGATGTTTTTGTGCGAAAGCGTTTTTCTATAATTTTGGACGTGGTTTGAATAATAAAAGGGAGCATATCCATACCCCCTCTTGAACCTTTACACACATCCCAAACCGACCCCGGGGGTTCAATATAGTCGCAGCGAAAAATCAGATTGTATGGAAAATCATGGTGTTTCCACAAGTGACTCGAGTGCAGCGGAAACGAGTTCGCGACAGCAGATTAAGAATCGAGAATAAGAATTTTCAATCGAACAGGTCAACGCATTGCGCCTTGCCATCGCCTGCGTGGTGTGTCGCTGCCTGGACTATGTAAGTTGTGGAGCGCTGACGTGCGCGATGCCTACCATAAGGTGACACTAGGACATTGTGTTGCGTTGGTTGGTCTACTCACGGTTAGGCTGCAAGGCGACTATGCAATGAGCGTGGCAGTGCCACGCCTAGCCGCCGCATACCTGTCGTTATGCAAGCCTTAGAGCTTCGCGCCTCACTTGCATTGGCGACCACACGCCGCCGCGTGGTGCGGGGTAGCCGCGTTCCGTAAGGGCAACGGCAAGCGCTGCATAGGTAGCACAGCCATCGGCGCGTAGCTCTTGCAAGACTGGCGCAAGGCGGGCAGCGCGAACTTTGGCAGCGTCGCTCTGTGTTTTGCGACCGTTGGCTTGTTCAGACTTCGTGAGTGAGCGACCACGGAAGCCACCTAGGACCGCGCCACGTGCCTTGGCTGCGGCGAGCGCAGAACGGGTACGGTCGGAAATCCGCCGCGCTTCATCCTCCGCGACTGCCGCCAAAATGTGAAGGGTCAGGCGGTTGGCGTGGGGCATATCGCACGCGACGAAATCGACGCCAGCCTTCATAAGCCCCGCGATGAAGTGAAGGTCGCGAGCGAGGCGATCTAGCTTTGCCACTACCAGCGTTGCTCCTGTCGCTCTGCACTGGGCAAGAGCAGTATCAAGCTGGGGGCGGTCGCAGCGGTTGCCGCTTTCAACCTCAGTGAACGTCCTAAGAATGCTTCCGCCCGCCACATGCCGGGCTATTGCGGCGGATTGCGCTTCAAGTCCCAAACCGCTTTCGCCCTGCTTCTGGGTTGAGACTCTGAGGTATGCAATAAACGACGACATGGAACACCTGTAACAACGAACGTTGAGACAAATGTTATAAGTCACAATGGCATCGATTGATAGCAAACTCTACCGATACGACTAATATATCGTAGCGATAGCGGTAATTTTTACTTGCTTGTATTAGACATCGATTCACTCTATATTGTATATAGACTGGAAATGACGACACATTTGTTGTATTATACTATCATGACGCAAGCGCGGCGGCGGACGCCAAGGGCTAATATTGGCGGATGTGAGGCTAGACCAACTCACCCGCAAGCAGCTGTTAAGGTTAACAAATATGGTTAACGAACTTCCCTTTGAAATCAACAATGCAGAAGTCGCGGCGGCCTTGGGTGTGGAAATTTCGACCCTGCCGGACTTCAACAAGCCGGTTTCTGAACCGGTAAAGCGAGAGGCGATCCCGCCTGTGCCGCCGTTGTCAGACGACGAATGGCGAGTGGTCTCTGAAGCGTTGCCAAAGTTGCCGGTGCCGAAACCCGGCGTCGATTACGATGACCGAAAATTCCTCAATGCCGTTTGTTGGTACATCACCGCGAAGTCGCGAGGGTTTGGTTGGGGAAAGTTGCCGGAAGAACTTGGTCCGAAGTCGTCCCGCGAACACCGGCATTTCCGCTGGTGCATGTTGGAATACTGGCGATCCGTAGCGGATGCGCTGAAAGATGATGAGCGACTATCCGCAGCTCGCCGCCGCATGTTCGAACAGATCGCCGACGATGCCGAGCGACGGCGTATTCGCGTCATTGAAGGTCGCCAGCGATTGACCGGTGCGTGCTGAGATTGCAGAGGCGAGCGATTCGTAAGAGTCAAAAAGTCCCAACAAAGACCACTCGTGGCTATTCTTTCCGACTTTGTAGTCCCCTGCACATCGTCGAGGAACTCGTCCAAAACGCTGCAGTTGCTCACATTTAATATGACCAGAGATCCATCTCAATTACCAACCTACTGACATCTCAAGATTTACGAGTAGCTATTGCAGTAGCTTTTGATATCAAGCCATCTGCATCGACAATCAGGCATTCAGAAAGCCTGCGAACAAATAGGTCGAAATATCTTACTGCATCTCGAATGCGACCATCAGCCCAACCGGATGCCTGAGAAATTCGATGAACGACGATATCCCTTTCGTCAAATACTTCATTCCACCTTGTGATAGCCATTGTCGACCGTCGCGCAAGATCGTCCTCGCCAAGAAGATTTTGGAAGTCCTCGCAGTCAAAAATATTCTTGAGAATTTCATCTATACCGCAGTTCTTCGCGATTTCAGTTATCTGCGCCGATCTAAAGTTACCTCGATTGAAAGTTAGCTCTTCGTGAAATAGTGCGTATCCCGCGGCTCCGTTCAAAAATGCGTTTATCTTCAGTATCGTATCACCCGCTTGCTTGTTCGCGCCAGGGATGCTCAGCCCCTTCAACGCATTAATTCCGCAAGAATAATTGCTCTTTTGCAGGGCAACCCTTAGTAAGCTCGGATCGGAAATATCCTCCTGAACTACGAGAAGATACTCCTTGAACATGCTGCGCATGGTCTCTTCAGACAGTGAGACAAGGGAGACAATAGCGCTATTCAAGAAGACTACGCGAAGAGCTGGCTCTGGCTTTGTAGCGGCGATGTGATTAAGTGTTTCTAGCAGCGTTGAAAGAGCTGTTTGGTAATCGCTCATTATAGGGGCAATTCTAGCTTTGGCTTTGGACATTACATCCAGCCCCTAAAGCGCAGCATCGATAATTTTTACGATCTCATGAATTCGATCTCTTACAGACTGCGCAGTATTGGCTTTTCCAGTGAACAAACTAGTGTTTGATGCAACAGCGTTGTCTATGTCTTTTCTTAGTCGATCTTTATTTTTCTTGATTGCCGAAATATGATCGAGCCTTCTGTACAAGCCGACCATTAATGAATCAAAAAGAGCGACTGAAATTCGTCGATTGCCTTTTTCGTCCTTCGGCAACAGAAATGGCGCACCTTCAAAAATCTCATCGCAAGCCGCAGTTATAGATGCGAAGGCGGCGCGGTCGTTAGCAAGATCGCTGGCCGTCTTTTCGTCACTTCGCCCCATGCAGCTCTCAAGGATTGAATGCATCGATCCTTTGATGAATTTGTCATCTTGCAAAGCAAAGAAACGCAAAACCAACTGGCAATCATTCATTCTTTTATAGAGCGTATTTTTCTGCCTATCTGGATTTTCATAATATTCATTCTCATCAGTTTCCGTATATCTGGGAATGCCGAACGCGTTGCAGAAATGATTGTTTCTGGCAAGCTGAACAATAAGGTTGTTGAAAGGACCGCGATAAATACTGTTTCTTATCTCTTGTGGATTTAGCTTTTCGCCGCCCGTATTCAATCTTTCAAAAACATGCCGCCTCACAACGAATGGGTCGGACTTATCGGACTTGGTTTCTTGCAAAAGAACTATCGCGCTAAGAGATGAGCGCTCCAAACCACGTATGAGCTTTGGAGGAAGGGATTTGTAGTCGCGGCCGTTCAAAAAGTCCAAGCGCTCCAAGCCTGTCAAGTCGAAATTATTCTCCATATAATCGTGAATGGCATTGAGGCGCTGCTGCCCATCCATTACTTCATATCTCGCCAAATCACTCTCGAATAGAAATATCGGCGGCACTGGCACGTTCAGCAACAACGATTCAATGAGAAGAGATTTCTTTTTTACAGACCACCTAAGGCGCCTTTGATATTCCGGGCGCAAGTTTAGAACCTCCTTTCCATTTATTAAGTCGCGTATTTGCGGAAGGAAAAAATTGTTGGCTTGGTATATCACTCTAAACGAGATGTTTTGATAAGCCTCTTCCACCTCTGCGTTCGACTTTTTCGCTGACTTAGCAGACGGCTTAGTCACGGGCTGGTCCGTGTCTTCCTCTTCGAGGTCAGCCAATAGCTTATCATTCGTAGAATTCATTCGAGCCTCTGACTTGTTCTCGACGTTGGTTTGCGCACATCGCGAGCAGATTGGGTTGCTCGAAATTATTGCACATTCCGTGTCTACTCATAACTGCTTTTGAGCTGTCGACCCGACAAACACGTCGATAACGCTCACCCTGGCTCTGGGTCTTGACGCGAAGCACTCTTGGATAGGCAAAGCGGCAAATTTGCCGGTATCCCGTTCTGCGCGACGTACACTTATAGCTAAGGCAACCGGCGCCGACCTCACGACCGCGGGGCAAGGGCATGTCCCAAAAGCGCGAGACACTGAGACAGCTACTTCTCAACAGTTTCCAAAGACAAAAAATAGCGAGGGACGGCGATGAAATCGCTGTATTGCCGGTATCGTTTTCGATTCTTGAAATTCTACTGTCTCAGTGTCTCAAAGCATTGAAACACTAGGTTCTAAAAGGCAATATGCCGAGACAATGCACTGTCACATAGCACTGCCAGCGCCTTGCGGGCGGCGCCTCAACCCGTGATTTGAGACAAGGTGTGAGACACTGACATCGAACCGTTCTTGCTACTCAGTGAACTCGCTATGAGGGTAAATACGCGTCGTGGGTCACATTTGTGAATCCTATCTCAGGCGAATAGATGAGCACTCCACCTCCAGTACCGGGGCTCTGCCACCCTCGAACTTGCTGTGACGGTTTTCCCACGCGTTGTCGGTCTTGTTTCCAACCAAGCCGCATCATGGCAGTTGAAACAAGCTTGCTTACGCCTGGATGCTTGTCCTTCGTATCGACCACGCCGATTGCACGGTACAGATCGTCATTCGGAACGAAGCCGATACTACCTTCGAGCAAGTCTTCCAAGAGTTGTTGACGGTCGTCCGCATCGAAGCGCTTCGCTTGTTCAATGCGAGCAAGTGCCTCAATGTCTTGCGGTAGATAAACTGGCTCGCCAGCCGCTTCTCTAACCGCTGCCTCAGCCCACAGTTGGTCGCGAACCTCTTTCAATTTCTTTACGTCCAGCATTGAAGGCAGAGTCGGCTCGCCGCTCGCGACCACGCCCTTCGTCTCAATCATCCAAAATCGCCGGTCGCCACTCTCGTCTCTGAGGTAGCGCGCACGATTCGTGGTCGCCGCTAGAACAAACTGACGAGGAACCTTCAACGGTTCACGCCCATATGCCATGCGCGCCTCATCCTCTTGTCTCGTGATGAAGGATTTCACAGCTTCGACGTCGCGCTTGGCGATATTGGTCAACTCAGCAAGTTCGCATATCCACTTGCCTCGAGTAAGCTCGATCACTTCTTTTGGGTCGAGCCCGATGGTGAGGTTGTCGGTGAACCACTGGTCGTAACCGAGCACACGAAACACGGTAGATTTTCCGATCCCTTGTGGTCCTTCAAATATAAGCAAGTGATCAAACTTGCAGCCAGGATCGCGCACTCGTCGCGCAGCAGCGATCATCCACTTAGCCCCGACCGCTCGCGTGTATGGTGTATCAATGACACCGCAATAATTGCAAAGCCAAGTGTCCAGCCTTGGTACCTTGTCCCACTGCGCCTGTAGCTCGTCCAGTTTCTCGCGGACAGGATGGGCGCGAACGTTGCGCGAATATGACTTCAGAACGGACCAAAGATAGTCCTTAGTTACGCGCAGTCCCATCCGATCCATGGCGACATAGATGTCATCGAAGGTTGTGTCGTCGAGTATTGTGTTGCCGGGAACCCCAAAGACATAAGTCTTGAGAGCGAACTCATCATGACATAATACAATCTGAAATCGCTCAAGAAAGACCAGGATATTCGTTTGAGTGGCAGTTGCCTTCCCATATTCATTTGTATCTGGGAAAATTAGTCCACACGACAATTCCTCCTCAGTGGCGGTCTTCATAATCTTAGCAAGCAACGTGACGTACTGCGGCTCTGCTTCTGTTGTCGTGTTATTTTTAATCTGAATGTTCATGTCTGTTTCCTCGTGATCATTTTTTCAAGCAACTGAAATCCCGTGCGTATGTTGGTATAGGGTCTGAACCCTGGATCGTGCTCTCGCGCTAGGGCGACTAGCGAACCCATCGTGCTCGATTTTGGATGATCGGGATCAAGGTTATCCCAGATGCGCTCGACTTGATCAAAATCGTATCGGGGATCGCCGCCGGACCAGGCGTGCGCCAGCTCGTTTCCGTCGCCGCTACCGCTGGTCTCGTGAAAGATCGCTGCAATGACTTTGAACCACTCTGGGTATTCGACGTCCGCCGGAATGCTCTTGAGGACGTGTTCCAGTTCATTCGATCCCGTTGCTGGAAGGCGCGCGCGCGCGGGCTTGGCGCAACGCGCAATGTGTTCTGACTTGATCGATTTCCAGATGAAAAATGGATCAACCAAAGTGCCTGCGTAATGACGAACGTCAAATTCGCTGCCGGGCACATGGGACGGCAAGTAGTGAATCCGCGCCGGGTTCGCACTCTCCACGCTATATCTGTCGCCAAAAATGCGTTTGCCGTGTGAGTGGTAGATTGCTTTAAACTCGGCAATGCCGATTTCATTGTCCTTTAGCGGGATCGAGTCCCTGAGCGGAAAAACGATCCGCAACTTGTGCTCGGGATCGTGTTCGATGTCGAAGACCTCGACATTCTGTCCAAACTCGCGCACCAGCCGCGGCAATCCACCCTTGTGCAAACGCACATTGATCAGATGGTCATAACGCTTATTGTCTGAGCAGAATTGGCGAACGGTTTCGTCAGTTGGCAGGTCGTACCGTCCGAAATTATTTACGTGCCATTTTCGATAGGTCGCCACACCGACGCACTGCATCGTACGGAGATGGTTGTGTGTGGTCCAAACAACAGCTTCGTATTCGCACTTGTTGACAATGTCGTCTACTTGATCGAGGCTAAGTTTGCCGTCAATCTCATAGGCGAGGGCTGTTCCGAATTGAGCATTGTGGTTGAACCGACCATCTCGCATTTCTGCAAAAATGATGGCTGGTCCATCCTTGGACGCACGCTCGACGTGATCAGCGATAAAACTCTCGCATACGAAGCCCCAAGGCGCGTCTTTGAAGACACGAAAGTTTGAGACTGCGTTGGCGCAAACCGTCACGGTCATTTTATGGTCTGCATTTTTCCCAATTGCGCCAGCGTGAGCGGTTACATCAACCGGAACCGGGGATGAGACTTCTACGGAACTCGACATACTAATATCACTCAGTTTTTGTGGGTGCCTGACTTGTGGATTCCAAGACTCATCGACTCACGAAGTTCTGGTCATCATGCCGCCAAAGGTTCCGATGGCGTCACGCTGGCAACCAATTCAAGCGTTGTTCTTAGCGCTGTAACGAGAACCCCAACGTGCTCACGCATGAGCGGGTAAGACTTTAGAAGTAAAGGCACTTCGTGGAGATCTTCGAGGAGTGCCCCGTATGCCGCTGGAATCCCGATGGTACGCGTTTCATGGGTCGTTTTCGGTTGTGACTTACGGGCTGTTGCCTGAATTTTGACTTTTGATTTCTTTTTCGATTTCAAATTATTCTTGGCGCCCTTTCTGTCGCCCGCCTTGACCTGTTCAATTAATTCTGTCCGCTCCTCCTCAGGTAGGTTTGCAATTTGCTCCGCTGCATGAGTAGAGAGTTTGCCCTCTTTGACGGCTTCGTGCAGCTCTAGCGAAGTCTCTTTGACTAAGGTCGCTGACCGAACAGAGCGCTCGGACACGTTCAGCATAGCCGCCGCATCCGCTGGCGAAACACCAACCGGCAAATTTGCCGGTTGACCGCTGCCGCCTTGTTTCAAGTTGGCGATGTCGGCGGCAACGGCGGCGCGCTGCGGCGTCGTAAGGTGGCGGCGATGCAGGTTGCGGCTAAGGACCCAAGCGAGAAGTGCATCTTCATCGATTTCCAGAACCTCAATCTTCGGCTCCACCGCAGCAGCCAGACATGCGCGGTAGCGATTACGTCCATCTACGATGCAATCATCGCGTGTCGTCATGATCGGCTCACGCAGTCCGTTTTCTTTGATGTCGGCTACCAAGTTGTTGAAGTCATCACCTTCAATAAGCGGGAAGAGATTTGCGACGGGATGATATGTAAGCTTGATTGCAGTGCTCACCGATGAGAACTGTTGTTCGACGATATTAAGTTCGGCTGTCGAATGAGTCGCCATGACTGTGCCGTCCATTAGTGTCTCCTCTGAATGACGATTCGGATTTGGTGGGATGGCTCCGCACCGGTTCAATTTTTGACTGACGGTATTTCGACCGTTTGGTCATGGCGGGACAATGCGCTCGACCGCAGACTAAGTCTTGATACGGATAAGGGGGGATAGCTTATTCGTCGTGCACCGACGCGGCGTCCAGCGAAGGGCGAGTCGACGCAACGCATTGTTAACTAACGTCACTAGTCGAGCGCGATAGACGCCTTCGGCTGTAGCTATTCAGAGGGCAGGGGATTTAGAGGTTTAATTAGACGCGATTGATGTTGAAGCGCGGTGCGATGCTTCCGCAACAGCGTCTCGGGCGTGAGGTGCCCCAGCCCCTTCTCTTTCGAAATCACGGCTGTGATCTCTTTCCATGTCGGCTTCGGTTCGCGGTCTTCTGACCGCGCATCGATGAGCCGAAGAGCGAGTTCGAATTGATCGGCGCGGATGCGTAAGGGCGCGCTCTTCTTCTCAATCTGCTTCCTAATGGCTTTTAGTTGCGGTTCCAAAGGCTGACTGGGATCAATTGAGACAAGCGTTTTTCCGCGAGCATCTACTCTCGCGGTGAAAGAATGCATGGAATTCGCTCGCATTCCGAGCCGACCTCTTTGCTTTTCTCCGGGAAGGCGGGCAACCACTTTTCCAATCGCTTTGGAAAAATAGGCTGTCTGAGCTGCCTTGAACGAATCCTCTGTCAAATAATGATCGGATTCGAAAAAGACCGATTGATTGACTTCTGTGCTGAGCAACGACGGCGACAGCATGTCGAAGAGACCGTAGCAAAACGCTATTCGCTCTTCGCCAGTGAGCCCCATTTTGTCACGTCCCCAACTGAATGAGGGGTCAGCGTTCGCCTTCAAAACCCGGCGGCGCAACGACGTATTCTCGCCTGTTTCACGCCCGTGAAAAAATAATTTAATTAGTTTCTGTTGGCAGTCGAACTGGTTCCAATCCGCGCGATATTGGCTACTTCGGCGCAAGAACTCCCAGCGCCAAAGATGTAAGGGAAAATTCATGTGGTCGGCGTAGCTATCCCGATCCCGCCAGTCTGGAATGTTCCAAGGATTATTCATAATATCTGACCAGCAAAGTCTTTTGTGTTCTGTAATCGTGGCATCCAGCAACAACGATGGTGCTGGTAGCATCGCTAAATGCGCACCGTCAGAAAATTACCAATCGTCGCAAAATGCTGTGGCGACAAATGCCCATAGTGTTTTTCGATGACGTTGGATTTTGTTCCCACGAGCTTAGCAACAGCTTCATAAGAAGCGCCACCTTCAACGAGCCACGAACAGCACGTGTGCTTGAGAAGATGCTGCCGCCGAGTAAAGCCAAATAGCTTAGCGCGCCGATAAGCTTTTGACAGATCAATCGTGGCAATTTTTTTGCCGCGATATTCTATCACGTAAGGAGTCTGTCGCCGCTTGTATGCAGCCACAAGTGCATCATAGAGCGCAATGTTTTCTTTCCCGATCACTCCCGTGCCGCGACGCTTGTTTCCGCGCCCTTGACCAAGGTTGATGCGCAGCGGCTGTTTCATTTCTAAATCGAAGTCGTAGCCCTCAAGAAAAAACTCTTCGCCCGTTTTCGGGTTTTTGTAATGTAGGTCCGGCGCATCGATGATGTTGATTGGAATGAGCGCTTCGGTGTCTGGAATGTGCAGAGCCGCCCCTACGTCATCCCACTGCAATTCGAGTAAAGCAGACATCCGCGCGCCTGTTGCAAGGGCAAGAAGGACATACAGCTTCTGATGCGGTTCAACACATGCGCGCACCAATTGCGTTGCTTCGGAATGCGACAGGTATTCGCCGCTGACGTTGTGTGGCTCATTTGGCAAGTGGACCTTTACCGACTCTAAGCCCTTCCAGCCGTTGCGGCGTGCCCACGAAAGCGCAGCGCGTAGAACATTTAGTTCTTTGCATGCTGTCGCATCAGAGATTGGCGCTGGCGCTTCCTTGCTTGCAAGGGCGGCGGCGTTGACGTTCGATTGCGCCGTTCGCCACTTGCGATACTGCAACCAAGCCGCATCATTCAATTTGGACAACTTGAACCCGTCAAAGAACGCCTTAAGGGGCTTGAGGGCATAGTGGGTTGCATCAACTTTCCCAGCGCGCTGTTTTTCATAAGCAACTAGCAAGTCGCCGAGCTCGTAAGCGGCGTCGCGGGGGGCGGGCGTCGTCAGCAGTTCCGTGACAATTGCGTGCATCCGCTTTTCGGCTATCAGACGGTCTTTCGTGCCCGTGGATCGGCGATATGTGACACCCTTAGACGGGTGCGTATAGCTGACCTGCCAAAACCCCTTGTGCTTGACCAATTTCGGGGCAGGAACGGCGAGTTTTCGACGGGACATGATGCACTCACAAAGGCACTCAGAAACGAGGGTTGCGGCGACGCAAAGGGTGGGATAGATGATGTCGCATTCGTAGTTAGCATCCCGTTTAAACGGGCACGGCGATCTGCGTGTTCTCTCGATAACTCAGTGGTTGCACTCAGAAATGAATTTAGCTACACTGAAAAAATCGAATAATATCATGTATTTGCTGCCGTAGCTCAGTGGTAGAGCACTCCCTTGGTAAGGGAGAGGTCGAGAGTTCAATCCCCTCCGGCAGCACCAGATTTTTGCGATTCAGATCAAGTGCTTAGGCCGTTTTTCACGCTTGCACTCGCGTGCGCCGAAAGTGCCCGGGGTAGCGGAAAACGAGCGGGCGGCGCTATTTGGCTCTCCAGATCGTGGTTTCTTCCGTTCTAAGTTTCCCTGATAAGTCTAATCCGGATGCAGCTCTATGAGTTTTCCATTATCATAGGTTCCTCAACTCTTTAGGGCACACGCTCGCACTCGCCACCGGAACATCGGCATTCTTTGCATCAAGCAGCGCGAAGCTAATGGATTTGTCTCCTTGGCAAAGAAGGCGGTCGCTTTTTTTAAGAGGTCCCGTTCGGCCCGGAGCAGTTCGTTCTCGCGCCGCAGACGCACCAGCCCCTTCATCACGTCGTTGTGCGGACCGACCATCAGTTGGGCTTCCTTAAGACGCGATTTCCATTTGTTCAGCGTCGAAAAGCCAACGCCCAGGTCGTCCGCGACCTGCCGTGTCGGCCGTCCGCCCTTCGTTAAAATCCGCACAGCCTCACGCTTGAAGGCCTCGTCGAATACCGGCTGCTTGCCATTCTTCTTGGTCCTGTCGTTCCCCTGATCTGTTCAATCTATCAGAAAAGCCCTCCACTTTTGCGGGGGAAGTCCACTTTGCCGGTTGATTATCATAGTTTTTGCAACCTGGTGCAAGAGTTCCGCAAGAGTTCCGCAAGAGATACGCCGACAGTAGTCACCTTCACTTGGGCACAAGCGCCCAAAACCCACGCAACAGCAAATAGATACAAATCAATTGTGTGAGATTAAACAAGGGTTATGACTGCAGACCGATGCAGCGCAGGCGCAATAGACAAGGGATCGCAAATCTGTCACCATAAGGAGGTCATCAACTCTCGAATCGGAGGCAAGAATGGCACTATCGTCTCATCTCCAGGAACTTTCCGAAAAGCATCGCCAACTTGAGCGGCGGATTGAGGAGGAGATAGGGAGGCCGGGATCTGATGATCTCACCATCAGAAAGTTGAAGCGGGAAAAGCTCAAACTCAAGGATCAGATTACGAAGCTTGCCAGCGAGACGCGGCATTAGCGGCAGACCAGCCGGCCTCATTTGAGGTCGGCTTTTATTTTGTCTGAAACGAAAACGCCATCGCCGGTCCGCAAAACGCGGGCTGTGCGGTGGCTGTTTTATCTTCCCCGTTACGCGGGCTCTGAAATGGGGTGCTGCATCACCCGCTATTTCTGGCA
>JANMNH010000098.1:0-3187 GCA_031373745.1 Hyphomicrobium sp. | reverse complement strand
GACCAACCCTTCGCTCGTCGCTAAGGCGGGGCGCGACTTCAAAGACATTATACGGGAAATATGCGCCATCGTGCCGGGCCCCGTTTCGGCTGAAGTTGCGGCACTCGATACCGAAGGCATGCTGAAAGAGGGCCGCGAACTCGCCAAGATCGCCAAGAACGTGACCGTCAAGGTGCCGCTGACATTGGAGGGCTTGAAAGCCTGCAAGGTGCTGACCGGCGAAGGCACGATGGTCAATGTGACGCTGTGCTTCTCGGCGACCCAGGCTTTGCTCGCCGCAAAAGCCGGCGCGACGTTCGTGTCGCCGTTCATCGGGCGGCTGGACGACATCGGCTTGAACGGCATGGACCTCATCCGCGAAATTCGCGTGATCTACGATAACTATCCCGATCTCTCGACCGACATCCTGGCCGCATCGATCCGTACGGTGAACCACGTCAAGGACGCGGCCATGATCGGCGCGGACGTGGCAACCGTTCCGCCCTCGATCTTAAAGCAGCTCGTCAAGCACCCGCTGACCGACAAGGGGATTGAGATTTTCTTGGCCGATTGGAAGAAGACAGGGCAGAAGATTGTGTGAGGGGCTGTTGCGGAATTCGATGACATGGCGCGATGGGCCAAAAGCTGACTGTTACGTCACAGCGTCCGATCAGGCCTTATGTGATGCCGATTCTACTGCAGGAGCTGTGTACGAGCCCCAAATTCAAGGCGGCGGTCTAACCGTCGATACGGGACGGGCTTGCTGAGTTCGTTTAATGATCCTTACACGCGACATTTTCTGCCGCATCAGAATTCCTTCGTCTAGCCAAGTCGCAAGCGCGGCGGACGCGCGCGTTGCCCGTCTGTCTAGACGTATGTCCAACAGAGTTTGGCTCGCCCCGACCGTTGCCACAAAGTCCCCGGCTATCGTTGTGAAGGCGATTCTGTTGCCCGGATTGCGGAATTGAGCACCCATTTTAAGCCCCTCATAGTTTGCAGATGGAATAAAGTTCTATCTGTTGCGGGGCGGCTTCCCATAAACGCCGCCTGATTCCGCAGCGCATCACTAATAGCATTTCCGTGACCGCTGCCTATGGTAGAATCCCTAGAGGTCAACTCCGGGGAGACGCGAGCTATGTCGAATTGGCTGATTGCGATAGTGGGGGGAGCGATCGCAACAGTGCTAGGCGGAGTAGTCCTCTTCCATCTTTTGCCCCAGCAGGCACCGTCTGCACCCGTGCTCGCGCGCGAAGCAAAGGCTCCGGGCGGCCCGAGAAATTTCAAGTGCACGATGCGCGGCGGTATCATGGATGGACGGGTATACTCGTTCTCAATTGATGCGGAAAATAAGAAAGTCGTTTGGGCAAACTACGGTGTTGCTTTGGACATTGCTCACATCGATGACCAGCGCATGCACACTGACGTAAAATTCCGCCTGTCAGGTTGGCCGGAACATGACTACATCGGCTTCAACTTCAACCGGTTGACGATGGCGGTCGAGGGCGGGCTAAGCCGCGATCACACCGAAGAAGAGTGCCCCAAGGAGCGCGAGGTGGACAACTTCTGCCATATGAGCCGTGTTGTAGTTGGGGAGATTTCCGGTGGCGATTGCGTTGAGATTGGTCGCGCATTGTAAGGCTTTTTGCGCATCGAGTCGGCGACCCAACTCGCCGAGCTGACCCATCAATGCCGATTCGCCACACGAGCCGCTTTTCTAGTTTGGGTCGAAACCTACTCAGTAACCTGCGAGCGTGATCAAAACCTTGTCGTCAGCTCTGTCAGCCATTCGGGTGAGGCGGCGACGAGTACGGCTTCGATCTGCTTGTCGAGGCCCGTCAGCACAAGCAATCCGATCAAGGTCAAAATCACGCCGAGCACCACTTTACCGTTCTGTCCTGCACCCAGAAGCTTATTCCGCCACCTGAGCATCGCTTCGCGTGACAACATCCCCAGCACGAGCAACGGTAGTGCTGCGCCGATGCCGAACGATCCCATCGCCGTCGCGACTTGAACCAAGTCTTTGCCTTGCGCGGCAAGCACGGACGCAGCCCCGAGTGTCGGCCCGACACAGGGGCTCCACACCGCGCCGAGCAAAAGCCCAAGGGCAAACTGACCCTTTAAGCCACCGGTACTAAAGCCGCCCAGATTTGCATCGGCCCAATTGCCGGCGGGTGAAGCCAATTCGGCAAATTTGTAAGAGAGAACCGGAAGCGCGAGAGTGGCGCCGATGAGAATCATCAGAACACTCGCGAACACACGCAACGCCGATTGATCGAGCCCGATGGCATGACCCGCGAGCGCGAAGAACAACCCGATCACGACAAACGAAATTGCGAGTCCGCCAGCAAGCGCCGCAGGTCCATACCGGCTCTCAGCTACCGCCGTGCCGAGCACGACCGGCAGCAGCGGCAGCACGCAGGGCGAGAGAGTAGAGAAAACGCCAGCCAGAAACGCCAGCACAAGACTGCCGCCCATGGCCGGTTCCTTATTTCTTCATCGTTGATTGCAGAAGGCCTTCAATCGCATCGGCCTTGGTCGCGCCAACGAGCCGACCCGTTTCGGTCGCGCCTTTGAATGCAATGAGCGTGCTCTGTGAATTCGCCTTGAGGCCCTTCCAGACATCGCCTTGAGAATCGAAATCGACATCGAAAACCTCAAACTTTGCATAGTCTGGCTTCTTGCCAATCTCACTCAGCGTCTTGTGCTGGGAAACGCAGGTCGGGCACCAGGGCGCCGTGACATGAACCAGAATCTCGCTGCCCTGCGCCTGGGCGGCTTTGAACGCGGCTTCGTCGTAGGTTTTGGCCTCGTATGCCTGAGCCAGCTGGCTCATGGCCGCCAAAGCGGCTGCGGCAACGAACATCTTCATCGACTTAAGGTTACGCATTCTTGACCTCCAGGGATACTTGGCATCAATGGGCATCAATGGCAGTTACGCCACGTCCGGCACAGCCGTTACAGCCGTTACAGCCGCCCTAGAGCCTATCACGACCGGAAGATCAAATTGAAGCCGCAACACAACCCGCCCTCTGAGAACTTGATCCAGCGTTTCACCGAAATTGTTGGCGACGTGAATGCGCTTGTGTGCGCCGAGGACCAGGCTGCCTATTTGCGCGAGTGGCGCGATCTGTACGTCGGCAAAACGCCGGTCGTTCTGCGGCCGGGCTCAACCGACGAAGTCTCGCGCATTCTGGCGTTGGCCAATGCC
>JANMNH010000091.1:0-83806 GCA_031373745.1 Hyphomicrobium sp. | reverse complement strand
GGTCGAAAGCGAAGCCACAATTGCTCTGCCGTTAACTGAACTCTATCATTGGCAAACGTCTGCCGCCAGCATATCGAACCGCAACGGCCCGGCCGCCCATTGCCCCCTCACGGAACCAATCGGCCGTCGAATTGCGACGCTGCCCGTCGATGACGCGGGCAAGCCGAGAACGACATCAAAAAAAGCCAGCGCAAACAATAATTTGCCAGGGGACTCCAAGCGCGTTGCGAAAACCATTGAATGTAACACGGCCTTGCCCTATCCCGCATTTTGCGCAGAATTCCTGGGGTCGAGCGCATCCACGGCGCAGCTGGCCCCTTGTCTCGTGCGTGCCGTCACCAGTATCCGCGGCCGCACCCACAGACGTCACGTCGGCAGACTTTATCTCAGCAGTCTTTGTCTCAGCAGTTCCGGGAGCTTGAATTGGATAACGTTCTCATCATCGGCGCAGGCGCCGCGGGCTCGGTCGTCGCCAAGAAGTGCGCCATGAACCGAGATGTGTTCAAGAAGATCCACTTGGCCTCCCGCCGGCTCGAGAGCTGCAAGAAGGTGCAAGCCGCTTGCGTCACGCCGATCGACATTTCGCAGGTCGATGCCGACAACGTCTCCGAAACAGTCGACCTGATCAAAAAGGTCAAGCCAGACCTGTTGATCAATATGGCGCTGCCCTACCAGGACTTGGCCCTCATGGACGCGTGCCTGGAAACCGGCGTGCACTACATGGACACCGCCAACTACGAACCGCGCGACGTGGCCAAGTTCACCTACAAATGGCAATGGCCATATCACTCCAAATATAAAGCCAAGGGCATCATGGCTATTCTCGGCTGCGGCTTCGATCCGGGCCAATCCAACATCTATTGCGCCTATGCCCAGGAGTATCTCTTCGACGAGATCGACACGATTGACATCATCGACTGCAACGACGGCAGCCACGGCAAGGCGTTTGCAACCAACTTCAATCCTGAAATCAATCTGCGCGAAGTCACCCAGCGCGGCAAATACTGGAAGGCCGGCAAATGGATTGAAATCGACGCCTTGTCGATTGCAACGATGATCGACTATCCGGAAGTCGGTCCGCGCAAATCCTATCTCATCTATCACGAGGAGGAAGAAAGCCTGGTCAAGAACATCAAGGGCCTGAAGCAAATCCGCTTTTGGATGACGTTCTCGGACAACTACATCAAGCATCTCGATGTTCTGCAAAACGTCGGCATGACGCGCATCGATCCCGTGATGTACAAAGGCAATCCGGTGATCCCAATGGAATTCCTGAAGGAACTGCTGCCGCCACCATCATCGCTTGGCAAAAACTACACCGGCCGCACCTCGATCGGATGTGTGTTCACCGGCAAGAAGAACGGCAAACCGAAGCGCACGATCATCTACAACGTCTGCGAACACGCGCAATGCTACAAGGAAACCGGCGCACCAGCCGTCTCGTACACGACCGGCGTGCCGCCCGTTGTTGGCGCGATGATGCTGTTTAAGGGTGCATGGGGACCAAAACCCGGCGTCTTCAACGTCGAACAGTTGCCATCAAAACCGTTCATGGACGAAATCGGCAAACAAGGCCTGCCATGGCACATGCGCGACTTGAAAGCGAGCGAGCAGAAAGAGCTGTTCGCGGTGAAGACGTGAAGTCTCTCCTCTCCCCGTTTCTACGCGTGAACGGGGAGAGGCCCTCGCCCGGCATTTGAACCCTAGCAGGGAGTGAGCCCATCATGTTCATGAGCCGCACCGCTGGAAGTCTCACACTCATCGCCGTCATACTCACAGCTTGCTCATCACCCGGACCTGAAAATCCACCCGCAGGCGCGCAGACCGAAGCAGCCCCAACAACCGACGCCGCAACCCGCGCCAGCCCCGTCGTCGCCGGACGACCGGCGCGCGTCTTCGTCATGGCGGGTGTCGATCAGACGTGCAAACCGCTGCCCGCTCCGCAGATCACCATTACGCAGCCGCCAACCAAAGGCGACGTCACATTCAAGCCAGGCCAGGAAACAACACTTGCAGCAACCGCTCAGGGCACCTGTGTCGGCCAGAAGTCCATCGGCACCGGCATCTACTATACCGCCCGCGCGGGTAGCACCGGCACAGACCGCTTCATGATCGAAGCCAAGCTCGCCAGCGGCGAAGTCGCGACCCGCACGTTTGAGGTCAAAATCGCGGAATAGTCTTAAGTGTTGCGGGCCCCTAGCCCCCGCGCCTTGTCGATGCCATATAGCGCGTTCCAAGCATCGCTCGCCCGCGATGAGCCTCGCAGGACTTGTGCCGCCCAGGACTTGAACCGCCCATGACACTTCCCAAATTGACACTCCCTAAACTTCCCCCCGGCATCGCAACGCCCGCTTACGTGCTCGACGAAGCCGCTCTCAAGCGCAATCTCGCGACCGCCGCACGCATCAAGAAGGAAAGCGGCTGTAAGATCCTGCTCGCCACCAAAGCTTTTGCGTTACCCGCCGCATTTCCGCTCATGCGCGACACGCTCGACGGCACAACGGCCAGCGGCGAATATGAAGCGCGCATGGGCCGCGAAGAATTCGGCAAAGAAGTGCACGTCTATTCTCCCGCCTACCTTCCGGGCGAAGTCGAGCGTGTCATTGCTCTGGCCGAGCACGTTTACTTCAATTCGCCCGATCAGATCCGGCGTTACCTGCCGCTGCTCAAAAAGTCCAAGAAAACTAAGATCGGGTTGCGTATCAATCCTGGTTTTTCCAACGCCACGCTTGGCGGCGAACTCTACGACCCGTGCGCACCCTATTCGCGCTTTGGTGCCACGCGCGACACACTCGAAAGCGCTCCTTGGAACGACATTGATATCTTGCACGCGCACGCGCTGTGCGAAGCCCGGCACGACGGCTCGGTTGGCCTCATCGAGCACGTCGCCAAGAACTTCGCGTCTTTCATACGCAAGGTCTCGGCCGTCAACTTCGGCGGCGGGCACTTCATCAACAAGCCCGGCTACGACGTTGCCAAGCTCATTAGCGCGGTTCAGGCCTTCCGTGCAGAATTCAACGTCGAAGTCATTTTGGAACCAGGCGCCGGGCTTGTCGTCAACACAGGTTATATGGTCTCAAGCGTGCTCGACATTCACAGAAACGATAAAAACATCGCTATCATCGACGCCTCGGCTTCAACCCACATGCCGGACGTTCTCGAAGTCCCCTACCGGCCCGACATCATCGGCGCCGGGCAACCGGGCGACTACGCACACGCCTACATTCTCGGCGGCAAGACCTGCATGACCGGCGACATTATCGGCGAGTATTCGTTCGAACAGCCCTTGAAGCCCGGCGACAGATTGATTTTTACCGACATGATGCAATACTCGTTCGTCAAAAATAACACGTTTAACGGCGTCCCTTTGCCGGACCTCGCCATTCTCAAGTCAGATGGTGCCTACAGCATTATTCGCTCTTACGGATACGAGGAATTCCGCCGCAGACTCGGCTAAACGTCCAATCGACCCGCCTTTGGCCCGCCATCGCACTTGGCGTATGGTGCGGCGGCCTGCGACAACCTTCGAGAGACCCATGAAGACCGAATCCCCGCCGGCCATCCATCTCAAGGACTACCGGCCCCCGGATTTCCTGATCGATAAAGTCGATCTCAACATCGTGCTCGATCCAACCCGGACGCGCATCGACGCGCGGCTTGCAATCCGCCGCAACCCCAAATCTGAAAACACGAGCGCGGCGCTCCGCCTCGATGGGGAACAGCTCGAACTTACGCGCGTTGCCATTGCAGGCAAGGAACTCTCCTTAGTCGACTACACGCGAGATGACGCCAGCCTGACGCTCAAGAACACACCATCGGTACCCTTCACTCTGGAATTGACCACCTACGTCAATCCAGAAGCCAACACGGCTCTCCAAGGTATCTACCGCTCGCGCGGCGTCTATTGTTCGCAGTGCGAGGCCGAGGGTTTCCGCCGCATTACCTATTTTCTCGACCGGCCGGACGTGCTCTCCGTCTACCGTGTCCGCCTCGAAGGCGACGCCAAGGAATGCCCCATTCTGCTATCCAACGGCAATCCGACCGAGCGTGGAACGCTCGCCGGCGGCGCGCGCCACTACGCTATCTGGAAAGACCCCCACCCCAAGCCCTGCTACCTCTTCGCCATCGTCGGCGGCGATCTCGGCTCGGTTGCCTCGACATTCACAACAAAGTCCAAACGCGAAGTGGACTTAACAATCTACGTCGAGCACGGCAAGGAGGAGCGTGCCCACTGGGCCATGGATTCGCTCAAACGCTCGTTCGCCTGGGACGAAAAGCGTTTCGGGCGCGAGTACGATCTCAACTGCTTCAACATCGTCGCGGTATCCGATTTCAACATGGGCGCGATGGAAAACAAAGGCCTCAACATCTTCAACGACCGCCTCATCCTTGCGTCCGCCGATACCGCAACCGACCTCAACTATGAATCGATCGAGAGCGTCGTCGCCCACGAATACTTCCACAACTGGACCGGCAATCGCATCACCTGCCGCGACTGGTTCCAGCTCTGCCTGAAGGAAGGCCTGACCGTCTACCGCGATCAAGAGTTCTCCGGCGACGAACGCTCGCGCACGGTCCAACGCATTACGGACGTGCGCCAGCTGAAAGCCTTGCAGTTCCCGGAAGATCAGGGGCCCCTGGCTCATCCGGTGCGGCCCGAGAGCTACATCGAGATCAACAATTTCTACACGCCGACCGTCTACGAAAAAGGCGCCGAACTCGTGCGCATGATTGAAACGATCGTAGGACCCCAAGGCTTTCGCGCCGGCATGGACCTCTATTTCAACCGCCACGACGGCGAGGCGGCAACAATAGAAGACTTCATCCGCTGCTTTGAGGATGCAACAACAAAGAACCTTGAACATTTCAAGCGCTGGTACGGCCAGGCCGGCACACCTGAACTCGTTTGCGAGCTCACCTATGACGCGGCCGCCAAAGCTGCAACGCTCGCGATCAACCAAAGTTTGGCGGCAACGCCGGGCCAGCCGAAAAAAGATCCATTGTATATTCCCTTGAGGCTCGGCCTGCTCGGCGCCAACGGAAATGATATCGAATTGAAGCTCGACGGCGGCACCGTGCCGAACGGCGGCGTGATCGCCGTCACCGAACGCTCTCAGACCTTCCGGTTTACCGATATCCCGTCCCGGCCGGTTCCATCGTTACTCAGAGGCTTCTCCGCGCCCGTCAATATCTTGATCGAGCTATCGAACACCGATCTCGCGTTTCTCATGACGCACGACAGCGATCTCTTCAATCGCTGGCAAGCGGCCAATAAATTTGCCACGCGCGCTATGCTGAAAGGCCTCGACGGCCCAGCCAGCATCGACGCTGCCGCAATCCATTACGCCAAGGCCCTGTCGGCAACGCTTGCCGACACGAATCTAGAGGACGCTTACAAAGCCGAACTTTTGAGATTGCCCACCCAATCGGATATCGCGCGCGAAGAACGCACCAACGTCGATCCCTCGGCCATTGATCGAGCCCACCGCGCGTTTGCCCGGCAGACCGCGTCCGCTCTTGGGTCGGAACTCGAAGCAATCTACGCCCAAGCCTCAAGCACGGGCCCATTTTCGCCCGATGCCGCGAGCGCCGGCCGGCGCGCCTTGCGAAATACGGCGCTAACCCTGCTCGCACACCGCGGATCGGCTGCCGACATTGCGCGCCTCGAAGCCCATTACTTCGACGCCGGCAACATGACCGAAGCGGCGCACGCGCTCGCCATCCTTGCCCATCACGACATCCCGGCACGCACCAAAGCACTGCAACACTTCTATGACCGCTGGCACCAAGACCACCTGGTCATCGACACGTGGTTTGCAGTCCAAGCGCAGTCGAGCCTGCCGCAAACACTCGAAACCGTTCGAGCGCTCACGGCACACGAGCTCTTCAAGATCACGACACCCAATAAAGTGCGCGCCTTGATCGGAACGTTCGCCCTGAACAACCCGCTGCAGTTCAACTGGGAAGACGGCGCCGGATACGATTTTGTTGCCGCTAAAGTCCTAGAAATCGACGCTAAGAACCCGCAGGTCGCCGCCCGCCTGCTCGGCTCGTTCCGCAGCTACAAAACTCTGGAGCCAAAGCGCAGGGCCCTCGCAACCAAAGCGCTGCTGTCCGTCTCCGATTGTGCCGGCCTATCTCGCGACGCCGGAGAAATCGTGTTGCGTATGCTGGACGATTAACGTCTGGCACCGGCCACACGCGCGCTCTATCCCGGAGGCCACAATTCTAACAGAATCGAATCGCGGCCATTTATTCTCCCTCGACAGGCGAGTCGCAAATCAGCGAATGTGATTCGAAGCCGGAGTAATGGGCTTCACGCGCGGGGGCGCAAGCACTCAAAACTTGGGAAGGAACTGAGCATGGTTAGGACCACGTCCGCCGCTCAACGGCGTAGCTTCGCCTTGGCTGGGGCAATCTCGGCAAGCCGCAAGCACCTTCTTAATCATCTGATTATTCTAGGAAATGGCGATACTTTGCGGGGCGCCTGCATCGCCTTTGCAGCCTTCCTAACTATCGCTGGCATGGCCACGCCGCATCTTGGAATCGAAATGGTCTCCACATTCCTCTTTCTCACGGGCGCAGGGCTCGCGCTCCTCGCTTTTCGCCGCTCGGCGCCGCTCAACTGCTTGGCATTTGAAAATGTCAAGGGTGCAGAGCCGGCGCCAATCGTACGGCCGGCTCACTCGCTCGGTCTTTCGCTTCCTCGCACGCTTACCGAACTTCTGCAGCGCTCCGAGACCCGTGCAAACTCGATCGGCCTCGCGTCTTTGGCCCATCTAACGAACCGCATGAGCCACGAACTTCGAACCCCGCTCAACGCGGTCCTCGGATTTTCCGAACTCATGTCGAGCGAAGCGTTCGGACCTCTCGGCTCGGATCGCTATTCCGACTATGCCCGTTCCATTCACCAAAGCGGACGCTCGCTTCTCAAGTCTGCCGAAGATGCGTTGGCCATCACAGCACTTCTGACCGCGCCAGAACGCAGAAGCCGCGCGGCCGTGACGCTTGTCAGTGCCTCCATCATGGACGCCGTGCAATTCCTGTCATCCGACCTCGCGAACCGCGGCATCTCGGTTGAAATAGACTGCGAACCGGACCTCGAAATTATCGCGGAAGCCGCGACCGTCCGCCAGATCTTGATCAATCTCTTATTTGAAGCCGCCGACCGGGCAGCTCAGGGCGCAACAATCCGCATTTGCGCCAAGGCCATTGGCATCGAAGCCGAAGTGACAATTTCTATTTCGCCCGAACTTCAAAGCGCAAAGACGGGCGAAGAAACGTTTTCGCTGCTTCTGGCCCGCACACTCATCGAACTTTCAGGAGCGTACCTGATTGAAAACCACAGTGTTGAGGGGGCCTGGCTGCCGGCCGCGCGTTTTGCCCGCGCCACCCAGCACGATTTCTTTCGGGTTTGCTCGCGCCACTGAATGAAAGGACTTCATTCGGAACCCGGACCACCTTCACGGCCCGTCCCGATACGCTCGCGCCAGCCGCGCCGGCCGCCGAACATCTTACCCTGCTTCTCGCGCCAGGCTTTCAGTTTCTGGCGTTCTTCGGGGCTGAGTTTAGCCGCGGTTTCGACCAAAGCGTCCGCAATCGCCGTTCTCATTCGCACCTCGGCGTCAATCATGCGCGACATAGCAGATTTCAGTTTGTCCTTGTCGAATGGCTCTGTGCCAAGAACGGCATTGGTTTCTTTCCATCCTTCTTTCACACCTTCGCGCATCGGTTTGATTTTTGCGCGCTCGGCCTCAATGCTCGCGCGAAATTCGCCCTGTCGGTCTGGCACAAGCTCGCCCACAAACCCCATCAGACCATGCTCGCGGCCCTGCCAATGACCGAAGTGCCGGCCGCCGTGTCGATGCGACCAGAACGCTCCTGCGGCGCCGCCGGCGATCAAAAGATTGACCGCCAGCGAGGCAATCAGCAGCCACTTCTGCCACGACGGCTTGCGCACGGCGTCTTCAACGCTTCCGGTCATCACAGTAGATCCTCATCAAAGGCCGTCTCCGCTTCGTCGCCCAGCGCGACCGTGTTATTGCCCGATGCAACTTCGCTTCCGGCATCGATGCCAACAGCCGCTGCAAGTTCAGCGACGGCCGGCGCCATCTCAACGCTTTGGCCTGCGACAATTCCCAGAACCAGAGATGCCGCCAGCGCCATTCCACTCACAGCGCGGCGTGCCGGCCAAACGGCCTTCTTGGGAGCTGTTACGTTTGCAGTCGCGGCCACGCGCGGCGTTATGCGGCTCGCCGCCGCAATCCGGTCAGACAATGCCGGCACGCGCCCGTTCTCAAGCGCCGGCGCCAAATCAAGTAATCTGTCGAGCGCCGCGCCTTCGGCCAGGAGACGGCGCGCCTCGGCGTTTTCGCTCAGCAACCCCGACAGGGCGCGGCGCACCTCAAGCGGCCAGCGCGTGCGGTCCGCCCCATAAACCTCCAGCGTCACTTCAAGGAGCGCCATGCCTGTCTTGCTATTGTTCGTCATCTCACTTGTCCGCCAGGTTGTGCTTGTCCGCCAGGTTGTGCTCAGCTCGCGCCATCGTTCGTCAGTGCCGTCCACTCGCTTTTCAAAGTCACTTTCAATTGCCGCCGCGCACGCGCCAGTAGCGACTCGACCGCGTCGTCCGAAATCTCCATCGCGTGCGCGATTTCGCTCTGACTCATGCCTTCGTAATGAAAGAGCGTCAGAGCCAAGCGCTGGCGCTCGGGCAATTGCTTTAGCGCCAGATCGACACGGCCGCTCAGTTCCGCGCCTTCGATGATTTCAAGCTGGCGCGCCTCTTCGCGCTGCTCGGGCACCTCGTCCGTCACCGTTGTGCGCGCGCCGCTACGCATTCTGTCGATGCATAAGTTGGAGACGACGCGCCGCAGCCAGGGCTTTACCCCCGCTGTCCCCACATCGAGCGTCGCACCAAGCCGCCACAGCCTTAAAAACGTCTCCTGCGCCACGTCTTCCGCTTCCGCGTTGTCGTGCAACATACGCCGGGCGATCATGGTCACGCTTGGCAAGTGCCGGGCGATCAGAACGCGAAACGCCGGCTCGTGACCGGCGGCAACTTCTGCGACAAGCGCGCGCTCGTCGAGACCGCTCCATGCCGGCCCACGCTCGCGTTCCGCGCTAGTCTCCGTCCGTATCGCTGCCACGCCTGCCCTCGGCATATCCTGCGCCGCCGCCCAAAGAATTCTTGAAGAGAATGCTCGCCGGGACCGGAAAGATTGAACGGCCCATTGGTTTAGCATCAGAACGGGCTGCCGCCCCTATTTCCGTCGCGGCGGCGCCCAAGTCTTAGATAATCCGCTCGAACGCATTGAAAACGCTCGAAATGGCAGCTTTGAGGTCGTCTTCCAGACCTGCGAAATCATGGGCGCCGCCGGCCCTCGCAAGCAATACTTTCAGGCCGCCGGGAGCCGTTGCGGGATCAAAGGGATGATCGAGGCTTAAGCGCAGTATTTGCGTCAAATCGTGCACCATTCGCCCAGCGTGCGCCAGCACCTTGGCATCGGCCGCCGGTAGCAGCCCGGCATCCGCCAGCTTCGCCAGCGCCCCAAGCGTATTTTGGTCCAGCACTCCGGGCTGCGCCGCTGCATGAATGAGTTGCAGATACTGAGCAATGAATTCCAAATCGACGAGGCCGCCCCGCACCTGCTTCAGATCCCAGAGCTTGTCTGTTCCTTTTTCCGCCGCGATGCGCAAGCGCATGTCGCGCACGTCGGTAGCGATTTTCGCGGCATCGCGCGGCATCACGAGGGTCTCGCGGATCGCTACGGCCGCACGCGCGCGCAAGCCTGGTGAGCCCGCAATCACACGGGCTCGGGTTAGCGCCATATGCTCCCACGTCCAGGCTTCACCCGTTTGATACTCCTTGAAGCTCGATAGCTTCGTCGCCACCGGTCCTTTCTGGCCGGACGGGCGCAACCGCATATCGACGTCGTAGAGCGTGCCTTCGGCAGTCGGCGCGGAAAGCGCCGTGATGAGCCGCTGCGTCAGCCGCGCGTAATAATGGCTTGGAGCGAGCGGCCGCGCACCATCCGACTGCGCCGCCCCGTCCTCTGCATCGTAAAGCAGAATGAGATCGAGATCGGACGACGCCGTCATCTCCCGGCCGCCGAGCTTGCCCATGGCAACGACGACCGCTTCGCCGCCCGGAACGCGGCCATGCTCCTTTTCGAGTTCCAGCGTCACTTCGTTGAGAAGCGCCGCCACCATCGCTTCGGCCGCGAGTGCATAAGCCGATCCCGCTTCCGCTGCCGCTATGCTGCCTGTCAAAACTCTAACGCCAATCAAGAACCCCTGTTCGCCACCAGCAACGCGCGCCAGGTCAAGGATATCCTGCATGGGATCGCCTTGGGACGTGCGCCGGGCTTGCGCGAATTCGGCGGTCAGCAGCCGGCTGATCTCACCGGCATCGGTCGCGGAGCTAAGCGCCTGCGGATCGAGCACAGCGTCGAGCAAGCGGCGCCGCTTCGACAATATGCGCGCCAGGCGCGGCGCCGAACCCATGATGTCCGCCATCAAGCGCATAAGTGCAGGATTGGCCTTGAGCAGCGAAAAGAGTTGCACGCCTGCGGGCAGCTCCGACAAGAACCGGTCGAAGCCCGAGATCGCCGCGTCAGGGTCTACCGTGTCGGCAAGTGCCGCAATGAGCATCGGCTGCACTTCCGTCAACCGCTTGCGCGCGCGCGGCGACCGGACGGCGGGCGTGCGTCCATGATGCCAGCTGCGCACGATCGCCAGAACTTGCTCGGGCTGAGAGTATCCAAGCTTGGTCAGCTCCAAAATCGTGTTGGGATCGTCCGTAGCACCCGCAAACACCATATTCGATCCGGCGCGCGTCAGCTCGGGCGCGTCTTCGAACAAACCCGCGTAATACCGCTCAACGGTTTCAAGAACGCGCACCAAATCTTGCGAAAACGTCCCTGCGTCCTCGTAACCTGAGAAGCGTGCGATCCGCAACAAACCTTTCTCCGTCGTTGGCATATCGTGCGTTTGCTCGTCGTCGAGCATCTGCAAGCGGTGCTCAAGCCGGCGCAGATACGTGTAGGCCTTATCGAGATCCGTCGCGGCTCCGGCTTCAATCCATCCGCGCGCTTGCAATGCCTTTAGGCTCGAGAGCGTATCACGCACGCGCAAATCCGGCTGGCGGCCGCCCGCGATCAATTGTTGGGTTTGCGCGAAGAATTCGATTTCGCGAATGCCGCCCCGGCCGAGCTTGATATTTTGGCCCAAGACCGAAATGCCGCCGATGCCTCTGTGGGCATGTATCTGCCGCTTCATCGCGTGCACATCGGCAATAGCGGCGTAGTCGAGATACTTGCGCCACACGAATGGCACGAGTTCGGCGAGAAATTCCTCTCCCGCCTCGGTATCTCCGGCGCAGGCGCGCGCTTTGATCATCGCGGCACGTTCCCAGTTCTGCCCGACCGTCTCGTAGTATCCATGCGCGGCAATCGTCGAGAGCGCCACTTGCGTTGCGCCGGCATCTGGCCGCAACCGCAAATCGGTGCGGAACACATATCCGTCGGGCGTACGCTCTTCGAGCAGCGCCACAAGCTCGCGCGTCATGCGCACAAAGAAAGATTGCAGATCGCCGGACCCGGAGAAGCTTGAGCGATCCCGGTCAAAAAAAACGATGAGGTCGATGTCGCTCGAATAGTTGAGTTCAAAGGCTCCATGCTTGCCCATTGCCAGCACGAAGAACCCGGAACCCTGTTCCGGCGCTTTGGAGGACGGCGACCGCCACTGCCCGTTTGTGTTCGCCTGGCGAAACAAGTACCGCACGGCACTTGAAACGGCCGCATCCGCGGCTTCCGACAATACGCGCGTGACCGTCATCACGGGCCAAACGCCGCCCGTATCGGCAAGCGCCGTCAGCAGTGCAATCGCATTCTTGAACTGGCGCAGCGCGTACTTGGCCGCTGCCGCATCGGCCGCGATTGCCATATCACCGGCGAGCACGTCTTTTAGCCGCGCGCTTTCAGCCTCCGGGTTTCCTGCGAGACACCGGAGCAGCCGAGAGGGGTCGCGCCGCACAAGGGTTGTGAGATACGGCGAACTTTCAAACATGCCGCTCAATAAATGGCGAACTGGCTCATGTGCTAGTAATTCTTCAAGTCCTGCCGCGGAGCCCAGTACCGCGGCATCGGCCGCGAACTCTGAGAAGAGTATCTCTCCATGCCCGCCCTTGGGCGCAGCCGGTGCCTCCCTCAGTTGCCCGGCCAACGACGAAGCAGTGGCACCCATCGGATCACTCCACCCCTGCCACCGGCACGCGGGCATCTTGCGTCACGTTGAATTGCACCACAACACGCTCCGGCAGCACTACAACCACGCGCAATCCCGGCTGATTATCTTCAATCTTCAATTCTCCGCCATGCAGCCGGGCTACGGCCGCGACAAGCGAAAGCCCCAATCCGGTCCCGGGCTTCGTGCGGCTTTCTTCAAGCCGGACAAATCGCTTCAACACGCGCTGGCGATCGTGCTCCGGAATGCCCGGACCTCGATCGGCCACGCAAATAAAGGCGCCGCCCTCCATACCCCGTCCCGGCCCAGCGCTTACCGATATCGAGCTGCCGCAGCCTTGTCCTTGCGAATACTTGATCGCGTTGTCGATGAGGTTCGCAATCACTTGACCGATCAATTGCCGGTTGGCGCGCACAATCGGGCCTTGCCCCACATCGACGGCCAAAGCAAATCCGCTCTCTTCTGCGGCTGGAATATAGAGTTCGCTGACATCCTCGACGAGCTGCGAAAGGTCGAACTGCTCGAGACTTTCTTCCAACGGCGCTGCCTCGAGGCGCGCAATGAGCAGCAAAGAATTGAACGTCTTGATTAGGTCGTCGGCTTTGTCGATTGTGCGTTCCAGGCCTTCGCGGCAGGCTTCTTCGCCGCGTGCATCCCTGAGTGCCGCTTCCGCCGAGTTTCTCAACCGCGTCAACGGCGTCTTCAAATCGTGCGCGATGTTGTCCGACACCTCGCGCAAACTCACCATCAGCCCCTCAATCCTATCCAGCATGTCGTTGAGGTTGCGGGCGAGATCGTCGAGTTCTCCGCCCGACCCGTCAACCGGAATGCGGCGCGAGAGATCGCCTGCTATGATCGACTGACTGGTCTGGTTGATGGCGTCCATGCGATTGAGAATCATACGGCTGATGGCGAGACCGCCCAGCAATCCCAAAATCGACAAGGCCCCAAATCCGATGAGCGATACATTGCGCACGGTATCGGCGAACTGGCGCTGATCCTCGATATCGCGTCCGATGAGCAGCCGCAGCCCATCGCCGGTTACAACCGGAATGGCCACGGCAAGGCGCTCGGGCGCTTCGCTCCCGCGTTCGGGCTTATAGCGAAACACGCCGCCGTCGCTGCGGCCCGCCAGCTCGGGCGGCACGCGGCTCAGATTGCCGGCCAGCTTCGCGCCGCTGCCGTCCGCCAAATAGTAGAGCGCTGGACCTTCCGGTCGGCTCCGCGACGCAATGGCGTCCGCAAGCGCGCTTTGCCCCGACGCCGCTTCCCCCTTGAGAACGTCGCTTTCGGCCCTCAGGACCGTCAGCACCTGCTCGGTCAGCACCTTATTTGTTTGCCAGAATAGAATGCCGGCCAGCAGCGCCGCCAGGACAAGAAAGAGTGCAACGGCGATCAACGCGAGGCGAAACGCACTCGTTGAAAAGACCTTGGCGAGGCGTTCAAACAGGGCCGTCACGAACCGTATATCCCGCCCCGCGCACGGTGTGCAGCAAAGGCTTATCAAAGCTCTTATCAATTTTCGATCTGAGGCGCGAGATATGCACGTCGATCACGTTCGTTTGCGGATCGAAGTGATAGTCCCAGACATGCTCGAGCAGCATGGTGCGCGTCACCACCTGCCCGGCGTGCTGCATCAGATATTCAAGCAATCTATACTCGCGCGGCTGAAGCAAGATCTGCTCGCCCCCGCGCATCACCCGGTGCGAAAGCCGGTCGAGCACCAGATCGCCGACGACGTAGCGTGTTTGTTGTTCTTCCGGCACCGCGCGCCGCCCCAGCGCCTCGACGCGCGCAAGCAATTCGGAATAGGCGTAGGGCTTGGTCAGATAATCGTCGCCGCCCGCGCGCAAGCCTTTCACCCGGTCGTCGACTTCACCAAGCGCCGACAAAATCAAGACAGGCGTCCGGTTGCCCTTGGTCCGCAGCGTCTTGATAACGGTGAGGCCATCCAGTCGCGGCAGCATCCGATCGACGATCAACACGTCGTAGGCGCCTTCTTCCGCGAGCGACAACCCGCTTTCGCCGTCGCCTGCGAGATCGGCCGTGTGCCCGTTCTCTTTCAGCGACTTCTGCAAAAACTGCGCCGTCTCTTTGTCGTCTTCGATTACCAGAACGCGCATGTTTTGGCCGCCCATCATTCTTGCATTCGCCACGCATTCATTCGTGACGCTCCGTCTCTATGTAACGATCCCGGTTCGAAACGTCGAGGCGGCCCCGCCCGTTTTCAGGGTGAGACCGCCTCCCAAGTTACCAAACACTTACCAAACGCCGCCGGTTCAGCCCTTCTTGTCTTTGAGCTGGACCGCAACGAAGCGCTTCTGGTCGCCCGACTTGACGTGCAGGAGAACGGCAGACCGTTTCATATCCTGGGCTTTCTTGACGCCGGTAACGACGTCATCGGGCTGAGCTACCGTCTGCCCTGAAACTTCCAGGATGACGTCGCCCGCCTTCAGGCCCTTTTCCGCCGCGTCCGAACCCGTTTCGACTTCGGCAATCACGACGCCTTCTTTTGGGCCGCCGTTACGAGCCGGCATCAAAGTCAGACCAAGCTGGCTCAATTCCATCTGGTCCTTCGACGGCTTGTCTTCGTTTTCCGCTGGCTTCATCGGATCGCCGGTATTAGGGAACAGGCCGAGCTTCACCTTGATAGTCTGTTCGCCGCTGCCGCGCCAAACCTTGACGTCAACGGTCGTGTCGGGCGTAAACTCGGCTATCTTACGCGCCAAATCGCGGCTATCGGCGATTCTGTCGGCATTGACCTGCAAGATAGTATCCTGGGTTTTGAGACCCGCCGCCGCCGCCGGACCGTTTGCCGTCACTTCGCTAACGAGCGCACCTTTGGCTTCGGTGAGGCCGAGGCTTGCTGCCGTGTCGTCATCGACGTTCTGGATTTTGACGCCAAGCCAGCCACGGCTGACGGAACCGCCTGCCTTCAACTGCTCGACAACGTCCTTCACCGTCTTCGCCGGCACTGCGAACGCGATGCCGACGTTGCCGCCCGAAGGGCTATAGATCGCCGTGTTGACGCCGATCACCTCGCCATCGAGGCTGAACGTCGGACCGCCCGAGTTGCCCCGGTTCACGGCCGCGTCGATCTGCAGGTAGTCATAGGGTCCCGACCCGATATCGCGCGCGAGCGCCGACACGATACCGGCCGTCACCGTGCCGCCTAGCCCGAACGGGTTGCCAACCGCCAGCGCCCAATCGCCAACGCGCGGCGCCTTGTCCGAAAGCTTCACGGCCGGAAACGTCTTATTGCTCTGAATTTTCAGCAGCGCTATGTCGGTGCGCTGGTCGGTACCGATGAGCTTGGCGTCGTATTTCTCATTCTCATCGAACGATACCTGGATCTTGGTCGCGCCGTCGATGACGTGATTGTTGGTCACGACATACCCGTCGGGCGAAACGACAAAGCCGGAACCCTGACCCTGCGAGGGGCGCTGCTTGCCGCCGCCTTCGCCCTGTCCGAAGTCCTTGGGCAGGTTCTTGAAGAAATCATGCAGCGGGTGATCTTCCGGCAATTCCGGGATCGCCATGCCGCCGCGGCCTTTGCCGCCGGGAGCACCGCCTGGACTATTGTCGGCAACTTTGGCGGCGCCGCCGTCGTTGACGACCGAAACCGAGACAACCGACGGCTTAACCTTATCGACGAGATCGGCAAACGACATCGGCGCCCGGCCGTAAGGGGTATCGATTGTAGCACCGGCCTTCGTCTCGGCGCGCGCCGCAGTCGAGAAATCCGTGCCAACGAGACCCACCGCACCGATCGCGGCCATGGCCGCAACGGCGGAAACTCCGGTCAAACCGCGCCGCTGCGGCGCTGGCCCGGAATTTGCTCCTTGACGTGCAGTCAAGGTCGAAGAACGAGGCGAAAAGAGCATCCAAAACCTCCAGCTCTGTAAAGGCACCTATAGCCTTGAGTTAATGGGGTTAGCGGAACTCGGATTACCGCAGCATTTCGGCGGCCTTAACTGTTGGTAATGTCGGCCGCCAAATTCGCCGTAGTGCGCCGCCCAATAAGGGTTCGCCTGTGTTTCGATTATTGCGATCCGGTCCCGCGACTGGCGCGGCTGAAAGCGCTGTTATCATGCTGGCGCTGACACCGGCTCTGGTGCTTTGTTCGTCCCTTGCGCTCGGGCAGCCAGCGGGCCTTGCATCAACACCCGAGCCTGGCCAAACTCTTGTTACGCCCATTGCCGTGTTCGGCCGCGACGACCGCCAAGATCTCCCGGACCGCCTCGCGGATCTCACTCGCAAAATCGGCACCTTGACGCTCGATGGCTCGTCCATTTGCACGGCGTTCTGCGTCGCCCCCGGCGTCATTGCAACCGCCAGCCACTGCCTCTTTGGCACGGCCGGCAGCGAGAAATCGCGCCTTACCAAGTTTGCCTTCAAGGTAGGTGCTCCCGGTCGCAGTCAATCCTCGCGCATCGCCGGCGCAACGGAGGCCGAAGCACGCGAGAACATCCGCTCCGGCACCGAAAACCTCAGCCTTTCTCCGCCTATCGCCGCCGCAAACGATTGGGCCGTCGCACGCCTCGCGCAACCCATTTGCACAGCCGGCGGTTTGGCCCTGAGCGAGCAAACTCGCGGCGATATCAACGATGCAGCAGCGGGCGGAAAACTGTTTCAGGCCGCCATGCATCGCGATCTTCCGGCTGCAAAAATTGTCTTCGGCGGCCCCTGCGCCATCAAGACCGCATTGCCGGACGCCAGTGCCGCCATGATCGCCCGCGACTTTGCAAATCCGGATTCGATTATCCTGCACGATTGCGACACGGGGCCGGGTTCGTCCGGTTCGCCCATGCTGATCGACACCGCAAACGGCCCGGAAGTCATCGGCATCAATGTCGGAACTTATGTGTTGTCCCGCGTTCTCAACAAAACAGCGGAGAACGGCGGCAACTCGCATAGCGAGCCGATCGCCAACACGGCTGTCGAAGCGGCACGCTTCAGGGATGCGGTTGAAGAACTCGGAAGACAGCCGCACTTCTCGGTCCTACAGCGCCTCAAACCTGCCGGCATGCCCGCCCATTGATCACGCGCCGGACGTATCCCGCCGCTGGAGAATTTCCTCGAGCTGCTTTTCTTCCGAGTTGCTCAGACGCGCCTTTGGGTCCTGGGCGCCCTGCCCCCCGGGGCTTTGCCCAAAACCTGCTTTCACCGCCAGCCAAACAGCACCCATCAAAACGAGCAATGGGGTCAGCCAGAGCAGCAGCGTCGATGACTTCATTGGCGGCTTCAGCAGCACGAAGTCGCCATACCGCGCGACGATATAGTCCATCACCGCTGCATCGCTGTCTTTGGCCTGCAGCCGCTTGCGCACCAGTAAGCGCAGGTCCTTCGCCAAAGGCGCGTCGCTATCGTCGATCGACTGGTTTTGGCAAACAAGACAGCGCAACTGCGCCGACAACGCCCGAGCGCGGGCTTCAAGTGCGGAATCCGAGAGCACTTCGTCAGGCGTGACCGCCAGCGCGGGGAGCTGCATCAGCGCAACAACCAGCGCTGCGAGCGCCACGCGCCAACCGGTTGGACCTATGGAAGTCGCTCTCATCATTCGGCCGCCACCGCACTCGACTTGCGCGCCTTGACCGGCGCGCCGACGCGCAGACGCCTGTCTGTCAGAGAGATGCCGCCGCCGATGAACATGATCAGCGCGCCGAGCCAGATGAATCTGACGAGCGGATTGAAATACGCGCGCACCGCATAGGCGCCGCCTTCTTGTTGCTGCTCGTCGCCGATGACGACATAGAGGTCTCCCAGCCACGAGGCATGAATACCCGATTCCGTCGTCGGCTGCGGCGGCGCGTCGTAAATACGTTTTGATGGCGTCAGCACGGTCACCGGCACGCCGCCCTTCGCAACCTCGAACTGCGCAACATCCTCGCGATAGTTCGGACCGCGCGCGGGTGCGGCCCCCTTGAACGTCAGATCAAAGCCGCCGACAGAAACTTTCCCGGTTGGCTTCATGATCAAAATGCGCTCTTCTTGGTACGCGCTCGTTGCCACGATGCCAACAGCCATCATGCCGATGCCGAAGTGTGCCAGCAAGGTTCCATAAGCCGAGCGGGGCAGATTGCGCGCCCGGCGCACGGCTTCTTCAAATCCAACAGAGCCGATTTTGATGCGTGCCAGAAATTCCGACAGCGCGCCCGCCATCACGAACGCGCCGAGCGCAATGCCAAAAGGCGCCAGTGACGGCCCGCGATTGAAGGCAACGTAAGTGCAAAATGCAGCAACGGCCGCCAACCCCATCGCAGCATACAAACGCTGCGCAACGCCCAGGATATCGCCGCGCTTCCAAGCGAGAGCCGGCCCAAACGGCAGGGCCAGCAACAGCGGAATCATGAGCGGCCCGAACGTCATGTTGAAGTACGGCGGACCGACGGAAATTTTCTCGCCCGTAATGCCTTCGAGCGCGAGCGGATAAAGCGTGCCAACGAACACGGTTGCCGTTGCCGTCACCAGAAGAATGTTATTCAAGACAAGACTTCCCTCGCGACTCACGGGCGCGAACATGCCGCCCTGGCGCAGTTCTTTGGCGCGCGCCGCGAACAACATCAATCCGCCGCCGGTAAAGAAAATCAAAATGCCGAGGATGAATACGCCGCGCGCCGGATCGACAGCAAAGGAGTGCACCGACGTCAGCACGCCCGAGCGCACGATAAACGTGCCCATCAGCGACAACGAGAATGTGAGAATGGCGAGCAGAACCGTCCAGACTTTCAGCGCCTCGCGCTTCTCCATCACAAGCGCGGAATGCAGCAGCGCCGTTCCCGCGAGCCACGGCATGAATGAAGCATTCTCAACCGGGTCCCAGAACCACCAGCCGCCCCAGCCAAGCTCATAGTAAGCCCACCACGATCCCATTGCGATGCCGATTGTTAGGAACATCCATGCAGCGAGCGTCCATGGCCTGACCCAGCGCGCCCACGCGGCATCGATACGCCCTTCGATCAGCGCAGCAATGGCAAACGAAAACGCAATCGAGAACCCGACGTAACCCGTGTAGAGAAACGGCGGATGAAACGCCAAAGCCGGATCTTGCAGGATCGGGTTCAATCCGCGCCCGTCGGCAGGCGCCGGATCGAGCCGCAGAAACGGGTCCGACGTCAAAACCAGGAATAACAGAAACGCGAGTGCGATCGACGCCTGCACCGAGAGAACGTTGGCTTTGAGCGTCGCGGGCAGATTATTGCCAAACGCCGCGACCGCAGCTCCGAAAATCGCAAGAATGAGAACCCAGAGCAGCATCGAACCTTCGTGATTGCCCCACACGCCCGACAACTTGTAGATCAACGGCTTCGTCGAGTGGGAATTCGCCGCCACATTGGCAACCGAGAAATCCGACGTCACATACGCGTGCGTCAGGCACAAAAATGAAATGATGAGCAGCAAAAGTTGCGTCATTGCGGCCGGCTCCGCGACGCTCATCAACCTTGCGTCGCGCACATGTGCGCCCCAGGCGGGCACAATCGTTTGAAACGCCGCGACAGCAAGCGCCAGAATAAGTGCGAAATGTCCAAACTCGACGATCATCGCGCCAGTTCCATTGTATCAAGTGCCTTTGTATGAACTGCCTTTGCGTCAATTTTTCTTTGCGTCGTCCGAATGCGCGCTCTCGCCCAGTTTCACGCCGCGCGCTTCGAGCGATTTCTTGATCTCCGGCGGCATGTAATTCTCGTCGTGCTTGGCCAGCACGCTATCGGCCGTAAAGATACCGCCGGCTTCAAGCTTACCCTCCGCCACCACGCCTTGTCCCTCTCGGAATAGGTCCGGCAGCACGCCAACGTAGGAAACCGGGATGTCTTTCAAAGTGTCTGTAACCGTAAACGTCACGGCGGTGCCCTCGCCGCGCTTGACGGACCCTTGTGCAACCAACCCGCCAAGCCGGAAACGCTCGCCGGGAGCAATCTTCTTTTCCGTCACATCGCTAGGCGTGTGAAAGAACACAACGCTATCCTTGAGCGCAAACATGACGAGCATTGCCGCGACCGACAAAATCGCCACGCCCGAGCCGATCAAAATTCCGCGCCGCTGCTTTCGAGTCATGCGAACGTTGTCCTTTACGTCTCTCTCAAGCTCAAAACGTCACGACCCAAACCTTCACAACCCAAGCCCAAGCTCCTTGGCCAGGCTCTCGATATCGCTAAGTGCCTTGTCATCGCCCGCAAACTGACGGCGTGCTTCGGAAAGTGCCGACGCCGCATCCTTGTCGCGCGCCAGCATTTTCTGCGACTTGATCAGCATCAGCCAGCCTTTAAGATCCTTGGCGTTGGCCCTGAGCTTTTCCGCCAAGCCATCGACCATTTTTTCTGCCATCGCGCGCACGTCCGGCGTGAGCTCGGCTGGCGTCTCGGGTGAGGCCTGTGCTGCAGCGTTGCCAGACCCCTGTGCTTCAACTTCGGCAATCCGCGCTTCGACCGCGCCGCGCCAATTTGCTTCCGCCGGCGCTTCCGACAAAAGTGCGCGATAGTCCGCAACTGCACCCGCCAAATCTCCGTCCTGCTCTTTGGCAAGACCAAGCCAGATACGCAGCTGCTGTCTTTTGGGATCTATGGCAAGCGCGCGTGCCAGCGCCTTGCGCGCATAGTCGTTGACGAGCCCGTTCGTCGCGCGGATGCTGGCCATTGCAAAACCTTCAAGCCGCTCGGGCGTTTCGCCCAAGAGCCGGTTTGCGTTGGCGTAAGCATCCGCCGCGTCGCCAAATCTTCCCTGCGCCATATAAACGGGCGCAATCACATTCCACCCCTTGCCGTCGCCGGGCGCTTCGCGCAGCCGCGCTTCGACTTTGGCGACAAGATCGTCCGCGCTCGCGGCGGCCGGAGATTTTTCAAGCCGTGCTTGCAGCGGCTGCCCGGGCATGCCCGGCGCCCCGAGATGTAGATAAAGGGCGAGACTAGCGAGCGGGATGGCCAGTGTCGCCGCCGTGTGCATCGCTCCAATTTTGGCAAACTTCCTAATTGGCGCAGCATTAGGCGGCTCTGCGGGACCTGCGGTTCTGAGCAAGCGTCTGGCGACTTCCGTGCGCGCGGCCGCGGCTTCGGCTTCCGCAAGCACACCGCGCGCTCTGTCGCTTTCGATCTCCGAGAGCTGATCTTTGTAAACCGCCGCATCCGCTTCCGACGCGTCGCCGCTCGAGCTTGCGCCCGGCTCGCGCAAAAGCGGTCGCGTCACGGCGAGTGTTGCTGCCGCCGCCAAACCTGCAATCGCGATCCAGAAAAATATCATCCGAGCGTGTCCTGAGGCTCGGGACAAGGCATTAGGCAACACCTCAATGGTGCGCAAGCTCCGGCCCGGCGAACCGGCTCATGTGTCGCGGAGCAATCGATCTGGTGCCGCACCCTTGTTGACCGCAAGAATGAGCCGCACGAGCGGCGCCAGAGACGCGCGCACCTTATCCGACGTTCTGCCAGGTCCCATCTGGATTGCGGCAGGCCGTGCCGCGCATCTGCTGCGGGCGCCCGTCCATATAAATGGTGTGGGTATAATCGCGGCAATCTTCCGCGCCGCGCTTATATGGCTTGCTCGGCACGATCTCGCCATAACGGCCGTTGTCGGGATTGCGCCACTGCCGCGCCGTGCCCGAGGACCCGCGCTCGAGCGCTTCGAATTCCGCTTGCTGCGCGAGTTCGCGGTCGCGCTGGTCCAAGCCGCGCCCGATCTCGCTGCCAACGATACCGCCGACCACTGCGCCCGCGACTGTCGCCAGAACGTTGCCGCGGCCTTTACCGATTTGATTGCCGACCACGCCGCCCGCGACCGCGCCGAGCACGGTGCCGCTGTCGGATTTGCTGATTCCGTTGCCGCTGCACGCTGCAACGGAGAAACCGGCGGCCATGACCATCAAGAGGCGCAAGCTGCGCATGAGAAACCTCGTTCGATAAACGTCAAGCTAGCCGGTTGTCACCGGCGCGAGCCAAGCCCCGCTTGGACCCTGTTCTGGCAAGGGCTAACCGGAGATTGTGCACTCTGCAAGGCGGAATGCGCATCGATTCGGGCTATTGTGGGGAAACTGCATCCTGTTGCCACTCTGCTGCAGTATAATGAGGCCCTGTTGCGGCCCCCGTTGCGGCGATGCAGCACGGGAAACGTGGGAAACGGACTGCTCAAATCCCCGGCAACTCAAGCTTCACGAGAAGCCCGCCATGGGGAGACGCATCCAAGCTCATCGCGCCGCGATACGAAACAGTGAGATCGCCGACAATCGAGAGACCCAATCCGGACCCCGGTTTTGCCTCGTCCAATCGCACACCGCGCTTGCCGATTTTCGCGCGCTGTTCCGCTGTTAATCCCGGGCCATCGTCTTCAACCGTCAAGATCAGTCGCTTCGCTTTCGAATTCGCCCCGGATTTCGCCCCTGAATCAGAAACCGGCGTCTCGCTCAGAATGGTCAAGAACACGCGCTTCTTCGACCACTTGCAGGCATTGTCCAAAAGATTGCCGAGCATCTCTTCGAGATCGTGTTTTTCGCCCTGAAACTTGGCGTTCGGCGCAACGTTCATCGAAATCGTAACGCCCTTGTCGCGATTGATGCGCTCGAGCGCACGCACCAGCGGTTCGGCAACCGGCTCAACGAGCGTCACGCGCCCTATCGCCCCGGCACTCGCGGCCATGCGCGCGCGGTCGAGATAGTGGCTCACCTGGTCGCGCATGATCTGCGCCTGCTCGGCAACTTTTTCCGCGAACGGCCCCTTCACTTCGCGCGCTTCGTTGGTGACGACGGCGAGCGGCGTTTTCAAAGCGTGCGCCAGATTGCCAACCTGCGTACGCGCCCGGTCGACGATGTCTTGATTAGATTGGATAAGCGCATTGAGTTCGGCTTGCATCGGCTCGATCTCGGCTGGCAAGCGGCCGGCAAGTTTCGATGCAGCACCGGAGCGAATGTTGGCAAGGCCCCGCTCGATCCTGCGCAAAGGCGCAAGTCCAAAGCGCATCTGCAGCAGCGTGGACGCCAGCAGCGCCAATCCGGCAAGCGCCAAAGCGCCGGTCAGCCAATTGCGGAAACGCTTGAAGTCGGCTTCCAGCCAATCGATGGGGCCCGCGACGATTACCGAATACTTCGGTTTCGACGGTTCGCTCCCAAGCGTCTCGATCGCCTCGAGAATGCGGATGCGCTGGTCGGCGGGGCCCGGCACGTTCATCCAGCGTATGCCCGTCGAGGGGTCGGTCGGAAATTTCTTGTCGTAGGGGGAGGGCAGAATTTCGCTCGCGAGCGAGGGCGAGACCAGGCGGCGGCCGGGCGCGCCATCAATCGGGCGCACCTGCCAATACCAACCCGAGTGCGTCACCTCGAACAAAGGTTCATAGAGGTTCTGCGGCACAACGGGCTCGTCGCCGGTGGTGTTCATACTATCGAAAGCAACGGCCGTCAGCAGCTTCTTCAAATCGGCGTCGAACTTGGTCTGCAGGCCGTCGCAGTGCGTGCGGTAAATGAGATATCCGGCAACCGGCAGCACCAATAGCATCCAGCCGAGGGATGTCGCAAAGAGGCGGAACGCGAGTGAGTCAAGCCTCATCGGGCTCTTGGCTCAGCCGGTAACCGAGGCCGCGCACAGTCTGGATAATTTCGCCTGGGATTTTCTTGCGCAGCCGGCCGATAAACACTTCGATCGTATTGGAATCCCGGTCGAAGTCCTGATCGTACAAGTGCTCGACCAATTCCGTGCGCGAGACGACGCGGCCGTTGTGGTGCATGAGATAGGCAAGCAGGCGGAATTCGTGGCTCGTCAGTTTCACCTGTTGGCCGTCGAACGTGACGCGCGCCGATTTGGTGTCGAGGCGCAACGGCCCGCATTCGATCTCGGATTTGGCGTGTCCCGAGGCGCGCCGCACTTGTGCCCGCACGCGCGCCAGCAACTCTTCCATGTGAAAGGGCTTGGCGATGTAGTCGTCGGCGCCGGCATCCATGCCCGACACCTTGTCGCTCCAGCGGTCGCGCGCGGTCAATATGATGACCGGCATGTTGCGCGCGGAGCGGCGCCACTGTTCGAGGATCGAGATGCCGTCCATCTTGGGCAAGCCGATATCGAGAATGACGACGTCGTAGGGTTCGGTATCGCCGAGGAAGTAGCCTTCTTCCCCGTCGCTTGCCGTATCGACGGCAAAACCGGCGTCGCCCAGCGCCGAGACGAGCTGGCGGTTTAAATCTTTGTCATCTTCAACAACAAGTGCGCGCACAGCTCTAGCCCAGCCAAAGGTTGACGTTTCCAGCGTCCCTTATAGCGGGGCTATTGAGGCAAATTCTAGCGCGAGTTGGCAGCCTTGGGGTGGGTCAAGGCGTCCACCACCACATTTTTCTGCTGGCCCTGCTTATCGCGGACCACGAGCTTATAAATATAATCGTCGCCGTCCTGGCACAGAGTTGCCCGGACAATCTGGCCCGGAATGTCGTTGGCAAAGGTCTTGGCGAGCTGTTCGACCGTCAAAAGCCCTTTCTGGCGCACGACATCGGACGCCTTTCCCCAATCGCTAAAGCACTTGGCACCGTCCGCCGCGAGCGAGGGCAGGCCCGCCGCACCGTAGAGCGGCAAGCCAATCGCGGCGGCAAAGAGGGTCGGACGTAGCATCGGCAAGGCATCCTATTTCAGGGGCCTATAGTTAACGCGCTCGCCCTGAACCGGCGATGAATGCCGCGCCTCAAAGCTTCACATTCACAACCCTACGCGTCAGCCGCTGCACCGCCGAGATGCGGCCATAGATCGTCAGCAGCGTGCCAAAGAGCACACCAAGCACTTGGGCGGCCGAGAACAATTGCTCACCCGCCTGCCGGATCACCTCGCCCGGCAGATTTATCCCGATCAAGGGCCCGAGCACCGGCACGACTGCCGCCGCCGCCGTAATCAGCGCGCCCCAAATGGTTTTAGATTCTATCCACCATTTTCCAGTCTCCGGCATCGCCACCGTTTTGGTTGGATCTTGCATCATAACGTCTGTTCCTTTCGCTGTTTCGCTTTCAAGAATTGTTGCCGTGCTCGTCTCCATCCGCGCTGCCGCCAGCGTCTTCTCCACGCGATTGAGCCAGCCGCGACCGAAGCGCCAGAAATGCGGGAGCGAGCGGTACCGCGCGCGCCGCGCTTCGGCGTAAGCATTGAGAACTTCGGACGTTGCGCGCTGCCTCACAGCCGCCAGTGTGACGGGACCTATCTCGCCATCAACGTCGATCCCAACAGCCTCCTGCAGCAGCCGTGCCGCGCCGGTCACGCCGTGGTTCACGCACGCATCGAAATGAAAGACCGCGATTTTTCCGGGCAACTCTTGACATCGCCCCGGGCGCCAATAGCGCGCCTCATAAATGGCGCGCACCACATCATCGGGAATGCGTTTCAACTCGTCGATGAGCCGCGCGCGCGACGTCGCCTCAATCGTCACATTCTTCCAGCGCGCGAAGACTTCGAGCGTAATGCCCTTGTTCGTCGGCCCGCCCGGATCGTAGGGATCGTCGGTGAAGCCGCCTTCCATAGCCAGCACATGCTTAAGCGCCCGGTCAAAAACGCCAACAGCAGGTGGCAAGGTCTCTTGCTCATCGCTTGGCCAGCGATACCCAAGCACACGGCCCGTATCGAATGCCGCGACCGACACCGCGCCGCCCTGGTTCCCGCCAAGAACAAAGACACGCTTCCCCGCCGCCCCAATCACAAATCCAACGTGCCCTGCGCCGGGATCCGATCCCCGCTCCAGCACCGCAATTGCGCCGGGACGCGGCGTTTCGATAGGAACGCCCCACCCGAGATACGAGCGCGCAAGTAGAGATCCAGTGCCGCCAATTCCAGCGCGGCCGAGCATCGCGCCGGCAAATGCCGCGCACCAGGCAATTTCATCGTGCTTGATCGCCGGATGACCGGCTTCTTTGTAGTAAGCAAGCACGTCCGCTGAATCGCGCCCGCCTTCAATTTCGCGCACGCCAAATTCGGCCCACGCAGCCGTCAGCCACTGGGGTTGGTTCATGACAATACCTCGATAAATCCCCTCTCCCCGTTTCTGCACTTAACGGGGAGAGGGTTAGGGTGAGGGGCGGCTGCTTGTTCAGACTGAGAGGCCGCCCCTCACCCCTCCCCTCTCCCCATCGAAGGCGATGGGGAGAGGGAATTGGCGCCTACGCCACCGCCACCCGCGCCGCGCCGCGCCCATAGAGCTGGCTCATTTGATACACGCGCAACGTCACCGCGCTTTGCACACTGCCGAAATCGCTCGCCTGTTGCGCGGCCGTGTAATTCGCAGAAGGTACCTCCGCCAAAATCGTGCGCTTCAAAACCGCGCCCGACATGATCTCGATTTCATAGGCTTCGATATCTTCGCCAAGCGGCACATCGGGCGCGTCCCAGCTATCGCCGCCGATGCGCGTGCGCCGCTCCCAAGTCAACGTTAAATCGCCGCCAACGGCGCGCGCACCCTTGACCCGCGTGGGCGACAACGGGCGCCGCCCAAGCCCCTTGAACGCGTGTTGCACCACGGCATACGACGCGTCCCCAATTCCCCGGTTCGACGGCCCATAGCGCCAGTTCAGCGGCAAATTGAGATCGTTCAATACAAGCGGCAATTGCATCACGGCTGCATCCAGAACCACAAACAGCGCGTTCGCGGCGACCGGCGCCCGCATCGCCCCTTCCGTGCCGCCTTGTCCGCGCAACAGTCCGGTCAACTCGTATGTGCCAACATCGACAAGCACTGCATTGAGAAACTGCAAGACTTCCCATTCGCCGTCCGCGTTCTGCACTGCCGCCAAATTGACGCCCGAGGCAACGCTGACGAGATCGGCGGACGTCAGCGTGCCAAACGACAACTTCACTCTGACTTTGGCCGCCCAATCGATGCGCCCTTCCGGGCCGGCTTGAAGCGGATCGAGCGTGCGCCCCATCGTTGCCGGCGCCGGAGCTACGCCTTTCAGCGCGTATCCCGACGTCTGCGGCGACGCATACGTGTTGTCGCCGGGAATTCCTAACAGTTGGGGCGGCACGCCCATCGCCAAGGCAATCTCGCGCGCCGCCGAGTTCTTTGCTTCAATGAAATCCATATCTTTCGGCGACAGAGAAAGCGGCTTCCAATCCAAGCCGCCTTCTAAAAGTAGCGGGCGACCGGCGTGGCACGCCCCTTGATAACTGGTTTCTAATTCGTCTTTCAGGCGCTGAAACTGTTCGCCCGTCATTTGCCCGTTGCTCGCCGCATAAACCAGCGCCCCGCTCGGCCTGGCGGAATTATCCAGAAGCGCCTTGTTCCATTTCGAGGCCTCGTTGTGGATATCGATGGCCACGCTCGCCGCTTCGATGGGCGAAAACCCATAGTGATCGTTCGCGGGATGAAACATTCGCGTGTGCAGAATGGGCCTGACACCCGGCACCGCTTCATCCATGAAGCGGATCGATTGCCCGCCCGCCGTGTACTCATATCCTTCCGGCCAGCCATCCGGCCCCGGGATCACTTTCATGCGATCCGGTCGCAGCACATGCAGTTCGCGCAACTCGCCATCGATCGCGACGGCTTCGACATATGCGTTGCCCGCTACAAGCAAAAACCCATACCAGCTCTCGAGAAAATCTACCGACGTGTGATCGAGGCTCGGCTGGCGCAGCAGATCGACAAGCGGATGATCTTCCAATTCTTCGCCGCGCTCATAAACGAGCAGCGGGATCGACGCCGCCGCCTCCGAGATCATGCGCACGGCGCGATACAAAATCGCGTTTTGCATAAAGCCTTCGCGCGCGAAGTGCCCGTAATCGCGCGGGCTCCAAACAGGCTCACCCAATTGCTCGAACGCAACGAGCGCGCCCGTGCGCGAACCCTTTTCATTCAGTTGAGCAGGCGCACGACCACGCCCGGTGACCAGGCGCTGAAACGCCTCCGGTAAAAACGCCATACGAATTTTCCTTCTATTTCTTTCCCGGCAAGCGGGGCGCTGCGCGTCTCCCTCTCCCCGTTTCTGCAGTTAACGGGGAGAGGGTTGGGGTGAGGGGCGGCTCCAAAAAGAAAACGTGAGATGCAGCTATACGCTCAGAACAAGCAGCCGCCCCTCACCCTAGCCCTCTCCCCACGCAAGTGAAGCGCGTAGGGAGAGGGAAACATTCAAACCACCCGCATCCTCGGCACACCCTTCGCCGCCAGCATCAACTCGGTCACCGCCCACACGAGTGCGTCCACCCGGTCCGGCGAGCGGCCTTCGACTTTGCCGTCGGGCCCGAACGCGCACATCTGATCTTCCAATCTTTCGAAACGTCCAACATGCACCACGCGGCCTTCGGCATACAAAGCGGCCACCGGCTCGGCGCGCAGAAACTTACCGCGCGTCGCATGCACTTTCTTGACCGGCAAGTCTTCGCGAAACTGCTTCAACACGCCAGCGACCAGATCGCCGCCTTGATTGACTTCGGCCACTAAGCAATCGGCTTCGAAATCGTCATATGCACCGATCGCCGCTTTCGCCCACGCTTGCGGCTCGCGTCCCTGCAGCGAACGGTCCGCCAGCACATAGGCGCGCTTGTCGACACCCAAGCCCACGACAACAATCCCGCACGCGTCCGAGGCCGCCGTTGACGTCACTGGCGGATCGAGCGCGACGACAATGCGCGTCATTTCGGGCGCTGCATCGACGCGCGCTTCTTCGAACCAATGACGGCGCCAGAGCGCCGTTTCCAAATCCTCGATCACTTCGCCGAACAATTCCTGCCGCCCAATGTCAGAGCCCGCATAACGGCGCGTCATCTCGGCCAGAAACGCCGGCGCCAGATTGTTCGCGTTGTCCGCCGTCGATAGCCGCACCGTCACCGTTGCAAGATCGCTCATGATCTTTTTCAAGTACCGGTGCGGCCGAGGCGTCGTCGTAACGACCACTTGCGGATTGTCTCCAAGCCGTAATGCGAACTGCAGCATGTCCCAGGCTTTCTCGCCTTCGCGCCACTTCGCCATCTCGTCGCACCAGGCGAAATGAAACTGGGGACCGCGAAGTCCATCGCGCTCATCGGCGGAAAACATTTCCGCGATCGCCCCGTTCGGCCACGTCAGCCGCCGCTTCGACGGTTCAAACAACGGCCGCTCCGAGCCCGGCGCGATCGCCAGCAACCCCGAGACGCCCTCGATCATGACGTTGCGAACGTCGCCTATTGTTTTGCCGACGAGCGCAATGCGCACGGGCTCACGCAGGTCCGCACTCTCGCCAATTGCCTGTTCGCGAACCCACTCGGCGCCAGCCCGCGTCTTGCCCGAACCGCGCCCGCCGAGCAGCATCCAAACGCGCCAAGCTTCCCCGGACGCGAACAAATCTGGCGCAAGCTGATCCACATGCGCCCAGAACTGCCAGTCATGAAAAGAAAACGTCAATTCATCCGGTGGCAACGTGGTGAGATCACTGAGCTGCCAGCCGTTCGCGGTGGAGATGCTCCAGACGTTCCGCAATCTTTCTGCGCATGGCTTCCGCATCTTGCAGCGTTTCCTTGTCCCGCTTGTTGCCTCCGCGCTTCTTTTCGACTTTCTTTTGCATCTTCACGGCCTTTTCGAATGAGTTCATAATCTGCGATAGCGCGCGCGATCCACGCTCGCGATCTTGACTGGTTGTGCCGGTCTGATCGTTGAGTTTGCGGAGTTCCTTGGCGATCGCCCCATAGACGCGCTTAAGAAGATCGGCCGGCTTCGGCACGTCCTTCTTGGTGTTTCGTTTGGTCGTATTGCTGGCCTTCGACGCTGCTTCATCCGCGACTCCGGCCGCGCCGCCCGCCGCATTCTCCGCCGTTTCATCAGTAATGGGCGTCTCGTCGCACGTGGGCGTCTGCCCGTTCTTCGACCGCCCCGTCGCTTTACGGCATTTCGCCGCCCCCGGCCGCTTGCCCCATTTCTCTTTTCTCACGAGATCTGGCGTATGACCAGTTGACGTATGTCAAAACGGGGGTTAGATTGAAGTTTCAACGTGATAGGGCTATCCAGCCTAGCGATTTCACCCCTTTTAAGCGGGTGTTTGGACTCGGATTTTTGACTTTATGCTTAACGGCTTGGAGGGCTGTGGACGTTAACCAGTTCACGAATGAGGGATTCGGAGGCTGTGATATGGAAGCACAGGAACCGAGTCGGAGGACTGCGCATGGCGGACGAGCTACGCGACACCGTGCAGGCGACAACAGTAATACCAGATATAGACGCGGCCATTGGGCCAGCTTTGTTTGCCAATCGCTTTTTTGTGACCATGACCCCTGCGGGCGCAAGGATAGCTTTTGCAGAGACGGTGTTTACCGACAGGCCGACTGCATTTCGCTCAGCGGTCGTCTTGGCGTTTCAAGACGCCATAGAGCTCAAAAAACTACTCGAAAGTATGCTCAAGCCTATCGAGGATGCGTTGGCAGCCCAGCAAGTCCAAGAGACACGCAAAGATGGCTAACCAATCGCAGCCAAATGAAGCAGCCAATTTCGAAGGTGCCAAATTGGCGAATGTGGCTAGCTCCGAAACGCGGGCGGGTGGCGCAGGCATTGCGCGGAGTAGACAATCTCGACCGGTCAAGGTTGCAGATCATTACCCGGTGCGCCGCATGACCTATCTCACAATTACAACTAAAGAACTCAAGTTTCTCGGTTTTTCGAGCGGTATCGGATCCGTTGCGTTAGCGTTCGCAAGTTTTTTTGCTAAGGAATGGATGGCATCTGACAAGCCTACCGGGCTTCTATTTGTTGGTGCGTTTGGCTTCGCGGTGGTGGCCTTATCGGCTTATCTTTACTTTGGCGGCCTGATTGCGGAAATTAGAAGGGATAGTGACCTCCCAGGCTGGGAAATTCCAGTAGTATCAAATTGGATGAGAAACCGAAAAAATGTCGCGCGGTAAATTCCTCTCCCTTGAAGAAGCCCGCGAAAGCGGCGCCTTCAAGCAGTTCTGCAAAGAGCACCCGCTGGAAGCGGATCGCGACCGCTTTCTCAAGCTCTTGTCTGCGATGTCGCAAGGCGTCTTAGAAGATACGGGAACATCGCCGCCGGATCGTGCCGGAGATTCCAGCGGAACTCGAATTCACCGAGGTACTTAGGCAGGTGCCGGGCCGACACGTGAACGTGGGTGCCTTTTATCGACCGTTTCAGGATCGACCAGAACCCCTCAATCGTGTTCGTGTGGACATCGCCGCGAACGTATTCGCCTTGAGCATGGTTCACGGCGGCGTGCTTATAGCCGTACATGGATAGGCGCTTGTAGGAGTTCAATTCATCGGTGCTGACCGTCGCGGAGCGGTCCACCTTGCGGATGATGTGCTTTTCGAGGCTGATGCGCTTTATGTCCGGCACCACTCGGGTTATGATGTTGCCGCCGCGCTCAACCATGCCGAGCACGATTGTCTTGCCTTCCGCAGACCGTCCGGTCTTGCCGGGTTTGGCTGCCCGCTTGCCACCAACCATCGTCTCGTCAATCTCCACATGGCCGCCAACCGGGCCGTCACCGTCAACGTGCGCAAGATATTTGCGGATTTCGTGACCCATGCGCCAAGCCGTCTTGTAGTTCACCGAGAGTTGCCGTTGCAGTTCCTTGGCCGGAACCCCGTGACGGGTCGTGGTGAACAGGTACATGGCGTAAAACCACTTCTGCAAAGGTGTGTGGCTCTTGTGGAACGGGGTGCCGACCATGGGGTGAATGTGGTGCCCGCACGAGCAGGTATAGGCGGGCATCTTGCTCAGACGCTTCCAAAGGTCCGTTTGGCCGCATTTTGGGCACTCGTGATCGTAGCCGTACCGGCTCTTGAACAGGTGCTCCAAACAGGCGTCATCATTCGGAAAAAGCTTCATAAATTCGGTGATCGGCATGGGCTTGGACATGGCGGGTTTTCCTTCTGCCATCCTATATAGCCGATGCGGTTACATACGTCAAGTGGTCAATAGCCTGAAATTATTTTCACCCCACCCCTTAACCCTGTTGTTAATTACCCATTGCCAATTGCCTACCTCTCCTCCTCCGGCTTGAAATCATCGATGATGTAGCGGCCGTAGTTCTCCTCCTTGACGCGTGCTTCGCTCATCGCGAAACCCGAGACCGAAATGCCGGCTTCGTGCACCGTGTCTTGCGTGCCCGAAATAAGCGGATGCCACCACGCAAGCTCCCGCCCCTCGGCAATCGCGCGGTATCCGCAGGTTTGCGGCAGCCACTTTAGTTCGCGCACCTTTTCGACCGTGATTTCGATGCAATCCGGCATCAGTTTGAAACGGTTCTCGTAATTGGTGCAGCGGCAGGATCTGACGTGCAGCAGCTTGCACGAGAGCCGCGTCAGGTGGATCTCACTTGTATCTTCATCTTCAAGCTTCACGAGGCAGCAGCGCGCGCACCCGTCACACAGCGATTCCCACTCCCGCGGAGACATCTCCTCGAGTGTCTTGGTCTTCCAAAACGGCTGGTTTTTTTCGCTCAATTGGCCGGTCTCCGCGTCCCCACTCGCCCCTACCGCCAAATAATCACAATTTGGTCGCCTTAGGATAGAAAACGTGGGAATCGTAGTGCAGTGTTTTATCCGCTTCGCAACCGGGCGCGAGGTCCATTCTTGAACCCGGCCTCTAACTTGTACAGGTATTGGACCCAACTGGCATTGGCCCCAACTGGCATTGGCCCCAACTGGCACTAGCCCCAACTGGCATTTGCCATGAGCGCGGCCCAAAACAAGGCACGACCAATTGAACGACTGGTTTCAAGAACTCGGCGGACGCGACCGGCGCTTTAACTGGCGGCTCGGACTTGATTCCAAGATCAACTCCGTCCTCACCGACGCGTGGTCGTGGTCCAAGGATGGTTGGAACGCCGGCTCCAGCTGGTTCGCCCGTTTCCAATTGAAAGGCTGGCAACGCTTGCTCAACGAACTCTTGTCGGAAGGCGTGTCCCTCGCCACCGGCGGCTTCGTTCTGCTTTACGCGGCCGCACTCCCGGCATTGCTCGAATTCGACGAGAGCAAATTCTCAACCGGCAAGTTTGCCGTCAAACTTCTCGACGCCGACGGCAACGAGCTTGGCAAGCGCGGCATTCTTCATAACGACGCCGTACCGCTCGACGACATTCCCGACGCCCTGATCAAAGCGACGCTCGCGACCGAGGACCGGCGCTTCTTCGAGCATATCGGCGTCGACTTCTACGGCACCGCGCGTGCACTGCTGACCAACATCCAGGCCAACGACGTGGTGCAAGGCGGCTCGACGCTGACCCAACAGCTCGCCAAGAACTTGTTCCTTTCTTCCGAACGCTCGATCGAGCGCAAGGTCAAAGAATTGTTCCTGTCGTTCCTGCTCGAAAGCCGCTACACGAAGCGCGAAATTCTCAAACTCTATTTCGACCGTGCCTATATGGGCGGCGGCGCATTCGGGGTCGAGGCTGCGGCGCAGTATTATTTCGGCAAGAGCGTGCGCGAAGTGAACATGGCCGAATCCGCTTTGATGGCCGGACTTTTTAAGGCACCGGCCAAATTTGCCCCGCATGTCAATTTGGCATCCTCGCGTGCGCGCACCAGCGAAGTGCTGGACAATCTGGTCGAAGCCGGTTTCTACACGGCGGGCCAGGTTCACGCCGCCCGCATGAACCCCGCCAAAACCATCGATCATTCGAATTCTACGTCGCCCGAGTGGTTTCTCGATTGGGCCTTCGAAGAAGTGCAGCGCTTGGCCGAAGGCAAAGGCCAATACGTTCTCACCGCCCGCACCACCGTCAACATGAAACTGCAGCGCCAGGCGGATGAAACTATGAGCGCGGCAATTGCCTCCGAAGGCCGCCACATGAACATCGGCGCGGGCGCTATGGTCGTTATGGAAACCGACGGCGCGGTGCGCGCCATTGTCGGCGGCCAGGACTACGGCGAAAACCAATTCAACCGCGCCACCAAAGCCAAGCGCCAGCCCGGTTCGTCCTTTAAAGTCTACGTCTACGCAACAGCTCTGGAGAACGGCTACAATCCGGAAACGAAAGTGCGCGATAGTTCGCGTTCGTGCGGACCGCGAGGCTGGAGCCCGCAAAACTACGGCGGCGGGCACGGCACCGGGCAAAGCATGCCGCTGTGGCTTGGCCTCGCCAAATCCTTCAACACCGTCGCCGCCGAACTCTCCTTCGACGTCGGGCGCGAAAAGGTCATCGATATGACCAAACGCGTCGGCATCGCCGGCGTCAAGAAATCTTGCTCCATGGCACTTGGCGACGGCGGCATCACCGTCATCGAACACACCGGCGGCATCGCGACCTTTGCCAATGGCGGCAAGCTCGCCAAACCTTACAGCATCCTCGATATCACGACGAGCAAGGGCGAACTCCTCTATTCGCGCGAGCGCGACGAACAGCCCGCGCCCCAAGTCGTCAGCCGCAAGGTTGCCGAACAAATGAACTACATGATGCAGAAAGTGGTGACCGAAGGCACAGGCACGCGCGCCGCGCTGGAGTTCACGAACGTTGCCGGCAAAACCGGAACGTCGACCGGCCCCAAGGACGCGTGGTTCGTCGGCTTCACCGGCCGTTACGTTGCCGGCGTCTGGCTCGGCAATGACGACAACCGCGCCATGTCGGGCGGCGAGCGCGGCGTGACGGGCGGGCAGTATGCGGCCCCCATCTGGAATACGTTCATGAAGATCGCCCACACCGATATGAACATTCCAACTATTCCCGGCCTTGAGCCGCACCCCGCGCTCATAGCCGAGCAGCAGCGTCTGGCAGATGAAAAGAAAGCCGAGATCGCGGCCGGCGTCGTCTCGCAACAAGACCAAATGTCTCCCGACGGCACAAAACGCACCGCGAGCATTCTCTCCGAACGCTCGCGAACCGCGCTGATCAAGCTCGCGCAAGCCCTGCGCAAAGCAGGCGGCATTGCCGAGCCCGCGCCCGCCGTTCAACCGGCAGCGCTAACACCGGGTGCCGCACCCGGTGCGCCACAACCGCCGGCACCGGCCGGCAGCGGCCAAGCACCGGCGGCCGTGCCCGCGCCCTCTGCCCCGCAACAACCGTCCGGCACCAAACCGGAAGCCAAGCCCGAAACTAAGCCCGAAGCAAAGCCCGATAAGCGGGCAGCAATCGATGGTGCCAATTCCGCTTCAGGAACGCTCGAGCCGAATTCCGCGCAACAACGCGCGGCGGTTGCCAAACAAAAGCCTGCGGACGCGGCCTTCTCGCCGCAAAACGCCCAGGAGCCCGCGCGCCGTGGCAATTAGCGAAGCTGAAAATCCGGTTGCGAGTCCGGCCGCCAGTTTGGTTGCCAGTTTGGTTGCCAGTCCGGTTGCGAGTGCGGCCCCAAGCCGGACCCCAAGCCCGCTCAAAAACGCGTTGCGCAGTATCACGGCGACGATCACGCGCATCGTCGCCCTCGGTCTCACCGCCGCCATGGTGCTGAGCTCCGGGATTTACTCGAGCCGCACGATGATCAACAACGGATCGAAGATTTCGACCGACGCCTTTGGCCCTTGGGTTCTTTGGCGGCACGCCGGGCAATCGGACGCCGATCCCTACACGCGCGCGCACATCGCCAGAAGCGGAACCCTGCAATTATCGTCGGAGGCAGCCGGCGTATTTCAAGCCAACTCGGATTCGTTCGGCGCTTACCTTCATTCGTCCTGCGATTATCTGATCGAAGGCCCGTATGCGGCCGGCATGTGGTGGAGCATTTCCGTTTTCGATCGGCGCGGCAAACTCATTGCCAACGATGCGGCGCGCTACGCTTTCACCAGCGACACGGTCGCGGCCAATCCCGACGGATCTTACATCGTCACGCTGGGACGCGACGCACGCGCCGGTAACTGGCTCCCAACCGGCGGCGCAGGACGGCTCTCCCTCGTCTTCACGGTACTCGATCCCGCAACAGGGCTGTCGCAAGAAGAGCGCGCCGGGCGCCACAAGTTGCTGCCGGCGATCCGCAGGGAAAACTGCTCATGATAGAGGGCGAGAATAAGCGGCTGCTGAACTGGCGTTACTTCGCGGCGATCCCAGCGGCCGCCGGCGTCGTGCATATTCTAGCAACGCTCGCCGCCATGAACGATACCGCCAATTCCGCCTTCGCAAAGCTCAAGCCATCGCTGCCAATCAACAAAATGTCGGTTCTTGCGCCGGTTGCGCCGGGACATCAGCCCCTGCCATTTCTGTCGCCGGATGCGCGTTACGCGATCTGCCACTTCGATACAGCCAGCGGTCCGGTCGGCGTTAGCGCCAAGCTGCCGGATCACGGCTGGACGATTGGCATTTTCAATCCGGACGGATCGAGTGCTTACTTTGCTGCCGCCTCGCCCGGGCGGGCAACTTCAATCGCGCTCACCATTGTTCCGGCCGACGATCGCTTCATGGGATTGACGCCCGAAGCCAAGGGCATCATCAACGCCGGTCAAGCACCTTTGACGGTTGCTGCGCGCGAAGGCTTGATTGTGGTGCGTGCACCCGACCGGGGGCTCGCTTATCGGGCCGAAAGCGAAACAGGGTTGGCACAAGCCTCATGCGGGCCAAAGGCGTATTGATCCAATCCGGATCGCCCCTCGCCGCACGCGATACTCGGCAACTCAAATCTCAGTCGCGCAGTTCTAACTTGTCGCGTTTCTTCGGTCTACGTTTTAGTTTCGTGTCTCGCGACGCCTCTTCCCAGCGCTCGTAACGCACGCCCGGGAAAAAAACGATCTCTGCCGAAGTTCCCCGGCCGTTTCGATCCCTTGCCGCGAACGCACCCGCTCGCGAGCCGGAGGGGAATTCCAATATGGTCGCCATGTGCGGCCCCAGTTCGACGGCTCTCGGCCGTGTTCGGCGTCCCGTTGCCTTCTAAAGGCGCGCCTCCGATGAGACCCTATCTCAAGTGAGGAACAGCGCTGAGGCCACCAGAATCAGCGCTAGGGAGGAATTGAGGGGTAAACGTATTAAAGCCCGGTTAATCGGCGCGCCAAGCATTGGACGCAGGCCTATCGCCGCTCATGAGATCGTCGCCGAGGAAGTGGCGCCCCTGGCGGTCTTCGACTTCGACAACCCATAGGTCGCCGTCAAAACGTGCTTCGCGGTCGAGATAGCTTTGCGCGTCCGCTTCAGACACGAAGTCTTCACCGAATAGAGAGACCCAGCGCCGGTCAAAATCCGCACCGCTCAATCCGGCGGGGGCCGGACCGAAGAGGGCCGCCTGCCCGTCGAGGCGTGAAACCCGTATGTAAATGGCGCCTGCGTCGTCATCGCCATGTTTTACGACCACGGCCGGTGCGCCCGCTGCCTGACAGCGGCGAATGTAGGCTTTGACCCAGATCTCGGATTTTAAGCGCATCGCGCCAGGTTGCCTCGCTGCCGATCCATTCGTGCATCTCCTAACGCTACTATGGTGCCTAGCAAAACGGTTAGCGTTGCGCGGTGGTCCTGGTCTGCCCTTGCACACGGATCAAGCGGCTGACGAGCGCCGCCGAAATGCGCCCGGTCACAGGGAGTTTTTGATCGGCCTCGAAATCGCGCATGGCTTTCACCAGAGCGGCGTCGATCCCGCCATCCGATTTTGCCACCGCGTAGCCTTGCGCCGCCAATAGCTGGGCCACGGACTTCACCACGGCGGCGGCCTCGGCGCCCTTCACGTCCGATTTGCCGGGCCGCGCGATAGCCGGCACAGCGGGTCCGAGCACAATACGCCCTAATAGCTCTTGCGTCGCATCGCCCGTTAAAGGGACCCCGTTGTCGTGTTCGTAGGCCATCACCGCCGCCCGCGTCACGAGACCGGCAACACCGTCCGGCGCGCCGGGCGCATATCCCCGTGCGTTGAGTTCGCGTTGAATGCCGCGAATAATATCCGGGCGGCTCATGGCTGCCTCTAGTTCGGATTTTGCCGGAGACTGTGCGCCGGATGGCGTCTGAGATGCGGTGGCAGTACCCGGCCGCACCACGATCGGCGCGCCGCCTGCGAAATCTTGTGCAGAAGGCGCATCCTGCGTCAGCTTCGTGGTCATGGCGGCGGTCTCGACGGGGCTCACCCGGCGCTTTTCCTGGAAGAAAAAGAGATTGGCGGCCACAACCGTGCCGAGGATAAAAAATGCGCTTCCCGCCATGCGCGCGCGAACCGACGTCACCATGTTCAGCATCCTGGGTCCGCTTTAGTTCAAACTTTTTTCCAATGTCCGTTTCACGGCGCCAGTATCTTCCGCGCCCGTTAAGGAGCCATTAACCGTCGAAAACCCGCGCGTTTCCTGGCAAAACCGCAGAACCATTGCGATCCATCGATTTTTACGCAAATGCCCTCAAAACTTGGCGCAAAACCGCTTCGAATTGCCGGGCCCCCAGACGCGTTCTTTTGAGCAATGCTTGCTAGAGTTTTTTCTCGAATAGAAGGAGCCGTTGCGGGCGGAATTTTTCGATCGTTCCTGCAATTGGTTTGGAGTTGAGACGATGGGACTGTTCAAATTGGCCGCTGTCGCGGCCGTTGGCATGGCGCTGTTACCGGCGGACCGCGAACAGCAGGAGATGCTGTACAATCGCGCGGCACTTGCCGCCAACTGGGCCGTCACGTTTTGCGAGCGCAATGGCGCAACATGCGCACAATCGTCGACGCTCTGGGATCAGTTCGTGAAGAAGGCCGAGTTCGGCGCCAAATTAGCCTACGACATGATGACGGACAAAGGCGCGGCCAACTTCGAAACCGGCGCGATCTCTGTTCAAGCTCCCGCTTCCACGCCCAAAGCGCCGGCAAACACGCTCGCACCAAGCGATTTTAAGCCGGCTTGGCGCGGAAAAACCGGTCAAAAGCGCGGCTAAGACGCCCCGCGTCCCTACGCCGGTCTTGCGGCAGGGCCGCGCCCGCGCCTATGTGTGGTGGAGAGCGGCGCTGCCAAAGCGCGCCGGCACAAGGCGCACGATGACCCTCGACGGCATACAATCCGATTTCGCCGTCCTCGACGAATGGGAGGACCGCTACCGCTACGTCATCGAGCTTGGCCGCGAATTGCCCGATCTGCCCCAAGATCTGAGAACGGAAGCCACCAAAGTGCGCGGTTGCGCCAGCCAAGTTTGGCTTAACACAAAACGTATTCCGGCGGGCGGCGGCGGACGCGACAAGCTCGCCATGCAAGGCGCCAGCGACGCTCTCATCGTTCAAGGATTGATCGCCGTGCTGTTTGCCCTTTACGAAGGCAAGACGGCGGACGAAATTCTGGCTATCGACGCCCAGAAAATTTTCGCGGACCTTGGCCTTAAGGATCATCTGACCCAGCAGCGCTCGAACGGTCTGGCTTCTATGGTTGAGCGCATCCGCTCCGACGCACGCGCCGTTATCGCGGGCGCAACAGCCGGTCAAAGTTGATCGGCCTCGATGCGCGGTTTGTAGTTCTCGGCTCCCCAGTGATTGAGGCGCCCAGGATGTGCTCCGCCATGAAAATCGCGGTCGCGCACCAACCCATAGTGCCGTGCAAGCCGGGCAAGCGCAATCTGGAGAACGATCTTGCCGGATCGCTGCGGCCAGCCCGACGCCTTTTCCAGAGTCTCAAGTCCCTTCAAGTAGCAGCACACGTCGATCAAAATGCCCGAAAGCTCCGGTCCTGCGGCGCGTAAAGCTAGGCGCACCCGCTCGCGCGCCGCCAATATGTTATCCGCTATATCGACACCGAAACCCGGTGCCGCGCGCCTGGCATTCTTGTCGATCGACATGCCGCTCCAATCGCCGGTAACGCGCGGCGCCATCCGGGAAAAATAGAAATCGGCGCGCAGGCGCTCGCCTGCATCGAACTCGGGCCGCGAAATGAGCGGCCGACCCTCCTTGTCCTTGCGCCGCGCGAGCCAGGAAAGCGGGCTTTCGTCCGCATTCACAATAGGAACGGTGTGCGGACCGCGTTCGGCCATGCATTCCGGCACGCGGCTGCTCTTCTTTGCGCCCATATCCTGTAACCTCTTATCAAAAAGGGAAACGGTAAGCTGCGGGCCGCGCCGCCATCATGGGAACGGCCCATTCGAGAAGCTCGAGCGCGCGATCAAACTTCGGGTCGTCGCGCCGGTCTTCTATTGAGGCGCACGCGTAGGCAACGGTCGTGCGGTCGCGGGCGTAAAGCCGGCCGACATCGCTGAGCGACATGCGGCAAGCAACATGAGCCAGATACATGGAGACGTGGCGGGCCAAGATAAGTCCGGGCTCGGGCCAGCCGTCGTGTCTAGGGTTAACAACGCCGGCGCCAAGCACCCAGAAGACCGCCAATTCGATGATCCGGCGCGCTTCGAGGGCTGCTGCGTAGGCAGGCCCGTCGATCAATTCCGATGGGTCGTCTTCGGGTTCCGTTCCGGAAGTCTCGCACTTGACGTGTTGCGTTTGAAGCATCTCGACGCACCCAATCAAACTGATCAATGACGCCGATGATACGGCACGCGCCGCCGTTCCGCAGCTAAATGCGCGTGGAGGCGTAAAGGGCTTGGCGGAATGCACGATTTCATTTTCGCGTTCACCATTCTGGCGAAAAATTTCGAACCGGCCTCTCCCCGCCCTCTGGCACGGGGCGATCATGGCCCATGGAAAAAATCAGAAATACCGGAACTCGCCCCGCCTGTCATGAGCCTCACAGTCAGGTCGATGCACACAGGCGGTGCGGCGACCTACAGCGGCTGCTTGCGGCCTGGCCCAACGAAATCGCCGACGTCTCGATTCCCGGGCGAAGGCGGACGGTCAGCCGCTTGGAGAAGGCCTTGCGTCAAGAGCGGTCCCGCGGGCGCGCCGGGCATTGGGCTTATGACGTCGCCCGGCATCAACAGCTCGCGCGCCACTTGCGCTTGGAGCAATCGGCATTGCAAACCCAAGAATCTTTCGATCGCCGTCAGCACAATTGCAAAGCTGCCGCGCAAATACAAAAGGTCCGCACGTAGCGGACCTTTCTCATTTCAAAAACTGCAACGATCCTACTTGCGCGTACCAAGTCCCATCTTCTTGGCGAGATCCGACCGTGCGCGGGCATAGTTCGGCGCGACCATCGGGTAGTCGTGCGGCAAGCCCCACTTCTCGCGATACTCTTCCGGAGACAGGTTGAAGTGGGTACGCAGGTGCCTCTTCAGCGATTTGAACTTTTTGCCGTCTTCAAGACAGATGATGTAGTCCGCCATCACCGATTTTTTGACCGCGATCTTGGGCTTGTTTTCGTCACGCTCGATTGTGACGGCGCGGCCCGCCGCGCGGCTCAAGGCGGCGTGCGTATCGGCGATCAATCCGGGAAGATCGCTCGAGGAAATCGAGTTGTTACTGACATAAGCGGCAACGATGGTCGCCGTAATATTCACAAGTTCGGGTGGGCCAGAACCTTCCATACCCTATTCCTTCCAATGTACTCACGCTAGCTGCACGAGCAAAGCCTAGGATATTATTCCCAGTTTGGCTGCTCGCCAAATCTAACCCTAAGTTTTACCGTCAAAACTCGAATTATGCGCGCAGCACCCCACACCTAACCAGCATGGAGACTACGTAACTTAGGACAACATTCGAATTCGATTGTCAACATTGGGCCTTTGTCAGTTGTTGACATCGCTAATTCTTGGCACAGACTTGGGAAGTGCCGGGAAGTTTTCTCGAGCGCCCGAGCTGCCGTGCTAGGCCTGCCCGGCGGTTGACCGGACACCTTCCGCAAGGGATTGTCCGTCGCCTCTCCCCCGATCCCGAGTTTGTCCGGGCGCGCCACCTCGCATCCGCAAACACAAGATCGAACGCATCCTCAAATTGAAGGTCAAGCTTCAACCATGTCCAATACGCCGCCCGATTCCGCCGCCACTTTCCCGCCCAAAGCCCGCCGCGCGCCCAAAGTCACGGGCCACCACGGCGTCACGCTCAGCGACGACTACGCGTGGCTCCGGGCGGACAATTGGCAGGAGGTCATGCGCGATCCTTCCCTCCTTGACGCTGAAATCCGCAGCCACCTCGAAGCCGAGAACGCCTACATGAAGGCGCAGCTTGCCGGCACCCAAGAGCTGCAGGATACGCTTTTCAAGGAGATGAAAGCGCGCCTCAAGGAAGACGACCGGCAAGTGCCAACGCCGCACGGCCCGTACGAATACTTCCCGCGCTTCGTCAAAGGCGGCCAGTACGCCGAGATGTGCCGCATAAAGCGCGGCGGCAACGTCGAAGAGCCTGAGATCCTGCTCGACGGCAACGCGGAGGCCAAAGGCAAAACCTATTGGCACTTGGGCGGCTCCACCCATTCGCTCGATCACAAGTTCCTCGCCTACGCGACCGACGACAAGGGCTCCGAACTCTACACCATCCGCATCCGCGATTCTGAAACCGGCGAAACGCTGGCAGATGAAATTCCCGATACGCGCGGAGACATGGTCTGGGCCCGCGACGGCAAGACGCTCATCTACGTGCGCGTCGACGACAATCACCGCCCGCTCTACGTCTACCGCCACACCCTCGGCACGCAAGTCAGCTCCGACGTACTCATCTACGAAGAAAAAGACATCGGCTTTTACGTCGGTTTGTCTGCCACGCAGTCACAAAAATTCATCTGTATCGACATTCACGACCACGAGACAAGCGAAGTCCGCTTGATCGACGCGGACGAACCTTCCGCCGCCCCGCGCCTTGTTGAAGCGCGCGTGAAGGGTCACCAATATGGCGTCGAGCATCACTCGTCGATGCTGATCATCACGACAAACTCGGAGAAATCGGAAGACTTCCGCATCGTCCAGACTCCCGTACACTCCCCGGGCAAAAGCAACTGGCACGAGATCGTGCCGTACAAACCGGGCCGCCTCATCATCGATACGGCCATATTCGAAAACTTCATGGCCCGCCTTGAACGCGAAGACAGCCTGCCGCGCATCGTCATTACGCCATTCAACGGCGATTCCCTCGATGCCGCGAACGAACACAACATCCGCTTTGATGAAGAAGCCTACGCGCTCGGCATGGCGGCCGGATTCGAGTTTAAAACCACGAACCTCCGCATCACGTATTCGTCGATGACGACGCCGGCCGAGGTCTACGACTACGATATGCAAACGCGCGAACGCGTTCTCCGCAAGCGCCAGGACGTGCCAAGCGGTCACAACCCTCAAGACTATGTGACGCGCCGCGTCTTCGCGCCCACGGCCGACGGCGAAACCGTTCCCGTTACGCTGCTTTACAAAAAATCGACGCCCCTCGATGGCACAGCGCCAGTCCTGCTTTATGGCTACGGCGCCTATGGCATTTCGATGCCCGCCGCCTTCGCCACGGCGCGCCTCTCGCTCGTCGATCGCGGGTTTATTTACGCCATCGCCCACATTCGCGGCGGCAAGGACAAGGGCTACCGCTGGTACACGTCCGGCAAGATGAAGCACAAGGTCAACACCTTCACGGACTTCATTGCGGCGGGCGACTATCTCGTCACAACCGGTTTGACTCAACGCGGCCGCATCGTCGCGCAAGGCGGCTCGGCTGGCGGCATGCTGATGGGCGCGGTCGCCAACATGGCGCCCGAACTCTTTCTCGGCATCGTTGCCGAAGTTCCCTTCGTCGACGTTTTGAACACCATGCTCGATAAGGATCTGCCCTTGACGCCGCCCGAGTGGCCCGAGTGGGGAAACCCGATCCTGAACCCGGAAGAGTTCGCCAATATCAAAAGCTATTCGCCCTACGACAACGTCGCCGCCAAGGCCTATCCGCACATCCTCGCGGTTGCAGGTCTCACCGATCCGCGCGTCACCTATTGGGAGCCGGCCAAATGGATCGCGAAACTGCGCGCGCTCAATACAAGCAGCAATCTCGTGCTGCTCAAAACCAACATGGGCGCGGGACACGGCGGCGCGTCGGGCCGTTTTGAGTCTTTGAAGGACACGGCGCTCACCTATGCATTCGCTCTCAAGATCGCGGGCGTGCCTATTGCCTAACCCACGGTCCTAATACTTTCTCAACGCGAGAAACTGCATTTGAAATGCCTTTGCGGCGAGGATGCTGCACTGCATTTTCCCGGCCTTCACCAAGCCCGGCGAAGGCCGCCGCCTGGTGGCCCAATACCTCGCATTTGAACGCCGGCCGTTAGCAGTTGAAGAAACCCTTCGGGCATACTCGGTCTCAAGGAAGTCTGCGGTGGGCGCGGCTTCCGGTCCTGTCAAAGGGGCCGTGGCAATAACAGCCGTATGAATTTCTCCGCTTCCTTTGCTCGCCTTTAGCGTGCGTCTTGGATACGGGCACTTCGAGACGACGACGACCTGCACTTTATGACGACCTACCTCCTAAACCTTGAGGCGGAGCCCCAAAGCTCCGCCTTTTTTTTTGGGAGGGGATGGGCGATCACTTCGACCTAAACTTCACTTCGACCAAGGCTTGCGGAAAATCGAGAGAACCTTCGCCGTTGCCTTACGGCCTTTGCCCGCGCCGCCGAATTCGGCCGTGTGGCCTGCGAACTCTCGCATCTGACGCGCAAGCTCCAAGCAGCGTCCGGCGAACTCGGGAGCGGCGCCGTTCGCTTTCATGTCCTTGCCGATTGTTTCGGCCGCCTGCGCGGCGTCCAATAGCGCCAGGCGGTATCGTGCGATCTCGGCGGGGATGGCGGGCGCGCGGCCTTTGGGATTGCCGCAACGTTTGTCGCGATCATTGTAGAATCCTACGAACCCACAGTCGAAAGTTCTGAAGCTGGTACTATTCTCTTCGTAATTCGTCTCGCCGCATTCGGGACATTTGCTGAATGCCATGGGTCACCCGCTCATTGCTTTGCTGCGCGTTCCTGGTTTAGTGCAAACAGCTTCTCTAAAATCTGTTCGTCGGTCAAATCATCGGGCCAGCCGTAGGCGGCGGCCACAGCGGCGTCTAAATCCTTGTGGGCGTGGTCGAGCCAGGCGGGCCGCTCGTTGTATAGTTTTGTGAGCGTGCGATTTTTCAGAATGGCGGCAGCCTTGTCATCGACGGGCAAAATGCGATCGGGATAACCGGGCACGACTTCGGGCACGCGCATCACGAGGTCGGGCGGGTTCAGCCAATTCTCGCGCAACTCGTTGAGGCGGGCGGCGGCTTTGGCAATCGCCATCGCCCGAGGATCGGCGGCATACTGCGACGCCGGAATATTCGGGGTCAGCCCTTCGGGGAAGGGGAAGGTTTCGAAGCAGGTCGTCGGCGTGTAGCGGGGATCGTTGCCGACGCCGAGCCACGTACACATGCGCAACGACCACAGCTCATGAAACTTGGAATGCAAAATCCCGAACGTCGTGTCGTCGTCGCGGGCGATGGCGGCCGTCGCGCTATCCGGAAGAACTTGAACCTGCCTCCAGACGAATATGCGGTGCTTTGCAACGCGAGGTGTCACTAAAAAGCGAGAGAATGGCGCTACCGACCTCTTTAGTGCAGGTCGTGGATCGCCGTGCAACCACCATTTTTCACGATGCCATTTTCGCCGCAGAGCTAGTCGAGTGGGCTTGACGTGTTCTTGAACATGTTTGAACGGCTGCTCGAATAGTGCCGCGTCCGACTCGGACATATCATTTCCGAAATCGACAATCCAGCGATCGGAAAATCGGTCGCCTACAATCATCGTGCCGTTTGTCCAAGGCCTAACGACCTCACTATTGCGCCGACCGTTGGGATTAACTGGTGCGTCCAGCCATTTTCTCGCAGTGTCACCGGAAACATCGAATGGTCCATTTTTTTGCGACCCGATGAATGCAACTCGTGAGTTTGCAACTAGCGGGACAGATCGCGTTAGATTTGGCCCTGATACATCGGCGGGGGCAGTGAGGTCGGAATGAATCTCCGCCACCGGTTGCCCGTCTAGCCGCACCATTCGCGTATCTTGTTTCGAAAAGCATACCAACGAAACTCGAACTGCGGCACCATCGACGACCCAAGGCTCGTCGGCCCATGCGTCGAAGATCTGACCTCCCACAGTGATATTGTCGAGCACTACCCGGTTAGCTCCACCCCTTATCGAATTTGTGGATACTAGCCCGACGCGATCACAATCCTTATCGTCGGTTGACTCGTTGGACTTTGCGAACCAATAACAAACAAGGTCTGCTCCACCGGGCACTCTTTCCGAGTATCTGTTTCGAAGCGTACTTACATAGTTCTCGCCAAGAACGCCGATCATCCGCCGATCACCCAAAAACGGCGGATTGCCGATAATCACATCCGCTTCCGGCCACTCTGCTTCGGACCCATCCGGGTTCAGCAGCGCATCGCGGCACTCAATAGTTTCGAGCGATTTCAAGATCGGATTGCGCGATGCGCTGTAGTTGTGTTCGCGCATCCATTGGATTTCACCGATCCACACCGACACGCGCGCAAGCTCGGCCGCGAATGGGTTGATCTCGATGCCCTTGACGCATTCCGGCCCGACGCTCGGAAACGCCTTTTCGAGCCCCAAGGTCTCGGCCTCGAAGTTCACCCGGTATTCGATGTCCTTCAGCGCCTTCAGAGCGAGATACAAAAAGTTGCCCGAGCCGCACGCCGGGTCCAGCACACGAAAATTCTTCAGCCGTTCGATAAACGTCGATTTGATCTCGCGTGCCGCGTTCGCAGCTTTCGTGCGCTCGCCCTTGGTCTTGTGCGTCTTCGCCGTTTCCATCAAGGCCGCAATCTCAGTGCGGGCGGTGTCCCACTCGCGCAACAACGGCTCGATGATGACGGGCCGCACGATCATCATGATCTTTTCCGCGTCCGTATAATGCGCGCCAAGCTGCGAGCGCTTGCCGGGGTCGAGCCCGCGCTCGAACAGCGTGCCCATGATCGACGGGTTGATCTCCGACCAGTTCTTGTCCGCCGCATCGAGCGCGACGCGGATATCCTCGCGCGTCAGCGGCAGCGCCGTGTTGTCCTCGAACAAGCCGCCGTTGAACCACTCGATCCGGTCGAAGCCGACCATGCCATCCTTGTTGGCCATGGCGGCGAACAGCTGTTCGGCGTTGCGCGTGAAGTTGTCAGGTTCCTCCAAGCTCCGGCGCAGCATCTGCTCGAACATCTTTTTCGGCAGCAGATCGACGTCTTCGGCAAACATGCAAAAGACCATGCGGTTGACGAAGTGCGCGACCTTTTCCGGGTCGTGGCCCCTGTCCCGCAAATTTTGCGCGAGCCGGACAAAATCTTTCGCAACTTCCTCCGTGGTCGCGTTAGCCGAACGCTTGGGTTTCAACTCATGGACGGTCGCGTCGGAAAATGCCCATTTGAGTTTTTGGCGCAGCCGCGCGTCGGCTAAATCCTCTAGCCTCAGTTCGTGTGTCTCCTGAACCATGCTGGTCCAGTTGGTGTGGATACGAAACTGCTGCATGTCGGAGACGATCAAGAGCGGCGGATTTTCAAGATCGGAAGCGTAGAGCTTCAATTGCTTCAGCGCCGTGTCGAGGTTCTTGCCGGGGCTCTTGTATTCCCAGGCGAAGCAGCCGCGCTTCCAGACATCCGCCCAGCCTTCGCCGCCGCCCGTCTTGGTCACACCACGCTCGAATGCGTACCACTCGCCCTTGGGATCGGCATCGGTCGGCGTTTTCTCTCCGAGCATTGCGCAGAGATCGTTGAAGTGCGAATGAGCGCCCGCGCGCTCGCGGAGGTCTGCATTACTCCACTTCTCGACGAATTTTTCGGCTGTGATTGGTTGCCCCATCCCACCGGATTATCAGACGTCCGCCATGCTGTCATCCCGGGCGACCCCGGACTTGATCCGGGGGAGACCCGGGACCCAGAAGTTGCTCGAGAAATTTTGTATAGAGAATACCAATTTGGGTCCCGGCTCTGCGGGATCACGCTGGCGCGCCATCCCTTCGGCCGGGATGACAATTACTCACTCACACCCCCCAAAAACAAAAAGGGCCCCGTAAGGGGCCCTTCCGTCTCAAGAGGCAGCGCTAAGCTGCGTCGGCTTGGAAGGTCGGAGATTTGAGAGCCTCCTCGATGCCAGTGCCGGACTTCAAAGATATTCCAATGTACCTCACTCGTCCTGCTATGCGTTCTTTCTTTACGCCGAGATCAGCGAACTCGCGTCCGAAGCTCGGCAACGCAAGAGGTTCCTTGTTCTTGGTTTCGCACCACGAACAATAATCCTCGTACAGTTGAGTAGCAGTAACACTCGATCCGTCCTGGACCTCGATGCTCTCCTTGTAGAAGCGCTCCACGTCGGTTTCGGGAGCAACCAGTCTTGCCGGCGCCGCTTTCGTCTCGACAACCCGTGTTTCCACGGTTTTCGCTTCGATTGGCTGCCTTTCGGCCGGCGTCTCGATCGTGCGGTTGTCGTTGGCACCAGAACGCGGCTTCTTGACTTGAACAGCCGGTGTGAGCACCGGAGCTGCCACTGTTGCCGCAACAGTGTCTTCCTCAGACGCGCGTCGCGCAATGCGCGGAGCGGCCGGAGCGTAGCTGTCGTAGAGACGCCACTGGCTGAAGGCGACGTACATACCAAAGCCCGAGCCGATTTCGAGCAGGAGCGCGACGAACACCGCCATCGCCGTCTGCACGTTTTCGACCTTGAGGCCCGGTATCGCCAACGCGCCCAGATCGGCAAGAACTTTCGCTTGCGGGTCGGCGTCTGCGGTTGCAGAGGAGCCTTCCATACCGGCGAGTTTTGTCTTGATGTCTGCTATGCGCGTGTCATTCGCTGTTCCAGCCTTGGCAGACGCAAGCTCTGCTTCGAGGTTGTGCAACCCCTGGCAGTATTTCTGCTCGGTCTTGGAGGAGACGTCTTTACAGCCGTTCGACCATTTCCAGCCGGGTTGCGACTTGTGTGCCTGGATCGACGCCTGCACCGCATCGTAAGGCCGGTGCTGCGGGGTCCATGACGCGGCGTCTTCCGCGCGCTTCAGATCGGACTTGAGACCGTCGTAGATCCCGGTGACCTGAGTGCGCTGAGCAGACGCATCTGCCCGTTGCTGAGCGGCAAACCCAAGCGCGCTCGTCAACGAGTAGCAAGTCACCACCGTCCATACCAGAACGGAGGCTACGGCTTGCGACCACATTTTGTTTCGAATTGCGGCGAAGAAGAAGAACGGGATGAGTGCCTTCAAACAGTCGGCCGCGGCGGATGCCGCACCCAACAATTGTCCGTCGAACTCTGTTCTTCCGAGACTGAAGCCAAATTGCCAGTTCATTGCAGCTGACACGGCGAGTAGTACGCCGGCCGCCATTACACCCAACACGCCTAGAGCATGTCTTAGCATTGCCCTCTCCTATGCGAGGGCCGGGTCAACGACATACAAATACCGGCCATTTACGTCTTGTGACCGCGTGCTGAGAAGCTCACACGCCGACCAAACCCTCAAAACGCAAAACAGGCGCAACCGCGACGTGCATCAACCTCTGTATCTGTGAGCTCCGAGGCCATCCCCATGGCATTCGGCAGACACCGAAGATCCGCACGCGACGTTCACGCTTGAGAGCTATCGCTCCGCACAAATTCCTTAGAGTTATCCCAGTGGCCATCGCCGCTCGACACCAGCTGTGGATGAACTCGTTCACATTGCGCGGGGCCTCAGAAAAACACGCGAAACAGTTCCCCTCATTTGAGCAACGCTATGTGATTCGATGCGAAGTGTTAAGGGAATCATACCGCTAAGCGTGGCCCGGAAGCACCATTGACTTTGCGATCCGGCCACGTTGAGTTTGGCACCAGTAATCGGCTGACCGCGTTATCAACCGGTTGTCCCCAGGCGCGGCTGAACTATCCACAGAATTTCGAACGATGTTCAATAAAAGTTTGGCGCCCGTCAATACTCGCAGCGAGCACAGCACGCCCAACGAGAAACACCTTTCACATTTGCGCTACAGACATTCCTTTCGGTTGTAGATAAGAGTTTTTTGTTTACCATTTGGTAAAATATGGTGCAAACTGACAAACGTGCCACTTCCATGCGCTGCGCGGACGGTCTAAGCCGTTGTCACTCAAGCAGTTGCGCTGGTTGCGAGCCACTTTCACGGGGGCAGACTAAAAGACTGCGAGCGGGAACGTCGAACCAAAGTTGTAACTGCGTCGGGTTCTGACTGGAGGAGTGGAGAAATGCAACGGCTCGGTGGTCTACTGCTGATGCTCGCGGGTGCGTCCCTTGGAGCGTATTCGATGATTCCGCCGCCACACGATGGCGAGGAGAAACTGCGCGAAGTCACGCGCATTTCGGCAGCACCGGACCGGTCCGCCCGGCCCACGGCGTCCAGTACCTCAGCATTCGTCGCAAAGTCTGTAGTCAGCGCTGTTGCCGCAGACGATGCGGCCCCACAAAAAGCTTCCGAGCTCGCAGCCGCCATGCCGGTGCGCCCTTCAAGCACTTGGAGCACCATCGTGTCGTCCGAACCTGCCGCCCAGGGCCGCCTGACCTCGTCGAAACCCGGCGACGGCGAAGCCCTTGCACAACTGACTCGCGATTTGCAGCGCGAATTGCAACGCGTCGGCTGTTATGAAGGCGAGATCACCGGCAGTTGGACGCCTTCGACAAAACGCGCGATGAGCACGTTTATGGATCGCGTCAATGCAACATTGCCGATGGACGAGCCCGACTACATTCTTTTGACGCTCGTCCAAGGTCACGCCGCCGCCGCATGCGGCACGGAGTGCCCTTCGGGACAAGTGACATCTGCGAACGGCCGGTGCGTCCCGAATGCGGTCGTAGCCGGCGCCACGCGCAAGACACAGCGCGACGAACAGCGCCGGGCTACAGACGAGCAGCGTGTTGTCGAGCAAGGCCGCATTGCCGAAGCACAGCGCGTCGCCGGCGAAGCCCGCACTGCCGGCGCAAAGCGTGTCCAGGAAGCGAAGCGCGTTGCCGCCGAACGGCGCTTAGCTGACGAAAAGAATTCTGCCGAACGGCGCGCCGCCGGGTTGAAGGCTGAAGCCAAAGCTGAATTGGCGGCCGCCGCAATCGTACGCAAAGAGCGTTCAGCTCAAATCTCCGAGCAAACGATCGCTCAAGCCGGACCCGAGCAGTTGCCTTGGCTTAAGGACGACCGGCTTCAAGTTCAGGCAGCGAACACGGCGGCGAAGCGCCCCGGCGGCATGATGTCGGTCGGCGGCCCGAGAGTGGCAAAGGCTGAACTTCCTGCCAACGCTTTGAGCGTGACGCCGGACGCTGGCCCGTTGCCGGTGGATCCGGATGCTTCCGGCACGCTGGAGGACGCGGCATCGCCGGACGACTCCGCTGCGCCTGTCATCACAGCGCCGGCGCCCGTTGAAGCCAAGCGGCCCGCAGTCAATAGCACGCAGCAGGGATATTCCGGCACCAAGTCCGGACCCGCCGTGGTTCGCGGACGAGCTGGCACGAAGTCAGGCGTGGCCGCACGCGGACTGCCCGGCAGCAAATCCGGCGTTGCCGTTCACGGATTGACCGGCGGCAAGTCGGGCGTCGCGGCGCAGCGCGCAAATAGGCCGCGTGCCGTTGCCAATAGACGCGCGCTGCCACCCGCCTACGTCTACCGTGCGCCGAAGCCGAAGTTCTATTACTTTGCATCTGCAGCGAAGCCGAAGAAATCGAAAATGTACCGGCCTCATTACAACATGATGCAAGCTCTAAGCGGTAGTTTTTACTGAGCCGCTTTGACGGCGGCAGTATATTGCTACAGCACGCGAATAAAAAAATTACGGCCGGGCTCCGATTGGGTCCGGCCGTTTTGCTTTCAAAATTTTGCGGCAACCCCGGCGCGCAGCCATTTCAAATAGTCCTCCGAGCCGCCGATGACGGGCAACGTAAGAACCGCCGGAATATCATAGGCGTGGCGCGACCTTATGAAATCCACGCACTCGCGGGACCTGCTGACAATTGTCTTCGCAATCATCACGGCCTCGGTCGTGGATTCGATTTTGCCCTCCCAAGGGTAGATCGAGATCATACCCGGCAAGATGTTGATGCAGCCGGCAAGGCGTCCCTCGACCAGCGCCCGGCCGGTTTCGCTGGCCGCATCGACGCTTGGAAATGTGGCGTAAACCATGACTACTTCACAGTCCGGACTTGAGCCGCCGGCCCCACTACAGTCGCCACATCCGGCACTTTCAACCGGGGGCTTGTTGTTTTCCGTCACTTGAGCCAGCCTCCCATGCCTGTTCGACGCCGGTAACCCGTACCGGCACCCGACCGGCCGCAGCACCATTTCAACGTCCTCTAAAAGATCACCCATAAAACACAATGGCAAAATCCAAGGGCAAATTCGAGAAAATCGCGTTCGTCGCCAGCGACGTGCCCGAGGCCATCGAAGCCCGCGAAAACCTGCAGCGCCGCTATGGCGCGGCCAACCCGGAAACTGCCGACGCCATCGTGGCCCTTGGCGGCGACGGCCTGATGCTGCAGACATTGCATCGTTTCATCAACGACAAGATCCCGATCTATGGCATGAACCGCGGTTCCGTCGGGTTCTTGATGAACGAGTATCGCGAAGACGATCTGCTGGAGCGCTTGGCGGCCGCCGAAGTAACCCGCATCCATCCACTCGCCATGATCGCCTATGACAGCGCCGGTAAAGCGCACAAAGGCCTCGCCATCAACGAAGTCTCGCTATTTCGCGAACGCTACCAGGCGGCGAAACTGCAAATTTCGATCGACGGCAAGATCCGCATGGAGGAATTGATATGCGACGGTGTGCTGGTCGCAACGCCCGCCGGATCGACCGCCTATAACCTGTCGGCGCACGGCCCCATTCTTCCGATCAACACGCCGCTCCTGGCGTTGACGCCTATAAGCCCGTTCCGTCCGCGGCGCTGGCGCGGCGCGCTTGTTCCCAACAAGGCGCGCATCGCGGTGCAAGTGCTGGAACACGAAAAGCGCCCCGTCAGCGCGGTCGCCGACCATTTCGAAATACGTCACGTCGTGAGGGTCGAAATCGAAAAAGCCAGGAACGTCGAACTTTGTATGATGTTCGATTCCGATCACAGCCTCGAAGAGCGGGTCCTCGCAGAGCAATTCAGATTTTGAGCGCCGGATTTAACGCGCGCGCGCAACGCGGCCATCGGCACGCGGCTCGCTCTGGGTCACAGTGCCCTTTAAGTGACCGGCACCGGATGCGATCCGCTCCTTGTTGCGGCTTGCATTGCCGTTGGATTTCGGCGCTGCATCACGGCCGGTCGCTAGAGCTGTCAGCTTTGCTTCGAGCATGGCAACCGTTAAATGCGGCATCGACTGCAAATCCTGAGCGAGTTCAGGCAAAATCGCGCCGGCGCGTGCTTCGGGATCACGCTCAAGTCCTGCGCAAAATCGTTGCGCACTGGCAATACCGTACATGTGCGCCATAAGCAGAACGCCCGGTGTCGGCTTGTTCCCGAGACCGCTCAAAAGAGCCTTGTTCGTGCGCGTCGCGGCGGCGATGACGCGGGTAACGACCTCGCCGTTATTCTGCAAGGATATGATTTCCGCCCGGTCGGTATCGGACGGCACATAGGCTTTGCCGGAAGATGTGATGAAAATGCGATTAGCGTAATCTCGCAACACGTCCGAATGCGGCGCCGCCGACTTGACAGCGCGCAGCCAAACGGCTTCCGGCATCTCGAGCCCGTGCGGCGCATCGAAGCTGGCGGCGGCTGAAACTTGGGGGGCGGGTTGCGCTAGATCCCGACTGGCCTTCTCGACCGGAGCATCAAGCGCCAGCGAGAAGGCCATAATGAGATATGCGGGTACTTCCCAAAGGCTACTCAAGGTGACACTCCAATACCGACGCGGAAGGGAACGCAACTCAAGAGCCCTCATGAAGGGCGCAACTAAAGATCAATATAGCGCGCGCTTGATGAACAGCGGGTTAAGGATGACTACGGAGTTTTGACTGAAGCAATCAAGCCGGCCAGCGGGTGACAAGGTTCGCCACGTCTGGCCGTTCGCGCTCCTCCGGCTTTTCCCCAACCGTGCCCATGTAAATGAAGCCTGCGACGCGCTCGCTATCCTTGAGTTGCAGAGCCGCCCTGACGGCGGGGCTATAGGCGATCCACTCGGTAATCCAGCTCGTGCCATAGCCAAGCGCATTGGCGGCAAGGCAGGTATTGAAGCAGGCAGCCCCTGCTGAGAGCACCTGCTCCCACTCAGGTGCCCCGGGCCGGGGCTTGAGCTCGGAAATGACGCCCAGAACCAGGGGCGCACGCAGAAACCGGCCTCGCTCCATAGCGAGGCGTACCGGGCTTGGGGGCTCTTTTTCCTCCAAAAGGCACGCTTCGGCAAAAATCTCGCCCATGCGCGCCCTGGCCGCGCCTTCGAACACAATAAAGCGCCATGGTGCGAGTTTCTTATGGTCGGGAACGCGGGTGGCTATTTTGAGGATAAGGTCGAGTTCGCCGGAGTTCGGGCCCGGATCCAAGAGTTTGTCAGGTTTGACAGAACGGCGGGTCGCTAGAAATCCTAAGAGGGGATGATCCATGTTCTTTCCGGTGGATGCGTGTCAGTCCCCTCGCTAACGCAATTGCGCCTCTGGTACAATAACGCCCGCGTGCCTTGGCCGATGCGGAACGAGAGCAGGACGGCAGAACCCTTGATGACAGTCCCATTGCGCAATTTGGCCCTGAACCTCGTCCTTCTGCCCTTGCTCTTTTGGCTCGGCCAACCCGCGCAGGCCGAAGACGCACCCACGATGTTCTTTCTGATCGACGGATCGGGCTCGATGTGGGGCCGGTTCGAACCCGACAAACGCGCCAAGATCGATGCCGTGCGCGAACTGTTGAAGCCGGTCATTACATCGGCGGGGCAATCGCACATTGGACTTGGCTCATTTGGCCACCGGCGCAAGGGCGACTGCAGCGATGTTGAAATTATCGCGGCACCCGGATTGGAACGCGATCCCGTCTTGGGCCCCCTCGAAAAACTGAACCCCAAGGGCAAGGGACCGCTTGTCGAAGGCTTGCGCCAATCGGTTGCGGCCATCGGTACCAACCGTCCGGCGTCAATTATCGTCATCAACGACGGTGCCGACAACTGTCAGCAGGATGCCTGTGCGGCAGCCGCCGAGATTGCGAAATCTTCGCCGGGCGTCGCCATTCACATGATCAGCATCGGCGTCGATCCTGGCGACCATCCGCGCCTTGCGTGCGTCGCCAAAGAAACCGGCGGACAATTTTTCGATGTTGCCGACCCCATCGCACTCGCCGCCGCGATCGGCGACGCGGTGGCGCGCACGCCTGCGGCACCTGCGGGCGCCGCGCCCGCCACCGAGAATGTTTTGCCCGAAACAGGCGGCGTTGCAGGTGCTTCGCTTCGCGCCACCGCGGTACTCGCCGAAGGCGCAGCGCCGCTCACCATGCCGCTGCGCTGGCGCGCGACGAAATCCGGCGCGTCAGACGCGATAGCAAACACCGAAGCCGCGCAATTCTTCGCCGCACTCGAACCTGGCACCTATGACATTGAAGTTCAGACCGGCAGCGTCACGGCAAAGAGGCAAGTCACGATTGAGAGTGGAAAACCGGCCTCAATCGTCGTGCCGCTCAACGCCGCCCGGCTGAAGGTGCACGCAAAGTACAGCAAAGACGGCGCAAGCGCCGGCGCGGCCATTGTCTCCGTTGTGCAAAGCGGAATTGCCGTCCCCGGCACGGTTTGGCTCGGACGGCTCGACGCCGCAGATACGATATTGCCGCCTGCTACTTACACGGTTGCCGTTGCCGACGGACACATCCGTCAAGAGCGCCAAGTCACGCTGACGCCGGGATCGGACGTTTCCGCCGATTTTCTACTTGGCGCTGGCCGCGTCGAACTCTCGGCAATTTTGCACGAAGGCGGCGACGCATTGAGCGACGTCACGTATACCGTTGCCGAAGACGATCCTGAAAGCGCGGATGGGCGGCGCGAAATTGCGCGCTCGCTATCGCCAACGGCGGAATTTCAATTGCCGGCCGGCACCTATTACGTGTCCGCCCGGTCGGGAGATGCCGAAACGCGCCAGCGCATTGCGGTCGGTGCCGGCGACGTCGTCAAGCGCACTCTTGCTCTTGGAGCGGCGCACCTTAAGGTCACTGCACCCTCAAGTTCAACAAACCAGCAAGAAGGTCAAGGCATTGTTTACCGTATCTTCGCGGCCGATGGCGACAAGCGCGAAGTTGCGCGCTCCTCAAAACCCGCGTTCGAAACGCTTTTGAACGCCGGCCGCTATCGCATTACGGCGACGCTCGAAGCCCATAACTTTACTGCGGCGCAAGACATCGTGCTCGAAGCGGGAAAGTCCATTGACGCCGTTATGAAATTCGATGGGGCGGAAATCAGTTTCAAACTCCCAGCCTCAACACCCGCCGTTCCAGGCGAGATTTTTTGGGAGATCAAGGACAAGAATGGGCGCGCCTTCTGGCACGCGGCCACCGCCGAACCTAAGATATTGCTAGCGCCCGGCCGCTACACGGTGCGCGTGGAAACGCGTGAGCGTGGAACGCAAGCCGCTTTCGAAGTCCGTACCGGCGAGAACCGGCAGATCGATTTAGGGTCAATAAGTACGCCCGCATCCGAGTAAAAGCTGATATTGCCCGAGTTCCGACACGGTCAAATGTTTGCTCCAAGTTTGCTACAAGTTTGCTCCAAACGGAACGTCTGAAATGCGACGAACGGCACAACCGGAACCACGATGACGACGCTTATGACCGCCAAATCACATGTGTCCAAATTCCTGCGCCCATTACTGGGATTGGCGGTAGCGGCCGCATTCGGACTGTGCGTTGCGCCGGGTGCCGCCTGGGCCGAACCCGAAGCCGGGTGGCAAGCCGATGTCGAAGTCAAGAAATCGGCACCAGCAGCGCCCGCTCTGCCGAAGGCCGCAAAACCCGCGAAAGCCAATCCCAACACGACCGTCATCGAGCGCAGCGGCGCAACCGCAGATACGTCTGGTCCTTCCGGCAGCACGCAACTCAAACTCGTCGCGCTGCTAACCGCCGACGGTCAGCAAATTGATCAAGGCATGGTGTGGCGCGTATTCCAGCATGGGACCGGAGCTGCCGCTAAATCCAAGCTCGTCTCGGAAAACCGCGACGCCAGCCCGTCACTTAAATTGCAACCCGGCGATTACACCATCAACGCTTCGTTCGGGCGCGCCAATTTAACCCGCAAGGTCTCCGTAAAAGCCGGCACTGCCGCAACCGAGCAGTTTGTGTTGAACGCCGGCGGATTGCGTCTCACTGCCAGCGTCGCCAGCAAGCCGGCACCAGACGGTACGGTCACATATGCTATCTATTCGGACGATCGCGATCAATTCGCCAACCGGACCGCCGTCATGGCCGGCGCCAAGCCGGGTCTTATCATTCGCTTGAATGCCGGCATATATCGCGTCATCTCAACCTATGGCGATGTCAATGCGCGCGTTGAAACCGACGTCACGGTCGAAGCCGGAAAACTAACCGAAGCGTCGGTCGCGCACGCGGCCGCGAAAGCCGCTTTCAAGCTTGTGACGCGCGAAGGCGGGGAAGCACTGCCCGACACGCATTGGACGATCCACTCGGCGGCCGGCGAAACGGTGAAAGAAAGCGTCGGCGCATTACCCACTCACATTTTGGCGCCGGGAAACTATACTGTTAGCGCCAAGTCGGCGGGCCGCGCATTCCAGCGCAAGTTTTCGCTGCGCGACGGCGAGATGGCTAGCATCGAAGTGCTGGCGACGGGTCACGACGCGGCCGCAGCAGCAAGCGACGCCGGACCGTCACTTGAAATAGAGCCATCGCTCGAGTTCAAAAATCCGTAAGAACCCAGTCCGTCGGGCAGCCATTGGCACGCATGCGCTTGTCTACATCGTCGGCTTCGGCATTTTTGCCGTCACGCTGAAAGGCCGCGCGCGCCATCTGCCATTGCTCGCAAGCCGCCGTTAGGTCTTCATGATCGAATGCGGCTTCTGCAAGCGCAATTCTAGCTGCCGCGTGCACGTGCCCCGGGCCGTATTGCGCGCCAACGCCCGCCGCCGAGCGCAATGCGGCTTGCGCTTCCTTCTCCAGTCCCAGCGCGCGCCGGCGCGCTGCCAGCACTAGGTACATGGCCGCCATAGTATGATGCGCACCGCCGGCTTCTGCGCCGGCAATTTGCCGTTCGATTGCGACGATTTCCTCGCACACCTCGGCCCTTGCGGGACTGCTCGCCTCCATCAATGTCATCGGTGCTGCCGTCTCCTGAATTGACACTTGCGGGCCGCCCGCCTGTTTTGCGGAAGCGTTTTGCAAGCGCTGCTGTTTCGCCCGCCTGCGCGCTATCAGCATACTGATTAGCACTAACAGGACGAGTACAGGTACGATAAGGATGAAAACCTGAAGCAGTGCTTCGGTTTGCCGGAAGTCGGACACGGGACCCTCCCCCCCACCCGTTCGATGGCCTCAACGGCCAAAGCGATTTTTCAGACTCATGCTTTATCTGAACGGAGCCGAATACATCAGTCCGCCTTTAGTCCAAAGATTGTTTAGCCCGCGATCGAGCTTGAATGGCGTAGCTTGCCCGAGCGTCCTCTCGAATATCTCGGCGTAGTTGCCGACTTGTTTGACAACTTGATAGGCCCAGTCGCGCGCTAGCCCTAATGGCTGACCGAGATTGGCCTCCTCGCCCAAAAACCGGCGCACATCAAGTCCTGGCGCGCCCTTCATCGACTCGATATTGGAGCTCGTGATCCCCAGCTCTTCCGCCGCAATGAGCGCCATGGTGTTCCAGCGAACAATGGAAAACCACTCATCGTCACCCGCGCGCACGGCCGGACCAAGTGGTTCCTTGCTGATCGTTTCGGCCAAAAAGACACTATCGGCCGGGCTTGGGAAACGGCTCCGTTCGGCGGCGAGCAACGAAAGATCGCCTGTTAAAACGGTACACCCTCCGGCATTATAAGCTTTGACAAGTTGCTCCCATCGATCCGACGTAATGAGCTGGAAACGCATCTTGTTGCGGGTGAAATACTCCGAGACCGCGCGCTCTCCCGAACTACCCGGCAAGACGCAGATGGACGCGCCGGAGAGCTCAAACACACTTGAGACCGCGTGACCGCGCGGGACAAGAAACCCCTGGCCATCATAAAATAGAATGCCGGCAAACCGGACCTGAAGATCGGTATCGCGCGAGAGAGTCCAGGCCGTGCTGCGCAGCAAGACATCGACTTCACCCAATTGAAGCGCCTTGAAGCGGTCGGCCGACTGCAGCGCCCGGAACTTGACCGCATCCTTCTTGCCAAGCACTGCTGCAGCAAGGGCCGAACAGAACTCGACCTCAAGTCCGCTCCAGTCGCCCTGCGCACTGACTTGCGACAATCCGGGTGCATTATCGCTGACGCCGCAATTGATGTAGCCGCGAGCCTTGACTTGCTCGAGCGTCGGCTTTTTGGCGGCCAACGCGGGACCGGCGAACGCGATCGCAAGTAGCGTCAAGGCCGCCGCCAGTATGCGCGTCAACTGCGCCAGGATCCGCATTTCCAACAATTGACACCTCTTAGGATGATCGATCCATAGCTAGCCCAAATGTGCCGCGACGAGAACGATCCCTCCGGGGGAAAAAACAACGATAGCACACTTCCCGCGCCGCAAGCCTCTGGTCAAGCCCTTGACCAAAGTCCTATCTTGCGCCACCAGGGCTCTAACGGCTGGAGGCGCAACACGACGCATGGCAAAATCGAGCGATGGCGCGCCGCCCAAGGCCGATGTGCCAACATTAGACGTTAAGGCTGCGGCACTTAAGGCGAGCGATGCCGGAGCTACGCACCGCGAAGCAACGCAAATCATTCATCACGGACGACATCCGGAGGCGCAGCACGGCTTCGTCAATACGCCCGTTTACCGTGGCTCAACAGTTCTTTTTCCAACACTCGCCAAGATAAAATCGCGCGACCAAGCCTACACCTATGGGCGGCGCGCAACGCCAACGACGGATGCCCTTGAGGACGCCATTACAGCACTCGCTGGCGGAACAAAAACAATCCTGACGTCATCGGGATTGTGCGCCGTTTCGACCGCGCTTTTGGCGTTCCTGCAATCGGGCGACCACATCTTGATGACCGATAGCGTTTATCAGCCGACGCGCACGTTTTGCGACAAGATGCTGGCGCGCCTCGGCGTCGAAACGACGTACTACGATCCGCTTCTCGGAGATCGCATTGGCGAACTCGTAAAGGCAAACACGCGATTGATCTTCGCCGAGAGCCCCGGCTCGCAGACGTTCGAGATGCAGGACATCCCTTCGATTGCAAAAATCGCGCGCGCTAAAAACATCTGGCTGCTGGCGGACAACACCTGGGCCAGCCCGCTCTTCTCGAAGCCGCTCGCCCTTGGCGCCGACGTTTCCATTGAAGCCGCCACCAAGTACATTGTCGGCCACGCCGATGCGATGCTGGGGGCCGTCACCGCCAACGCGCGGGCGGCAAAATACCTCGACAACGCCAAGGAGGCATTGGGCACGTGCCCCGGCTCGGAAGAAACCTATCTAGCATTACGCGGTCTGCGTACGCTGCATGTCCGGTTGGCCCACCACATGCGATCGGCGCTTGAGATGGCGCTATGGCTGGAAGGCCGTCCTGAGGTCGCGCGCGTTCTGCATCCGGCGCTCGAAAGTCATCCGGGCCATGCCATTTGGGAACGCGATTTCACCGGCGCCTCGGGGCTTTTCACAATCGTTCTCAATCCGGCCAGCGAGAAGGCCTTGGCCGCATTCCTCGATGGGCTGCAGCTCTTCGGCATGGGCTACTCTTGGGGCGGATATGAAAGCCTCATCATTCCCTTCGATCCGGCGTCCTACCGGACGGCGACGCGCTGGATCGCAGGAGGCCCGGCCTTGCGGCTGCACATCGGGCTTGAGGATACCAAAGACCTCAAAGGCGACTTAGACGCTGCTTTTATCCGCCTAAAAAGCGCGGTTTAGCGGCCTTAGCAAAGCCGAAGGTGCGCTGCGGCATAATTGCAACCGACCAATGCGGAATAAGTACCACCCGCGGGACGTTATCTCAGTAGCTCGCAAAGAGGGACCCACGTGACGGAAGACGTTCGATCCAAAATGATCGAATTGTTGCCGCGACTACGCAAGTTTGCGTATGCGCTCACGCGGAGCTTGGAGCAAGCGGACGATTTGGTACAGGACACGTGTGAAAGGGCTTTGGCCCGGGCTGATCAGTGGCAGCCAGGAACCAGGCTGGATAGTTGGATGTATAGAATTGCTCAGAATATTTGGTTCGACTCCGGCCGAAGCGCCAAGGTTCGCGGCGAGCAGGCAAGCGTCGACGATATCGCCGAACTCGAAGGCAGCGATGGGCGCACGGTCACGGAAAACCGTTTGACGTTGGCCTCCGTCTTCACTGCGATGGAGCAATTACCCAATGATCAGCAGGTGCTGGTCGCACTCGTGTGCGTCGATGGTCTCTCTTACAAGGAAGCTGCCGAGACGCTTCAACTACCAATTGGTACGGTTATGAGCCGCCTGTCGCGGGCGCGCCAGAGCATCGCAACCGCTCTGATGGAACCGGGTCCTGCGGGGCTCGCCTCAGTCCGGGAGGCCCACGGTGGATAAGATCTCAGACGAAATTCTAATGGCTTATGCCGACGACGCTCTGCAGCCGGCGGAGATGCGCCAGATTGCTGCCTTGGTTGCACGCGATCCAAGCTTGGCTTCGAGGCTGGAACCCTTTGTCGTCACGCACTCGGCGTTGCCGCAGATATTTTCCGACGCCCAGCTTGGGCCCATTCCAAGCCGCTTGCTGGATACGGTTATGTCCGCGCCTATCGGCGTGTCCAAACGGCCCGCCAAATCAGCCGGCATCGTCGATAGCCTCAAGGCAATCTTGTTCCCGGATACTTTGTCTTTTGCGCGTACATTCGCTTTATGCGGCACGGTGCTCGCCGTTGCCGGAGCCGGGTGGATCGCCAGCCGCGCAGGATTGCAGAACCCAACGGCCCAACAACTGATTGCAATTGAAGACGGCAAGCCTGTCGCTCGCGGAGTTCTTGCGCGGGTACTGGAAACCGCGCCGATGCTGCAAAATGTTGCATCTGCCGAGGGGCAGTCCGCAACTCCGGTTGTGACCTTCAGAAACGCGAACGGAAGCATTTGCCGTCAATTCGCAGCCGCACAGTCCAAGACGGATACCCTTTCGGGTTACGCCTGCAGGGATGATGCAGGGCAGTGGCAAGTTGGCTTTTATGTCACTGGTCAAAATTCCGCAGACCCAAATCTCGCGCAAGAGAATGCCGCAGAGGCGATTATGCCTGCCGGCCGCGAGTCCAACCCCGATCTCGACGCTGCGATCGAAAACGTCATTTCCGGCGACGCTATGGATGGTGAGAAAGAACGCGCACTCATCGCCAATGGGTGGAAGCCGAACGCGCCTGAGAAAGCAGAGTGAACCAAGGATTTCTGGTGCCCTAAATTCTGACGCCAGACACGACATTGACGGCCATTAGCCGAGACCGCCCGACCCGCAACGGGCCAATCGCGGTGACCGTCAAGCACCTGACGGCGTGATCGCATCACGCGCGTCGTGCAGCACGAGAGCTCGCTGCGCAAAGCAGACCGGTACCCCGCTTCCGGAACTGATTGCGCAGCGAGTTTTTTCTTGTTCCGCGTCTGCGCTGAGTGCCGCTACTAGGGCTTGGACGGCGGCCCGTAGCAATTCAGCCCCCTCGCGCTTTTGGTTTATCGTTTTCCGGCGGTGGTTACTGCGATGCCGGACGGGCGAGTGCGCTTTCCGCAGGCGCCGGCGCCCCAACAGACATGCGCTTTGCGGCATTGGTCCAGGGCAAACTCGCCACCCCGCCAATGTCGTTGCAGCGCTCGGGCGCTTTCGGCAGTCCCTCGCCGTAGATCGTATCGCGGCCCGGTTCGCCCAGATCCTGGAACGAGATCCGGCTCAACATTTCTTCTTTGTCGGTGGCACCCTTGCGCACGGCCGGCATGGCCGCAAGCAAGCCGGTGATGAACGGCGTCGCAAAGGACGTGCCCGTGCGATAGCCCTGGCGCCCCTCAGGCAGTGCGGTCAGAACTTGAACGCCGGGCGCGGCAACATCGACATAGTCGCCGCGATTGGCGTGCAGATAACTATTCAATTTCTTGCCGACGGCGGTCACGGCAACGACTTGCGGGTAAGCGGCCGGGTAGCTTGGCGGAGCCGACGGCCCCTTGTTGCCCGCCGCTGCCACGAAAACCACGCCCTTCGCCGCCATGGCGACGATGGCCGCTTCAATCTGATCGTTACGCGGACCGGAGAAGCTCATATTGACGATGTTAATATTGTTCTTGTCCAGCCACGCCAATGCTTTGAGCACGGAGATCGTGTCGGCGGCGGCATTGCCCTGCGCATCGGCGCGGAACGTACTGGCAAGAAAGAAATCTGCGTCTGGAATGAGGCCCGGGGTCGAACTCGACGCATTGCCCGCGAGGACCGAAAGCACTGCGGTCCCATGCCAATCGCCGCGCGCGATGGCTTGACTGCCGGAGAACCGTTCGAGACTGAATTTTCGCCCGGCAAATGCGGGATGCGAGACATCGAAAGACGTATCGATGAGGCCGACGCGAACGCGCCGGGCGCACTGTTTGGTCGCGGGCTTCCAAGCCAAGAGATCGCGTGCAAAACACGCGCCGGCCGAGCAATCGGCACTCACAGCGGCACCGCCTTCGCTCTTTTTGACGTCAGGGCCTGCGGTCGCCAATCCGTCGCGTGCAGCGGCGGGCACCGGGCCGTCCGCCGCTGGGACAATGCGATAGACATGGTTCGGACCAAACAGCGCCGACGGCGCGGCACTCTCAAGGAATTGAACGGCCGCCGCTTCCGACATGCCCGGCGGAACAATGAGACTGCTGACCGTCCCGCTTACGCCCGGCGACTGAACCGTCGAGACGGTTTTGAATCCATTGGCCTCTGCGAATTTCTGTTCGGCCGGGCTCAGGTTGGTCGCGATGATCTCGTGCGGCCGGAACATGCCCTGTTGGAGCAATTCGAAATCGGGAGCGCCGCGTTTCACGGCCGCGATAGGTTTGGCTACGGGCTTGCTGCTGACTTTGGGAATTGCCGGGTTCGGCGGCGCTGCGGTTTTGATACCTAAGTTCTTTACAGGAATTGCAGCAGGCGCGGCAACCGGCGCGGGCTGCGCTTTCGGCTTTTCAGGCGTCCCGATCCGCTCAAACATTTCAAGCACGGTTCTAGGCGGCGGCAACGGCTTTTCAAAGTCGTCGATATCCTGATCCGTCTTAGCCCGAGGTGATTTCTTTATGTCTTGCGTCGTTTTTTCATCCGTCTTGGCGGCGGACTTGTTCTTGCCGGAGCTGGAGTTGTCTTTGCCATCGTCACGGCGGCGCGAAGTGTCGTCCGGCTTGTTGCTATTCACCCCAGTAACGGACGATGTCACGGGCGATACGGCTGATTCCGGCTTGACTTCCTGCTGCCGCGAACCGGCGTCATCGTGCCGGCGTTCGATCCTGGAAACGTCGGGGGGCGCAACGTCAATCCGCTCGGAGCGCGGCGTCATGTGCCGCTGATGGCGCGCTTCTTGTTCCATTTCGCGCCGCAGGCGCTTGGCTTCTTGCTCCGTCTGGATCTGCTGACGTCTGGCTTCCTGCTCCGCACGTTTGGCTTCCTGCTGCGCACGTCTGGCTTCTTGGTCAGCGCGTTTGGCGTCCTGTTCAATCTGGCGCTGCTGGCGGCGGGCGTCTTTTTGCCAGTCATCGTTATGTGCTTCGGCCGCCGAGATCCAAGCTGACGCATTGAAGTTTTGCTGGATTTGCATCGAACCGAGGACGGCGCAGGCCGCCAATCCAAAATTGAATCCGGACACACCCGCACGGCGCACGAAACCGGCCGCGCGGCGCAGATATCTCTTTTGTGACTTGTCCCCTCGTCGCATCCCCTGCGCGCCCCACGTGATTTAGCGAACGGCGCACACAGCGCCGGACACAAAATACACTCTACCCCACCGCCCAATGTATACCCAATTGCGTCACAATCATGCCCATTATCGTGCCCAGTGCAACTGCGAGATGCCGGTTCGCTACCGCGTGTTGCAGTCTATCGGCTAAATTCGATATCACTCAGGCGAGCACAATGAACCGGCGTGGCGATCCAGCCCGCCCCGGCACAGAGCTGCCGGTCACGACAATGTCCGGGTCTGTTTCATAAAGCGCCGGATGAGCAAAACCCCAGCTACACCAATCCCGACACCAAACCCGGCCCAAATGCCCGGCGCACCAAACCCAAGGCCAAAGCCGAATAGCACACTGAGCGGCAACGCGATTGCCCAATAGGCAAAGAGCGACACACGCGTCGGCCAGCGGTTATCGAGAATGCCCCTGAGTGCACCAAGGCTCACAGATTGCAGTCCGTCAAATACCTGCATGAACCCGACCGCAACGAACATCGCCGTGGCTGCCGCGATAATGGGCGGCTCATCGACAAAAGCGCCGGATATCGGCTCGCCCCACAGCACCATGATGAAGGTGAATGACAGCATCCAGACCGTGACGACGCCCACGCCGGCCAGACCGATAGCGCGTATGCGGTGCATGGCACCTTCGCCCATGGCTTGCGCAATGCGGATTGAAACCGCGCCCGACATGCCGAGCGGCGCCATGTACACGAGAACACCAACAGAGAAAACGATTTGGTTGGCTGCCAGTGCCGTTGCGCCGAGCAATCCAATCAGCACCCCGGCAATGGCAACGGAACTGCCCTCCGCCAAATATTGAACCGCCATGGGATAGCCCTCGCGGGTCAATTCGGAATAGCCGTCCCTTTGCAATTTTGCAGCCGCGCGATAAGGGGCCATAGACGCGGCGCGGCTGAGGTAAACCAGCATCAATACAAAGCCGCCGGAAAAGGCCGCCAAACTCGCCAAGCCCGCTCCCGCCAATCCCAGTTTCGGAAAACCGAGCCGGCCATAAATGAATACCCAATTGAGGGGGATATTCAGTACGACGGGCAGGAGCGTAAGAAGCGCGCCTGTCCAAGGCCGGCCGATCGAGTCCAGAAATTGCTTGACGACCATCGTCAACGTGAAGGGCACGAGCAGGAACGACATGGTGATCCAGTAAAGAGGTATCGCGGCCATAACTTCGTCAGGCTGGCCCGTGTACGGCAGCATGAAAAGAAGTGCCGCCATCGCCAATGCTCCGGCGCTGCCCCCGCACAATCCTATCACGAGGCCATGCCGGAGAATGCCGCTGACGCGATGGGTATCGCCGGCGCCAAAGGCTTGCCCGGTCAGAATGCCAACGGCGCCCACCAACCCATAGAGACCCGCATAGAAGATGACGAGCACGCTTTGGGTCAACGACGCGGCAGCTAGCGGCACTTCGCCGAGCGGACCGAGCATCACGCTGTCGATGACACTGAGAAGGGAGCCGCCAACGAGCCCGGCAACGACAGGCACCGCGAGCGCGACGAGTGCTGGAACTTCAGCCAGGATAGTGCCGCGAGGGTTTTGGCCGGAGCGAGAGCTTGAAATTGCAGACGGTGATTGGAGCACGAAATCGTTCCTGTAGGCGCTGCGCCAGACGCCGGGTCTGACGCCGGAAGGTTACCCGGCGTCCGGCGACGTTTCCAGGCGGCAGCCATATACTGAAGCGCCATGGACTGACGCGCCATGGACTGACGCGCCGCATTCATTCGATCGGGCTGCGCGGGAAGCGACTTTACCTTGCCCGCGCCGCGAGACAACCTTCTATGACAATTGAACCTGTTATGGGCTCATTTCCGGCTTGCGGGGGTCTTGTGGCACTTTGACAGACGAACAGTGTAAACACTGTACCAAATCTGGACGACCATAAAACAAGCGCTCATTTATTGCCGTCTCTTGCCGTCCCGTTTATGATTATTGTTTCCCTCATCCTCACGGAAAAAAAAGGAAATTCTCTGCATATTGCCAGCATCGTGCAGCCGGCTTGTGGACCTTTCCCGTGCGTATTTCTTCAAAAATCAATGCCGCGTTGTTCGGCGCGTTCGCCTGCGGCACGCTGGCGACCTATGCAGTCTTGGAATCCACGATCAAGCCGCAGTTCGATGCGATCGAGCGCTCGACGGCACAGCTCAATCACAAGCGCGTAACGGACGCCTTTGAAGCCTTCACCGAAAAGCTCAAGACCGCAACGCAAGATTACGCGTTTTGGGACGAGACCTACAACTTCATGCAAGGCGAGAATTCGGAAGATTTTATTTCGTCGAACCTCATGCCTGAGTTTAAGGCGGTTGAAAACCTGGGCGTGAATGCCCTCGTCTTCCTCGATGCCGGCCACAAGGTCCGGTGGGGCGCCGCCTACGACCTCGAAACCCACGAACCTCTGGACAACATCGTCGAGGAGATCGCGCACTTCAGCCGCAGTCATGCTTACATCGGCGGCTCGGAGGATCAAGCAAAACGCGGCATCATCAGAACAACTAAAGGCCTGTTCCTTGTCGCGATCGCGCCCGCCTTGAAGAGCGACCGGTCCGGCGACCCTATGGGAAAAGTCATCTCGGCAAAAATGCTCGACGTAGAAGCCGTCAAAAAGCTGACCGGTGTCGATTTCACGCTTGAAGAGTTTCCCCAGCCAGCGAATTATGAAGCCCTCCACGAAGGCGTCGATCTCAAGTCGCTGGACGAGCATGTTCAAACAATCTCTGTCGTGCGCAGCGTTATCGGGCGCCCGCTCGTTTATCTCAAGGTAACCTCTCCGCGCGACGTCAGCAAAGCAGGGTCGGCGGCTATCTGGTCGGCCATGACCATGATGATCATGGCAGGCCTCGCAGCACTTGGTGTCTTGTGGGCATTTCTTGCGCGAACAATTGTCTCAAGAGTATCATCGCTCAAAGAGCACTTCGCGACGGCCGGCAGCAGCGGCAAGATCAAACCGGCGGCCTACACCAACAACAACGACGAAATTGGCGATCTTGCCCGGTCATTCAATTCCATGGCCGAGCAGGTCAATCTTCTGCGCGATGCTCTAGCCGACAGCGCCTATATGTCGGGGCTTTCCGAATGGGCGGCCGGCACGCTGCACAATGTGCGCAACGGCTTGACCCCGGTCACCGCCACAACATGGCAAGTTCAGCAGATTTTCGACGGCGCATGGCTCAAGAACATTGAAACCGCCGCGAAAGAACTCGAAGGCACTTCGTGCACCCCGGAGCGGCGCAAAAAACTGAATTCGTTTCTCCTTGGCAGCGCGCCGCGCTTCGTCGAGGCAGCTAGAAAAACAACGGATCTCACTGCGCATATCAACGATGCCAGCCGGGCGGTTCTCGATATTGTCGCGGAATTCGAGAGCTATGCCAATCGCAAGACCACACTTGAACCGGTTGAACTTCTGCAGCTGATCGAGGCCGCTGCCAAGTCCACGATTGGAATTCGGATGAGGGATGCAGAACTCATTCTGCCACACACGCCGTCATCGATTACCGGAAACGAAATCATCCTGCGACAAGTGATTGCGAACATATTCGTCAACGCCGCAGAAGCCATAGAAGGCCAAAAGCGCTCGGGCCGAATAGAAGTCTCGATTGCGCCCAGCGAACATAATCCGGCGTTCACCCGCATCGCGATTTCAGACAACGGCGAAGGCCTTGAAGCCAACCGCCTCGAAGCGATTTTCCGGCGTGATGTGAGTACGAGAAGCCGGACCGCCGGGGGACTTGGGCTTCATTGGTGTGCCAATGCCGTCAAGATCATGGGCGGCACCATCCACGCCGAAAGCGCCGGCCCGGGCCAAGGTGCCACGATCATTCTCGAACTTCCAAGATTAGAAACCAAACTCCAAGAGGCTGCGTAATGCCCGCAAAACTACCTCCCCGTTTGCTTGTCGTCGATGACGATCTCGGCGTTATTGCCGCCTACCGGCTTGTCCTCGAAAAATCGACGGATCGTAGAACCGTGCAGGACATGTTCGGTCTCGATGCGCTCGAGAAGGAACTATTCGGCGCCATACCTGCAGAAAATCCGCAGTGGCGCATCACGTTCCTCGATCAAGGCATCGACGCCATTAATGCGGTCCAATGGGCCATGGAAGATGGCGATCCCTTTACAGCCATTTTCCTCGACGTACGCATGCCGCCGGGCATTGATGGCTATGAAGTTGCCGAGCGGGTGCGCAAGCTCGATCCGAACGTGCACATGGTCATTGTAACCGGGTTCGCAGACTTCAATTACGAGGATTTTCTTGAGGTCGCCGGCCCGGCCGACCGGCTTACATACATGCCGAAGCCGGTTTGGCCGGACCAACTGCGCAACGTTGCACGCAGTTTGGCAAACAAGGCTCTGCCGCTGATGAACTAACCGTCAACACGCGGCCGTGCGGGCGCGCGTTAGACTTCATGACGTACCCAAACATTGGGCTCGACGTATCGTCCGACGCCGGATGCGATATCGACTTCAAGTGGAACGAGCGCTCCCTTAAACGGCACGCTGCCGTCGGAATCGAGATTGCTCCAGGTCCAAGCGCGCCAAAACTCGATCGGCTGCTCGACCACCATCGACCGGTCGCAAACACTGACGACCTTGCCGCCAACGGCGACGTGGCTTCTGAGCCAAGGATCGTAGATGCGGCCGCGTTCGTCTCGCCAATCGACATATTGATCCATCGGTACGAAGGGATGCCGGCTTTTGGCGCTTGGCCGCACTGGCGCGATAACGCGCGAAAAATCGTGCATCGCGGCGAGCGCCCGCATGGTGTTGATCATGTCGCGCGCCAGACCTCTGTGGCGATGCTGCTCGGGAACCGAGATCGACAACGCGCTGACGGTATTGGCGCGTTTGGCATTCCGGTTTGAGGCGGTATCGACGACCCAGTCCCAGCCTTCGCGCGGGAGAACCGCTAATTCCGGCACATACAGGGGTACGCACATGCCTGTCGCAACCAGATCGCCCGATTGCAGATCGATCATGCACAAATGGTATTCGGGAAACCTTTCGAGCAGCTCATCGTAGTGCTCGTGATGCGCAGCCGTATAGTCGAGAAAGCTTAGTTCGTCCCAGGTCTCGTTCTCAAGTTCGACCGACGCGTCGAAATACTCGGGATGTTCTGCGCACGTTGTTACCGCAAACCGTTCTGCCGTTTCTTTGCGTGTATGCGCGAGCAACTCGCGCGATTGCGTAAACTTCCGATCGACAAGCTGAAGCATGTGTCCCCACGCCCTATACGCATTACAAGCGCAACGTGGGGTAACGATTAACACAATTTTAATGATAAACAATGCGAAACTAACCAATTTACTGCGTTAACTGAAAACCACACCAAGCCCGAGGTCTAATAGGTTGCATGCACGATTACGTTAACTGTTATCACTCAAATCGGCACAAGTTCCATTTCCGTCCGGCAATCCATTCTTTTCACTTATTGATTTGGATGCTTGCACGAACCGCGTCGGGATAATGACCCAAGGGGTCCTCAATTGTCGGAGCGGCAAACGCTTGTTTTTCTAAAGCCGCCGCTTCGCCAATCAGCATGCAGAATAAAAATTGCACGGAGCACCATGAGCCGATTTACCGGCTTGCCTTGGCGGCACCTATCCATCTGGGCGTTCGTTGCGATGCGAAGTCCGGCATATTTGGCGAGCCCGAAACGCCGACACCGTTTGCCTAGCGGCGCGATTTGCGAGAACGCCAGGCTGGTGTCTAAATAACCAAGTGTGAACTGCGGCCCACGTCATAAGCCTGGACAAACAAGCGCTTGGCGATCCCGGCAGGATTCGAACCTGCGACCCCCTGCTTAGAAGGCAGGTGCTCTATCCAACTGAGCTACGGGATCGTGTGCAATTTCAATATGTTGTAAATCTGTCTCGACTTTTAGGCTCTCCTTAGGCTCTACCGCGACACTCCACGAGGTGTGAAAAGGCACATGCCGACACGTCGTACTCCATGGCGCCCCAAAAATGAAGATCGAAGATCCCACTCCCTCACCACCAGTCGCCCGCTTCGCCAACATGTACGCGCTAGGCTTCTTCAGAGTCTACCAAGAAGCAGGCCTGCGCCTGCCTCTCGTCACCACCCCTCAGCCTCGGGTGAAGGGCTTGCTCCGAGAAACGGGGACCCGTGACCCATCAGGTCCACTCCAAATCACTTGGAGTGATCCCGATATCTGTCCGCTGTGTCCTGGCGACCCAAACTGAGCCCGGGCCACCGGAACCGACGCGACAGGCCAACAGGGTGCGTCGGAGCAGATTCTTATAGTGAGAGGCCAAGCGTCAGCAGTGCAGAGAAAGCAAAAGTCGGTGGTGCTTTCAGAAGGCCTATTGCAAGGTTTTCCGACAGCGTCCGCTACTAACCTAGAAGCAGAGAAGAGTCTCTGGTCTACCTTGGGGCAACAAAAGGAATGAACGACGCAACCAAGCTAGACAGCGCAATCCGTAAGCACGGCTCAAATGATGTAGGCCCACTCCAGTATCCCAGTGGCCCCGTGATCCGGTCGACAATATCTTAGCGATTACCATTACGGACGGATCGGCACAGGTACGGCAACGACTGGCTTCACGATCAACGGCGCGCGAACCTGACTATAAATGTCGAGCGCGGTCTCTTCGACTTCAAGTGTCGCAACAATAGCAAAGTCGATTGTGTCCGGCAGGTCGTCGAAAGGGTCTAATTTGCGGGCAACGCGCAGTTCGAAATTCGAGTTGGCTGCGAAGGCGCGCATCGATGCACCTTCCCAAGACCGATGGAACACCGTGCCTCGCTCCACTCGTTTTCTGTCGGGTTGAAACGGCGTCGGCTTGGTGAGAAGCACGCGCAATTGCGCGTCCTCTGGTTCTTCGACCGTCAGCCTCACTGATCGATAGGCCCTTCGTCCCGGGGTGACCGGGGTAAACCAAGTAACCGTCACCGACTGCGAACGAAAACCAGCATGTCCAGAAAGGCATATCGGCAGGGGTAGTTTGAACACACGCGCATCGTCGGCAGCGACAGCTCCGGTTCCCCACAATGTGGCGCGACTGTCCAGACATCCTAGAGTCTCATCCAATTGAGGAACACCAAGACCAAACATTTTGAATACGTTCGACGCACGACGCGCATGGAGCTTTGGTTCGACCGGGCCAAAAATCTCTTCAACAAATCCGCGCCCATCTTCCGGAATGCGGGCACGATGCGCCATCAGCGCCTTGATTAGAAGCGCCTTGTGGCGCAGCGATAGTTGTGCGAATTCATCAACATAGGCTGCTTCAAGCGCATCATGGATCGCGTGTGTCGCTCGCGTTGCAAGCGCTGCGGCACCGCTGGTCGCCCCTGACCAATCGCCGGACGAAAGAACACCCGTTGCATCGAGGCGCGGGCCCGCGACCTGGAGACCACCGAACTTGTTGGGCGGTGTAACCCTGACAACCGCTGCCGGACCTATTTGCATGTTCACGCGTAGTCGCCCACCGGGCATCAGGATGTCAGGCTTGATCGCATTGCCAACACCCGGCCCAACCCGGCTCACTGGCGTCGGCAGCGTCGCTGCAGGTAGCGGATCAAGCGAATAGCCTCGGTTGGGGGCCTCCTTCACTGCGTCGTCATGCAACGCTCCTACCGTCAATGCATTGACCGCTTCGGCCGGCGACAAAATACGCCGCAACCGTACGCCTTTGTGAATCCCTGCCAACACCGCTTTGGTCCGTTCTTCACTACTGAACGCACTGAATGCCGCGTCGTCGGCTACATCCGTGAGTTCGATGTCGTGCTGTCGACCTGTCGCATTACCGGCGCTGACAATAAACAGAATGCCATAGTAATGTGCCAACCAATCAAGTGCACGAGCCCACGCCGAAGTCCGACCAAAAAATGGCCGATTGCTATCTCCGAGCGACAAGTTGATTATGAAAATGCCAGGCGCCGCTGCATTAGGACCTTCCCTCAAATCCTGAACGGCGCGGATGAAGCCATCGACGAGTAACTCATTCGGTGCGAATATTTCATCGGATTCGCCAGGAATATGAGCATACATTAGAGGGCGAACTACCACCATCCGCGCCAATGCCGGTTCACCGCGCTTTAAGTCTCCTCGAACAACCAGTGACGTCATCGCTGTGCCGTGCGTGCGAAGCCCAACCGCTGCTGTTGCCAAGTCATCGGGATCGACCAGTGCAAGATGCTGCGCGAATGCCGGATGGTTGGCCACCGGCACTCCGTCGATTATCGCTGCAATCGCAGGTTTGGTTGGCGCCGCGACGGTGATCGCGCCCGGATCCGCGTCGCCAAGCTCGGTGGAGATATCGATCTTACTTTGTGGCCGGATGGTATAAACATCCGGCAATCCTGCTAGTCCGACGGGGTTCCTATCTGCAATCGCTTGCGCTATCGTCGCCGAGACCTCGACCAGCAAAGCATCGTAAGCAATTGCCTCATGCCGTGCCTCGTCTAGAACCTGACCGCCGAGGCCGACAATGCTGGCTACCGTCGAGTCACGCGCAGCTTTTGCTTTGACGTCATTGCGCTCGAACACTAATTCGATTTCAACACGCACGTTCATACCCGGTGCGAATTGCGCCATGTCCGAGATGAGACGCGCGTCCTCTTCTGTGACCCGGTCTTTGGGTCCCCAGCGGCGCAGGTCGTGGAGGCAGTCGAAAACTTTCTCCCACGCCTTATACTGTTGGGCCAGTGGCTTACTGGCACGCCAAATATTCCATAGCGCCAACATCTGCCGAATGGCGGCATCGGTCGGGATTAGTAGATAGAGATAACCTAGCTCCTCTTCGTCTTCGAGCTCGGTCTCCCCTTCACCGACAAGTTCAAGCCCGGGTATGGCTTCCAGCGCTTTGGTGAAACTCACCAGCGCCCGTTCCTTCAACTCGAATACGATCAGCGATTCTGCGGCCAGTGCCTCAGGATCCGATCGGAGGGCCAGCGGGCTTTGCCCGGCCGCGAGTGCTCTTTGTAGGGCCGCGAATTTTGGACCCAGCACGCTTCTTTGTCGCCCGAGCTTGTGGCTTGGCGGGTACGGCAAGACTGGCCTTGCCCCCCTGGTCCGCCTTCCGGCGACGCCGGGGTCGAACTTCAGTAGGGGCTTCGTCGGATCGCTCGCCATGTCCGGCTACCTTCCAGCGCGCAGACCAGAGCGGCAATTGCTCTAGAAGGACCTCCGCGAATCGTTTCTGTCCTAATGACAGCACGTGCCGACGTCGCAAGTCGATGAGAAACTCCGTTGTCTCCGCAAAACTCATAGGTCCGAGTCTCGCGGCAACCGTTGCAGTATCAACGTCCCCGATATCGGGCATCGTCTTGAACGCTCGCGCCAGGAAGCGTGCAATCTCCACGGTCGTTGGAGATGGCAACGATAAGCGCAATTGGAACCGCCGCCACACAGCGCGATCCAAGAGTTCTGCATGATTGGTAGCGGACATGACGATGACATGGCTTGGAAGTGCGTCCACCTGTAACAACAGGCTCGAGACGACCCGCTTGATTTCTCCTGTTTCGTGGACATCGCCGCGCTCCTTGCCGACAACGTCGAATTCGTCGAAGAAGAGAACACAAGGCCGGGTGCGAACGTGGTCGAACAATTTTGCTAACCGCTTTGTGGTCTCGCCGAGAAAACTCCCGATCAGTGCTTCGTAGCGTACCGTCATCAAAGGCACGCCGAGGCTTTCTGCCGTCGCTTCAGCAAGGGCAGTCTTGCCGTTGCCTGGTGGGCCGGACAGAAGCACCCGATGACGCGGCTGGATGCCATGCGAACGCAACAGATCCGCTCGGAATTGTTCCTCGACGAGGTTCTCAATCTCACGCCGCACGACCGGCGATAGGGTCAACTCCGCAAGCGAGCGCTGCGGGTGCGATTCAAAAAGAAACTCCTGTCCGCCTGTAGTCGACATCCCCCCACCATTTAGTGAAGCTGCGGCCACGGCGTGACCGTTGGCTTGAACGGCGCGGATTAATCGATCAGCTAAAGTAGTGTTTTTTTTTGCCCGCTCCTCGGCGGCTAGCGTCTCGACAGTCGAACGCAGCAACGCCTTGTCGCCAGCGGCGCCAGCGCGAACCAAGGTCAAAATTAAGTCTTTGCGTGTCATGACAAAACTTGGCTTGCTGGAAACACAACCTATTGGAGTCTGCGAAGTCGTTAAGATTGCCCTATTCTACCTGTCTAATACTAAAATTGGCAGCACGATTTCGTCGCAATCCCATGCTCCGACCTTACTGACGAGCACGATACCCGCACTATATGGGAATAGGGCTTCTGAAGAGCTAACAAGCTAATCTTGCCCCGTCCACATATCCATGCGCCGACCAGCCGATGCAAAGGGCCAACCGGCCATGTAATGAGGCCAACGTTGGCGATGGGCCAACTCAGGAGTGCGCTTTTAATAGCAAATCGCCAGGGCCCTGAAAATTACCGTCCGCACGATTCATGCCGAGTCGCAACCAGGAGGGTTGAAATTTCTTTGATCTAGGCGTGCAGAAACTATTGAACTCTAATTGATCCCGGCGCAGTCCTGGTCCATGCGGGGAAGTAGGGTGGGTCAGCTAGAGGCTGACTTTACCGGCCCGGTGGTTGGCACGAGTGTTGGGTCTTAGTATTGCGGGGAATGTCTATGAATTGTGGCTGGGACACGCCGGAACAAATTGCAGCTTGCATCCATGTCGCTAGCCGGTGGTTCCAAGTTGCCGTCGATCTCGCAGGACTTGGAACACTCGCGCTCATCGCGCTGCTGCTTTGGCTGTTCCAACGACTTAGAAAAGATCTTACCAAGTGGGAACAGGAGGCAGCCAAAGAGAGGGACCTTCGCGAGTATGCCGACAAGGCAGCGAAGGAGGCCGAACACAGCAAGGAGTTGGCATTGTCAGAGACGGCCCACGCCAAGTCTGAATTGGATAAAGTGAAGGCCACGGTTGTTGCCAGTGAAGACGAACTACGAAAGCAGGTGCTGGTTGTTCAGGCGGCCCTTTCCGATGCTACAGTTCGCATCGACAGCGCGCTCAAGATGACAGGCGATGGAACAGGGAAGTTCTGGTCTCGGCCTGCAGGGGTAAGGCCACACGACTACGAAACAAGAGTAGCTTCCAGTATACCAGTTTTGATCTTTGGCAATCAGAAAGGTGGCGTCGGAAAATCAACGCTCGTCAGCAACCTCGCTGCTGCCTTCGCAAGCAAGGGCGAGCGAGTGCTCACTGTGGACCTTGACTATCAAGGCTCACATTCCAGCCTAGCTCAGTTGCAAGCGGGTCTAGGCGATCAGGAGCCAGAGTCACTTGTCGATTTCCTATTTCAAGATGATCTCGATCCCAACTGGATGGCGTTGTCAATCCGCAAGGTAAACGAGAACTTCCACTATATTCCGGCGTTCTACAGCTTCGAAACTATCGAGCGTCGTGTCGAGTTCCAATGGGCATTGGGGGCGACTAGTGACGACGTGAGATATCGACTTGCTCGCGCACTCTTGGCCCCCGAAATTCAAAACCGCTATGATCGAATATTGATAGATGCGCCACCGCGCTTTACTCTGGGCTTCGTGAACGGTCTTTGTGTGGCAACTCACCTCTACGTGCCGACCGTGGTGGACTTACTTTCAACTTCTGCTGTAAGTGCCTTCGCTAGACAGTTTAGTGAGTTGAAGCCGGTCGTAAACCCGCACATACGTTGGTCTGGAATTATCGGAACGATGACGTTTGCGAACAGTCGTGATCCGCTAACGTTGACAAAGACAGCTGATGACGCGGCATCTGCTGCGGAACGGGCTGCCCAACACTGGCTAAAGACCAAGGAACCTATTTTCATTCGGAAACCTGTGATCAAGCGGGACTCTGATCTCGCTCGCGCCACAGAGAGGGGGATAGCTTATCTTAACGATTCGTCAGTTCGCCCGATGTTCGATTCACTGGTTTCCGTGATCGAAAGCAAGGCCCCGTCGCGGAGGAGCAACTTATGAAAACAAATGAGTTTGCAGGTGCGTTGAAGGCATTTTCTGAACTAGCGACCGCTCCTCAAGCAGCCGAACTGCGCGCCGCCGCATCCTTCTTCGAAGCAGGTAAAGTAGAAACTCTAGCGGCACGCGTCAAGAAGCTTCAACCAGCGTACGGTGCTCCTGCTCTCCTAAAAGACGCTTTGCAGGCGATATTATCTGGTTTCAAATTTTCTGGTGCAACAAAGCAAGCCACGGCGATGACCCCTGTGATTCAATTTTTGTCGGTTGGAGCTGATTTGCTCACGATAGACGAATTTATATCGCGCATCACTGCGCCGCCACCCCTTCCCGTTTCAAGGAAGAAAACAAAGCCACCAGAAGTGGCGGACCAAGTTCTTGCTGAGGCTCTTGCCGACGACCTTAAACAGTCAATATTGGACAAGCTAGAATTTGGTGAGGTCGTGAAGCGGCTCAAAATCGCCAAGCAGGTCAACACACCTACACTCGCGTTAACCGCGAGACTGTTTCTCGGTAACGAGAAGCAGTACGATGGCCGAAAGGACGCCATCGATGACATTCTCAAGCGGCAGAGGGCGGACGCGCGGGAGCATGCGCGCGGCCAGGCTCTGAAGCGTATAGGTGTTTGATATATCTGTTGGTGTCGTTGGTGATACCCTCAGCTTCGAGTGGCGGGGAATCAGAAATCACCACAAGGCCGGTAGGTCCAAGTTGTTGAGCGGCTATATTCGCCTACGGAGAAACAAGTTCATCAATCGTAACGACATCCTACCAAGGGGGCAGGCATGCGCGTCAGGATTTCCCTGACAAACCTGCGGAGAGCGAACGCTAAGCGCGAGATCACTGGGCGCAATTTTTTTGCTATCTGGTGCAGGGTGGCTGCGGTTTTTGTCGAGGCTGAAGTATCAAAGAAGTTCTGCTGTGGTCAGTCGCGGCCGACAGAGGCAGGTGACTAGCTTCAGCTCAATATCGGAAAGTAGAAGAGCGATGCGCGATGGACCACAGGCGCGACCACATCAATTCCAAAGTCCGTTTCTGCATTACGATTCCCGTCAGTACCGCGATGCGCAACGTGTTCAGCGTGCTTCGTTTGTTAGCCTCCGACTGGAGTTATCCGATACTTCCCGTCAGGTGGCTGACGCGACGGGCCAGGAGGAGACAATCAATTTGTTAGATACTGCCTTACGGCTGCCGTTTGACTTCCTCAAGGACAGCGTGAAGCACATCCAGTCGAAGCTCGTGCTCAAACGTCGGGTCCGAGCGGTAGTAGCTGTAGCTGGTGCGCCCGTCATCGAACATGAAGAACGAGTAGATTGCGAACTCGCCGGTGCGCTTGAGGTGGATGCCGTAGCGGTTCTCAGCGAAGTGGTGAAGCGGGCGGACGGAGTAGAAGTCATTGTCGTGCAGTCCGTTGTGTTCGTCGCGCCGGGCAAAGTAGGCTTCTACGGCTTGGTCGATCCGCAATCGCAGCTTCGTGTCTTCAATCCGCTGCACGTACTTCGACAGGTGCGCCAGTTCTTCGTCGCTAAGCTTATGGACAAAGCCTCGCGACTCCGCTTCCTTCCATGTCGGATCGCCGATGACAGACAAAGCTATGTAAGTGACGATGTCTCGATAGCGACCCTCAAGTTCCACATCGTCGTTCCATGAGACGCCATCCGAGTACAGCACATACTCGCGGGTAGAGATAGCGTCGAAGTCGCTATAGTTGGGATACTTATTGCACAACTCTGTTAGCCGTCTGCGGACCTCTTCAGGCCGCCATGAGCTAAGCGTAGCCGCTTCCGAGTGAAGCTGACGGTACAGCTGGAGGTAACGCTGCGGGTTGCGCCAAATGAGGATGTTTGCCAACTCACGACGCAGTGTCTGGAGTAAGTTAGCTCGGTCGATAGCTTGGGTATTCAACACTTCTCTGACCGCTGGTGCAACAGCCTTGGCGCTCAACTTTGAGCCCAACAAGAAGCCGCCAAGTAGGGCGGCGATACCGACGATAAGAAACTCCGTACTCATGCTCCAGTATGTCCCCCGACGCGCTAGCCACTTTGTCAAAAGCCAGATAAGTTGATCCGAGAGGAGGAGGGAAATGTCAACCGTATATGATTTCAAAGCGGCTCGACGACGGTTCGTTGATCGCATGTACCCTGTCGGTCCGCAGCGCCAACATGTGGCACGCATGTCGGAGGGCGAGGACGACGATTACGAAACGACCGAGGTTCTCAACGGCCTATTGCAAATTGATGAAGCCTATTTCAACCAATCTGTGTCGGACAGAGACCGTGCCGCCGACCACACGCTCTACCCCTTGATCGATCATCTGCATTTCAAGAACGACATCGCTGCCATCGCCGGACGTTACCTTGAGCCCAAAATTGCACACCAAGCAGCTTTCGCTGTTCCTCGTGCTGGCCTTGCTGGATACTGAACTTTACCCCCTAAGACGTGATGTAAGGAATCCGATCGACGTCCTCTCCCGTGCTACCGAAAACCCTCAGATCAAGCTTGTTCTGTTCAGCAGAAGCGGTTTCGGCCGGGTGACAAATTGGATTGTCTCGATATTGCTGTTGATCTTGGCCCTCGCAGCATTCGCTTACGACTTGGCATGGGTCGGCACGCTGATTGCTGCGCTGCTCATCTGGCAAGCCGTGTCGGTGGTGTTGACCTCCAGACGAGTCAAGAAGGCCGCGTCCTTGGTGGAAGCCAACATGACGGCCTCGCTGCGTTCGCTTGAACTCATTCGCAGTGAACTCGCCACTGGAGGGTTCGATGCAGATGCCATGCGCCAGCGCTTGCACCGGGCTGAGGAAAGCGGTCTTTACGTCCCTTCACTCGTCTATCCCTTGCTGCAACTCTCCGCGCCTCGCCACGCCGTGTAGGTGCAAAGCCACTTTCCGAATACTCTTCCGGTCGCACGCCAGCAACGATGTTCAGGTCATTATGTGGGTATCGGACTGAGTTTCGGCCAAGCCTGTTCAGGGTCATTTCACGACGCGCGCAATCGAAACCATGGATGAAGTGATCATGATCCCGACATCAGGTCATGCGTGTGCCGCCATCTAGCGACGGGGTGATCTGAATTGAGGTATGCCCGGCTTACGCGATACCCCTGCTAGCGGACATGGCCATTCAGCAGGATCTTAGTTGATATTACGGCTACGGATGTATCTGCTTCTGTATAGCTGGGTCGATTCCAGTCGAAACCTTGACGGCTAACACGCTAAAAAGCAACGATATTGAAACAGCGGCCGTAGTGATCCGATACCTTCCGTCAGGCCGCTGACGTGATGGGCCAGCAACGGAATAAGCCGAACAAGGACGATCTGCAGTAGCGTGTTCTTCAGGTCACGCCGTTGTTTTTGGCGCGGTCGCAAAATTGCTGCGGCGCAACTCGCTTTGGGGCAGTTCCTGCGACGGACGGCGGCTTATCGGCTGACATCGAGCGCCTAAGTGCAGACCTTGTTACGGGTCGTTTTGACCCTGGCTGCGTGAAAAGCACGAGTCGGCTAAGATTTTCCTCGCGATTTGTGGGGGAAATCGATGAAGCGGTTCATTGAAGGGTCGGATCGCAGTCAGTCGACGCTGTTGCCGGAATGCCTCGATGACTGGGTCGCGGAGAGCAATCCTGTTCGCGTGGTCGATGTCTTTGTTGATGCACTCAGTCTGGCCGACTTGGGTTTCAAGGATGTCGAGCCAGCGGTCACGGGGCGGCCCGCCTATCACCCTGCGGTGCTGCTGAAGCTCTACATCTACGGCTATTTCAATCGCGTGCAGTCGAGCCGCCGTTTGGAACGCGAAGCGCGGCGCAACCTCGAAGTGATCTGGCTGTTGCGGCGGCTAGCACCTGACGACAAGACGATTGCCGACTTTCGCCGCGACAACGGCACAGCCATCAAAAAGGTGTGTGCCAAGTTTATCGAACTCTGCCGCCATATGGGACTGCTCACGAAGGCGAGCGTTGCCATCGACGGCTCAAAATTCAAGGTGGTCAACACGCGCGACAAGAATTTCACCCGGGGCAAAGTCGAGCGGCGGCGCCAGCAGCTTGAAGAGAGCGCCGCGCGCTATCTGGCGCAGCTCGACACGGCCGATCTGCAGGAGCCCTCTGGGGAGCTCGCCGCGAAGACGGCGGATCTCAAGGAGAAGCTCGGAAAGCTCGCGAGCGAGATGCAGAAGCTCGAAGCGCATGAAAAGGCTATGCTGGCGTCGCCAGATCAGCAGATCTCGCTGACCGATCCCGATAGTCGATCCATGGCAACAAGCGGCCGCGGATCGGTCATAGTCGGCTACAATGTGCAAACCGTCGTCGACACTGAACATCATCTCATCATCGCGCACGAGGTTACGAATAGCGGCACAGACCGGGCACAACTTGCCAACATGGGAAAGCAGGCCAAGGCAGTTCTTGGCGTCGACAAGCTCGAAGCGGTGGCTGATCGTGGTTACTACACCGGCGAGGAACTCAAAGCCTGCGACGATGCCGGCATTGCCGTGACGCTGCCGAAGCCCACGACATCCGGCATGGAAGCGAACGGGAAATTCGGCAAGCATGACTTCGTCTATCTTTTAGAACAGGATGCGTATCGTTGTCCTGCCGGCGAAGTCTTGGAGTATCATTCAGGCACGGTGGACGCTGGTCGCGCCATACGCCGGTACTATGCGAGCGCGTGTGCGACCTGCTCGCTCAAACCTCGCTGTACGAGAGCCAAGAACCGCGTCATCGCCCGTTGGGAGCACGAGCATGTCATGGAAGCTGCGCAGAAGCGCCTCGACGCCGATCCGCAGCCAATGCGCCGGCGGCGCGAGACTGTCGAACATCCCTTCGGCACGATGAAGATGCGCATGGGCGCGACGCACTTCCTGATGAAGCGGCTGAAGAATGTGGCAACCGAGATGGCGCTGCACGTGCTCGCCTACAATCTGACTCGCGTCATGAACATCATGGGCGTGAAGCTGCTGATCGCGGCGATGAGGGCATGAAGCAGAACGCCGTCGCGCGCGGCGCGTACCTGACCGCATGGGAGCGATCACGGCGCTCCAGGAAGCACGTGCGCGGGATTCCAACATCGAGAGTGGAAAAATATGCTACTTTTACGCCAAGCCGGCTCAGAGAGTTCGGCCCACCCCACCACGCAGCGTTTTTACGCAACCAAGACCCCGAGCAGACTCTGTGCCGGTGCGCAACTCTGCAGGTCCAGCCTGCGTCTTCAAGTCAGGTGTCCAACCCGCCAGCCCCCGAAAAGACCGATACGTATGATCTCGGATGACTTGCCCACCGGATTGCTACTGTCCTTAAAATCAGTCGTAAGGACAGTTACGATCACCCGGCCTGCCGGGGTCGCAAATACCCCAAGGCGCAGCCGTAAGAAGACGGTTACGGTTCTGCGTCTCGCGTTTGCCTCTCAAGCGGTCGCCGATTTTCCGATCACCTCTACAATTCGCTCCGATAGATAGCCGAAGAGGCCGCCAATAATCATCGACGCCCCGATGTTTAGTAGCGGGCTATTCACGATATCGAATGAAAGTGGGTCGGCTCCGGTCTTAAGAAGAGCGAATGCCGCCGTGCTCGAGTAGCCATAGACAGCCGCAGGAATGACCGACAGCAATGGGATATTCGCGCCAAGGATAAAGACGGCGACCGTCAACCCCACACAAGCGGCCGCCACGATAGGACCTCCGCCCAATTTGTTTATAAGGACGAGTGCAATCGTAGCCATGAGAGCGCCCCACAACCCGCCCGCGATTGATTTCGTCAGGCCGCTGCTGCCGCCGCCGCTGTGATAAAAGCATCCCCAGGTGATGAATGCCGCCCAGATCTGAAGACCTAACGCCGAAAATGGGCCTAGGAACAGCCAAGTCGCAAATGCGCCAAGCGCGCCGATGACAAGTGCCAGTCGTGCAATGAGGTTCATCTGAGTGCTCCATCCAATGTCTGCCTAGTACATCGCGACTATCGGCGCCTGCGGGCGTAACACAAAGGTCCAATGCAAGACTTTTTCGGTGGATCCGATCAACTTGGCCAAGTGGACGGTCCAGCCAGCTTATCACCCCATTAAAAACATTCTGTCGCTAGCCACACGAGCGGCGGTCCGAATCCAATTGCGTGCAAATCCCTCCCTACCATCTGCAGCGGCGCCAAGACGCCGTCAAAACGGACGATGGATTGGATCTACGATATTGTTCCTGATGTGGATCTTTGGAGGCACCAGCTATTCGTTTAGCTTGTCCTCACGCCGAAGTTGGCGCGTAGATTGGGAGCAGGAACAAGCGATGGCAAAAATACAAAACATGAGAGTAGGCGAGTCTTTGGTGGGCGATGGCAACGAGGTTGCGCACATCGATTTGATTATCGGCCCGCGCGGGTCTCCCGCCGAGATAGCATTCGCGACCAGCCTGACAAACAACAAGGACGGGTTCACATCACTGCTTGCGGTATTGGAACCCAATATGGCCTGTAAGCCGAGTACGATTCTCTATAACAAGGTGACCATGAAGGATGCGCGGCAGGCGGTGCAAATGTTCGGGCCGGCGCAGTACGCCGTTGCCAAGGCTGTACAGGATTCGGTTGCTGAGGGTGTAATCCCGGCGGATGAAGCGGAGAATCTCTTTATCTGTGTCGGCGTTTTCATTCATTGGGAAGCAACCGACGACGCAAAGATCCAGGATTACAATTATCGCGCCGTGAAGGAAGCCATCGCCCGTGCCATAGCGGGCGAACCAAGTGTGAAGCAGGCGGTGGCAAAGAGATCGTCAGCAAAACATCCATATGCAGCAGCCGTTTGATCTGATGGTGTGCAATTGGGCAGCTCTTGACTGTTAAATTAGCAGTCGAGCGGAATTTGGACCCAACAAAAATGGGGCCCGCTGGCTCTTTACCCCAGTGGATCGCCTCACTAGGTTTAGCTAATGTGGTGCACCGCACTAGTTCACTAACGCGGGGCGCGAATCCGCTTCATGGTCTCATCAAATTTTGGAGATGCCGATGTCAGTCCAAACCAGCGAAACGAAAGTTGTTCGCGGGGCGTGCCCGCAAGACTGCCCGGATACGTGTGCATTTCTGTATCACGTCGAGGACGGG
>JANMNH010000014.1:0-48888 GCA_031373745.1 Hyphomicrobium sp. | reverse complement strand
CACTCTTCGCGGATGCTCTGAATGAGGTTCTCAAAAAGATCGATCTCGTAATTGTTATGCTTGCCTTGAAGCACGGCCGCGACGCGCTCCAACCCCATGCCGGTATCGATCGAAGGTTTCGGCAGCGCCACGCGATCGCCGGGGCCACGTTGCTCGTATTGCATGAACACGAGATTCCAGATCTCGATAAAGCGATCGCCATCGGCGTCCACTGAACCCGGAGGGCCGCCCGGGATCTTGTCGCCGTGATCGTAGAAAATCTCCGAACACGGGCCGCACGGACCCGTGTCGCCCATGGCCCAGAAGTTATCGGACGTCGGGATGCGGATGATGCGGTCGTCACCTAAACCGGCAATTTTCTTCCAGAGCCCGTGAGCCTGGTCGTCGTCATGATAGACCGTCACTATCAAGCGCTTTTTGTCGAGGCCGAAATCCTTGGTGATCAGGTTCCAGGCGAGTTCAATCGCGCGGTCCTTGAAGTAGTCGCCGAACGAAAAATTGCCGAGCATCTCGAAAAACGTGTGGTGGCGCGCGGTATAGCCGACGTTGTCCAAGTCGTTGTGTTTGCCCCCGGCCCGCACGCACTTTTGGCTTGAGGCCGCGCGCGGGACGGCACGTGTTTCCTGTCCCGTGAAGACGTTCTTAAACTGCACCATGCCGGCGTTGGTGAACATCAGCGTCGGATCGTTCCTCGGCACGAGCGGCGAGGACGCCACAACCTCGTGGCCGTTCTTTTTGAAGTAATCGAGGAATGAAGAGCGGATTTCGCTGACGCCAGCCATGCTTTAGAGCCTTCGGGCAAAAAATGAATCTGTTTCGCGCGACTTGTAGCGGCGCGTTTTCCCTCTGTCCACAAAGCCGGCACCGGTCCAATCGCAGCAGCCAATACGCGCCGCTCAACGAAATGAGGCGGACCCTTCGGCCCGCCCCAAAAAGGTGCAATCGCTTGCCGGCAATCCGGCATCCGAGCACACACCACACTTGCTGCTTACTGCGTGTTGCCTATTGCCTATTGCCCGGTGTTGGACCCAGAGGGTCAAACACCTTGTCTTTCTACTTCCGGCCCTTTGCTTTCTTCGGCGCCTCGTTCTCATCGGGCAGCACGCCGTCGGCGTCCGGCTCTTCGCCGTCGTCTTCGCCGGCATCCGGGTTCGCCAGCATTTTTTCGACGATCAAGCCTGCGTTGGCACGGATGGCGCGCTCAAGTTCGGCGGCGATCTTGGGGTTTTCTTTGAGGAACGTTTTGGCGTTCTCCCGGCCCTGGCCGATGCGCTCGCCGTTGTAAGAAATCCAAGAGCCTGACTTCTCGACGATTCCCGCTTTGACACCCAGATCGACAAGCTCTCCGGTTTTGGAAATACCCTCGCCATACATGATGTCGAACTCAACCTGTTTGAACGGTGGCGCCACTTTGTTTTTGACGACCTTGACGCGCGTCTGGTTGCCGACGACCTCTTCCTGCGACTTGATCTGGCCGATGCGGCGGATATCCAAGCGCACGGACGCATAAAACTTCAAGGCATTGCCGCCCGTCGTCGTCTCTGGATTGCCGAACATGACGCCGATCTTCATGCGGATCTGGTTGATGAAAATGACCATTGTCCCCGATTTCGAAATCGAGCCGGTCAACTTGCGCAGCGCTTGACTCATGAGCCTTGCCTGAAGACCTGGCAAACTGTCGCCCATGTCGCCTTCGAGTTCGGCCTTGGGTGTCAGGGCGGCGACACTATCGATGACCAGCACGTCAACCGCGCCCGAGCGCACCAGCGTATCGGCGATTTCAAGCGCCTGCTCGCCGGTGTCGGGCTGCGAAATCAGAAGATCCTCGATTTTGACGCCGAGCTTGCGGGCATAACCGGGATCGAGCGCATGTTCCGCGTCGATGAACGCGCACGTGCCGCCCTTCTTCTGGGCTTCAGCCACAACCTGCAGCGCGAGCGTCGTCTTGCCCGACGACTCCGGGCCATAAATTTCGACGACGCGGCCCTTAGGCAGTCCGCCGATACCAAGCGCGATATCGAGGCCCAAGGATCCCGTCGAGATCGACTCGATGTCAACCTTGTCGTTGGCGCCAAGCCGCATGATCGACCCCTTACCAAAGGTCTTGTCGATCTGTGCGAGTGCCTGATCGAGCGCTTGCTTCTTGTCCATCTTTCCCCCTTCGAACACTGTCAAATCTGACCGGTCCATGATTCTGCCCTCTTAGCTATGGCAAGCGCCGCGTTTCAGCAATTAACCCATCATGTACCTTGTTTGTTCTTTTTTGTCAATCACCTTTTGTTCTCTTTTTTGTTGCGCGCATCCGGCATTCGATCCTCGAGCCGGACGGAAGCGCCTTTGGGCACTGAGTCGACGGCAACGTGCGCGCGCGGGACGCACCTTGAGCATCACAGCACCTCGAAGATTGCCTCGATTTCGAGGGTTAGTCCGAAGGGCAAGCTACCGACGCCGACAGAGGACCGCGCATGTCGCGCGCCAAAAATCTCGGTGAACAAATCCGAGCACCCATTAATGACCTTTGAGTGCTCCTCATAATCAGGCGTGGCGTTCACGAGCCCGAGTAGTTTGACGACCTTCACGGCGCGATCGAGATCTCCGATTTCTTGCTTGAGGATCGCGAGAATTTGCAACCCAACTAAGCGGGCGTGGCTGGCCGCCTCTGCAGTCGTCACATCACGCCCCACCTTTCCCTTGGGAGGATCGCCATTGGGTAACACGGGGACCGTACCGGAAACGTAGACGAGATTGCCTGTGCGCGTGGCATTGGCGTAGTTCGCGGCAGGTGCCTTCACGTTTGGAAGCGTAATCCCGAGGTCTTGAAGCCGTTGATTGATGGACATGGTGGACGCCTTTTCTTCAACAATTACTCCCCGCGCCTTCTCGTCATGAACGCCAAGCGCTCCAGCAAATGCGCGTCCTGCTCGTTCTTGATGAGCGCTCCGGCCAGCGGCGGGATCAGCTTGCGCGGATCGGACTCCCGCAACAGCGCCGGATCGATGTCTTCGTTCAACAGCAGCTTCAGCCAATCCAAGAATTCCGACGTCGACGGCTTCTTCTTCAAGCCCGGCACCTCGCGCAGCTCATAGAACACGCGCAGCGCTTCTTGCACCAAGCGCCCCTACAATCCGGGAAAATGCACCTCGACAATCTGCTTCATCGTCTCCGTGTCCGGAAACTTGATGAAGTGAAAAAAGCAGCGGCGCAGGAACGCGTCCGGCAATTCCTTCTCGTTGTTCGAGGTGATCATGACGATGGGGCGCGTCACGGCTTTGATGGTCTCGCCCGTCTCGTAGACAAAGAACTCCATGCGATCGAGTTCCTGCAACAGGTCGTTGGGAAACTCAATATCGGCCTTGTCGATTTCGTCGATCAGCAGCACGGCGCGCTTGTCCAGCGTGAACGCGTCCCAGAGTTTGCCGCGCCGGATGTAATTGGCAATGTCCTTGACGCGCGCATCGCCGAGCTGCCCGTCGCGCAGGCGCGAGACCGCGTCGTACTCGTACAAGCCCTGCTGCGCTTTTGTGGTCGATTTGATGTGCCATTCGATCAACGGCACGCCGAGCGACCGCGCGACTTCCGCAGCCAGCACCGATTTCCCCGTGCCAGGCTCGCCCTTGATGAGGAGCGGACGCTGCAGCGTGATCGCGGCATTGACGGCAATTTTTAGGTCGTCCGTTGCGACGTAGTTTTTCGTGCCTTGGAATTGCATGAGTTCTGCAGCCTCGAAATCCAATTTAGACTCTAGCATAACGAAGAATTGTAGGTTGGGTAGAGCCGCGCCGCGCTTGTGTGCGCGCACTTGCAAGGCGAAACCCAACACCCCACAGGCGAAATCGCGCCACAATAAATTTGAATTCTTGGGCCGTTGGGTTTGAAAGGAACACCGTCTTTGCAAGACCGGCGTTTGCGCATCGACGGTGCATCCTATTTTTTCACGGTCGTGCGCAACGCAGCGGTCTCGACGGGCGAACGGCTTTAGAAAAAAACGCCGCACCTCGTGTGGGGCGAGGTGCGGCGCCGGCGGCCAAGATAACGTGCGCGCCTTCACGAGGTTCGGGCCGCTGGTGGTTGCATTTGATCCATGCGCGGCGGGTGCCGTGGGAGCGTTTCCGCGAGGAGGTGCAACGTTTCAGGGGGGAGGCGTGGCCCATCCCCTCGAGTTTGCAAATATTTCGTTCTTGCCCCTTTTCTGAGTGTAGAGGTGCTGGGGTTGGACGTGATGAGGAGGGAGAGAGTGCGTTCCTAGCGCGTCCAACCCGGTGATTGCATTAAAAATTTCAATGCCATTTTAAATTGTATTATGTTGATTAACGTCGGCTTAAAGTGGTAGCAGCCGGCCAAACAATTTTCTGTCTTCTCGCCTGCGCAAGCGTCCAGCTCCATGAATTTGACCCGCGCCAGTGCTTTAAACCGCTGACCCATCAGGAATAATTGACCAGAGCCAAGGGGGGCCTCATACACCAGCGCTTGACTTGGCAGCGGCCCCGCCTAAATACGGGGCGGCCTGGACGGAGCGTTGAGTCGGATGGCGTATTCAGGGGCGCCCAAAGGCCTCCTGGGAGGCGGACTATGAGCAAAAAATCGAGCGGCAAGCCCGGCAAGGGCAAAGCGCCGGAAAAGCTGGAAAAGAAAGCTACCCCGCCAAAAATTGCGGCGGCTAAGGCTGCCAAGCCCGCCGCAGGCGCAAGCAAGCCCGCTGCAAGTGCAAGCAAGCCCGCCGCGCGTGCGAAGCCACCCGCGAAGGCCGCAACTGCGCCGGCCAAAGCAGCAGCCGCTCATCCAATTGTCGCCAAAGCGCCACCTGCCAAACTTTCACCCGCAAAACTTCCACACGCAAAACAGGCCGCCACACCAAAGCCGCCACCCACGCGCACGGTTGCCGCTGCCAAGCCTGAACCCGGCAAGAAGTCCACTGAGGGGATGCCCAAGAAAATGGTTGCGCGTGCCAAGTTCGCAGAAGTCGTTTTACCGCCGAATTACCGTCCCAACGAGGACGAGCAATTCATGAACCCGATGCACCGCGCCTATTTCCGCAAAAGACTTATCGAATGGAAGGACGAAATTCTCCGCCAGACACGGGAAACTCTGGCCATTCTGCACGAAGATTCGACCCAGCATGCCGATCTCGCCGACCGCGCGACGTCGGAAACCGACCGTGCCACCGAACTGCGCACGCGCGACCGGCAAAGAAAATTGATCTCAAAAATTGAGGCGGCGCTGTCGCGCATCGAAGACGGCACCTACGGCTTTTGCGAAGATACCGGCGAACCGATCGGGCTCAAACGGCTCGATGCCCGCCCCATTGCCACGCTTTCGGTCGAAGCCCAGGAGCGCCACGAGCGGCGCGAAAAGGTCTACCGGGAAGAATAAGCGCTTGCCGGACAAACGCTCTCCGCAGGTTCTTGGCCGGCGCTCGGCATTCTGTCTGGATTTGAAACGCGTCTTCACGCGGCCTTAACGGTTTTTCGCGCATATTTGCTAGAAATACCGTCATCGCGTTGAAAGAGGAAGTAGCGCCCGTGTTCCGTTCTCAGTTTTTTACCCCGTGGAGTTTAGGCTTAGCCGCCGCCGCTTATCTGATTGTTCTGCCCGGCACTGGAACTCCGGCGGCCGCAGGCCAAGGCAAGATGAAGCCCTCACAATCGAGCGAGACCAAGCGATCCACCGTAGGGTCCGAATCCGCACCGCCGAATGCAGTGGTCGTCGTCACCGGCACACTCGATCTTGGAAAGATCACCATTGCCGACTACGGCGATGTCGAGCCTGTAAAGCGCTGATCCACGGCACTCAAATCTTGCGCGCCAAACCCTTACTCGCCGTTACCGCCGGACGCCTGCCCAAGCGTGCGCGCGGGCCGCGTAAACACAGTTGCCGATGGGGCCGCCGCTTCGGCATTCGGGCGGCGCTTTTCCCCAATCCCAGTTTCGACAACCATGTCGACGGGGCCGCCCGTCATGATGAGATGTTCGACATCGTCGCGGCGGATGAGCATGAGCTTGCGTTTACCGTCTACGTTTGCGAGTTCGATGACCGAAAGTCGCGGTTCCGGCTTGGCCCTGAAAAGGAGATCCCCCGGAGACGTGCCGCTCATGTAAGCGCGCACGCCGACGACGGCCGCAATCGCGATCGCTGCCAGAACGCTGAGTAAGACGATCCAATAAACAAGATCCCACATAAAGCCCCTTCCCGGCTCATCCGAGCCACCCTCAAGAAATGTTCTGCGGGCCGGGACACCAGCCCGCCAGTTCGATTCGCGGCGTTCCAAACTATAGCCCGCACTTCACGCCATTTTAACCCTAATGATCGAAGTGTTGCAGGGAATAAAACGGCCGCCCTGAAGCGGTACACCAGTTGTTGCGACATCAGTTGCGTTTGAGTTGATCCATGCACCCTGCCCAAGCTTTAAGCGTTGAGAATCAGATAACGTCCGCGGCTATGAACAATCGCGAGGCGTTGAAGGTTGAGGCGGCAGCCCTCGATCCGCTCACCGCAGCGGACGGGATCGGCGGCTTTTTATCAACAATATTCGTTGTGGCGGCCGCCGGCGCTATTCTATTCGGATTGTTGACGTCGGGTTCGGGCGAACCGCTTCTGTTGACCGTTCTTGCCGTTCTCGCGATGCTCGGCATGTTCATGCTGTTTGGCATTGCGGCCGGTCACGTGCGCATCGGCGCCAGGCTTCCTGCCGGCGACGTCCTCAAAGCGGCGTCCGACGCCAGTGAAGAAACCACGCTCATCGCCTCTGCCACCGGCAACGTTCTCTATTGGAACCCTGCGCACGATGCCATTTTCGGCCGCTCCGATGGCGGCCCCCTTGCCGCAATCGAAGCCGCATTCGCAGGCGATCCTGAATCGTCTCAATCTTTTTTCCGCCTGATGCGCGCAGCCGAACGCGGCGAAGCCCGGCGCGAAGAAGTGCGCCTCAAGGCAACAGCCTCGACGCAAAGCCGCCCGGCCTGGCTGCGCTTGTCGGTCCGGCCCTTCCCGTCGCCCGTGCGCGATCCCGCCGATACGACGCGGCGTGAGACGCTCGTCATCTGGACCATCAACGACATCACGGACGAGCGCACGCGCGAGGCCCAGCGCATCGGCGGACTTGAAATGGCGCTCGCCGGTTTCGACAGTATGCCCGTTGGCTTCATGTCGATTTCCGCCAACGGCGCGGTCGCGCACGTCAACGCAACGTTTGAATCGTGGCTCGGATACGAAGCAGGTGCGCTCCGCTCCCGCGCGGCCCTGCTGACCGACTTGGCCGGCGGCGACGGCGCCAAAGTGCTGGCCCGGCTTGCCTCGGAAGCAGATGCCGGCAGGCGCTCCATCGATCTCGATTTGCCGCGCGAAGACGGCCGCGTCGTACCGCTCACGCTTTATGCAGAGCCGTCCGGCGCAGGCTTTACCATCACGGCATTAAACCGCACGCTGCGCGGCCTGTCGGGCGGCGGCGGCACGAACGAAATCCGCTTGTCGCACTTCTTCCAGTCGGCACCGTTTGGCATCGCAACCATCGATCGCGACGGGCGCATTGCCAGTGCCAACGCTGCTTTCATTCGCATGATGACCGATGGCCGCGCACCGCTTGGCGATCCCGCCCGCGACGCGCTCGGCCGGTACGCGGAGGTTCATGAACGCGAACAGCTCGATACAGGGCTCGCGGCCGTACTCTCGGGCCGCGGCAATGTCGCGCCCGTCGATATCACGGGCGGTGAATCGAAGCAGGTCTTCCGCCGCGTCTACATGAGCCCCCTTGCCGCCGGCACAGATTCTGAAGCCGCCGCCCTTTATCTCATCGACACCACCGAGCAGCGCGGACTCGAAGCACGCTATGCTCAAGCCCAAAAGATGGAGACAGTTGGCAACCTCGCTGGCGGCGTCGCGCACGACTTCAATAACGTTCTGACTGCCATCATCGGCTTTTCGGATTTATTGCTGCAGACCCAGCGCCCCAGCGATCCAGCCTACAAGGATATCAAAAACATCCAATCTGCCGCTTATCGTGCGGCAGGACTGGTGGCAAACTTGCTGGGTTTTGCGCGTAAGCAGACGCAGCAGATTTCAGTTCTGAACCTTGGAGAATTGACAACCGACCTAACACCCATGCTGCGCACCAGCGTCGGTGAGAAGATCGAGCTCAAATTCCAATCGGACCGGGATCTGTGGTATGTCAAGGCGGACAGAACTCAGATCGACAACGTCATTCTCAATCTCTGCAAAAACGCCCGCGATGCCATGCCGTCGGGCGGCAAACTCTCGATACGCACCAAAAATATCTCCGAACGCGAAAGTCAGAAGATGAGCAATGTCGTCGGCTTCACACCCGGCGAATACGTGATGATCGAGGTCGAAGACACAGGCACTGGCATGAGCCAGGACGTGATGGACAAGATCTTCGAGCCGTTCTTCACAACCAAGGGCATCGGCAAGGGCACCGGCATCGGCCTAGCCTCCGTCTACGGCATCGTGAAACAGTCGGGCGGCTTCATTCAGCCCATCAGCGAAGTCGGTAAAGGCACGACATTCCGCGTGTTCCTGCCGCGCTACATTCTTGAGGCCGACGAAGACGTCGAAGCGGCAGCGTCTCTCAAGGCCGCCGCTAAGAGAGCAGCGCGCAACGCCGATCTAACGGGCACCGGCCGCGTGCTCCTGGTCGAAGACGAAGTGGAAGTGCGCCAGTTCGCGGTGCGCGCTCTGAAGCGTCAGGGCTACGAAGTGTTCGAAGCAGCAGATGGCGTCGAAGCGCTCGAAATGATGCGCGCCCATCCGGGCAAGGTCGATATCGTCGTCTCGGACGTCGTCATGCCGGAAATGGACGGGCCGACGCTGTTCAAGGAACTGCGCAAGGACAATCCCTCGATCAAAGTCATCTTGGTCTCGGGCTATCCCAACGAAGCCTTCCGCGAAAGCCTCGGCACCGACGACTTCGCGTTCCTCCCCAAACCGTTCTCGCTGCCGCAACTCGCCGAGAAGGTGAAGGAAGAATTGGCAAAGTAAGAGCGGTAACGATCCCTACACGCGACCCAGAGCGGATCAGGGCGTGACCCTACCGGCCGGGCCTTCGGCCCCGCTTGCAGCCGGGCTGCTGTTATCCTCGGACGGGGGCGTATACGCGTCATTCGTTTTGGGTTGAGCGCCCGGTCGCGCGCGCCGTTCGGATTTAGCCGCCGGAGCAGATGCAGGTGCGGTATCGGACGCGTCGCCCGATTCTGCGTTGCCGGTTGTGTTGCCCGTTGTGTTGCCGGACTCATTTGTGCCCGGCGCTGTTGCGGGAGCGCTCGCGTCATCGCCTTCTTTGGCGGCGGCAGGCGGCGGCGCGGTTGGGTCTGCATTCGGATTGAGTTCCAAGCGTTGCGCCGCTTCGCCAGCCCGGATCGCGTCGCCCGTCAAGGTGACTTCGCGGCAGCCGAATTTAATCTGCTCGTCGAGCGTGATGAAGAGTTCGATTTCTCGAATGCGTTCGGGTGCGAGATTCGATTTAGCCCAAGCCGGCCCGCGCTGGATATCGGCGAGGATCCCCGATTGAATAAAAGTCGCCTGTTCGCCTTTCAATTGCGCGCACGTTTCCTTGTCGATCTTGGGCGCGGCCTCGACAGCAAACGCAACAAAGACGCAGGCACACGCGAGACACGCAATTTTAGCAATCTGAGACATGCTCAACTTTCATACGCACGAATGATGGCAAGAAAATCGCTTGCCTTGAGACTTGCGCCCCCAACCAGCGCCCCGTCGACATTATCGACCGACATCAACGCTTTGGCATTATCGGGTTTGACCGAGCCTCCGTAAAGGATACGCATGCCGGACCCTTCTGTCCCAAAGCGCGTCACGAGATCGCGGCGGATCGCGCCATGAACCTCTGCAACATCCGCGATTGTCGGCGTTAGCCCCGTGCCGATGGCCCAGACCGGTTCGTAAGCAACAACCGTATTGGCAGCCGAAGAAGCATCCGGCAGCGAGCCCTTGAGTTGCCGCGCCACCACGGCAAGCGTCGATCCGGCTTGGCGTTCGCCCTGCGTCTCGCCGATGCAGACAATTGCAGTGAGCCCGGCACGATACGCGGCAACGGCTTTTTCACGCACCGATCTATCGGTCTCGCCATGATCGGTGCGCCGCTCGGAATGCCCAACAATGACGGCCGACGCTCCGGCCTCCTTAAGCATTTCGGGCGCCACGTCCCCGGTATGGGCGCCATTTACCTGAGCGTGACAATCTTGCCCGGCAAACGTCAACGCGCCACCTTGGCATGCCTCAGCCATAGCCATGAGAAGGGTTGCAGGCGGGGCTAGCATGACCTCCACGGGGAGCGCGGCCAGAGGCCCAGAGATCGCGTTGCGGACCGCCAGCGCCTCTTGAATGGCCGATTTTGAGCCGTTCATCTTCCAGTTGCCCGCCACCAGCGGTCGTGGAAGCGCGTTGGATCCCGCCATATGGTTTATGCCTCCTCTTAGGGCTGCCGTAGCTCGGCCGACGCCTGAAAACCCTTGTTACGTTCAAACCTAAACGCCTTGGCCGGGACCGAGACCCCGATAGCCCTGGTTACCCGCACACCCCGCCCTTGCAATCGGAACCGGGCTGCGCTTCATATCACGCCAGCTTGGCCCGTCACCTGCGGGCCGCTGACCTTTTTCACTTGCAGGCGCACCCCGCCCACCCTTCGCGGGCCTTTGGGACGCGCCCGAAACCACGGGAAACGATCCTCCATGCTCGAGGCAATGAGACGCGGCGCCCAAACTTGGGTGGCCAAGCTTCTATTCGGAATTCTAGTTATCGCTTTTGCGAGCTGGGGCGTCGCCGACGTGTTCACGGGCTGGGGTCGCGGTTCGATCGCCAAGGTCGGCGAAACGGGGATCACGGCCGAAGAATATAGCCGCGCCTTCCAGAACGAACTCGCCAAGTTCTCGCGCCAAGCCAACGAGCGCCTGACTGCCGAACAAGGCCGCGCAATCGGTCTCGACCGGCGCGTGCTCGGCCAGCTCATCGGCGGGGCCGCCGTCGAACAGCATGCCAAGAGCCTCGGCCTTGCCATTTCCGATAAGACGCTCGCCGATATGATCGCCGGCGATCCCGATTTCAAAGACGCATCGGGCAAGTTTTCCAAAGAAGGTTTCGCTGGAGTCTTGCGCCAGATTGGTCTCTCCGAGCAAGGCTTTTTGAAGTTGCGGCGCAAGGACGAACTACGCACGCAGGTCTATGGTGCATTTGTCAAAGGCCAGACCGTTCCCAAGCCGATGCTTGAATTGAAGCACGCCTACAATCAGGAAAAGCGCGTCATCGAATGGCTCAATCTCGACGCGCAAAAATCCGTTACCGTCACCGACCCTGACGAAGCCAAGCTCAAAGAGCTCTATGAAGCCGGCAAGTCTAAATTCATGACGCAGGAATACCGCAAGTTCGAAGCGCTGTTCATGTCGCTCGACGATCTGAAAAAGCAAGTCGAGGTCAACGACGAAGACATCGCCAAGGCCTTCGAGGACAGCAAGGACGGCTTCAACACGCCCGAGCAGCGCCGCGTGCAGCAGATTGCCTTCAAGGACAAGGCGTCCGCGGAGGCCGCCAAGAAAGCTCTTGAAGACGGCTCGAAATCGTTCGGCGACGCAGCAAAAGAAGCCGGTGCCAAGGACACCGACGCCGATCTCGGCCTCATCGCCAAGAAGGCGCTCATCGATCCTAAAATCGCCAACGCTGCGTTTTCACTGGAAAAAGACAAGATTTCAGACGTGATCGAGGGCCGCTTTGCAACCGTCCTGGTGCGCGTTACGCAGATCGAGCCGGGCACAACGAAGACGCTGGCCGACGTCAAGGAGCAGGTCAAAGACAAACTCGCGACAGAGAAAGCCAAATTACTCATTCAGTCCAAGCACGACGAGATCGACGACAATCGTTCGGCCGGCAAGACGCTGAAGGAAATCGCCGATATCTTGAAACTCACGCACACCGAAGTTGCAGCCGCCGACCGCCGCGGCATGACGCCCGATAACAAACCGGCCATGGACCGCGCGGATTTATCGAAGATCGTGGATCTTGCCTATTCGCCAGACGGCAGCTCGGACCAGCCGCCCGCCGAACTCGCCGACGGGGGATATGCCTGGGTCAACACGCTCTCGACCGACGCGCCCAAGCAAAAAGCGTTCGAAGAGGTCAAAGACGAAGTCAAGGGCCGCTACCTTGAGAACGAGCGCGTACGTCTCTTGACCGAACTCTCCGCCAAACTCGCAGAGCGCGTCAACAACGGCGAAGCGTTGTCCGCGATCGAAGCCGCCGCCTTCGGAACCGTGCAGAAGACCGACGCGATCACGCGCACAACAATTCCGCAGGGCCTTGGCGAAGCAACGATTGCTCAGGCGTTTGTCCTCGCCAAAGACAAGGCAGGATCTGCCGACAGCGCCGACAAACAAACCCGCACCGTTTTCCGGGTGGTCGAAGTGACACCCGCTGCCGCACCAACGAAAGAAGAACTCGACAAGCTCGCTAAGGCCATGGAAATGGACCTCTCCAATCAGGTCCTGACGGAATACACGGAAGCATTGAAAACGCGCCTTGGCGCAAACGTCAATGAAGCCGAGTTGAAGCGTGCGCTTGGCATTACGGAACAGTGACGGGAGACGCGAAGGCCGTGCCGACGCCGAAAAAGCCTGGAGCAGCCGGTCCGCACATTAAAGCTGCTGCCCAGGCGGCAGCGGATGCGAGCGCCATCCTGCCCGGCTTTGCCGAGTTCGAACGCCACTACAAATCGGGTGCGGCACAGGTTGTCTCGACCCGCCTCGTCGCCGATCTCGAAACCCCCGTTTCGGCCTACCTCAAAATCGCCGACGGGCAGCCGATGAGCTTCCTGCTCGAGTCGGTTGAAGGCGGCGCCACGCGCGGGCGCTATTCGGTCATCGGCCTAGCGCCAGATCTCATCTGGCGCGCGCATGGACATAAGGCTGAAATCAATCGCACGGCGCTTGAGCACGCGGACGTCTTCGTTGCCGATAAAGCGCCGACGCTCAAATCGCTGCGTGCGCTACTCGACGAAAGCGCGATTGCACTGCCTGAAGGCTTGCCGCCGATGGCCGCGGGCGTCTTCGGTTACATGGGTTACGACACGGTTCGCTTAATTGAATCCCTCCCCCAGATGACGCCCGACGCACTTGCAGTTCCCGACGCCATGATGATCCGCCCGACCTTGATGCTGATATTCGACAGCGTCAAAGACGAGGTGCTTGTCGTCACGCCGGTACGGCCGGACAAAAAAATCAACGCAAGCGAAGCCTATGATGCGGCACTGGCGCGCATCGCGCACGGCGTTGCCAAGCTCGATTCACCCTTGCCGCACACAGCCGCCGCGCGTCTCGACACGCTGGAGCTGCCGGAGCCCATCTCAAACACGTCCGAGACCGAATACCTCGGCATGGTCGCGCGTGCAAAAGAGTACATCAAGGCGGGTGACATTTTCCAAGTCGTGCTTTCGCAGCGTTTTTCGTGTCCGTTCGCGCTGCCGTCATTCGCTCTCTACAGAGCGTTGCGCCGCTTGAACCCGTCGCCGTTTTTGTTTCACCTAAACTTCGGCGCGTTCTCGCTCGTCGGCTCGTCTCCTGAAATTCTTGTGCGCGTGCGCGACGGCGAAGTCACCATCCGCCCTATCGCCGGCACCACGCGGCGCGGCGTCAACGAAGCCGAGGACAAGGCGCTCGGCGACGCGCTTCTTGCCGATCCCAAAGAGCGCTCGGAACACTTGATGCTGCTCGACCTTGGCCGCAACGATGTCGGCCGCGTCGCACAAACGGGCACTGTTACCGTCACCGATCAATTCGTGATCGAGCGTTACAGCCACGTTATGCACATCGTCTCGAACGTCATCGGCCGATTGGATGACAAGAACCACGACGCCATCGACGCTTTGATGGCGGGTTTTCCAGCCGGCACCGTATCGGGCGCACCCAAAGTGCGCTCCATGGAAATCATCGCGGAACTGGAAAAATCCAAACGCGGGCCTTACGCGGGGTGCGTCGGTTATTTTTCAGCCGGCGGCGAGATGGACACCTGCATTGTCCTGCGCACGGCCGTCGTCAAAGATGGCTGGCTCCACGTTCAAGCGGGCGCCGGCATCACCAACGACAGCGTGCCGGCGAGCGAGCAGCAAGAGTGCATCAACAAAGCTAAGGCCATCGTCCGCGCCGCTGAAGAAGCCGTGCGTTTTGCCGCTAAGACGACCAAGGGCGGCAACGGTAATGGCGGCGTGTTTGGGTAGCGGCATCCTCCAGCCCTCGGCGGATTGACAAATGTAAATTGACAGTTTACATACCATCCGTATGATCGAACGATTCCGGCACAAGGGGCTCGAGCGCCTTTACGAACGGAATGATGCGCGAGGCGTTAACTCGCAGCATGTCGAGAAAATCACGTTAATTCTGACTGTGCTCGACGCCGCCGAGACCATTGAGGCCATGAACGTGCCGAGTTTCCGGCTGCACAAGCTCGCAGGCAATCGAGCGGAATTCTGGTCTGTGACGGTTCGAGCTAACTGGCGGATTATTTTTCGGTTCGAGAACGGAAATGCTTACGACATCGACTTGATCGACTACCACTAGAGGTCTACGACTATGCCCATGAAAGCCCCAGCTCATCCCGGCCGCTTGATCAAGAACGAGATCGACGACATGGGCCTGTCCGTAGCGGCCGCAGCGGAAGGGCTCGGCATTACGCGCCAGCAACTCTATAACGTCATCAACGGCAAGAGCGCGGTTACGCCCGAGATGGCCATCCGCCTCGAAAAAGGCATCGGCAGCACCGCCGATACTTGGCTTCGGATGCAGATAGCGTACGACCTCGCGCAGGTCCGCCAGACCCGCGCGGCTATCAAGGTCAAGAAGCTGGCGCGAAAAGTAGCTTGAGCAAATTCTACGACTTGTCAGCAGCTTTCACCACCCGCCCGCTCTTCGTCCGCTCAACCGGCCGCCACCGCTTGCTCCATGCCCTTGTCCACGGCTGCCACTTGGGGCGCCAGAACACGCTCACAACCGCATGCCACACGGCATAGACGGCGAACCAGGCAATCACGCGGAACGGCAGCACGCCCAGCGCGAATGAAATCCGCCTGACGCGATCCCACGCGCCCGCGCCGTATTTCATCGTCCGCGCTTTGAGCCAGGCGCGCACCGCGTCTTGACCGAAGGTGCTCTCCGCGACCCTGAGCGCGATGAACGCCAGAACCGCGAACGGCAGCACGAACCACACGAGCATCCACAACAGCGTGGTGACGATCCACCACAAAGCCGCGAAAATGCTCGAGATGATCCACCACAGCCCGCCGGTCAGATAGTCCATTCAATTATCTCCGTTGCGGATAAACGCCGTCGCCGGGCTTCACTTCGCGTGCTGTCATACCCGCAAAGACCGTCTATAGATAAGCTCGTACCCCATCTCTTCAAGTTGTATCGCACGCCTCTAAGCACACGCTGGCCGGTTCTCATGCTCACCCTCGCCCTCCTGCGCCACGCCAAATCGAGCTGGGACAACCCCGGCGCCGACGACTTCAGCCGCCCGCTCAATGCGCGCGGATTGCACGCCGCGCCCGAGGCTGGACGCGCGTTGCGCGAACTCGGTATCGTTCCAAGCTTGGTGCTCTGTTCGCCGGCAAAACGCACGCAGGAAACGCTCGGTCTTGCGCTTCCGCAAATGCAGCTCGCCGCTGCGCCCGAAATCGTGTTGGACGACAAGCTATATCTAGCGGCTCCCGCCGAGATGCTCAAACTCATCAAGACAATAAGCGCCAACCACACATCATTGCTCGTCGTTGCCCACAATCCCGGCATGCATAATTTGGCGGATGCGCTCGCCGGCCCCGGCCCCGAGGTACTCAACGAAAAGCTGGCCGAAAAATTCCCAACCGCCGCCATTGCCGTCTTTGCGTTTAACAAGAAAACTTGGAGCGACATCGGCCCCCGCTCGGGCCGCTTGACCGCATTTTGGACGCCGACGAAGTGAACTTCCCCTCTCCCCACGCACTGCGCTTGCGTGGGGAGAGGGGGACCTGCCCTTGACGCCCCAAACCCAACCCCCTACACCCACACCCATGTTGCTCCTCATCGATAACTACGACAGCTTTACCTACAATCACGTCCATTACCTGGGCGAGCTTGGCGCGGAAAGCGTGGTGGTGCGCAACGACAAAATCACGGCTGAAGAAGCGCTCGCCAAAAAGCCGAAAGCGATTGTTTTGTCGCCGGGCCCTTGCACGCCGAACGAAGCCGGCGTCTGTCTCGACCTCATCAAAAAGGCGGGTCCCACGATCCCGCTCTTGGGCGTGTGCCTCGGACATCAGTCCATCGGGCAAACTTACGGCGGCAAGGTCATCCGCGCACCCGAACCCATGCACGGCAAAATTTCATCCATCACCCACACGGGCAAGGGCGTTTTCAAGGGTCTGCCAAGGTCGTTCCAGATCACGCGCTATCACTCGCTGATCGTCGAGCGCGCGACGCTGCCCGATTGCCTGGAGATCACGGCCGAGACGGCGGACGGCATCATCATGGGTCTGCAGCACATGACGCATCCCGTGCACGGCGTGCAATTCCATCCCGAAAGCATCGCTTCCGAACAAGGCCACGCGCTGCTCGCCAACTTCCTCGAACTCGCGGGATTTGCGGTGAAGCGGAAACAGGCGGCATAGGCCCAAAATCTCATGCCCGCCAACAAACTCAAAAAACTCTTGAACGCCGTCGCCGACGGCAAGACGCTTACCGCACCCGAGATGGAATCCGCGCTCGATCTCCTGATGTCGGGCGTCGCAACGCCCGTGCAAATGGGCGCATTTCTGATGGGCTTGCGCGTGCGCAGCGAAACGGTCGCGGAAATCTCGGGCGCCGCGAAATTTCTCCGCTCCCGCATGACACCCGCCGAAGCGCCGCCGAACGCCATCGACATCGCCGGCACCGGCGGCGACAGCCACGGCACCTATAACGTCTCGACGGCAGCTGCCATCGTCGCGGCAGGCGCGGGCGTGCCCGTCGCAAAGCACGGCAACCGTTCCGTCTCCTCGCTCTCGGGCGCGTCCGACGTTCTGCAAGCCTTGGGCGTCAAAATCGACATCGCGCCCATTGCCGTCTCGCGCGCGATTGCAACATCCGGCGTTGGCTTTCTCTGGGCGCCGATGCATCACGCGGCCATGAAACAATGGGCGCCGATCCGCGCCGATCTCGGCATCCGCTCGCTCTTTAATCTGCTCGGCCCCTTGTGCAATCCGGCCAGCGTCAAACGCCAAGTGCTCGGCGTCTATGATCGCAAATGGCTCGAGCCCATGGCGGAAGCTTTGAAAAATCTGGGCTCAACGCACGCCTGGATCGTGCACGGCGCGGACGGCATGGACGAGCTAACAACGACCGGATCATCCACCGTCGCAGAATTGCATAAGGGCGACATCACCGTTTTCGACGTGACGCCCGAAGACGCAGGCCTCCCCCGCGCCACGCTCGCCGATCTCAAAGGCGGCGACCCGCAAACCAACGCCGCGAAACTGCGCGCGCTGCTCCAAGGCGAGACCGGGCCCTATCGCGACATCGTGCTGTTCAACACCGCCGCCGCGTTGATCGTCGCCGGAAAAGCCGACGGCCTCGAAATGGGCGTCGCCCAAGCCGCGGCTGCAATCGACAGCGGGGCGGCCAACCTCGCCCTCGATAAGCTCATCGCGGTCACGAACGAGGTGGCGTGATCTGCGAACGGCCGGTTCCTCGTAACAAGTTCTGCTATGAAAAGACCTGCTCGCCCCGCCAAAACCCGTAATCTCATTCTGATCCTCGGCGATCAGCTTTCGCCCGCCATGTCCAGCCTCGCGGACGCCGATCCGGCGCGAGATCAAATCCTCATGTGCGAAGTCGTAGCCGAGGCAACCTATGTTCCCCACCATAAGAAAAAGATCGCGTTCCTCTTTTCCGCCATGCGCCACTTCGCAGACGAACTGCGCGCCGCCGGCTGGAGGGTCGAATACCGGTCCCTCGATTGCGAAAATAATGGAGGCAGTTTTGCGGGTGAATTAGAGCGGGCAATCGCAACGCACCGGCCAGAGCGCATCGTCGTGACGGAACCCGGCGAATGGCGCGTTCTTGAAGATATGAATACGTGGGCGTGCCGCTTCGCCACAAGCATTGAGATCCGCCCCGACACGCGATTCATTTCGTCGCCGCAAGAGTTCCGCGCCTGGACGAAGGGGCGCACGCAACTCCGCATGGAATATTTCTACCGCGAGATGCGCCGCAAAACCGGCCTGCTCATGAACGGCCGCGAACCCGAAGGCGGCCAATGGAACTTCGACAAGGAGAACAGAAAGCCCGCGAAGGGGGACATCTTCATGCCGGAGCCCCATCGCGTCAAACCCGACACGACCACCCGCGCGGTTCTCGAACTCGTCGCCCAATCGTTCCCGCAGCACTTCGGAGACCTGGAGCCGTTCTGGTTCGCAACGACCCGCACGGACGCGGAACGCGCCCGCGATCATTTCATCTGCCATGCCCTGCCGCATTTCGGCGATTTCCAAGACGCAATGCTGCGGGACCATAAATTCCTCTATCACTCCCTGCTCTCGATTTACCTCAACTGCGGGCTGCTCGATCCGCTCGACCTATGCCGCCGCGTTGAAGCCGCTTACCGGAAAGGTGACGTGCCGCTCAACGCCGCCGAAGGCTTCATCCGGCAGATCATCGGCTGGCGCGAATACGTGCGCGGCATCTACTGGCTCAAAATGCCGGACTACGTTCACCAGAACTTCTTCAATCACACCCGCCCTCTGCCCGATTTTTACTGGACCGGCGAGACGGACTTGGCGTGCCTTAGCGCTGCGATCACGCAGACGAAAGAGGAAGCCTACGCCCACCACATCCAGCGGCTCATGGTGACCGGCAATTTCGCGCTGCTGGCCGGCGTCTCGCCGCAAGAGCTGCACGAATGGTATCTCATCGTCTACGCCGACGCCTTTGAGTGGGTCGAACTGCCGAACACGCTCGGCATGAGCCAGTTCGCCGACGGAGGCCTGCTCGCATCGAAGCCTTACGTGGCCTCCGGCGCCTATATCGCCCGCATGTCGGATTACTGCGGCTCCTGCCGCTATAGCGTGAAAGAGCGCACGGGACCCGGCGCCTGTCCCTTCAATGCGCTCTACTGGAACTTCCTCGTACGTCATCAACGTAAACTCGACGGCTCGCCGCGCATGGCGCAGATGTACCGGACATATGAGAAGTTCGACGAGGCAGAAAAACAGCGCATCAAGCAAAGCGCCGAGAACTTCCTCGCCACTCTCAAACCCGCCAAGGGTTGGGGGTGATTCGCGGCTCCCCCCCTACCCCACCCGCATCGTCTTCACGTCCGTGAACGTGATCTCGGGGTTCCTCTCCGCCGCCCAGCGCAGCGAGAACGCGCTTTCTGCGAGATAGACGAGATCGCCGTCCTGATCTTGCGCCAACTTCGAGCGGTTCTTGGCAGCGAACGCGTCGAGCACTTTGGGGTCGGCCGCACTCATCCACCGCGCCACGTCGCACGGCGCCTGTTCGAACGCGATCGGCAGGCCGTACTCGTTCTTCAAACGCTCGGCCAAAACGTCCAGCTGCAGCGCGCCGATGACGCCGACGATGGGTTGCGTCCCTTCAACGGGCGTGAAAATCTGCACCACGCCTTCTTCGGACATCTCCTGCAGCGCTTCTTTGAGCTTGCGCGCGCGGATGGCGTCTTCGAGCCGCACGCGGCGCAATATTTCCGGCGCGAAGCTTGGGATGCCGAGAAACGAAATATCCTCGCCCTCCGTCAGCGCGTCACCAATGCGCAGAAGCCCGCGATTGGGAATGCCGACGATATCGCCCGCATAAGCCTCTTCCGCAATCGAGCGGTCTTGAGCAAAGAAAAATTGCGGAGACTGCAGCGCCACGACCTTGCCCGAGCGTGAGACTTTAGCTTTCATGCCGCGCGAGAGCTTGCCGCTGGTCACGCGCATAAAGGCGATGCGGTCGCGGTGGTTCGGGTCCATGTTCGCCTGGATCTTGAACACGATGCCCGTCATCGCCGGTTCATTCGCCTCGATCACGCGCGTTGCGGCTTTCTGCGCGCGCGGCGGCGGCGCAAAATTCACAAAGGCATCCAAGATTTGCCGCACGCCGAAATTCTTGAGCGCCGAACCGAAATAAACCGGCGTCAGCGTGCCGTGACGGAAGGCTTCGAGATCGAAGCGCCCGCAGGCGCCCTGCACAAGATCGATATCTTCGCGCCAGCGTGCGGCCGCCTCTTCGCCCATCAACACAGTGATCGCGGGGTCATCGGGACCCGAAAGATTTCCCAGATCTTGCGCTTCGGTATCCATCTGATTGACGCGCGGCTTATAGAGATCGTAGGTGCCCTTGAAATCGCGCCCCGATCCCATCGGCCACACCATTGGCGCGGTATCGAGCGCCAGCACGTTGGAAATCTCGTCCAACAATTCCAGCGGCTCGCGCGCGTCGCGGTCCATTTTGTTGATGAAGGTCACGATCGGGATATCGCGCAGGCGGCAAATTTCAAAGAGCTTGCGCGTGCGCGCTTCGATGCCTTTCGCGGCGTCGATGACCATGATGGCTGAATCGACCGCCGTCAGCGTCCGATAGGTCTGGTCGGAGAAGTCTTCGTGGCCCGGCGTGTCGAGCAGGTTCATGACCGTGTCGCCGTATTCGAAGGTCATGACCGACGTCACAACCGAAATGCCGCGCGCGCGCTCGATGGCCATCCAGTCGGAGCGCGTGTTCTTCTTGTCGCCCTTGGCTTTGACCTGACCCGCGAGCTGGATTGCGCCGCCAAACAGCAGCAGCTTTTCGGTCAGCGTCGTCTTACCGGCGTCGGGATGCGAGATAATCGCGAACGTGCGCCGGCGCGCGATCTCGCGCTCCATGATGGATCTGGGCGCGCCGCCTACGCCTGCAGGGACTTGCGTCGCTGAAGTTGTGCTCTGGCCCGCCTCGTCAGTGCGGGTGATGTTGGTCTCTTCGGTCAAGGTCACGAATCTCGGGTTTTAAAGGCTGCGGGCCGTATAGCACCCCAATTGCCATAAGGTCACGCGATCTAGAGACGCGGCGGGGGAGGTGGTGGAGATTGACCCAACGCCGGCATATCTAGATCGGCATGCGGTGCCTGTGCAAAGAGGGAAAGTACAGCTCCTAAGCGGTGAGGCTTTGCGGGATAAATCCGGCTTGCAACGGGAGTATTCCTTGGCAAGCGGCATGCACTGAACTAGCGTCCGGCTGAGATTCTATTTTCGGAGGGGGCAATGCAGTCCTTGAAATTCGGCTTGGTGGCGGCGGCGATGGTCTGCGCAATTTCAGCGACGGCTCAGGCCGCCGATTGTACCCGGGTTACAGCCCTCGGCGAAACCTTGACGCATGATACCGCCGTGCTCTTCTCGAACAATGCTCTTAAAAATACGCTCGCTGCGCAAGGTCGCGTGGGGAAGGGGCCCGTGAGCACGACCTGCAAAACGGCCTCGATGACGACGACGTGTCACTCCTCGCAGGTGGCCTGCAAAGGCGCAACACCCAAGACCTGCTTAGGCGCTTGGCTGTGCTTCTGACCCCGCCGCTTTGCGCCAACGCGTTGTGAAGTTGACCTGGCAGTGATCGGCGATGCGGGGTGAGATCGGCTGAACGCTGCTCACGTGAGCGGGTTCGTTCGTTGGCCGCTCGCTGCCGTCCCGCGAAGCCCGTCACCCAAATCCGATTATCCCTTCCCCGTCCAAGCGAAGCTTGTCAGCGCCAAGACGGCAAGGGGATAGAGCCTGCCCCGGATCTCGTCGCGTCGCGACGAGAATTGATCCTCGGGGTGAGGGGCGGCAACTTGTTCGAACACGTCGCCGAGGCGCTCGAATTCCCCTCCCCAGCGGGGAGGGGTTAGGGGTGGGGAGACGCCAAGGGACAGGTGGTCGGATTTGACCCACAAGAGACGTTGATAGCTTCGAGTTTTGCGACAGCATCAAACCCGGGTAGGATATCCAATTAGTTGAGAGCATTTCGCTTAATTTCTCTCAGCCAGACGAGGTGATCGACTCCTGGGCCAACAACTCTGTGCGCAGGACCTGCCAACGAATATGCAGTCCAAGCCGCAGTGGCCCCCCAACCGATTGGGCCAGCAAAAACACCGAGCGCTCTTGATCCCAACGCGTTCGCCCAAAGCGGCAAGCCTCGCCCGGCAATAAACTTGGCCGCGGCATTCGTCAGGATTGGCAATTTTTGAAAGGCAAGAAATCCAGTTTTCTTGATGCCGGCCTGCGTCAGAATTGTGATCAACGGCGCTTTGCTCTTGGTATCTATATCGAGTTTGATGCCGCGCTTCTCCGCGTCCGCCATCAGTCGGCTAAGAAACGATTCTTTCTCTGATTCTGGTATGGCCTCGCTTATTTTTGCCAATAACTCGGAGTATCTCGCATTGTAGATTTGTCGTTCCAACTCTGGCACGCTCCTGTTTGCGTCGCCTTGCAGCTTCCGCTTGCTCGCGACTTGCAGTAGAACCTGCCTATACGACGGGGGCTCTTTGCCGAAGATGAGTTTGAAATCGTTCGCAGCAGACGATCGAAATTGCAGGTCGATCTCATCGAGGTATTGTTGATGGTCCGGGAAGAACTGTTCGTACTTGGGGCTAGCCAATAGGTTTGTCGTCACGGCCTTGTTGATCAACTCGACAAGCGGATCCAGTTCTTCGTTTGTGCAAACGCCAAGGAATGATAGCAGGTCTTCGCTGTTCAGTCGCTCGGAGGTAGCTTTGTCTCTACCTTGCCGCAGCGACGGTGGAATCCGATTTTTCAATAACGCCTTTGCCAACAGGTCTACTGCGTCCGCAGCAATGGTGTGAGTGTCATTGTAAGGAGCCGGGATGCCTTTGCCAGGATCGAACCCTGGCCCGTGGGTCGAGTAGAGTTTTCCGGCAGCCCTGGCGGCAGCAACTTCTTTGCTCACGTAATCCGAATTTACCGAAGCATCGGTCCAAATTACGACGGCAGCTTTTGCTGCACCCAACTCGTCGCTGATCGCTTCGTGGAACGATCCAGTTGGCTGAAGCTCGGCATCCCACCACACCGAGTAACCTCGAGCTTCAAGCTGGGAAGCCAGCCGTTCCGTTAATTGGCGATCCTTCTGAGAATAGCTGATGAACACGTCCGCCAAGCGAGCCTCCCTCTCTGTAGTTTTTTGAAACTAAATCGGTTAATAACATCAGCAGTCGGCGGCGCAAGCGCTATAAGTCGGACAGCGGACCGACTGGTGACATCCCGCAATGCCGGGTATTGGCCCTCCCCCGACCTTCCGCCAAGCTCATCACCCCACCCCTAACCCCTCCCCGTCTTGGCAGAGCCACGCTTCGCTTGGACGGGGAGGGGGATTCCGAGAGCGCTTCAAACACCTAACGCACCACATTGTCATCCGCTGGCTCCGGCGGTTGTGGCACGATAGATCCTAGGCACAAGGCCTAGGATGACAGCCCTGCTGTTGCTAAGAGTGTTCGAATGTATTGCCGCCCCTCACCCCAACCCTTTCCCCGTTAAGTGCAGTACCGGGGAGTGGGAGAACAAGGACCCGCCCCCATGCCCACACCCCGCTTTGAACTCTATTCCTACTGGCGCACATCCGCCACGTATCGCGTGCGCGTCGCGCTGAACCTCAAGGGATTGACGGCAGAAGAGCACAACGTCAATCTCGATGCCGGCGAACAGCGCAGCGACGCGTTCCTGAAAGTCAATCCGCTCGGCGCCATCCCCGCGCTCATTGATCGCGAGCTGGCCGCGATGCACTCCCCCATCACGCAGTCGCTCGCCATTCTCGAATATCTCGACGAGGTTCAGCCGCTGCCGCCGCTCTTGCCCGGCGGGGCCCACGGCCGCGCCCGCGTCCGGTCGATCGCGCAAATGCTCGCGGCCGACACGCATCCGATGATCACCGGACGCGTCAAGAAGTATCTCGTGGGTGAAGCCGCCTTCGACGATGCAAAGTTCCGCGCCTGGCAAACGAACTGGCTGACGACAGGCTTACAGGCTGTCGAAAAGCGCCTCGCAACCGAAACTGAAACCGGCAACTACTGTCACGGCGACACGGTTACCATCGCGGACATCGTGGTCGCGAGTATCGTGGCCGTGATCCCGATCTTTAAAATTGAAGTCGGCGGCATTCCAACGATCAATCGCATCGCCGCGAAATGCATGGCACAAGACGCCTTCGCAAAGGCCGAGCCGATGCGGCAGGCGGGCGCGCCGAAGGCGTAGTCCTGGTGTCTGACCCTCCGGGTCTGACACCATGGCACCAGTATCTCGTTGGTGTCAGACTCAGAGGGTCAGACACCATGATGAACCGCCCTTGACCATATCTCTCGCCCGCCCTACCACGGCCCAAGAAATCCCGCTAAAGACGAGCGCCCCACCTGTAAAGATAACATGGCCGACATCCTCGAAAAAATCACGAGTTACAAACGCGACGAAGTCGCGCGCGCGAAAGTCTTAAAGCCGCTGCGCGTGATTTGCGAATATGCGAGGAGCGCGCCCAAGGTCCGCCCGTTCGCAGCCGCGATAGACGCCAAACTCAAAGCCAAAAAGCCCGCGCTCATCGCCGAGATCAAGAAGGCCTCGCCATCGAAAGGCCTGATCCGCGCCGACTTCGATCCGCCGGCATTAGCCCGCGCATATGAAGCCGGCGGCGCGGCGTGCCTCTCGATCCTGACCGACACGCCCTCATTCCAGGGCGCGCCCGAGTATCTCGTCGCCGCGCGCGCGGCAGTTTCACTTCCCGTGCTGCGCAAGGACTTCATGATCGACACCTATCAGGTGGCCGAAGCGCGCGCCTGGGGCGCCGATTGCATTTTGATCATTCTCGCCGAAGTCGATGATGCGCTGGCCGCCGACCTCGCCAGCGCGGCGAAGGACTGGGGCATGGACGCCATTGCCGAAGTGCACGACGGCGCGGAATTGGACCGCGCTCTGAAACTCGATTGCCGCATGATCGGCATCAACAATCGCAACTTGAAAACCTTCGACGTCACGCTCGAGACCACGGAAAAACTTGCCCCGCGCGTGCCCAAGGACCGTATCGTCGTCGGCGAAAGCGGTATCTTCACCCCCGCCGACCTCGCGCGGCTGAAGAAGGTCAACGTCAACACTTTCCTCGTCGGCGAGTCTCTCATGCGCCAGGACGATGTGACGAAAGCGACGAAGGCGTTGTTGGTCTAGAGTGGAGACTTCAATAGCCATCTAATTCGGCGACAACTGCCGCACCAAGTGACAAGCTACGTACTTGTTCTGCTGAGCCATCGACAAAAAGCCATCGATGTCATCGGAGTTTGCTTTGGCGTCGAGATCCTTGCAGGCGTCGGCAGACCCTATCTCGCCGTCGATCCATGACCGCGAAGCAGGCGATAGCACCCAACCTAACGGCGGCACGTACGGGCCAAATTCGAGGCAGTTCTGCAGCGACTGCGGCACCCCGTTGACCGAATGCCGTGCTCCACAATCGCCGCTCGTGGCGCGCATTTGCGCCATTTGACCGCGCTGCATGCGCGCCGCATTCAATCCCCGAAACGGCGACAGGATTTCGCTGAAGCTCTGCCCCGTCTCTGCCACCGCTGGATGACTGGCAATGATGACAAGCCGCAGATCGAGCGGCAAATCCGGATATCGTTCCTTGACTAGAGCGCGCATGTCCTCCGCGGTCTCGACACCGGAGTTTTCGAAGTATCCGCCATCGACAATGCGCAATTTTCTCTCGGTAAGTCTCTTGATCGAGGCCTCGGTCAGCCCACCGCCCGGACGCCGCGAACGCAAGTGATTGGCCGTCACGCTTGGAAGCCAGCCGGCAGGCGTCACCCACGAAAATCGCGCGCTGAGCATGGCTGTAGTGCTGGTGGCAAGGCCTTCGCCTTTCTCGAGCGAGAGCCGGATATCGCGGATATGCCCCATCTGACTCGCATTCTCGATCGTATGAAACGGTGCGATGACGACGCGCTGGCCGGTTTCGACTCGCGTGGTGTTGAAAACAAGCGCCGGGGTATTGCCCTCCGCAGACCACGTGCCGAAGTAACTCTGTGCCAGCCATCCGGGGTTCTCTTTGACCGTATCGGCCCAGGCGTCTTCGAACGCGAATTCCAGCGCCCGCGCCCGGTCGAACCGTTCGATTGGGAGCGGTAAAAACCGTTGCAGAAAATCCGGGAACAGGGCCGCGGCTGCAAGCGGCGATAAGAGATCATGCGCAAAGATCTCGCGCACGCGCTGCTCAAGCGGGCCGGGCTTTCCATCGCCGGCGTTACACGTCTCGGACGGAGCCTTGGTTTCAAAAGTTTTTTGCAGGCCTGCAAACACCGAAGCACCGACGCTGCCGCCCGAAACGCCGCTGATCATGAAGATGTGGCGTGCAAAGTCCGGGCATGCGTCCTGTATCCGCGCCAAGAATGCGGCTGTGTGCTGCGCAGCGTACATGCCGCCGCCTTCCGCCGCAACGAAGTAGACCGGGAAACGCTTCCCCTTGTCGGCATAAGCCTTGATGGCGTCTTTTCGCGCGTCCTGCCACTCATAGAAGGCGGTGGTCAAATCCTTTGTCCGGGTGACGCTTCTTTGTTCATCGTTGGGAAGCGTTCTCACCCGATGATTGTCGTTGCTCCCGGTCGAAGCCCACAGCAGGGCAACACAGACGAATATGCCAAGCACGGGCACGTGGGTGAGATCGCGCAATCGCGTCATCATCGCCGCAGTCGCGGCCAGAACCAGAAAAAACAGTGCGAGGATCGGAATCGTACCCAACTGCTGCGGCAAGTGCACAGGCGAGTTGTAAAAGGCCAGCAGTGGGCCCACCCAGAGTAACACGCCAATCGCCGCCCAGGTCCACCGGCCCCATGTTCGGAACGGCCTGGCGAATTTCTCTCTGATTGCGGCGACGCGCCAGAACACCAAAGCGAAGATAACCGCTGCGGTTGCAAACGCCAGCGCACAGACTTGGACGAGTTGCCGGTTTGGGCCCAGATAACTCTCTGCGCCAAAGTCTCCCAGCGTCTCTGGATTGGCAACGTAGTAGTGGCCTAATGCCAGACCGGCAAGCGGAAGCGCGCCAATCAACGCCGGCAAAAAATCCCGCGCCATGTTTCTCGCGCCGCCGACGTCCCCGCGCGCAACGTCTGAAACAGCGAGCAACCCCAGGCTCAACGCTACGATGCTCGCAAGCGCGAGTGCACCACGAACACTGGCTGCATCCGTTTCGAGATGCAATCTGTAAAGATCGAGCACCTGATCGATCGAGGAAAGGAGAAACGCTGCGAGTACCGCAACGATAAGCGGCGCACGATAGGCCGAAAAAGCTTCCGCCCAATCTTTGAAGGTTGTCCGCACCCCATTCGAGTTTTTCGAATTCGAGCCAGCGCCGCCGCTCATGCCCGCCGCGATAGGATCAACCATAGGTCACCCCCAATAAAATCCGTGAGCCAGCTACGGACCCGCACAGTCCCCGCAAATCCGAAAAGCGAATAAATCTAAGCTCACTGTATATCCGCGTCCGTACCCCGGCTTCAATGGACCTTCGCGCCGGACTCATCAAATCTGGGCATGCTGTGGCGCGGATGCCGGAATTGCACCCTGCTCTTGACACCGCCCGCAATCGTAACATTTATGCCCTTGCAACAGCCACTTATTCAACCCGGGCGTCCATGACCAAGAAACTCTCCCATCTCGACGAAAAAGGCGCGGCCCGCATGGTCGACGTGTCGGGGAAAGACGTGACCGAGCGCACCGCGCGCGCGGCCGGCTTCGTCAAAATGAAACCCGAGACGCTGGCGCTTATTGAAACGGGCGGCGCTAAAAAAGGCGACGTGCTGGCAGCCGCGCGCATCGCCGGTATCATGGCGGCCAAGAAAACGCACGAACTGATCCCGCTTTGCCATCCGCTCATGATCACCAAAGCGCGGGTTGAATTCACATCGTCCGAGAACCCGTGCGGCATCGCGGTCGTGGCCGAAGTCAAAGTCTCAGGGCAAACCGGCGTCGAGATGGAAGCCTTGACGGCCGTCTCCGTCGCCTGCCTCACGATTTACGACATGCTCAAAGCGGCGGATAAAGCCATGATCATCCGCGATGTACGCTTGATCGAAAAAACCGGCGGCAGAAGCGGGCCTTATAAGGCGAAGTGACGGCGGACGCGGTTCGAGCACGCGCGTGAAAATTCCAAGAAGGGCGATGGGTTTTGCCGCGCGCCCCGCCCAAAAATTTCTCTGCCCTAGTGCTTCCGCCATTGTCCGGTCCGAATTGCGCGGATAAATTGGTCTCCTAATTTTTACACACATTTGATCGCAAAATTTTTCACACTCGCCGGGCGCATTCATGACCCACACCGTGCTTGCCACCTTCCGCGTCCGCAACGGCGCCGAAAGCGAACTCAGCCTCCTCCTCGACCGCCATTGGCAGATCATCTCGTCGCGCGGCTTTGCCCAAGGACCAGACCCCATCCGCCTCATTCGCCACGATTTTGACGGCGACGTCATGTTAGAGCTCTTCGACTGGCGCGACGGCGGCCTCAACGACGCGCTGCAAGACCCGGCCGTGCGCGAAGTTTGGATGGCCATCGACCAATGCTGCGAACCGCGAGGTGGCGCGCCCCAGAGCGAATTCCCGGCCATCGAGAGAGTTAAGCAATAGACAACGGCCTGAACTTTAGTTGCGCCCCCGCTGGCAACGGCGCGGGCCAGCCTGTAGCATCTAGGGCATGACCCCATCAAAAACAGCACCACCCAGCCCGGCACATAAATCCCCCCTGATGCCCGTTGCGCAAGCGCTCGCGCACGTGCTTGACGGCGCGATCGCCCTTCAGCCCGAACAGGTGCCCCTGCTCCAGGCCGCGGGCCGCACCCTGGCGCACGATCTCGCCGCCGCCCTCACGCACCCGCCGTTCAATAGTTCCTCCATGGACGGCTACGCGGTGCGTGCCGCCGACATCGCACACATCCCTTGCGATCTGAAACTCACCGGCGAAAGCGCGGCGGGATGGCCGTACGCGGGCAGCGTCCGCCCCGGCGAAGCGGTGCGCATCTTTACCGGCGCACCCGTGCCCGACGGCGCCGACACGGTTGTCATTCAAGAAGACGTCAACGCGATGAGCGGCAAGGCTCGCGTCAACGCGGCAACACGCAACGGCGCCAACATCCGCCTGAGGGGCCAAGACTTTCACGAAGGCGACACGGTGCTCGGCGCCGGCACGCGCCTCAACGCGCGCCATATCCTGCTTGCGGCCAGTGCGGGCCACGCCATGCTCGCCTGCGTCAAGCGCCCCATCGTCGCCATACTCGCAACAGGCGACGAAATTGTTGAGCCGTCCGACCGCCCGCAAGCCGGGCAGATCGTTGCTTCCAACAGTTACGGCCTCGCGGCACTCGTCGAAGCGGCGGGCGGCACGGCCAAACTCATCGGCATTGCGCGCGACGAACCGGACGACCTCGCACAAAAAATCGCCGGCGCTCAAGGCGCCGATATCCTCGTCACAACAGGCGGCGCGTCCGTTGGCGATCACGATCTCGTCCGCCCGGCGCTTGAAACAGCCGGCGCCACGCTCGATTTCTACAAAATCGCCATGCGGCCCGGGAAGCCGATGTTCTTCGGCAAATTGAAAAGCGAGCGCGGCGCTCATCAAAGCATGATGCGCATCCTCGGCCTCCCAGGAAATCCCGTCTCGTCGATGATCGGCGCGCGCGTGTTCCTCGTGCCCCTCATCGCCAAACTATTGGGCCGCACGGATACGCTTTCTGCCCATAGCGCCACACTCGCGGCTCCCCTTGCCGCCAACGGCCCGCGCGACCACTACATGCGCGGCCGTCTCGACACGTCCGCGTCGCCGCCGCGCGTCACGCCGCTCCCCAATCAAGATAGCGCCCTCGTCGCTGCACTCAGCAACGCCGATTGCCTGATCGTCATACCGGCCAATACGCCGGCGCTTGATGCAGGCAGCGGCGTACAGGTCTTGCTGCTGGATTTTTGAACCGCTGTCATCCCGGCCGGAAGGAGCGCACGTATGCGGTCCTGGAGAGCCGGGACCCAGACTTTTCAATTCGAACAGTATTTACTTTGTTCGATGGGTCCCGGCTCTCCAAAATTGCGCACGCGCAATTTTACCGGCCGGGATGACAAGCCCGCGTAACCGTCAAGCAAGGAGCTACCTACTTCCCCGCCGCGATATGAACGGCGGGCGCAGCCCCAGGCGCCACGGGCGCCGCCAAACCAATAACGGCCAAAACCAAAAACGAAATCAAGGCTGAGCAAATGCCCTTACAATGATCGATCATGAGCGCCTCCATAAAAATAGCGAATGACAGCACCTTGACACGGCGTTTACCAAGTGGCTGTTCCTTGCGGAACGTGCCGGACGGGACATAAAGCGGCGCCCGGAGTGCGGCACGGACTTCGGTCCGGCGTTAACTGGCGGCAAGACAACGGGGAACGCTTGAGGATGCGCTTGTCAGCGACACGCTTTATTTCGATTGCCGGCACGGAAGTGCACGCGGCCGTCGCCAACGCGGCCGGCGGCAAAACCGCGCTCAAGGAAATCAAGCAAAAGAAAAGCGAGTTCGCCTTGAAGCGGCGCGCGCTCGTCTATCAGCAAAAGCAAGCCAAGGCGGCGGCCGAGAAAGCCGAAGGATCGCCGGCGCGCAAGAAATCGCCCGGATTGTTATCCCGTATCGCTCGCCTCTTCGGCAAAGCGCGCGCCATGAAGCCGAAACGAACCCTGGCCGAGCTTGAAACCCAGATCCACGAGATCGACGAGATTTTGTACAATCTCGATAGTTGCCGCGTTCAGATCGAAGGCAAGCTGCTGGCGATGGGGTGAGGTGGCGCGTTTCGCTGCGGGTGCCCGCGCTGCCACCCCAACGTCATCCCGTCGTCGCGCGAGCGATCACGCCGAAGGCGTGACAGGACGGGACCCAGGCAAGCCGCCGCATGTTGAAAATCAAAGTATACGCCGCGCCTGTCGCCGGCGCACTGCACGAGGCTTCCCATGCCACATCCCAACGCGCGCCCGATTTTCCCCGCACTCATCTCATACCGGCCCGCGCCGTAACGCGAGTTGTGTTCGCATTGCGCGATAATCCGGCGCTGCCGCCTTGCGGGTGCGGCTCACGCGCACCACATCCACGGACGTGATACGAAACGAATCATGTCATCAACAGCACTCTGCGACGCGATACCTATCGCGTCGCAGCCAACACGCTGGTTTATTGAACATTTCGAGGTTGTCCCCACATAAGTGGAATGCTCGATTCAAAGATAGGCCGCGAATCTGCGAAGCAGGTTCAGAGAGCCGCCAGTCTCGTGCGCGTCCGGCTCGTACGGGCGCATGATATGATTGCCTATCTCGCGATACTCTTCACCGCGATCGCCGCGCTGTTCGGCGCGCCGGTTTTCGCCGTGCTTCCGGGCGCTGCAATTCTGTTTTCCATTTCGCTGCGCGAACAACGCCAACTTTCGTCGCGCTTCGCGGCCATTGGCGCCGGCCATGTCCTCAACATGGCCGCTTGGCAAAGCGCCGGCCACGCGCTTATGGCGTGCGGGATGGCGTTTGGGTTGGGGCTTTTCGTTCGAAGTCTCTCTTTCTGATAATCGGACCAGTCCTCAGTGAAGTGACACCGCTGATGTTGTTGGCGATTCTTCATCGTCATCATCATCTTGATCAACTGGACCAACTTGATCCGTTGGCACCACGAGTTGATCCATTAAATCTTGAACTCTTTTGGCACCACGTTCGCCCTCAGCGTTCTGAATAAGTTCGAAAATTGCTTTGGCAATTTCCAGTTCGGCCCGCGCCTTCCTGTGGGCGCGAAGGTCCATTTGCACCTTACCTAGACACTCGTGGAGCTCGGCCTCTTCGATCCATTCATCCCCATGCAGGTTCGGAAGCACCTTCAAGGCACTCTTAAGGAGGCGTCTGGCTCGTCTTCGTTGAGGCTGCGCTCCTATGGTTAGGATATTAGATTGGTAGCGGAGCGCTCTCGCTCTGGACAATGATTTTTCCTGGTTGGCCGTCGCCTCAATTAAGCTGTCCAGTTCGCGCATCGCCTCAGGATACTGACCCAACTTCAATCGCATGTGACTCGCGTACTCGAGCGCATCGATATCTTTCTCATTCAAACCTAATACCGCATCGAAATGGCGCAACGCTTCGTTGATCTGAGCACGATCATTTTTGCCTGACTGCTCTGCTTTAGCTGCTTGTGCCGCAAGCATTGCCCCCTTTAGCAGATGGGCAGACGAAAGTTGGTCTTTGAAGTACTGTTGTCTTTTCTTCCAAAGTTCGAGTTGCTTTTCTAATTGCACGATCGACGCATCCAATTGCGCCTCGGCGAAGCCAAGCTGGGGAGACATGAAATAGCTGCCCCAACCTAATTCCCTAACTGCACGTTCAAGAGGCACTGACAGAAAAACAGGGCACTTAAACGGACTCGCATACCCAGGTCGTTCGACGATCTTGCGAAGTTGGGGTCGAGCACTTGTAAGGCGCTCGTCCTCGCGTTTCAAAAAATCATTCAAGCGATACTGAAGTTTCCTTTCAGAAAAGGCATGCCATTTGTAGATCGCGTAGCAACCAGTTAGCAATGTAAGTAGTGGAGCAAGCAATTTTGCGAAACCATCCAAAGTGCCGTGATACCAGACAGATGCTCTTTGTACGCTGTCGGCAGCTAGCGCAACCCAATGCTCGCCGATACTTTTACCCCGTTCCCCAGATAATCCAGAGTACACCGATCACCAAAAACAGTGCCAGGAACCCACCGAGCGCCTGTAGCAAACTCCGTTCTCTTTCCATCCCGCCCACTCCCCCACTCAACGCCACAAAAACTCCGCACACGGCGCGGGCCAAGCCGCGCCGGGATTGACGTTCGAAGTACCGGCTCTCGCCAACCGGCACCGTTTCACTCAGCCCGCATTAACTATGGCGCGGCGCATTCCCTCTGTACAGGCACATTCGCTTCGCCACCCGCACACGCACGTCGCCCGCCGCCTTCGCGGCCGCCCCCACCCGCACATGCACGCCGCCCGTTTCGCATCTGCGAAGTTCATCAATGACGCCGCGCTGGCCCCATCGATTTCGCCAGGTCCGATCCGGCAGCCACTCCCCGAAGCCTGATTCCCGAACTTTGATCCGATCCGCACCACACACCCCGATTGCCGATTGCCGCTTGCCCCCTCCTTCCACCTAATGCCCGCTGCCTGCTGCCCTTCTCCGATTGCCAATTGCCCATTGCCAATTGCCCCCCCCTCTTACACCCCCCCTTGCGGAACGATTAAAGAACGTGTAGCGTACGTTTATGATTTGTACCGGCAGCCTGCTCCGAGAGGGGCGTTTAGGCCGGAGTCGATGCCGCCGCGCTGGCTTTTGACGACAAGCCCGCGCCCCAACAGGAACACCGCATGCTGACCGAAAAACAGAAAGAGCTTCTCCTCTTCATCCACGAACGCATGCAGGAGCGCGGCGTGCCGCCCTCGTTCGACGAGATGAAGGATGCCCTCGATTTAAAGTCGAAGTCCGGCATTCACCGTTTGATCACGGCGCTGGTCGAGCGCGGGTTTATCCGCCGCCTGCCGCACCGCGCGCGCGCCATCGAAGTCATCAAGCTGCCTGAGAACGAACCCGCGATGGCCAACAAGCGGGGCGGCTTCCAGCCCAGTGTCATCAAAGGCTCGGGCCCGCCGAAAAGCAGCATCTCAGCCCCGCCCTCGTACATCATCGACGCGCGCACGGTGTCGGTGCCGGTCATGGGCCGCATTGCGGCGGGCACGCCCATCAGCGCCATTCAAAACCACACGCACGATATCGCCTGCCCGCCCGATTTGCTGACAAACGGCGAGCACTTTGCCTTGGAAGTCAAAGGCGACAGCATGATCGAAGCGGGCATTCATGACGGCGATACCGTCATTATCCGCCGCTGCGACAGCGCCGAGAACGGCGATATTGTCGTCGCCCTTGTCGAAAAAGAGGAAGCAACGCTGAAGCGCTTGCGCAAAAAAGGCTCAACAATCGCGCTCGAGGCCGCCAACCCCGAGTTCAAGACGCGCATCTTCGGACCGGATCAGGTCGATATTCAAGGGCGCTTGGTAGGGCTGCTCAGGAGGTATTGACGTAGTGCCGTCATCCCGGCGTCGCGTGAGTGATCGTTGCTTCGCAACGACAGGCCGGGACCCACGCAAGCATCTGCGCGATGAACGGAGATGTTTGTGCTAGTTAGGTTCGAGTTCAATGTCATCGTCCTCTACTTCGGGACGAGGAAAGGTTGGAGCTAGCCACTCTGGCCGCGCGGCATATCCGGGCAGCTGCGCACCCGTCTCGGCGTTCTCGTTGTGCGCAGCCATGCGCGGCACTGGCAGCCGCCGCTGCGATGACCTTTGCGGCATCTTCGACCACGGCCGGTCGCCGCGATGCGCCGCAACGGTTTCGATTCTGATCTCCGCTTTCGCGCCGCCGGCGCCCGGATCGATATAAAGCGCGTGCGTGCCGTTGCGCCAAATGTCGAAGAAATCGATCACGTTTTGTGCCCCCTCGCACCCCCGTGGGCGCGGCACATCGAGCACCAAAATCCCAGCCCGCGCGCAATCGTCGTCCATGGCCGAGGGATGCCGCGCCACCGCCAGCACCACGCCCTTGACGCGCGCCACGCAGCCCGCGTCGTCGCACGTAAAGCCTTTCGCCTTGGCGGCGTCTTTTGCCTGACGCGCGTCGCCATCGTGCTCCAGCCAGCGCTGCAGTTCGAACTTGGATTGCCGCGCCGGCAGCGCCGAAAGCGTGCCTTCGGCCGTGCGCACCGCGACGAGTTCCCCGCCGCGCGCGATCAGCGCATCGGGCCGCGGCAGCGTCGGCGCAAGAGCCAGACCCGCAAGGGCCGCGGCAACCCCAAGCATGCGTTGACGCCCTTGCCAGAGCGCCAGCCACAGCCCGCCCAAAACAAAGAGAGCAAAGGCGATGGGCGGTATGGCTGGAATGTACCCCGTCGCGCCCGGCAGGCCTGCAACCTTTGCCGCGCACCATACCATGAGCTCAATCCCCTTCCCCATCGGCCACAACGCGATGTGTTCGAGCCCAAGCGGCATGAGCACGAAGGCGGCGAGTGCTGCCGGCATGACGAGAAAATTGCAAACCGGTATCGCCAGCAGATTGGCAATCACCGCGTATTGCTGGCTCTGGTGAAAGTGATACGCCGCGAACGGGGCAACCGCCGCGCTCGCGACAAGCGTCGATAAAACAATCCCGCCAAAGAACATGCCGGCTTTAAGAACCGGATGACGTTCGCCCCGCTGACCGAAGCGCCGCCGGACCGCTTCATACGTGGCAACGAGCCCCGTCACTGCCGCAAACGACATCTGAAAGCCGGCGTCGAACAAACTCTCGGGGAAAACGAGCAGAATAACAAATGCGGCAATCGCCACATTGCGCAACGCGATCGCCGGCCGTCCGATCAGAATGGCGCCGAACATGATGAGAATGGTGATGGCACTGCGCACGGTCGCGAAAGCGCCCCCCGATATCGCGAGGTAGGCGAGTGCGCCCGCAATGCCCGCCAGCGCCGCCCATTTGCGGATATCGAATCGCAGCGCCAGCGCCGGTATCAATGCCAGCAAAAGCCGCACCGAGAAAAATACCGCGCCCGCCATCACCACCATATGCAGCCCGGAAATCGACAGAATATGAAACAGGCCGGAATCCCGGAAGGCATCGTTGGTTTGCTGCGAAATGCCGCCCCGCTCGCCCGTAATGAGCGCCGTCGCGATCGCGCCCGTCTCACCCGGCAAAGCCGCGTGCACTCTCGCGCCTATCGACTGGCGTATGGCTTCGATGCCAAGTCGAAAATCGTCGCGCAAAGATCTTGGCCACGCCACCGCGTCGGCGCGCGGCTCCGCTTTGATAACCGAGAACGTATATCCCACGCCGCCGAGCCGCTCGAACCATGCGGTGCGCGCAAAATCGAAGCCGCCGGGGAGCGCGGGTTTCGCCGGCGGCGACAACGTCGCTTTGAAACTCACGCGATCGCCGGGCTTGAGCGCGCCAGCCGTCTTCATCGTGCGCACGCGCACCCGCTCGGGCCGAAGCGCCGCGCTTAATTCTCCCAGCTGCTCGACCGCAATCGTTATCCGCTCGCCGCGCGTGGCTTTGGGCTCTATGCGCTCGATGCGCCCCGTCACGGCCACGTTGACCATAATTTTTTCAAGCACGGGCGCGCGCACCTGTTCGACGCGCAACTTCGCGGCAAGAAACCCAAGCGCTGCGAGGACCGCGCCTGCCGCAACAACCGCAGTCAATGTCGCACGCTGTAGCGAAAACTTGACGATTGCCGCCGCGCCAAGAAGCGCCAGCGCCGTCACATAGCCGGGCTCCGAGGCAAGAGAAAAATAACATGCAATGCCTGCGCCGAGAGCCACCGGCGCCCACAGAAAAAAGCGCGTGCGCTCGTCTTCGGCAGCGGCATACAAAAGCGACGCCTTGGAGGGCGGCGCAACCGCGCCATTCCAATCGTCTCCAAATTCCCGCGTTGTCCCGCTATCTTTCATGCCACCTGACACGCCGCCGCAGCCCTTGGGCCCGCCTCTTCCGTTTGGCTCGCTCCCTATGCTACACGGGAGAAATCATTCCTGCATCGCCGAGAATAAGAAAAAAGGTCCGATGACTGAGACCAAGACCGGCGCGCCCCCAAGCGCGGCTCAAAGCGCGCCCGTTGTGCGCTTCGCCCCTTCGCCGACAGGCTACCTCCACATCGGCGGCGCCCGCACGGCCCTGTTCAATTGGCTCTACGCCACAGGCCGGGCTGGCCGTTTCCTGCTGCGCATCGAAGATACCGACCGCGAAAGAAACAACGAATCCGCCGTCGCGGCCATCCTGGACGGCCTCAACTGGCTCGAACTCGACTGGGAAGGCGAGGCCGTCTCGCAGTTTGCCCGCGCGGACCGGCATCGCGAGGTCGCGGCCGAACTCTTGAAACGCGGCGCTGCTTATCACTGCTATGCCTCGCCCGCCGAGATCGACGCCGCGCGCGAAGCCGCCAAAGCCGAAGGCCGTCCGCAAATCTTCCTATCTCCTTGGCGCGACCGCGCTCCCGAAAACGCACCCAACGACGTCAAGCCCGCCGTGCGCCTTAAAGCGCCGCGCGCAGGCGAGACGCTGGTCGCAGATCACGTTCAAGGCCAAGTCACGTTCCCGAACAAGGATCTCGACGATCTCATCATCCTGCGCTCGGACGGCAACCCGACCTACAATCTCGCCGTCGTCGTCGACGATCACGACATGGGCGTTACGCACGTCATCCGCGGCGTCGATCATTTGACCAACGCGGCGCGGCAAACGCAAATCTACTTGGGGTTGGGCTGGACGGTCCCGGAGTTCGCGCACGTGCCGCTCATCCATGGTGCCGATGGTGCTAAACTTTCCAAACGCCACGGCGCGCAGGGCGTCGAGGACTATCGTTCGATGGGCTATCTGCCGATCGCGCTGCGCAATTATCTCGTGCGGCTGGGGTGGAGCCACGGCGACGATGAAATCATCTCGCCCGAGCAACTCATCTCCTGGTTCGACATCGACGACATCAACAAGAGCGCCTCGCGCTTCGACTTCAAGAAGCTCGACGACTTGAACGCCCACTACATCCGCCAGACAGAGCCGCAAGAACTTCTCGCGCGCATTCAGACCATGCTGCCGCATCTCGACTTCGCGCAGCTTCTAGCGCTTCCCCTCGATCCAAAAGCGCCGCCGCGCTCAGACGTTGCGCTCGCAAACGAAATCAAGTTGCAGCTGCCGCACGTCGCGACCGGAACCGAACTCGCCGGCATTTTCGCCAGCAAAGGCTGGGACAAACTCGCGGCCGCGCTTCCCTCGCTTAAGGATCGCGCCAAGACTTTGGCCGAGCTGATCTCGGGCGCATTGTATATTGCCGCCGAACGGCCGCTGAAGCCCGACGACAAGGCGGCGAAGCTCATCGACGCGGAAGCCAAGACCCATCTTCAAGCACTTCGCGCGCGCATGTCATCCGCGTCCGAGTGGAGCGCGCCGGCACTTGAAGCGCTCGTCAAAGCCTACGCTGAAGAAACCGGCGCCAAGCTCGGCAAGGTCGCGCAACCTTTGCGCGCGGCACTCACCGGCCGCTCCGTCTCGCCGCCCGTGTTCGATGTGATGGCGGTGCTCGGCCGCGACGAATCCCTCGCACGCCTAAAAGATCAATCTGAGTAAAAGTACTTTCTTTCACAAAATTTCTAATTCGGGCGCCAAGATTTTATTCCACCCGCGGCAAAATATTTTCATGACCCAATCACCGCCACAAACGAGGCGATTATGTGCGTGACGAACTGCGCGTGAGCATTAGGTCTGCGAATTCCGGCCGCGATGCGATGCGCATGACGACAAGAGCACGAGCAGTAATAACCGGCAGTACTTAGAAACGATCGGCCCAACAATCACGGCGCGCCTGCGGGTGGCGCGCCACGATCAACCGGCGACGGCGAGACATAAACATGAACCCGCATCACATCCGTATTGCCTGCGGACTAACGGCAGTCATTTTAATATCCGCGATTCTGAAGTTGTCTCTGATCGACATGCGTTCGCCGGCGCTGTCGGACGAAACGGCATTCCTGCCGATGATCGGCGCGGCCCTCGCCTTCGCACTGATTTATGTATTGCCGCTCGCCGCTCTCGCCGTCTTCGGTTCGGAACATTTGAGGCTCCGCTCTGCGGCCGGGCATATCGCCTTTGGAACCGCCCTGACGTTTACGATTGCGCATTTGACGGCGCGCGGCGAGCCTCTGTCGTCGCCCGCTTTTTCAGGAGGCGCGCTCACCGTCTTTTCTCTGCTCGTCATCGGTGTTCTATCGTCACTCGCCTATTGGAGCATTGCCGGCAGAAGAGCCGGTTGGCGCGGCGAGAGCGCCGAACATGCCGCCAAGGTCGCACTCGAAGCCTTCAGAACCGCTAGTGCCAACGCGCAGGTCGAACATTGCCGGATGTGCGCCGCGGGGCGAGCCGCCGTTGGGGGGCTCCTCTTTTTGCTCCTCAGCTGGGTTTCCATCGGCGCGAGCGGATTGCGCGACTGGCTCGCCGACGAGACCGAGACGCGCGGCAACGCGGTGCTCAGGTCGGCGGGCTTTGCATGGGCGACGTTCACGGTCCAAGGCTCGCGCGGGATACTCGAAGGCACGGCACCCGACGAAGTTCAATTGCGCTCGGCCCACGATATGGTGCGCGAAACGCTCGAATCCGTAACCGGTTTTCCCGGCATCCTGGCAAAAATAGAAAATGCCGCCGTGGCGCATATGCCGATGTCGGCGATGTCGAAAAAGTTAGCCGACGCCACGCGCAACGAATCGGAGGCGCGTGTAGACGCCGAAGCGGCACGCATTGCCACGGTCGCAGCACGTGCGGCAGAAGCCGAAGCAAAACGCCGGGCCGAAGAGCAGGTCCTCGCGGCCGAAGCCGAGATCAATCGCAAGGCCGAAGAACAGGCACGCGCGGCAAACGCGGAAATCAAACGCATGACCGCCGAACAGGCGCTTGCCGCAGAGGCCGAAATCAGGCGCCGCGTCGAAGAACAGGCCCAAATAGCCTTGGCGGAGGATACCGCGCGTAAGCAAGCTGCGGAAGACGCCGCGCGAAAGCAGGCCGCAGAGACCGCCGCCCCAAAAATCGAACCAAAGGTTGAGGTAGCCGCCATTGAAAACGGAACGTCCACTGAAGCGGCAGCCGAACTTCAGTCCACTGCCCCGGCGGGCGAGCCCGGTGGCGCGGGGTCGCCGGCACTCGATAGCGAAGCGCCATCCCGCGCAAATTCGTGCACCTCGCAGGACCTCGCCATCGTCGAGAGCGGCCGCATCCTATTTCAAGCACAGCGTTTCGAGGTCTTAGCCGATTACGCGGCGGACATCGACATGCTCGCGGCCTCCGCCCGCTCGTGCGCACCGCGGCCGGTCCTCATATCGGGCCATGCCGACTCCAATAGCGACAGTCTCTTCAACCCGGCGCTCGCCTTGCAGCGCGCACGCTCCGTGCGCGACAAGCTGATCGAGCGGGGCGTCTCCTCCGGGCTCGTTATCGCCGAATCGGCCGGCACGCGCCAGCCGCTCGACAGCGACGGCTCGAACGAGAGCCGCGCGCTCAATCGCCGGACCGAGTTCAAATTCCTTGAAGCCGCCGAGATCAGCCGCGACGCCACGCTTGATCCTGAAGAGCGCGCCAACACCTGCGAAAGCGAACTATCCGGCATCATGGCACAATCGATCATTCACTTCCCCATCGCCTCTTCGCGCATCGACGCCGATAGTATGGGGCTCGTCAAAAAACTCGCCAATGCCATTCAAACGTGCGGCAGCGTGATCGTGACGGTTGAGGGCCATACCGACAAGCTCGGCGGGGCGAATTACAATCAGGGCCTCTCTGAGTCCCGCGCCAACGCCGTCCGCGAAGCCCTCGTCACGTCGGGTGCCGACCCGACGCGTCTTGCGTCGCGCGGGTTTGCGTCGAGCCGTCCCTACGACAGTGCCGACACCGCCGAAGCCTTCGCATTGAACCGGCGCATCGAATTCAAAGTCTCCGGAAAATTTACTACAACGAATTCGGGCGGCCCTTGAAATCAAGACCGGAATTGAATTGGGGAGTTTTTAAAAAATGTATCTTCTATCGCAATTGGTATCTTACCTGTTCCTGGCCTTTCTTCTCGGCGTCGGCGTGGGCTACGCCCTCTGGCGCTCCTGGGGCGAGCGGGAAGCCGTGGCAAAATTCAGTGCTGCGGAGATGCGGCTCGCGTCGCATTTCGCGCGATGGGAACAATCGCTCAAGCAGCAATCGCCGGGAGGACGCGATACGGCGGCGATGTTAAGGGAGGCTGAAGAAGCGGCCATCCGCAAGGCCGAGGCGGCAGCCGAGAGGAAATTTTCGGATCTGACCAGGACGCTCGGCTACGACATGAAGCCATTACAGGGCGCCCGCGGCGCAGACAGCCAGTATGGCCGCGAGTCGCAAGTCGTGCAGCTCGTCGAACCGGCGCCGGCCCGGTCCGCAAACGAGTGAGGACGGCGGCGGCGCGCGGGCGGCAACGCTTTTGGAGGTCCAGAAAACAATGCCGCCCCCGTCCAGCGCTCCCTTCCGGCCGCGATAATCCAGCCGCTACTGGGCCTATGACCACGCCGGCACAGCACATATCTGGGTCAACAATGCCCCCGCCCGCCCGTTTTTCACACAAACGCGCTTGATTGCGCTTGAAAAACCCTGTTGCGCTGCACCCCCTCTAAGGGCGATATTGCCGCACTGCAATATGTGGACTAAACCGGCCTCAACCCCCGCGTTTCCCCGTCCGCCGCGATATACTGAGCCTCAGGAGCAGAGCCATGAACATTCAGGACAAGGCCAAGAAGCCTGGGAAAGGCCCGGAGGCAAAAACCGCCAAAATCAGCGTCGGCGGCAAATCCGTCGATCTCGACGTGCGCTCCGGCACAATCGGTCCCGACGTCATCGACGTCGCAAGCCTCTACAAAGAGACCGGCAACTTTACCTACGATCCGGGCTTCACATCGACCGCCAATTGCGCCAGCCGCATAACCTACATCGATGGCGATAAAGGCGAGCTCCTCTATCGCGGTTATCCGATCGACCAGCTTGCCGACAACACCAACTTCCTCGCGGTTTGTTATCTGCTGCTTCACGGAGAACTGCCGACCAACGGCGAGTTCATCAACTTCCGCCGCACCATCTCGAACCACACCATGGTGCACGAGCAGATGACGCGCTTCTTCACCGGCTACCGGCGCGACGCTCATCCCATGGCCGTCATGGTCGGCACCGTCGGCGCGCTCTCGGCCTTCTATCACGACAGTACCGACATCAACGATCTGCAACAGCGCGAGATCGCCAGCCACCGCATGATCGCAAAGATGCCGACGATCGCGGCGATGGCGTACAAGTATTCGATCGGTCAGCCATTCATCTATCCGAGGAACGATCTCGACTACACGTCGAACTTCCTGCAGATGTGCTTCGCCGTTCCGTGCGAACCCTTTGTCGTCAATCCCGTGCTTTCGCGAGCGCTAGATCGCATTTTTATCTTGCACGCCGACCACGAGCAGAACGCGTCAACCTCAACGGTGCGCCTAGCCGGTTCTTCCGGCGCCAATCCGTTCGCGTGCATCGCGGCCGGCATTGCCTGCCTTTGGGGTCCGGCCCACGGTGGCGCCAACGAAGCAGCTCTCACCATGCTGCAGGAAATCGGCACGGTTGATCGCATCCCCGAGTACATCAAAAAGGCGAAGGACAAGAACTCCGGCTTCCGCCTCATGGGCTTCGGCCATCGCGTCTACAAGAATTACGATCCGCGCGCCAAGGTCATGCAGAAAACCTGCCACGAAGTGCTCGACGCCGTCGTATCAAAGCACGATCCATTGCTCAAGGTCGCCATGGAACTCGAGCGCATCGCGCTGCAGGACGACTATTTCATCGAAAAGAAGCTCTATCCCAACATCGACTTCTATTCCGGCATCACGCTCAGAGCCATGGGCTTCCCGGTCGATATGTTCACGGTGCTCTTTGCCGTTGCCCGCACCGTCGGGTGGATCGCGCAGTGGAAGGAAATGATCGAGGATCCCGAGCAGCGCATCGGCCGTCCGCGCCAGCTTTACATCGGCCCCCCGCGCCGCGATTTCCCCGCGGAGTAGTGGTGTCTGACCCATCATGCCGGAGGCGTGTCTCCGACACGGGGGTCTGACACCAGGAAAGAACAGTGCAGCTGTGTCTGACCCATCATGCCGAAGCCGTGTCTCCGGCACGGGGGTCTAACACCTTCAGCCATCATCGGCGCAGCGGTGTCGGACCCATCATGCCGAAGGCGTGTCTTCAACACAGGGGTCAGACACCGTGTTCGGGAAAAACTTACGCAAGCGAACGTGCGGCCCGAAGAAATGTTGGGACTGCCCCCGGCACATGGACGGGGTTGACCGCAACATACAATTCATCGCGCATCATTCCGCACACGCTACTTCCCGTTGGTTCAGACCTAAAACGCATTGAGCCGCCCGCTATTTTCAAGCGGACGGCCCAAAGTTGAAAAAGCGAACTCAAGCCAACTCAAGCCAACTAGGGCGTCGTTGGAGTAACGGGCGCGGGAGCAACCGGGGCAGGCGTCGTCGCCGGTGCCGAAGGCGACGCAGGGTTGCTATTCACGACCGGCGGAATTGCAGGCACTGAGCCGAAGATGTAGAACGCGATGAGTGCCAGCGCCGCCAGCCCGAGCATCCAATTCAAATAGCTAGTATGCGAGCGGGGGTTCGTCCCACTCGGGTCACGCATTGCGTTGTCATAAGGGTCTCGTTTCGGCGTGTTCGTTTCGGGGAATGCCATGATTGCCTCCTTAGGGTTCATTATGACATCAACGCATTGCGCTACGCTTTGTTCCCTTAGCGATGATTTAGACGCCGAATTTACGGCGCCCATCTGCCTCAAGCGGCAGCTGTCATGGAGGTCGCTTCACTCGACCGGCGCTATCGCGTGCTCGCAGCAATCTGGGGCGGTCGAGAACCGCTGGCCGTTCGATTTCAAGAAAACAGTCTCGATGTGCGGGTGTTGCACAGTTGCCGTTTTGGTGTCGGAGCACATCGTAAGGCGGGTGCGCGGCGCGGACGGTCGAGAAGCCCGCCTGCCATTTCGTTGGCCGAAGTAAGACACCGGAGAAATTGCTCCGTTCCTCGTCACCGGGGTTGTCCGGTTGACACGCGCCCGCGCGATATCACAACTTTAGGAGTTACGTTTCGTTCCCACCCCGCTGCCCTAAGCTCGCCAAATCGGGCCGAACACGTGTCTTCGGCACGAAGCGTCGTCCACCCCCACCACCCCAAACAAAAAGCCGGCCACGTGTGCGGGGCCGGCGTCTCGATGCCAGGATCGGCATTTGATCAAATACACCACAAAGTAGCGCAACGCTCAAGCGGCCATCATGGTTAGTGTCAAGGACTTAGCATTTTTCCGCCCGCCTCAATCACGCCAAGCACCGCTTTTGCCGCCGCCGCGCTTGGGTCTCCGTCTGCCAACTTGAGCTTGCCGGGAATCCGCGCCAGCGCCGCGACTTGCGCATCGCGCCGCTTGCTCGCACCCAATAGTTCCCCTAACACCGGCGCCATGTTTTCCGCCGTGCAATCTTGTTGCAGGAATTCTGGAAACGCATTTTCGCCCAGCACGAGATTGGCGAGCACGACCGTTTCCCCTTGGATCATGCGCCGCAGAAACGGCGCCGCAAGGGCGTCGACTTTGTAAGCCACCGCCATCGGCGTTCCACAAAGCGCGAGTTCCAGCGTCACCGTCCCGGACGCCGCCAACGCTGCCCGCGCCAACCGCATGGCTGCAAACCCATCCCGCGCGCCATCGACAAAATGACACGGCACGGCCCATGTCTGCGACGCCGCCAGAACCTGTTCGCGCAAGTGCGGAACTGTTGGAAGAATGACGTCAAATGCACTGCCCTTTTTCGCGAGCAGACGAACCGTCTCGCCAAACACGCCGAGCAAACGCCCCGCCTCGGAGCGCCGGCTTCCAGGAAGTGCGACAAGCACATCGCGCTCCCGTGCGATACCAAGCCGTCGTGCCAGCCCGCCTGTATCGGCCGACGCAATCTCGTCCAGACGTTCAATCAGCGGATGCCCAACGTACGTGCAATGAGGCCCGCCGAGGCGCTCATGCGCCGCCGGTTCAAACGGCAACAGCGCCAGAACTTCATCGATATACCCGCGCATTTTCCTCGCGCGCCCAGGCCGCCATGCCCAAACACTTGGGGAAACGTAATCGATGATCGGGATATCCGGCGCGCGGCGGCGAACGCGCTTGGCAATCGGATGCGTGAACTCGGGACTGTCGATAATCACGACAGCATCGGGTTGAAACGCCAACGCGGCATCGACCGTTTGATGCACGCGGCTAACGAGACGCGGCAATGCGGCCAGAATATTGAGCGGTCCCATGACGGCGACATCGTGCAAAGGAAAAATAGAAGCCAGACCTTGAGCCGCCATCGCTTCTCCGCCAACGCCGGCGAACTCCACTCCGTTACCGCACCGCGCCTTCAGCGCCGGCATCAACCGCGCGCCGAGCGCATCGCCAGAGTGTTCGCCTGCAACGAGAAAGAACCGCAACGGCCTCCCCGTGCGCGCCGCCGCGAGAACGACATCCCCTGTCACAGCGTGCCCGTTGAGAGTGAAACGGGCTGCAACACCGGGGTTCCGGCAACGAACAAGCGAAGCCTGTCGGCAATATCGAGAATGGGCCCGGTGTGACGCGGCCCGTCGCCCGCACCAAACGTCAGAATAACGCCCTGCAGACGGATATGCGCCGCCGCCTCGATGAGCTTGGCGTCGAGCGCCGTCTGCGGCCCAAGCACAACAATGGCAGACCGCCGTTTGCGCCGCAGGAACGGTGCCGCGCGATAGAGCACGTCTTCGGCACTCTCTTCCGCCCCGACGGCAAGTACGCGTCCGTCGGCGATCACGAGTGCCGTTCCGGTCGAGAGCCGCGCAAGTTCGCTCATGGCGGAGACGCCGCGCGAAACGTCGGCACCGGCCGCCGCCGGAATACTCGCATTGCCAAAAACAATCGGGTCGATAAAGGCGTCTTCGAGAACCGTATCCTCTTCGGGTCCCGCGACGCCGGCAACGAACAGCCCCGCGCGGTCGGCGCGCGCAATCATCTCGAAGCGGCTTGCGGCGAGAACCTCGCCGGTCATGCCGGCGATGCCCGCAAGCCCAGCTTCTGCCGCCGCCGCAACCGTATCGGGGCCGATCGCCGGCAGATCGAGCCTCGTGTCCTGACCCGGCTTTGGCCGTTTAACGAGCACGCCTTTGCGCACCCGCGCCAAATCTAATCCGCCTTGAAGCCGCTTGTCGCGCACGCGCGCGATCATGCGGTCGGTCCCTTCCGCGCCTTCGATCGCTTCGACCGCGCCATCCGTGACGATGACGGCTTGCCCGATATCGTATGGCCCGAGCGCGCCAACCAGCGCCAAGCCCTTGGCAATATCGATTTCGTCGGCACCGCTTGGGCGCTGAAAACTTAACGGGCCTTCGCTGATCAACAGTTCCGGCGCCACGTCTGCAACGCCGAGCACGCGCAAGCGGCGCGACTCAAGCAAGCCGACGACACCGCGCAAAACCGCATCGTCCCCGCCCGCTCGCAGCGCTTTCATGATTTGCGGTAGCGACGCTAGAAATCCGAAATCGGGCCGCGCGGTTTTAAACGACGGACGGCTCATGCGCCCAACCATGAGGACGTCGGTGAGGCCCGCGCGTTTGAAGCTGCGCGCCGCCCGGCCGAGTTCCGCCCAGTTCAAAATTTCATGCGGGAATGTTCGAAGCGCGTCGTCGGCTTCGCCTTCGATCATGACGACGTGAACGTAGCCGCCGCGGCCTGCAACGCTCCTCGCGACCTCGAGCGGCAAGCTGCCGCCGCCCGCAATGATGCCGATCCGGTCTACAGACTGGGGTCTGCCGATACTGCCCGCGCCGGACGCCGGTTGCGCAACTGTGAAAGCCGCGTGTGCTGCGGGGCGGGTCATTGCCCCGCCTCACGCATCCGCGCCGTTTTTCGGCGTGCACAAAGAGCGCTTTCCGCCTTCGCGGATAAAGGCGATGATTTCCTGCACAATAGGATGGCTTGAGAACTCTTGAGACACATCGTCGAGCCGCTCCATCAACGTACCTTCGGCTGCAAACAATAACCTATAGGCACGCCGCAAGTCATGAATATCACTGCGCGAAAATCCGCGCCGCTGCAGGCCGACGATATTCAGGCCCGACAAATAGGCGCGGTTTCCCAGCGCCATTCCATACGGAATAAGGTAGTTTTCAAGACCGGACATGCCGCCGACAAACGCGTGCGGGCCAACGCGCGCAAACTGAATAACGGCCGCGCCCCCGCCGATAATGGCGAAATCGCCGACCGTGCAATGCCCAGCCAGCATGACATTGTTGGAAAAAATGACGCTGTTGCCGACGCGGCAGTCGTGCCCCACGTGGCTGTTCGCCAGAAACGCGCAAGCATTGCCGACAGTTGTCACCGAACCGCCGCCTTCCGTGCCGGGGTTCATCGTCACGCCTTCGCGGATAATGCAATCGTCGCCAATCGTCAGCGAACACGGTTCCCCATGATACTTGAGATCCTGCGGCTGATGACCGATGGACGCGAACGGAAAAATGCGCGTGCGCGCACCGATTTTCGTGTCGCCGGCCACAACCGCGTGGCTGACAAGCTCCACGCCGTCGCCGAGCACCGCAGTACTGCCGACCATGCTGAACGGGCCGATTTTAACGCCGGCCCCGAGCTTCGCGCCCGGCTCGACGACGGCGGTCGGGTGAATGAGGGCTTCAGCCATTTTCAAGTGCCATATTTATCAGACATGTTTATCAGCCGTGTTTGCTTGCGAACGCTTTTGCGTCCGCCGTATCGGCGAGCATGGCGCTGATTTCAGCTTCGGCAACCGTATACCCGTTCACTTTTGCTTCTCCGAAGAACCGCCACACGCGCCCCCGGTTGCGGATCTTCCTGACATGATAGTGCAGCTGGTCGCCGGGAAGAACAGGTTTCCTGAACTTCGCGTTATCAATACCCATGAAATAAACAAGCTCGGCTTTGTAGTCTTCCTGCAAACTCGACACGCACAAGGCGCCCGCCGTCTGAGCTAGGCCCTCGATAATGAGCACGCCCGGCATAACCGGATACTGGGGGAAGTGACCCTGAAAGAACGGCTCGTTGATCGTTACGTTCTTGACGCCGACGCAGCTCTCGTCGCCCTTCATGTCGTACATGCGATCGACAAGCAGCATCGGATAGCGGTGCGGCAGCAGCTTCATCACGCGGATGATGTCCGCCGTGCCCATTACTTGGCTCATGGCTTGCTCTGCAACCTTTGTATCGCCCATCATCTTGTCGCCCATAAACTCATCGCTCCAGAGGGACCGGCCCTCGCAACTCGATTGTCAGACTCGGCTCTGCCGCCGGGCCCGTCAACTTTCTTCGTCAGTTCCCGGATTTGCCCCTTGACCGTCACCATGCTTATGGCGCTGACCAAGGCGTCTAACGGCAGCTACTTCGCGCGCCCATTCGCGGAACGGCCGCGCAGGTGTTCCGCCATAGCGCGCTCCCGCCGGCACATCGTTCTTGGCATGAGAGCCGCCCGCGATCTGCGCGCCCGCTCCGACCTTGATGTGCCCGACAAGCCCGGATTGGCCGCCCATGACCACGAAGTCGCCGACTTCGGCCGAACCCGAAATGCCAACCTGGCCAACGATCACGCAATGCCGGCCGAGAATGACGTTGTGCCCGATCTGCACGAGATTATCAATTTTCGAACCCTCGCCGATGATCGTATCCTTAAGAGCGCCCCGGTCTATGGTTGTATTAGCGCCTATCTCGACGTCGTCCTGGATGATGACGCGGCCGATTTGCGGCACTTTGAGGTGCCCCTCGCGCCCCATGGCAAAGCCAAACCCGTCCTGTCCGATGCGCACGCCGGAATGAACGATGACCCTATCGCCGATAAGCGCGTGCACCACAGTTGCGTTCGGACCGACGTAGGACCCGCGCCCGATCGTGACGCGCCGGCCGATCACGGCACAAGCCGCAATGCGCGCGCCGCGCCCGATCTGCGCCTCGGGGCCGACGATGGCACCCGTCTCGACAACCGCGCCGTCTTCGATCAGCGCGCTCGGGTGAATGGCAGGCTGTCCCGGCTCGGCAGCTTGCGAGCGCATGGCAGAAGGGTAGAACAGCGCCAACGCCCGCGCAAAACCGTGATAGGGCTGCTTGGTCAGCAACGGCGACGTGTGTGCCGGCGCGCGCCCTTCGAGTACTGGCAATATGAGGCAGGCGGCAGCCGAGGTGGCTTCGAGCTGCGGCATGTACTTGCGGTTATCGAGAAACG
>JANMNH010000127.1:0-12578 GCA_031373745.1 Hyphomicrobium sp. | reverse complement strand
GAAACGAATTTTGGTACGCCGCCCGCCGCCGGCATTAACTCAAAAAAATCGCTGGCCGGCCTTGGGCGCGAGGGCTTGAAGGCGGCGCTTGCCGAAATCGGCGTTCCGGAAAAGCAGACCCGCATGCGCGTCAACCAGCTTTGGAGCTGGATCTACGTGCGCGGCGTCACGCGCTTCGACGATATGAGCGACGTCTCGAAAGATCTGCGCCAGATGCTCGGCCGTGCTTACACGCTCGATCGCCCTGAAATCGTTGCCGAGCAAATTTCCATCGACGGCACGCGCAAATGGCTGCTCAGATTGCCCAAGCTCGGTCACGAAGCGCGCGCGCCCGAAATCGAGACCGTCTACATTCCCGAAAGCGATCGCGGCACGCTGTGCATTTCAAGTCAAATCGGTTGCACGCTGACATGCTCGTTCTGCCACACCGGCACGCAGCGCCTGGTGCGCAATCTCGAAGCGCACGAAATCGCCGGGCAAATTCTGCTGGCACGCGACCGCATTGGCGATTGGGCCGGGGCCAGCGCTCCCGGCGATAAGCGTTTGCTGCCGGATTCGGATCGCAAGATCACCAACGTCGTGCTCATGGGCATGGGCGAACCGCTTTACAATTTCGATAACGTGAAAGCGGCGATGGACATCGCATCCGACGGCGACGGGCTGTCGCTTTCCAAGCGCCGCATCACGCTCTCAACATCGGGTGTCGTGCCGGAGATCCCGCGTTGGGGCGACGAATCCGGCACCATGCTCGCGATCTCGCTGCACGCCACCAACGACGCTCTGCGCGACGAACTCGTGCCCATCAACAAGAAGTATCCGATTAAGGACCTGCTGGACGCCTGCCGCAATTATCCGGGGCTTTCAAATGCCCGGCGCATCACTTTCGAATACGTGATGCTGAAGGGCGTGAACGATAGTTTGGCGGAAGCGCGCGCGCTCGTCCGGTTGCTCGCCGGCATTCCAGCCAAGATCAATTTGATCCCTTTCAACCCCTGGCCGGCAACGCGCTATGAGTGCTCCGACTGGGAGACAATCGAGCGTTTCGCCGAGGTCGTAAACCGCGCAGGCTATGCGAGTCCGGTGCGCACGCCGCGCGGCCGCGATATTCTGGCGGCCTGCGGCCAGTTGAAATCCGAAAGCGTCAAACTCAGCGCCCGCGAGCGCATAACACCGCCCCAAGCAGGGTAGGGGCCAATTCCAAGTGCCGCAAAGGGCGTGACGTGTGGTAGGCCATGGCAATGCCAGCCAGGATTGCAAACCCAGGATTGCAAGCACTGACTTGCAAGCACTGGCGCGTATTTTAGTTGTGCGGGCATCCATAGAATTTATAGTCCGGCGACATACATCGGGCCACTGTGTGGCCACTGGGGGCCGCTAGCGCAGATTGCTGGCGGAGCGTGGAGTGCGAGCGTCAGGCAATGGGTATCATCAAGACACTAGCAAGAGTTTTGGCCGGGTTTCTGCTGGCTTGCTTCATCGCCGGTCTGGTTCAAGTGCTGTACGTGTGGACGCCGGCAGAGTTGGCTGCCGTTCCGACGGCGGCATTTTCTACGAAAGCCGGAAGCACGCTCGAACTCGCATTACTGGCGGCGACGCATTCGGCGATTTTCGGAGCAGCTTTCGCATTGATCGCGGCTGGCATCGCAGAGTGGTTGTCGATCCGCAGTCTCGCTTATTATCTTTTCGCAGGTACTGCGATCGCGCTCCTCGGTTTAACCGCGCAGTACGCCAGCGAAGTTTCGGGTCAGCCTACAATACTCAATAATTACGCCCTCCAGGCGTATCTCACGGCCGGCTTTTTTTCAGGGCTCGCCTATTGGCTCGCCGCCGGACATCGCGCGGGCGAACATGAGCGCAGCGCGGACGATGAAACGGCATTTGATGCTGAGGGTGGCAGAACCGCAGAGCCCCGGCAGCGCATTATCGTCGAGAAGGTACCGGCCGGTCTGCGCAAGCCCGGTTCGCTCGCAGAGAAACTTGCCAAGCCCATGGATGCCGCAGCCCAAGCTGCAAGTGCCGCTGCGAGGCCGGCAACGTCGGTGCCCGTGACCAAGGTCACAGTGACGGAAAAGGCGATTGAAAAAACGTCCGAAGCCGAACCCAAGAAAACCTGACCGAGCCGGCTCTCCCGCGCCCGGCAAATCTGGCGCGCTTGAGTGGCCAATTGATTGGCGCTCAAGCAAGTCCCCCATCGCAAACGAAAAATTAGGACTCGTGCGCCAAGCTTGCTGCATTGCAACATAGGTGTTAAACTTCGCTTTTTATAATTGAAAGTTATCGCGCAAATGTTTGATTTCGAGTGCCAGATGCGCTTTTGGAAATGTGCGACCGAAGCGGCCTTCGGATACGCGTCGGCAACCATGGCGGCCGTCACGGTCATGCAGGACCACGTGCACGACCAGATCGGCGGCGAAGACCGTCAACGCGCACCCGCACCATTTTCATTCGATGCTTTCAGTCCGTTCGTTTCGCCGTTTCAATGGTGGACCCCACCACAACCGGCTTCGCCATTCATGCCCTTTATGGGCGGCGGCTTTCCAGATTTTGCGCGTATGTTTTTCCCGGCCGCTCCCGCGCAATCACCGATGATGCAAGCTTGGAATCCATTTGCGCTCGCGGCGGCGGGTCCATTTCCCGATTTCTCGCAGTTCTTTGCGAACCCGTTTTTCAATAGTCCCTGGCACACGCAGTGGGCCGGAATGATGCGCAGTTACGGCTGGCCGGTGCCGGAGCCATCTTGGATGATGTGGCAGCACCCGATGACGGCGGCCCTGATGTCGGCTGGAATGCCGTACTCGGTTGCGTCGCCGACAGCGCGGGCGAATGCCTCCGCCATGGATGCGGCGGACGCTGCGCGGGACGGATTTAACAAGGCCTTCTCAAGCTATCACTCGGATGGCAGACATGCGGCCGCGCGCACCACGCCGATTCCCGACTTGATGTCGCTGATGATGGCGCCCTGGCTGGCCTTCGCAGAAACGCAGCCGCCCATAGTTTGACGTTTCATTCGACAAGGGGTGGGAAAACTACGGACGCATTTCAGCGTTGAAGTCAAAAAGGGCTGCTTCGTTTGCGAAGTAGCCCTTTTTCTATGAACTTTATCTTTGGGCGTTGGCCGGCCGAACTATTGGGCGGGCGCCGGCGGCACGATGACGTCTTCGCCGATGGTTTCGGCCTGTGGCTTTGCAGCCGTTGCTGCAGGCGGCTTTACGGCTGCCTTTTTCACCGTGGCTTGAGCTGGGGGCGACGCCGCCTTCGCAGCATCGGCCGCGCCTGTTGCAGGAGCGTTTGTGGTCGCGGGCGCGGGCGGGGTGATCACGACCTTCTTGACCTTGATGGGCGCTGCTGGAACTGCCGCCGTCTTGGCTGGGCTTGGTGCGTTGGGACTTGCCGCAGCGTCTGCAGGTACTGCCGTTGCGGCGGCCTTGGGAGCGGTAGTCGCGGCCGGCGCAATCTTCGCTGCGATGTCTTTCTTAGCTGCTGGCTTTGCCGCCGGTTTTTTCTGCGCAGCCTTCTGCGTGGCGCGGCAGTACGGATCTTGAACCTTGCCTGTTGCAGTGTTTGGATCTTTGGGAACGATCCAGCCGCAGGCCTTACTTGCTCCGCACGCTGTCTGGTCGAGACCTTTGCACGGCGATGGCGCAGCAGCAGTCTTAGCCTTTGTAGGGACTGCGGGAGGTTTAGCGGCAGTCGCCGATTGCGCCGGTGTTCCAGCTGGTTTGGCAACCGCTGCTTTGGCGGTGCTCGATGCATTTGCGCTCGCCGGCGCTGTTGGTGTCTTGCCTGCCGCGGTCGCCGCCGGCTTTGTTGCGGCTGGGGCAGCCTGCGCCGGTTGACCCGCCGCACTTGGCGCGGCCGTCGCTGAATCTGCTTTTGGCATGGCAGGCTTGGGTTTTTTCACAGCCGGCGCAGCCTCTGCTCCGCTCGGGATCACGCCTTGAGTATCCAATGTGTCGTTGGCTTCCTGAGCTGCACCAACAGCTGCACCCAGACCAAATACTGCAACAAAAGCGATGGCGCGCGCGCCCGCGAGACTCGAAACCTTCATAGCGTCATCTCCCACCCGTAAGTGCCGCAAAATGCCAATTGCCCGGATTTTTCGGCCTGAATCGCGGCAAAGTGATGTTTTTTTGAGCATTTAGAAGAACAAAGTGCCTCAGCTTCAATTGCTCTGAGCACACATTGGACGAACACAGTGCGTTCCTCAAGGTCGCGCGAAGGCATGTGGCTTGGCCGTGGGGCCGCACGGCAACCGGCACCGTACTTGCGCAAAGGAGCGATCCTGATATGAGTGCCGCGCCTCCGGCATTGCTTCAAATCAGGACCTATCTCCATGGCCCAAAAGGGTAAAATCAAGAAAGTCGTGCTTGCCTATTCGAGCGGCCTCGATACCTCGATCATCCTCAAGTGGCTGCAGGAGACTTACGATTGCGAGGTCGTGACGTTTACAGCCGACCTTGGCCAGGGCGAAGAACTTGAGCCCGCGCGCAAGAAGGCCCTGATGCTCGGCATCAAGGAAGACAACATCTTCATCGAAGACCTGCGCGAGGAATTCGTGCGCGATTACGTGTTCCCGATGTTCCGCGCGAACGCCGTTTACGAAGGCGTCTATCTGCTCGGCACCTCAATTGCACGGCCGTTGATCGCCAAAAAGCAGATCGACATTGCGCGGAAAGTCGGCGCCGATGCGGTGTGCCATGGCGCCACCGGCAAGGGTAACGATCAGGTCCGGTTCGAGCTCGGCTATTACGCGCTCGAGCCTGGCATCAAGATCATCGCGCCGTGGCGTGAGTGGACCTTCAAAGGCCGCGAGGACCTTTTGAAGTTTGCCCGCGATCATCAGATCCCAGTCGCCAAAGACAAGGAGGGCGAAAGCCCGTTCTCGGTTGACGCGAACCTGTTGCACTCCTCGTCCGAAGGCAAAGTTCTGGAAGACCCGGCCAAGAAGGCGCCCGAGGTCGTTTATCAGCGCACCATTTCGCCGATGGCCGCGCCCGACAAAGTGACGACGATCAAAATCGGCTTTGAAAAAGGCGACGCCGTTTCCTTAAACGGCAAAACGCTGTCGCCCGCAACGCTGCTCAAGGCCTTGAACGATCTCGGCCGCGACAACGGCATCGGCCGGCTCGATCTGGTCGAGAACCGCTTTGTCGGCATGAAGTCGCGCGGCGTCTATGAAACCCCCGGCGGCACGATTTTACTGGCCGCGCATCGCGCTATTGAGTCGATCACGCTCGACCGCGGCGCCATGCATCTGAAAGACGATTTGATGCCGCGTTACGCCGCGCTCATCTACAACGGCTTCTGGTTTGCGCCAGAGCGCGAGATGCTGCAGGCCTTGATCGACAAGAGCCAAGAGCACGTCGAAGGCGAAGTCATGCTCGAACTTTACAAAGGCAACGTCATCGTCGTCGGCCGCGAGAGCGCAAAGTCGCTTTACTCGCCGACGCTCGTGACCTTCGAAGACGACAAAGGCGCCTACGATCAGAAAGACGCACAAGGCTTCATCAAGCTGAATGCGTTGCGGCTCAGAACCCTGGCGGCGCGGAATAAGGGGAAGACCAAGGGCTAGGGCGGACTTGGACCAATTGTGACCTCCAGAACACGGTTGGGGCGTAGTGCGTCAACCATTCGCCGTTATCGCGTCGCGAAGTTGACCGGCCGCTTGCTATAACGTCCGCTCATGGGCCTATGCTGTGGCTCGTCACATCAGTTCTTGGCCCGCTATGACCCGCAATTCCGTCAATCGAACTCTCTCGCGGCTGTATTGGCTCATCGGAGTCATACTCGTGCTGATGCTCGGATCCAAGTTTGCCGACGATGTTCCGGGCATCCCATCCCAGGTCGTCAGCATCACGAGCCAGCTTTATGAATTCATGCGCGACATGTCGCTTCTGATCGCGACAGGCGGCGTCGCCTACATTTCCAATATTTTCCAGAAGCGCTCCAAGTTCGTCGAGAGCCTGGAAGAGGAATGGCGCAACATCGTGCGCACCAAGTCGGCGTTGTTGAACTATTGCGAGAAGCCCTATCACGCGACCGACGATTTTCTCGCAGCGTACAATCGCGTTAGCGAAACGATCGACACGATGCGCATCGTCTATCGCAATTCCGGCGAGACAGACGGCCTCATCGGGCTCTACCCTTATGCGCCGCTGCACGACATGCGCCGCGCGCTTCAGACGCTCGATCCGCGCGCCGCAGTGCCGGCGAACGACGACCAGAAAAAACTTGTGAAAGATGCGATTCTGCAATCGTTCTACGCACTGCGCGAAACGTTCCTCGAAGAACTCGATCTCGAAGAACCCGAGCATCCCCTGCTCATTTCCGGCGCGCACCGCCTCAAGGTTCCGGGCGCGCACATGTCGGCTCTCGTGCGTCAGGACAATCAGCTACAGAGATTGGAACGCAGCCCCGCGCAGCGGCCCGACGTCGATGCCATGCTCTCAGATCTGTGGGCTAAAGAGAAGAACAGTATCGATCCGCGCGACGTGAGTGCCATGAACAGCGGCGACCCGCGCGATATCAGCGCCATGAAGACCAGCGCTCGGAACCGCTAAAATTCGAAGTTGCCCGGCTCTAGAAACGCTGGGGCGAGGTGAAGACCGGCTTGGCTTTTTCGATGACGGCGCGTTTGGCCGCCTGCATGGGAATTTCGAGTGCGGCGTAGGCTGCGTTCACGCGCCGGGCCATCGCACTCAGATAGTCGCGCACTTCCTGCGGCAGATCGACCGTTGTGTAGCGGTCCGGATGATACAACTTCGACAACTTGAGATAGGCCGCACGGATATCGTCCCAAGCCGCGTCAGAGGTAACACCGAGAACCGCATGCGGCTCGAAATTGTCGCTATCGCGCAGGCGCGACCTCAAATTGGACCCCGACGGCACGGGGACGATTTTAACGGACTTTAACATCGCGCGGGCAATCAGCGTCCGCTCGCCGTCGTAAGTCTCGAACTCGAGGAAGTGTCCGTCGCCGTTCAAAACCTCGAAAATCGACCGCGACGCCGCGATTAAGAACTTGCCCTTGACCAGCTGGCCGTCATCCAGGGTCACTTCGGCCGGAACGGAAGTCTGCTGCACGCTATTATCGATTTTGTTGCGTTCGAACATTTATAACCTCGGGGCACGTTTCAGTGTGAGACAGGGGCTGTATTGACGCGCCCCTCGCAAGAACCGTGCAAGCGCCTAGTCTCTCGGGCGGCTCTGTGCTACGCCGCTCCAACATTTTGCGCCGCACAACACAGATGTGTTAACGGGCGCGCTAACCTTCAGGCGAACAATGCAACTCCGAAACATCGCGATCATCGCGCACGTCGACCATGGCAAGACCACTCTCGTCGACGAACTCCTCAAGCAATCGGGCGCATTTCGCGAGAACCAAAAGGTCGCCGAACGGGCGATGGACAGCAATGATCTCGAACGCGAGCGCGGCATCACCATTCTCGCCAAATGCACGAGCGTTGTGTGGAAAGACATCCGCATCAATATCGTCGATACGCCCGGCCACGCCGACTTCGGCGGAGAGGTTGAGCGCATTCTGAATATGGTCGATGGCGTCATCGTGCTCGTGGACGCGTCCGAAGGACCCCTGCCGCAGACAAAATTCGTCGTGTCGAAAGCGCTGCGCCGGGGCCTGCGGCCGATCGTTGCCATCAACAAGATCGACCGCCCGGACGAGCGCCACCTCGACGTCTTGAACGAAATCTTCGATCTCTTCGCCAATCTTGACGCCACCGACGAACAGCTCGACTTCCCCATTCTTTATGGGTCGGGCCGCAACGGCTGGATGGCCATGGCGCCGGAAGGGCCGCAGAAAGACCTCGCTCCTTTATTCGATCTCGTGGTCGCGCACGTGCCGCCGCCCAATATCGACGATGGCCCGGTGCGAATTCTGGCGACCACACTTGAGGCCGATCCGTTTTTGGGCCGCATTCTCACCGGTCGCATCACGTCCGGCACTATCAAGTCGAACATGGCGATGAAAGCCATCCGCCACGACGGCACGCTGGTTGAAAATTTCCGCGCCACGAAAGTTCTTGCGTTCCGAGGTCTTGAGCGGGTGCCCGTTGACGAAGCGCACGCCGGCGAGATCGTCGCCATTGCCGGCATGACGGAAGCGACCGTCGCCGACACATTGTGCGACCTGAGCGTCGAAATTCCGCTCATTGCCCAGCCGGTCGATCCGCCGACGCTGTCGATGACGTTTCGCATAAACGATGGACCGTTTGCCGGCCAAGAAGGCAACAAGGTGCAAAGCCGCGTCATTCGCGACCGCTTGCTGCGCGAAGCCGAGCGCAACATCGCGATTAAGGTCTCGGCAGGCGACGACAGCGATGCTTTCACAGTCTCGGGCCGGGGCGAATTGCAACTGGCAATCCTCATCGAGAACATGCGCCGCGAAGGCTTTGAAATCACCGTGTCGCGCCCCAAGGTCGTGTTCAAGACCGACGATGCGACCGGCCAGCGGCTCGAACCTATCGAAGAAACGATTATCGACGTCGATGATGCCCACACCGGCATCGTGGTACAAAAGCTTTCCGAGCGCCGCGGCGACCTCATGGAAATGCGCCCCTCGGGCGGCGGGCGCACGCGTATGGTCTTCCTCGTGCCGACGCGCGGCCTGCTCGGCTATCAGTCGGAACTTTTGTCGGATACGCGCGGCACGGCCGTGATGAACCGCTTGTTCAACTCCTATGCGCCCTTCAAGGGCGAAATTCAGGGCCGCCGCACCGGCGTACTGATTTCCAACGGAACCGGCGAAGCGACCGCCTATTCGATCTTCAACCTGCAAGACCGAGGCGCATTCATGATCGGCACTCAAGCACGCGTCTATGAGGGTATGATCGTCGGCGAGCACTCGCGCGACAACGATCTGATCGTCAACGTGGTGCAGGGCAAGAAGCTGACTAACGTGCGCGCGTCGGGCAAGGACGAAGCTTTGATCCTAACGCCGCCCATGCGGCTCACGCTTGAAAAGGCTATGAGTTACATTACGGACGAAGAACTGGTCGAAATCACGCCGGAATCGATCCGGCTGCGCAAGCGCTGGCTCGACCCGAACGAGCGCAAAAAGCAAGAACGCAAGCGCGAAGCCGATCGCGAAGCAGGTGCTGCGTAGTTCCCCGGCCGGATTAATATCTCGTTTACGGATTATAAATCCGGATGCGTCATAATAGTGGATCGGGCGGAAAATTTTTGGCCCGCCCTTAAGCCCCGGATTATGATCATGTCTGTTGCTGCAAACGCGCACGAGCAATTTGGATCGAGCGGCCAGTCCAAGGCCGGGCGCTGGCACCTTCTGATGCCGGTCTTGATCGGCCTTATGGCGCCTGCCCTCGCTTTGCTGCTGGTCGATGCCAGGGCGCTTGGCAGCGCCACGGTTATGATACAGATTTACCTGATCGCCATCCTCATCATCGCGACCGGCGCTTTCGTCATCAGTATTTTCGATCAAGGCGAAGTAACAAACGTCGCATTCGACAAGGCGAACAAGATCGTCACTGTAGAGAGAACCGGCTTGCTCGCGAGGAAAGTGGCTGAGATTCCATTCGTGGACATCGCCAGCGTCCGTATCGAAACCCGCTATGACGACGACGGCTACCAGACCGCCGTGCCTTTCCTCACCCTAACCACCCGCGAGACTATCCAGCTCCCTGCCGGTACGGGCGAAGACGAGGTCGCTGCCATGCGCTCCATTCTCGGACGCCATTAATCCGGGCGCACTTGTACCCGCCGCATTTTTTATGAAGTGCCGCACTCAGCCTGCAGTCTTTGGCGCGTGACAAGTTTCCATGCCTTGACTACAGATTCGTGGTGCAAAGCGATCCCAAGACCGACACAACTTTAGATACCGCCGGCCGGGGCGATCCGGCCGAACCGTCACGGTCTGCCGCCCAATCCATCTCACCACCAGATATCTCACGGCCCGATATCTCATGGCCCGAAGGCATCACACCAACGCCGGAATTTGTGTCCGCGCTCGACTTCGTGAAAACGGCGGACGGCCATTTGTTCGTTACGGGGCGCGCCGGAACCGGCAAATCGACGCTGCTGCGCGCGCTGCGCGACAATGGTGCAGCCGATATGGCGGTGCTCGCCCCAACCGGCCTTGCCGCGATCAATGTCGGCGGGCAAACCATCCATTCGTTTTTTGGCTTCCCGCCGCGGTTGATTCAGAGCGAAGATATTCGCCGCAGCCGTAACGGCCGGCTCATGCGCAAACTGCAGCTACTCGTCATCGATGAAGTGTCGATGGTGCGTTCGGATCTGATGTGGGCTATCGATTACAGCTTACGCTTAAATCGCGGACGGCCGCGCGAACCATTCGGCGGGGTGCGCCTCGTCATGTTCGGCGATTTGCATCAGCTTCCGCCCGTGGTGCAGGAATCCGAGGTGGCCGCTTATCTCGCCGATACCCATGGCGGGCCGTTTTTCTTTTCGATGCCGGCGCTGAGAGAAGGCGCGGGCACAATGCGCATCGAACTCAGTCATGTGTTCCGCCAGAGCGATACCGAACTCATCACGGTGCTAAACCGCATCCGCGACGGTCAGGTTTCCGAAGACGACCTTTCTCTTCTCAACACGCGCGTTCATCCCATCCGCACATTGACCGAAGGCGAGCCCTACGTCATTTTGACCCCAACCAACGCCGCCGCCCGGCGCATCAATTCGGCCTACCTCGATGCTTTGCCCGGGCAAGCGATGCGTTACGACGCCGGTGTTTCGGGCGATTTCAGCGAAAGCGCGCATCCGGCCGACGCCCAGCTGCAATTGAAGCTCGGCGCCAAGGTCATGATGCTTCGCAACGACCCGGACCGCCGCTGGGTCAACGGCACAATTGCGCGCATTTCCAAGCTCGCCGACAAGCAAGTTTGGATCGAAGTTGGCAGTCGCGAATACGAGGTCGAGCAGGCGTCCTGGGAGCACCGCCGTTACGCCTTCGACCAGGCGGCCGAAAAGATCGTCGAAAGTGTTGCGGGTACATTCAAACAGTTCCCCCTTCGTCTGGCCTGGGCGCTGACGATCCATAAGGCTCAGGGGTTAACGCTTGATAAGGTCTACATCGACCTCGGACGGGGGACATTCGCGCATGGGCAAACTTACGTCGCTTTGTCGCGCTGCCGGACCCTCGAGGGTATCGCGCTCGCGCGTAGACTGACGCCAAGCGACATCATGTTCGATCCCGCAGCCACCGGGTATCGCGAGGCATTTCCGGCACTTGTGTAATCAAGCTCCGGCAGCACTTATGCTGCGAATGCGAGATTTGTTGCACATAGCACGTCAGCTACAAAGTGATGCGTTCCGCACGAAGAAAGCTCCATTAACCAATATGGCGCCACAAAAATATTGTCCCGCACCAAAAATAAATGTTGCAATGCACAATAACTTCCCTTACATACAGTCCGGCGAACAAACGTTCCCCCGGAACTACCCCAAAAGCATTTTCATATTCCGCTAAACGAACAGGAGCCCACGATGAGCGACGCTTTCACCCGCCAGGTCCAGGACTTTACCCGCCAAGCACAAGACATGTTCTCGGCTGGCAAAGACGCCAAGATCCCGGAAAACATGTCGGCATTCGCCGAAGACGCAGTTGCCAAGTCGCGCGACGCCTACAACAAGATGGCGACCGTGACCAAAGACAACGCCAAGGTTATGGAAGACGTGGTTCTGACGGCTCAGGCCGGCGCCAAGTCGATCGGCGAAAAGATGCTGGCCAACACGCTTGCAAACACCGAAGCTGCTTTCGACGCAGCCCAGGCAATCGCCAAGGCGAAGACCTTCCCTGAGCTTGCCCGCCTCCAGGCAAATTTCTGGCAGCAGCAGTTTGCCAATGCCGGCGTACAGTCGAAGGAAATCTTCGAATTGTCGACGAAAGTTGCCAAGCAGTCCTTCGAAACCATCGGTTCGGCCACGACCAAGTCGTTCGAACAGATCAAGAAGGTTGGCTAAGATTGGGCGCTAAGCCCGTCTTGCACCAGGAGCATTGGGATCCGTCTCAAGTAACCTGAATGTTGCTTAAAAAGTTTGACGCGCTCGCGGGTAACCACGGGCGCGTCTTTATTTTTGCCAAGTCCTAAGTTGATCCTCCACAGCGCCGCAGAGTTGACTATAGTGACCAACATGATTGGAGCAGGGACCAGGGCAATTGTGCGCCGCGCGAAACAATCGGACAGCGAACGGCTGGCCGAAATCTTTGCCGAATCGTGGCGTCACGCTTATCGCGGCATTATTCCTCACCAACACCTCGAATGCCTCATTCAGCGGCGCGGTAAAGCCAACTGGGCCAAGGCCATCAGAACCGAAGCACACCTCTTGGTCGTGGAAGCAGCAGGTCAAATCGCGGGATACGCAAACTTCGGGGCAGCCCGGCAGCAAGGCGCCTACAAGGGCGAAATCTACGAGATTTATCTGGCGCCGGTATTCCAGGGGCTGGGTCTTGGCGAACACCTGTTTGAAGCCTGCCGCAGCGAACTTGACCGCCGCGGCCTTAAAGGACTGGTTGTCTGGGCGCTCGAAGACAACACATCGGCCGCAGATTTCTATTACCGGCGCGGTGGCCGGCCGATTGCCCG
>JANMNH010000059.1:0-38022 GCA_031373745.1 Hyphomicrobium sp. | reverse complement strand
GATTTTTCATGCCCGCCGGGGAATATACTTCGACGCGGCCGGGTAGGGACGACACGAGCGGCTTGGCTATGCCGGCATCGATTGAGGTCACGATCGCAAATCTTATGCCGCAAGCCTGTCCGGCAGAAAAGAGGTCGAGCACACCTTCGCGCAAAGGCGGCGGATGAGCTGCAAGCGACCGTTCAGCCGATACGATAATGCGGCGATAGGTTATGTCGAGAAGCGTGCGCAAGTCCTCCGAACGCCGGCCCCGGAGGAGAAATTGCACGGCATAATCGACGAAGCGCTCTTTACAGATGTAGTGCCCGAACTGCAGCGCGAACGCCTCCTGCCCGATAACATGATCGAAACCGGCTTCGGCCAGAACGTCGTTGGTCGCGCGTCGAAACGATTCGCCGGTGGGAAAAACTACGCCCTCGAAGCGAACGATCATGGCGCGTAACATCATTTTAGGAGTCCGCCCATGACGAGTGATGTATCGATCATCCGGTTGGCGAAACCCCACTCATTGTCGTACCAAGCCAGAACGCGAACAAGCCTGTGATCGACGACCGCCGTCCCGGCCAGGTCGACGATGGCACTTGCCGGATTATGATTGAAGTCCGACGAGGCAAGCGGAACCTTGTTCACTTGGAACACGCCTTTAAAGGCCTGAAGTGCTGCCGCCCGCTCGAATGCCCGGTTGATCTCTTCGGGCGTGGTTTTGCTGCCGACGTTCACTTTGAGATCGATGAGCGATACATTCGTCGTCGGCACGCGGATCGCGGCGCCCTCCAGGCGGCCCAAGAGCCGGGTTAGGACAAGGCCAACGGCTTTGGCGGCGCCCGTCGTTGTCGGAATCAAGTTGCAGCCCGCCGCCCGGGCCATGAGGAAGTCCTGATGAAACGAGTCGAGCGGTCTTTGGTCGCTCGTCATCGCATGGATCGTCGTCATAAACCCGCGCTCGACCCCGACAACGTCATCCAAAACCTTGACGACGGGGGCGAGGCAATTTGTGGTGCAAGACGCGTTGGAAACGATGACATCTTCGGACGTCAACTCATGGTCGTTAACGCCGTAAACAATAGTGTTGTCGGCGCCGCGCGACGGCGCTGAAATCAAAACCCGCTTGGCGCCGGCAACCAGGTGACCGGAAGCATCATCCCGGTTGGTCAGGCGGCCGGTGCACTCCATCACTAAGTCCACATCAAGATCTTTCCAGGGTAGCTTCTTCGGAAACACCTCGGTGAAAACCGCCATGTCGAACCTGTTTGCAACGATGCGCCCGTCTTCGGCGTGAATATCGGCTTTGAGTTCGCCGTGGACCGAGTCATGGCGCAGCAGATGCGCATTGACTTGCGCGGTTCCAAAATCGTTGATCGCGACGAAATCAATGTCCTTGCGGCCACTTTCAATTGCCGCGCGCAGCACCAATCGTCCAATCCGCCCGAAACCGTTTATCGCAACCCTGAGCGTCATCCGGGACGCGTCTCCTTTTCCCGCTTGGACGAGTTGAGGCGAATTGCGGCGCGGCGATTTCTTGCGGTTTACCGTCATCGCACGCGCGCCGCCGTGGCGAACAGAAAGGACATCATGCTACCTCTGGTGCTTTCACGAAATTTTATTTATCTTTCGCGACATGAAAGAAAAACTAAATGACCGGCCGATGCGAGACGTTACGCTGAAACAGTTGAATGCCGTCTCCGCGATCGCGAAAACCGGAAAAATAACAAGTGCTGCCAACGTCTTGGGCGTAACGCCTCCGGCAGTGACACTGCAGTTGAAACTGCTTGAGCGGCATCTTGGCTTGACGCTGTTCGAGCGGACGCCGCGCGGTCTGCGACCGACGGACGCTGGGCAATACTTCGCCGGCGTACAAGCGCGTCTCACGTCTCTTCTCGATGAAGCCAACGAGGCCGTCGTCGAAATGAATGGCACCGGGCGCGGGCGTCTGCGCATCGGCGCGGTGAGTGCCGCCCAGTATTTCATTCCCCGGATCGTCGCCCAATTCAGCAAGAGCCATCCGCGCATAAAAATCGAATTGTTCATTTCGAACCGGGCACAGACCCTTAAGGAGCTCGCCGCCTTGCAACTCGATATCGCGGTTATGGGACGCCCGCCCGAACCCTCCGCCTGCGAACATCAGATTGTCGGCGAGCACCCCCACGTCATCGTTGCTGCAGATAATCATAAGCTCGGACCGAAGCGGAGAATCCCGCTCGACGCATTGCAGGACGAAACCTTCATCATAAGAGAACCCGGCTCCGGCACGCGTATGCTGATGGAACGGACGTTCGCGATGGCAAAATTCAGTCCGCGCGCGAGCATGGAGTTCACCAGCACCGAGACGATAAAGCAGGCCGTGATCGCCGGTCTCGGCGTCGCCTTTGTGTCGGCGCACACGGTTGCTGCCGAACTGTCCGGCGGGCAACTCGTTGTCCTGCGCACGCAGGGCTTTCCCGTCACGCGGCAGTGGTACGCCGTACGGCCAGCCGAGCGGCAACTCACGCCGGCGGGACAGGCCATGTGGCGCCTTCTCGTGATGGACGGGGCTACCTTTTTCCCCGGACTTGACTGACTTCGCCAAACTGCGTTGATCGGACAGCATGGCTCATGTTCCATTCATTGCCAACGCGTTGAAAGATCGAAGATGTGTGCGGCCAATGAGCCAGCCAACCATAAGGCTGCCGTCTCATAACCCGCTGCCGTCAGAACGGACTTCAGCGCCAAAATCAGGCAGGCTCCTGCTGCTAGATTCGCAGCAAGACTTGGCAATGCGATTCCTCGTCCCGTCGCGAGTTTGAAGCCAGCTAAAGCAGCTCCTTCAAGCGCCATGAGCAGCAGGATAACATCGGCAATCTGACCCGAAGCGAACCAAGTCTTCAGCATGAATTTCAGGTCCCGGTTTTCTGCATGTGCCGCAACAGTTCCTAGAATGGCGCGTTTAAGCGCACGATCTCAAAGTTGAGTGCGGTGGCAATTGTGATCCAGACGAGGTAGGGCGCAAACAAAAGGGCGGCTTTCGGAGCGCGCCGTTTCAGAAAAACGATGCACGCCAGGATCGACAGCCACAGCATCACGATATCCGCGAGAGCCCAATCCGGCCGATGGAGGGCAAAAAACAGCGGCGACCACGCGATGTTGAGAGCAGCGTTGATGGCGAGCAGCCCGAGAAACGTTAGGCGCTCTTCGCCGCTCGTAAGTTCGGTCCACGCCATGGCCGCAGCCAGCGCCGAGCAGGCTAGCACAATCAGCCATGCCGGCCCGAAGATCCAAACGGGAGGATGCCAATCCGGCCGGGTAAGCGCCGCACTCCATGCGTTGGGCCGCGTCAAAAGCCCGCCGATTAAACCTAATCCTGCTGCCGCGAAACCGAACGCGGCGTAGGGCGATGATTGCGGCGCTGCCGTTCGCGCAGGCTCCGTTTGCGCCGTCATGGCGGTATCATCCCGGTGAGATGCGCAAGGTCCTTGAAGAATATCTTGATGTGGGCTGCAGGGTTGCGGCGCACCAGTTCCTTGTTCATGTAGGACTGCCACGTCAGACGCTGGACATCCCTGTCCGCGCACATACTGACGAAACGCTCCCGGCGCGCATCGTTGGCGTACCAAAAATATTGCATGATACCGAGAATGAAGAACACCTTACGGTGTATCTTCATGAAGCGCTCGCGGGCCAACCCCAAACACTTGGCGTCGCCGGTCGCGATAGCGAGCGACACGGATTGCGCCGCAAGACGGCCGCTTGCCATGGCGTAATAAATGCCTTCGCCGGAGGCTGGCGCGACAACGCCCGCAGCATCTCCGGCAACAACACAATCACGCCCATTGTCCCAGCGCTTGAGCGGCCGCAACGGGATGGGTGCGCCTTCCCGCCGGATGGTTTCGCACGCCTCAAGACCGGTTGAACGGCGCACCTCGCCGACTGCAGAGCGCAGCGAGAAACCCTTGTTGGCACTGCCCGTGCCGATGCTCGTCGTGTCGCCGTGGGGGAAAACCCAGGCATAGAAATCGGGAGAGACGCGGCCATCGTAATAGATGTCGCAGCGATTGGCATCGAAGCGCGGTGAACTCGCTTGGTCGCCAGCCGGTTTCGCAACGCGCGGCGAGCGGACGATTTCGTGATAGGCAAAAACATAGGAGACCCGCCCGGCATCCGGCAGCTCCTGGCGCGCGATCGCAGAAAGCGCTCCGTCGGCGCCAATCACGTAGCGCGCACGAAGGCTCTCGACTTGCTTCCCGCCTTCTTCTTTGCCCGCACGGTAGAAAACCCTGACTTGACCGCTCGCATCTCGCGACAACCGCTCGAATGCGCCAACGACGCGCGTGGCCCCTTCGCGCCGGGCCCGCTCGCGAAGCCACTCGTCGAAGTGCTCCCGGTCTACCATGCCGACAAAGCCTTCCCCGTCGATCGGCATATCGACCGCGCGAGCCGACGGAGCGATGATTTGTGCCGATTTTACGCGCGCGACGATCAGTTCGTCGGGGATATCAAAATCGCGAATGAGGCGCGGTGGGATTGCGCCGCCGCACGGCTTTATGCGCCCCGCTTTGTCGATAAGGACTACGCTTAAGCCCTCTCGCGCCAAATCCGCCGCCGCCGTTGCCCCGCAAGGCCCGCCGCCGATAACCGCAACGTCGTATAAGATGGATTGGCTCATGATCTTTAACCGTTGCTGGTTTGCATTTCGCGAAGCCGGCGCGAGTTAACCGCAGAATTTCCAGCTAGGCCCGGCTGCCCGATGGACCGCATCGCGAGCCAAGCCGCGACGACGAACAACAGGCTTTCAAAGGTGAATACGAGTGTGTAGGCCGCCGCCGGCTCCTGCAAGATCCTGCGCAAAACGTCGGCAGCCGCCGTTCCGAGAAAACCGCCGAGACCAAAGGCCAGCGCTTGCGAAGCGCCCCAAATTCCCATGCGCATTCCTTCGCGTTTTTTGTAGCCGGATGAGGCAAGAGCCATCATCGAACCGATGGCCGCAACCGCGTAGGCGCCGTTCGCGAAGCCAAGCGCAAAGACGGACCCCTTAAGGTGAAGCACGGTACCGGTCTTTGCCGACCACACGATTGCAACGAGTGCGGCGGCCGAAGCTAGGCAGCCGCTCATCGTCCAGGTCTTCAGACTGCCGAACCCGAAACGCGGGTTGGCAAGCACGGCGACGACGAGCATTCCGGAAAAGACGCCGCCACTTTGCAAACCGCTGAGCTTCGTCGATTCCCCCGGCGTTAGGTCGAAAACCAAACCGGCGAAGGGTTCAAGGATCAGGTCTTGCATGCTGTAGGCCAGCATCGATACAAAAATGAAAATCGTAAAGCGCCGCGCCTGCGGTTCGGCCCAAACTTGTTGCAACGAGGCCCTGAAGTCTGGCTTAACAACCGCGGCGCTTTCACTATCGGGTTGAGCCCCGGCGCCCAATTTTTCTTCGACGCCCCAAATGGCAAGCGTTGCCACGAGCATCGCCAGAACGGAGACGCATGTTGTCACGAGCACAAGTCGCGTTGGCGTGAACGGATCCAAGAAAGAGCCGGCCGTCACCTTTGTCACGACGAAACCCGCAATCATCATGAGCCACACGATTGTTGCAGCCGGTGCGCGCCGCTCGGGGGCCACGCTTGTCGCCAGCAGCGCGAGAAGCGATGTTCCCGTTGCGCCAACCCCGACGCCGACGAGCGTGAAGGCTATGATCGCCAGCGCGATACCCGGGATCAAATGATCGGCCATAATCGCAGTCGCAAGCGCCGCGCCGGAGCCGCCGAGAGCCAGCATTGCCATGCCGGCTAAAATCCACGGCGTTCGCCGTCCGCCGACATCCGAGCCATGCCCCCAGCGTGGCCGCAAGACTTGCAGTGCGTGATGCAACGTCACGAGCAAGCCGGGCAAAATCGCGGGAAGCGCCAATTCGACAACCATGACGCGATTGATCGTCGATGTGGTCAATATTACAATCGCGCCGAGTGCCGTTTGCACCAAGCCAAGCCGGAAAATTCCAAACCAGCCGAGTTGCGCGTTTGTCATAAGGGCACCCCGATTACGGTGCGCACGGCGAAAGCACTCGCCAGCATGCCGAGCACGTAGAGCGTCACACCCGTAGCGTTGTACCAGGGCGCTAAATCGCGCGGCTTCTCCAGCCAACGGCGCATGAGAAAGATCTGCGCCACAACAAACAGCGCAACAAGTGCGCCGTGATTGGGCCTCTCCCACGCGAACAGCAAAGCCACCACAATCAACTGCGGAACGGTCATCACCGCGCACGCGAGGCGCGCGGCACGTCCGACGCCCAACTGCACGGGGAGTGAGCGTATTCCCATTTGGCTATCGCCTTCGACCGCTTTGAAATCGTTCAGCGTCATGATGCCGTGCGCACCGATGCTGTAAAGAGCCGCAAGCGCCATGATTTTTTGATGGGGAAATTCCTGGAGAGCGACGAGTGCGCCGGTGAACCACGGAAGGCCCTCGTAACAAGCGCCGCACGCGGCGTTGCCGAGCCAGCCGTTTTGTTTGAGGCGTACCGGCGGTGCGCTATAGGCCCAAGCCAAAATCAACCCAATGGAGGCAGCGATAAATCCCCAAATGCCGAGCAACAAAGAGACAACAAGCGAAAGCAAGGTCCAGAAGCAGGCGATATAGAGTCCCCATAGACCCGGAACGCGCCCAGACGGAATGGGCCGGTCGGGTTCATTGATGCTATCGACGTGCCGGTCGAACCAATCGTTGACGGCTTGGCTGGTACCGGTGACGAGCGGACCCGTGAGTAAAATACCGGCGATCAAGGTAACGGCGCTGAGCTCGCTGAACGACACGCCGGAAGAAACCAACCCGCAGCCAAAGGCCCACATCGGCGCGAACCACGTGATCGGCTTTAAGAGCCGGAGAGCAGCCGCTGGTTCGGGCCACGACATTGTCAATGCTGAATTTGACATGCCGAGAGCTTCGCTCTCCACCGGCAAAGTGTCAATTATATATTACACTTTTTTCGTCATAAAGATGTGACTCTGTTTTGCCGGGGCCATGGGCGGCGTTTCACACGTCCACTTGGACATGACGCAGAAACGTCCAAAACTTTACACACCTTTGATCAGGAACATGTTTGCCGGGGTCGAACGGCCAGCCCCGGGCCCCGAAGCCAATTCGTTAGCTTGAGTAGTTGTTGTCGAGATCGCCGAGACCATGCCGGCGCAGCTTGGAGTAAAGACTCTGACGGCTCAAGCCCAGCATATCGGCGGCAGAGGCGCGATTGTCGCCGGTCAGTTCCAGGGCTGCTTCGATGCACAGCCTCTCGATAACGTCGGTCGATTCGCGCACGAGATCCTTGAGCGCGACCCGGCCGACGAGTTGGGTCAGTTGCTCGACAGAGCGCGGCATCTCGCGCCGTCCGTTGACGAGGAAGTCTGGACGCCGCGCAACGCTTCTGACCGTGAAGCCGTAGCAGGGCTGCTCGCCACCCGTCACAGCTACCGCGGAGATCTCAACATCCTCGGAGGAATCGAACTCGCCTCTTGCCAGCGTGAAGAAATGCCGGACAGCACCATGCTCACGCAGGTTGGACACAAGGAAATTCAATTCCATGGTATGGCGGCCGAGCCACTTGTCCAGCGGACGTCCCAAAAGCTGTTGCTCGGAACTGGCTTGGACGAGTTCAAGGAATGCCGCATTGGCCGATAGGATTCGGCACTCGAGGTCGGTGACAACGAACCCGTCCGGCAATTTATCGACCACTTCGAGCAGACGCATACGCGTACCCGTCGATACCTCGGCATTCGCGCTGACAAGACGTACCAGGAAGTGCACGGCACCATCTTGGCGGAAGGCAGTCGCTGAAACAGAAACGTCCTGTTTGCTCTCGCCAAACCTGGCCGTGACAGCTTCCGAACGTCCGGCCGCACGCACGCCGGCCAAACAATTGTTCACGGCTCTGCTGCCGTCAGCATCGAAAAATTCGGGGAACGAGCGTCCCGTTAAGCGCCGCGGCGATTTCCCGAGCAGGCGGCCGGCAGCTGCATTGGCCTCTGTGACTAAAAGGCTTGCGCCATCGACAACAAGCACTGGCTCCGACGTGATCTGGAACAAAAGCCGGTAGCGCGTTTCAGAATTCCTGATGCGCGCGTAGTCGCGCTCAACCGATTGCTGAACGTCCACGAGACGGCGCTGAAGCGACGCTATGTTTCTCAGATCCCGGCCAACGGCAATGATCTTGCCATCTCCAGCCGACACAGCCGAGTATTGCAACGGAACATCTGGACCGCCGCGCGAAGTTGGATGATTGACTTGGCGCGCACGCGGGCGAGCCGAGCTTCCTGCATCGCGCAGCATCTCTTCGATTTTTGGCTTGCTTTCAACCGTGACGGTATCCACCCAGCGCTGACCGAGCCAATCATCAAAGCCGTCTTTTGCAAATTCGGGATCCGCAAATGCAAGATCTTTAATGACGCCTTTTGCATCGAGGACAAGCGCAACATCGCCTGCGGCTGCAACCACTTTGGCTGCAACGTCCGCGTCCAGAGAGCCTAAAGTCTTCTTTGGAGCTTTAAACTGGTTCACCGCGATCCAACCAATTCCAGGTTCATTTTCAATTTGCGTCTTTCGCTTGCCTGATCGCCTGAGTGAGAGGCCGCAGTGCCTAGTGCCCCCGCAGCCGTTCCGAAGGCAGCTCTGTATGCAACTCAAACAAGTTTACAGCATTCCTTCCATCGGCGTCAGTAGCATCGGCGCCGACTTCTGCGGCATAACGTGGCCGTTCGTTGAAAACGCGACCGCCAACCATGACCACGATAGCGCGATTAGCCGAGGCGACTCTTATGGCCCTTATCAAAGCAGCCATACGCGCCACCTGAAGCTCACATGTCACAGAAATCCCAACCATGTCAAAGCGTTCTTGCTTCACTGCGCCTATGATCTGATTATCCATCAAGTCGCTGGGCGACCAGATATTCCAACCGGCGCGGCGAAAGAATTCCTCAACCATCATCAAACCCAGACTGTGATGCTCCCCTGGCATTGGCACCAGCAAACCTGAGCGCGCGCATAGCTTATGCTGGCCCTCGGCTTCGAAAAAGGGGCTAAACTCATGAATTAACTGCTGAATTCGCGACAAACCAATGGTCACGTCTGAGAACGTAAAGTTATCGGATTCCCACAACTGCCCAAGCAACCGGGCGGCAGGGGCAAACAGCTTTGAGAAAATTTGCTCGATCGTCACGCCCTGATCGACGAGAGCCTCTACGAAAGCTTCGGCGACCGTAACGTCATGCTGCACGGTTATCCGCGCGAACTCGCCGATTTCATCCGCTGAAACGATCTTGGACTTGCGCCGCAGCGGCGAGCGGAGCAATTCTGGCGAACGGTGCGCCAGCATCAGCCGGGGGATAACCTCGACTTCTATGGCGCGGGCCAACACTGCTTCAGGCGTGGATCTGCCAACTGAGGGCCTGTGATCGTCCGGCGCAATGTCTGAAACAGCACTGTCTAAAAAAGACTCACAACCATCTGAAAATCGACCGAAGACATCAGCTAATTGACGCGAGCCGGACATTGGATTTCTCCTCCCCACGGCTCCTGACATACACGCGATGATCTACGTTTTACGAGAGCGTCGATGTGGTCAGATGCCGAAAATCCTCTATTTTTATTCGTTTTATCGTAAGAGCCGCGACATTTAATCATAGCTCAATTGCAAACGCCATCACGATCTGCGTCATAAAAGTACGTTGGCAGGAAGATGTAAAGAATAATTTACGTCAAGTCTAGTTGACATTCTTTTTCGCTCCATCATAGTCTCGTAACGATCCAGCCCCTCGGAGGGCAGCAAGAGATCGATGGGGAGAACGAACGCGATGTCCGGGCAGGGTGATAAAGCCCAGAGAGTGCCGCTGTACACTGCGGAACAGCGCCGCCGCCGCGACGATTCTAAGTGGACTCTGGTTCAAGGCATTTTAGCCCCGTTGCAGTTTGCGGTTTTCCTGATCTCGCTGTTTCTGGTTTTACGCTTTCTAATGAGCGGCGAGGGCGAAAACGCCGCCACATACTCGATCGTCATCAAAACGTTCGTTCTCTATGCCATCATGATCACCGGCTCGATCTGGGAGAAGGACGTTTTCGGGCAGTACCTCTTCGCCGAAGCCTTCTACTGGGAAGACGTTGTCAGCATGTTGGTGCTGGCGCTGCACACGGCATACTTAGTGTGCGTCCTCACCGGATATCTAAGTGTCAACGGGCAAATGCTGTTGGCTCTCGCGGCTTACGCGACATACGTCATCAACGCTGCTCAGTTCATTTTCAAGCTGCGTGCCGCACGGCATGAAGCGCCCCGCGCCCTGGCGGAGGCAGCAGCATGACCCGGCTCTCGATCACCGCACCGCCACGCTCCGCAACATGCGACACGCGCCCGATCTTAAGCGAGCGCGGGCAGCGCGAGGTATTCTGTGGATTGACCGGCATCATCTGGCTGCACCGGAAAATCCAGGACGCATTTTTTCTTGTCGTCGGATCGCGCACCTGCGCCCACCTTATCCAATCGGCGGCGGGCGTGATGATTTTCGCCGAACCGCGCTTTGCAACGGCGATCATCGACGAGCGCGATTTGGCGGGCCTTGCAGACGCCAATGCAGAGCTTGATCGCGTGGTCGGGCGGCTCCTTGAGCGGCGCCCGGACATCAAGCTGCTGTTCCTCGTCGGGTCTTGCCCCTCCGAAGTCATCAAACTCGACCTTTCAAGGGCCGCAGGCCGGCTTTCGGAAACTTACGCATCTCGCGTGCGCATTCTCAACTACTCCGGCAGCGGCATCGAGACGACGTTCACGCAAGGCGAGGACGCCTGCCTCGCAGCTCTGGTTCCGGCTATGGCCGAAACTGCGCCAAGCGCACCAAAATCGCTCCTGGTCGTTGGCGCCATGGCGGATGTTGTCGAAGACCAGTTCAAGCGGCTGTTCGCAGAACTCGGAATTGGTCCTGTCGCGTTTCTGCCGCCACGCAATGCAGGATCTATTCCGGCCGTGGGTGCCGAAACACGCTTTCTCCTGGCGCAGCCGTTTCTGACAGACACCACCCGGGCGCTCGAGGAACGCGGCGCCAAGCGTATCGCCGCGCCATTCCCGCTCGGCGCGAATGGCACAACGAGCTGGCTCGCCGCCGCAGCGCGCGAATGGAAAATCGATGCTTCGCACTTTGAAACGGTTATTTCGGCACCCCGCGCACGCGCCCGCACGGCGCTCGAGCCGCATCGCTTCCGCCTCAGCGGCAAGCGCGCGTTCTTTTTTCCGGATAGCCAACTTGAAATTCCGCTTGCACGGTTCCTGTCGTCCGAACTCAATGTCGGCCTCGCCGAAGTCGGCACGCCCTATCTCAACAAGCAGCTTCTTGCCGACGAACTCGCACTTATTCCCGACGACGTGGTTTTAAGCGAAGGCCAAGACGTCGAACGCCAGCTCGACCGTTGCCGGGCGGCTAAGCCCGACATCGTGGTTTGCGGCCTCGGGCTTGCGAACCCGCTTGAGGCCGAAGGCTTTACGACCAAGTGGTCGATCGAGCTGCTGTTCACGCCGATCCAAGGCTACGAGCAAGCCGGCGATCTCGCCGAGCTTTTCTCGCGTCCTCTCGTGCGCCGTACCAGGCTGGAGGTATAGCGATGCAACTCACGCTTTGGACATATGAAGGCCCGCCCCACATAGGTGCTATGCGCATCGCAACAGCGATGGAGGGCTTGCATTATGTCCTGCATGCGCCGCAAGGCGACACATATGCCGACCTGCTATTCACGATGATCGAGCGGCGCGAGAAGCGCCCGCCAGTCACCTACACGACGTTCCAAGCGCGCGATCTCGGCGGCGATACCGCGGAACTGTTCAAGACAACGGCGCGCGACGCTTACGAGCGTTTCAAGCCCGAAGCTATGCTAGTCGGCGCATCGTGCACGGCCGAACTGATCCAAGACGATCCGGGCGGGCTGGCGCGTGCGCTCGATCTGCCGGTGCCAGTCATTCCGCTGGAACTCCCGGCTTACCAGAAAAAGGAAAACTGGGGCGCGGCCGAAACCTTTTACCAGCTCGTCCGCACGCTCTGCGGTCCGCTGGCAAAGTCTAGGGGCAACGTCCGCCCGGCACGCGAGCCCGGCACGAAGCCTCTTTGCAATATTCTTGGGCCAACGGCCCTTGGCTTCCGCCATCGCGACGATGTGGAAGAGATTTGCGAACTTCTCAACAGCCTCGGCATCGACGTCAATGTCGTCGCTCCGCTTGGCGCGAGACCGAGCGATATCGTCCGTCTCGCCGACGCCGATTTCAACGTCGTGCTTTATCCCGAAATCGCGAACTCTGCCGCCCAATGGCTCAATCGCACATTCGGCCAGCCAATGACGCGCACCGTCCCGATTGGCGTGACGGCCACCCGGACTTTCGTTCAAGAGGTCGCCACGCTGGCCTCTATCGACGCGAGCGCGTTGCTATCAAAGCCGCGATCGCGTCTCCCTTGGTATTCGCGGTCGGTCGATTCGACTTATCTCACCGGCAAGCGCGTCTTCATTTTTGCCGACGCAACGCACGCCCTTGCAGCTTGCGATATCGCCCAAAAAGAACTCGGCTTTACGGTTGTCGGGCTCGGAACCTACAGCCGCGAATTTGCCCGGGAAATCCGCGAAAAAGCCGAGGAACTCGGTCTCGAAGCTTTGATTTCGGACGACTATTTGGAAGTCGAGGAAACAATCCAAAACCTGCAGCCGGAACTCGTTCTCGGCACGCAGATGGAACGCCACATCGCCAAGCGCCTTGGCATCCCCTGCGCGGTGATCTCGGCGCCGGTTCACGTACAAGATTTTCCAGCGCGTTATTCGCCGCAAATGGGCTTCGAAGGCGCCAACGTAATTTTCGACACTTGGGTGCACCCGCTCATGATGGGCCTTGAAGAGCACTTGCTCGGCATGTTCCGCGAGGATTTCGAGTTTCACGACGGGGCAAAGCCCTCACACCTCGGCGGCGGCGCTCGCAACAAGCCTGAAGCCGCCCGCGCCTCCGCGACCGGGCATGGCGAACAGGTAATAACCGAACCAGCGTCCAATGCGCTTTCATGGTCGAGCGACGCCGAAAGCGAACTTAAAAAGATCCCGTTCTTTGTTCGAGGCAAAGCGCGGCGCAATACCGAACGTTTTGCCGCAGAACATGGAATTCAGACCGTATCCTTAGAGACCTTGTACAATGCAAAGGCGCACTACAGCCGCTGACGCGATCCCGATCCGGGTCGTGATCGTGACGCTCGACAGCCACTTGGCCGAAGCGTCCGAGCGGGCGCGCCCGGCATTGGAACGCGCGATCCCGGGCTTGACGCTCAGCCTGCATGCCGCCGCCGAATGGACCCACGACCCGGCAGCACTCGAGCGTTGCCGCGCGGACATCGCCAACGGCGATATCATCTTCGCCAACATGCTATTCATGGAAGATCACATCCAAGCCGTGCTGCCTTGGCTCAAGGCACGGCGCGACACGTGCGATGCCATGATCGGCTGCCTGTCCGCCGGCGAAATCATCCGGCTCACGCGCATCGGCCAGTTTACGATGGACGGCAACCAAGGCGGCGCCATGGCGTTGCTCAAGCGTTTGCGCGGATCGAGCAGCAAAAAAGAAGCGTCGTCGGGTGCCGGCCAAATGGCAATGCTGCGCCGCTTGCCGAAGATCTTGCGCTTCATTCCCGGCACTGCTCAGGATGTTCGCGCATACTTCCTCACGCTCCAATACTGGCTCGCGGGTTCGGAAGACAATATCGTCAACATGGTGCGCTTTCTGGTTGACCGCTACGCGGGTGACGAGCGGCAAGCCCTGCGCGGTTCTTTGAAATCCGTGCCGCCCGTCGAGTATCCGGAAGTCGGCGTCTATCACCCGCAGATATCACCGCGCATTGCCGAAGACGCAGCTATGTTGCCGGGTCCGCGCACTGAAAACAACGGAACCGTGGGCATCTTGCTCATGCGCTCTTACCTACTTGCGAACAATACCGCGCACTATGACGGTGTGATCGCGGCGCTCGAAGCCAAGGGCCTGCGCGTTATTCCGGCTTTCGCCTGCGGGCTCGACGCGCGACCGGCGATAGACACGTTTTTCAAGATTAATGGCCGCGCGTGCGTCGATGCTGTGATCTCCCTCACCGGATTTTCGCTCGTCGGCGGACCGGCCTACAACGACTCCAAGGCAGCGGGCGAAACGCTCGCCGACCTCGATGTGCCATATATTTCGGCGCACGCGCTCGAGTTCCAAACTCTGGAACGCTGGGGCGCATCCGATCGCGGACTTATGCCTGTCGAAGCCACGATGATGGTGGCCATTCCAGAACTCGACGGCGCGACGTCTCCAATGGTGTTCGGCGGGCGCTCGGAGGCCAACGGTGCGCCGTGCACGGGTTGCGAGCGACGCTGCGTCTTTAAGAACAGCGGCGGGAACCGCATCATGCACTCGTGCCCCGAGCGGGCCCAGATGCTCGCCGCGCGCATCACCAAATTGGTTGCACTGCGCCGCCAGGAACGTGCCGCGCGCAAGCTCGCCGTTGTCATTTTCAATTTCCCGCCGAACGCGGGCGCAACCGGGACCGCAGCTTTCCTTTCGGTGTTCCAGTCTCTCTACAACACACTCGAGGCGCTAAAGGCATCCGGTTACACGGTCGATATGCCGGCGAGCGTCGACGCTCTGCGCGTATCGATTCTCGAAGGTAATGCCGCGCAGTTCGGCTCCAATGCCAACGTGCACACGCGTATTCCAGCCGATAAGCACGTGCGCCGCCAGCGCTGGCTCTCCGACATCGAGGCTCAGTGGGGACCGGCGCCGGGCCGACACAACACCGACGGCAGCTCGATCTTCGTACTCGGAAAATCGTTTGGCAACGTTCTCGTCGGAGTACAGCCGGCATTCGGTTTCGAAGGCGATCCGATGCGGCTTCTATTTGAAAAAGGCTTTGCGCCGACACATGCTTTCGCTGCCTTCTACCGCTACATATCGGAAGACTTCGGCGCCGACGCAGTCCTGCACTTTGGAACGCACGGCGCGCTCGAGTTCATGCCGGGAAAGCAAACCGGGCTATCGGGCGCCTGCTGGCCCGACCGGCTCATCGGCGACTTGCCGAATTTCTATCTCTATGCCGCCAATAATCCGTCGGAAGGCACGCTCGCAAAACGCCGCTCGGCCGCGACGCTCGTCAGTTATTTGACGCCGCCGGTTGCGCAAGCAGGTCTCTATCGCGGGCTGATCGATCTCAAAGCGTCTATCGAACGATGGCGCGGGCTTGAACCGCACGAAGCCGGCGAGCGGCCGGATCTCGGAGCACTTATCCAAGCTCAGGCCGCAGGGCTCGATCTCGACAGCGCCGAACCGCAATGGGCTGCCGACGCTGCCGAAGATCGCGTCCAGCGCCTTGCGACGCAAATTCTCGAGCTTGAATACGCGCTCATTCCCCACGGTATGCACGTTATCGGGCAACCGGCGTCCGCTACCGAACGGGCCGAACTTCTGCTCGCCTCCGCCGAAGCGACACACGGCATTAAGCTCGACGCAAAAATCGCGACCGCGCTGGCTCACGGCGCAACACCTCAAGCTGCTATTCTGGAAAGCGGACATAACGGCGACACCACCCTCCTAGAGATCGCAACCTCGCTCGCCGCGACCAATCAGTTGCTTGCCGAGGACCACGAACTCCCGGCCCTGATGCGCGCACTCGATGGCACCTTCGTTAAACCGGCGCCGAGCGGCGATCTCATTCGCGCGCCGCAAATCCTGCCAACGGGCCGCAACTTGCACGGTTTCGATCCTTTCCGCATTCCGAGTGCGTTTGCAGTTGCAGATGGCGCACGCCAGGCCGCGCGGCTTATCGCGCGCCACCAAGCCGACGGGCATAGTCTTCCCGAAACAGTCGCGCTTGTTCTCTGGGGTACCGACAATCTCAAGTCCGAAGGCGCCCCTATTGCCCAAGCCTTGGCGCTTCTCGGCGCTAAGCCTCGCTTCGACAGCTATGGCCGTCTGTGCGGCGCGGACCTGATACCGCTCGAAGAACTCGGCCGCCCGCGGATCGACGTCATCGTGACATTGTCCGGCATATTCCGCGATTTGCTGCCTTTGCAGACCAAACTGCTTGCCGAAGCAGCGCTGCTTGCCGCACAGGCCGACGAGCCGCTTGAGCAAAACTTCGTGCGCCGCCATGCCCTTACCTTCATGGCGCGGTCGGGCGGCACACTTGAAACGGCCGCACTGCGCGTGTTCTCGAATGCGGACGGCGCCTACGGCTCCAACGTCAACCAGATGATCGAAGCGGGAAGCTGGAACGACGAGGACGAACTCGCCGAGGTGTATACCCGCAGAAAGAGTTTCGCTTACGGCTGCAACGGAACGCCCGTACAGCAGACGAAACTGCTGCAGTCGATCCTGGCGGACGTGCAACTCACCTACCAGAATCTTGAATCCGTCGAGCTCGGCATCACGACTGTCGATCACTACTTCGACACGCTCGGCGGCATCAGCCGCGCCGCCAAACGCGCAAGCGGAACGGACGTACCCGTCTACATCGGCGACCAGACGCGCGGCGAAGGCCTAGTGCGCACGCTCTCCGAGCAAGTCGCGCTCGAAACCCGCACGCGCATGCTTAATCCGAAATGGTACGAAGGCATGCTGCAGCACGGCTACGAAGGCGTTCGCCAAATCGAGTCGAGCGTAACGAATACGCTTGGCTGGTCGGCAACCACGGGTGCCGTGCAGCCCTGGGTATATCAGCAGATCACGCAAACGTTCGTGCTCGATCCTGAAATGCGCGAACGGCTTGCAACACTCAACCCAACCGCATCGGCCAAGGTGGCAAACCGCCTGCTCGAAGCGCATGAGCGGCGCTACTGGTCGCCGGACGATTCTATACTCGACGCATTAAGGAAGGCCGGAGCCGAACTCGAGGATCGTCTCGAAGGCATCGGCGTGGAGGCTGCCGCATGACAACCACTCTGATCTCGCGCCCGCCGGCATCCCCGCCTAAGGTCAAGCGGCCCGATGGCGACGGCAGCGTTCAAGTCAATGCCGATACGCGCATCGACGCCGGTTCCGCGAAAATTTTTGCAGTCTACGGCAAGGGCGGCATCGGCAAGAGCACGACTTCTTCCAATCTTTCCGCCGCATTCTCGAAACTCGGCAAGCGGGTTTTGCAAATCGGTTGCGATCCCAAACACGATTCCACCTTTACCCTGACAAAAAAACTCGTGCCGACCGTCATCGACGTCCTCGAGCAGGTCAACTTCCATAGCGAAGAACTGCGCGTCGAAGACTTCGTCTATCAAGGCTACAACGGCGTGATGTGCGTCGAAGCCGGGGGCCCGCCCGCCGGCACCGGATGCGGCGGCTATGTCGTCGGCCAGACCGTCAAACTCCTCAAAGAGCATCATCTCTTCGAGGATACCGATGTCGTCGTATTCGACGTGTTGGGCGACGTCGTGTGCGGCGGCTTTGCCTCGCCCCTTCAACACGCCGAACGCGGGCTCATCGTCACCGCCAATGATTTCGACAGCATTTTTGCCATGAACCGCATCGTTGCCGCGATCAGCGCAAAGTCGAAGAACTACGGCGTGCGCATCGGCGGCGTCATTGCAAACCGGAGCGCGGGCACGGACCAGATCGACCGCTACAACGACACCGTCGGCCTAAAGCGCCTTGCGCATTTCCCCGACCTCGACGTCATCCGGCGCAGCCGGTTGAAAAAATCTACGCTGTTCGAGATGGAACCGTCGCCCGAACTTGAAGCCGTCCAGAACGAATATATGCGCCTCGCTGCACTTCTTTGGGCCGGCGCCGAACCGCTCGACGCCCGGTCCATGAAAGATCGCGAAATCTTCGATTTCCTGGGATACGACTGAGGGTACGATTGATGAACACACTCACCTATCAAGGCCGCCGCAGCCAAATCGAACACTACTTCGACCGGACAGCGGCTGAAACCTGGAAGCGGTTGACGTCCGACGCTCCCGTTGGGCGCATTAGGGCAACCGTGCGCGCGGGGCGAGACGAGATGCGTGCGACGCTTCTCGATTGGCTGCCGGCCGATCTCACAGGGCGGCGCATCTTGGACGCCGGCTGCGGCACAGGCGCATTCGCCATCGAAGCCGCGCGCCGGGGCGCCGATGTCGTCGCCGTCGATCTTTCACCCACACTTGTGGACCACGCACAAATTCGCGCCGGCCAAGAACTTGAGACCGACGGACAGAAAGCGAGCACAGGCCGGGTCACTTTTTTTGCCGGCGACATGCTGGATAAGAGTTTCGGCGACTTCGATCATGTGGTCGCGATGGATTCGATCATCCACTACGTGCCTGCCGACAGCGCAAACATGCTTTCGCAGCTCGCGAACCGTACCCGGGAAAGCATACTCTTCACATTTGCTCCCCGGACGCCGGCTCTGACGATGATGCACGCCGTCGGCCGATTCTTCCCCCGGTCCGACCGTGCACCGGCCATCGAGCCGGTTGATGCCCTCGTCCTGCGAGGACACTTCGCGGCAGAGCCGGCGCTTTCCGGTTGGCAGGTCCAACGCACGCATCGCGTGACGAGCGGCTTCTATATTTCTCAAGCGATGGAGCTTGCCCGGAAATGAAAACTTGGAACGACAAAATGGCAGCGCAGTGGGTGAAAGTTTCCCCACGGCTGCTGCCTTTTGCCGACGCGGTTTCGGAAGAGCTGCCGCTATCCAAGCTGCTGCGCCTATCGCTTTTCCAGGTCTCGGTGGCCATGGCCATCGTTTTGCTGAACGGCACGTTGAACCGCGTCATGATCGTCGAGCTCGGCGTGCCGAGCGTCGTCGTCGCGGCCATGGTTTCGCTACCGCTATTGTTTGCGCCGCTGCGCGCCTTCATCGGCTTTCGCTCCGATACGCACCGCTCGGCGCTTGGCTGGCGGCGTGCGCCATTCATATGGATCGGCTCTCTGCTGCAATTCGGCGGATTGGCGATCATGCCGTTCGCATTGATCCTGCTTTCGGGCGATAGCCAAGGGGGCGCATGGATCGGCATTACGGGGGCCGCATTGGCATTCTTACTCGTCGGCGCCGGGCTTCATACGACGCAAACGGCAGGCCTCGCGCTCGCGACCGACCTCGCAGGCCCGGGCAAGCGGCCGCGCGTCGTGGCGTTTCTCTATGTCATGCTCCTCGCGGGCACAGTCGTTAGTTCGTTCGCGTTTGCGGCGCTACTCGACAACTTCAGTCAACTCCGGCTGATCCAAGTCATCCAAGGCGCCGCTGTCGTTACGATCTTGCTCAACGTTGCAGCGCTTTGGAAGCAGGAAGCGCGGCAGCCTTCGCAGTCATTGGGCGCGCAAGATGATAGCGACTTCTGGAGGACGTGGCGTCAATTCATCGATTTGCCGGGCGCGCGCCGGACACTCGTGGCCGTGGCGTTCGGCACGGCGGCATTTGCCATGCAAGATATCTTGCTCGAGCCCTATGGCGGCGAAATTCTGCATCTCAGCGTCGGCAAGACGACATCGCTCACCGGCTGGCTTGCAGGCGGCGCCCTTCTCGGCTTCATTGTAGCGGCGCACCACTTGTCGCAAGGATTTAATACCTACCGGCTTGCTTCCTGCGGCGTGCTCGTCGGGCTGCTCGCTTTTCCGTGCGTCATCCTCTCGGCAACGATCGGATCGCCGCTTCTATTTCAAACGGGCGCGGCGCTGATCGGTTTCGGCTCGGGACTTTTTTCGGTTAGCACGCTGACAGCATCAATGGATATCGCCGATACCGCGAGTGCCGGTGTTGCGCTCGGCGCCTGGGGTGCCGTGCAAGCAACCGCCGCCGGACTTGCCATTGCTGCGAGCGGCGCCATCAAGGACATCGTCGCACGTCTTGGCTCCGACGGCGCGCTCGGTCCCGCGTTCTTGGATCCCGTGGCATCGTACAACACAGTCTACCACTTAGAGATTGTCTTGCTTTTCGCGACGCTGGCAGCCCTCGGGCCGCTGGCGGGAAAATCGCTCCCGGCTCCAAACACACACCTATCAAAATTCGGATTAGCTGAATTCCCAGGTTGAACCAATCGACGAGGAGGACGTCACATGAAGCTAGGTCAGATCACAAGTTACATCGACGTTGCGCAGGTCACTCTTTACTTATTCTGGGCCTTTTTTGCGGGCCTGATTTTCTATCTGCGCAGAGAGGACCGGCGTGAAGGCTATCCGCTCTTCTCCGAGCCTTCGAACACCTTGAAGGACCAAGGGTTCCTGTTTATCCCGCCGCCAAAGGTGTTCAAGCTGCCGCACGGCGGCACCGTATCGGCGCCGAGCGGTAAACACGATACGCGCCCAATCAAGGGGGAGAAAATCGCCGTTTGGCCGGGCGCCCCGATTGAACCGACGGGCGATCCGATGCTGGCGAACGTCGGCCCCGGCGCATATGCCGAACGCTCGAACAAGCCCGATCTTACAATCGAGGGCCACCCCAAAATCGTGCCTTTGCGCGTTGCCACGACCTTCTCGTGCGACGCACGCGATGGCGACCCGCGCGGCTTTGCTGTTTTGGGTGCGAATGGAGCCGTGGCCGGAACCGTCACCGACGTTTGGGTCGACCGATCCGAGACGATCATTCGTTATCTCGAGGCCAGCATCGCCAATAACCGCAAAGTGCTCATCCCGATCACGTTCGCCCGTGTCGATAAGCGGCGCAAACAGGTGGCCGTGTATGCACTTCTCTCGGACCAGTTCGCTGGCGTTCCATCGATTGCCAATCCGGACCAGGTCACGCTGCTCGAAGAAGACAAGATCTGCGCTTACTTCGGTGCCGGCATGCTGTACGCAACGCCGCAAAGAACGGAGGCTTGGCTGTGAGTGAGTATGACACAGAGCCGGTGCGCGGCTTACCTCAACTTCCGCCCGACGACGAACGTGTGCTATGGCAGGGCTCCCCTCACGGGCCCTCCGTCGCCCGGCGCACGCTGCACGGCGGATTAATCGCCGCCTACTTCGCACTTTTGGCGGCAAGCGTTGTTGCCTCGGCGTTTATCAACGGTTCGACGCCGGCTGAGGCGATCCTCGGATCGTTGCATTACGCTGTGTTTGGAGCGGCGGCTTTGGCGCTGATAGGTCTCATCGGCTGGCTCGTTCAAAGAACGACGGTCTACACGATCACCAGCCGCCGCATCGTCATGCGCATCGGAATTGCCCTGCCGGTAACTCTGAACATTCCGTTCTCGAAAATTGCGTCGGCAGATGTGAAGCTGCTCGGCGACGGCACGGGCGACATCTCGTTGCTGCCGGCCGAAGACATGCCGCTCACATATTTCCATATGTGGCCGCACGTTCGGGGATTGACGCTCAGACAACCCCGGCCGGCGTTGCGATGCGTGCCGGCGGCGCGGGACGTTTCGGAATTACTTGTCAGAGCCATGCTGACCGCAGGGGTAAAAGGGCACGTCCGGTCTCCAGCCGTTGCCGTGCCGGCACAGGTTGGAATAAATGCACCGGCTGGCGGTATGTCGGCCACGGCGTAAAGATTACGGAGGCAAGTCATGAGCGACGCCATCGATGCAAAAGCTTTTCCGCGCAGCATGCTGCTGGGAGCCACGGCCCTCATCGGCGCGGCACTCGTTGCAGCAACCGCCGCTCGATTGACAGGGGTTGGCGCCACGCATGTCCAGACCGGGCAGCCGGTCGAGTCCCGGCTGCTCACCTTCAAGACAACGAACGGCGGCGGTATCAAAGTGATCTCGGCCGAAACGGGTATCGAGATCGCGGATATCCCGGCCAAGAAGGACGGCTTTATCGGTGTCGTCTTGCAAGGTTTCGGCGGCGGGCGTGTCCGCGCGGGCGCCGACGTTGATGCACCCTATAAACTCGTTCGCTATGCTGGCGGCCGCGCCGGTCTCGACGATCCCGAAACTGGGCACTCGGTCATGCTCGACGCGTTCGGTCCCGACAATTTTCAAGCCTTCAACCGGCTTTTCAAGACAGAGGTGACAGCGCCATGATCGCAACATTTTTTCGCGGACCGGCTCGCGAAGTTGTGCCCTGCACTATAGAGATCGAAAACACGTTCGAAAGCTTGCATGCCCATGTTCATTTGCATGGCACCGATCCCGTCGAAGCGGGCGACGAAGTGCTTGTGCACGGTAGCGAAATCAGGGTGCCGTACGGCCACAAGGTGACGTTGCAGCGCAACGCCACCGTGACGCGCGCCAACGCCTTGCAGCGCGCGCTGACCAAACTTGCGGCACGTTTCGAACTAACCGAGCTGTACGAAGTAAGCTTTTCCTCGGGGAGGAAACTATGACTATTGAAACGATCAGTCTTGCTCCAAACGAGGCGAGCCGCAAAGCCGCCGAAGATGCGATGCTGAGCCCCCGCTTCTACACGACGGATTTTGCCGAGATCGACCGTCTCGACGTCAGCAGCGTTCGCACGGAATGGGATGCGTTGATTGCCGAGATGCGCAGCGATCCGAACAAGGGTCACTTCCGCAGAACCGAAGCCTGGGATGCATTCGACCTCGATGCTTTACCCGAAGGTTTGCGCAAGGAGTTCGTCGACTTCCTCGTATCGTCGTTGACAGCTGAATTCTCGGGCTGCGTCCTTTATGCCGAAATGCGCAAGCGCGGGAAAAACCCCGACGTCTGCGAACTTTTCAAATACATGAGCCGCGACGAGGCTCGTCACGCCGGCTTCATCAACGACAGCCTCAAGGACATCGGCATCGGCATCGATCTTGGCTTTCTGACGAAGGCCAAGAAGTACACCTTCTTCCGTCCGAAGTTCATCTACTATGCGACCTACCTTTCCGAGAAAATCGGCTACGCCCGCTACATCACCATTTTCCGGCATTTAGAGCGCCATCCCGAACGGCGCTTTCATCCGATCTTCAAATGGTTCGACAAGTGGTGCAACGACGAGTTCCGCCATGGCGAGGCTTTTGCGCTGCTCATGCGCGCCAACCCCGAACTGCTCACGGGCGTGAACAAATACTGGGTGCGCTTCTTCGTGCTCGCCGTGTACGCCACGATGTATGTGCGCGATCATGCGCGGCCCGAATTCCATAAAGCGCTCGGCATCGACCCGACCGATTACGACATGAAGGTCTTCCACTTGACGTCGGAAATTTCGCGTCAGGTGTTTCCGGTCGAACTCAACGTGGACGATCCGCGCTTTCTCGCCGGTCTTGAGAAGCTCCGCAAACTTAATGACACTGCCGAAGAACTAGGAAGCCAAACAGGACTCGCGGCCCGCTTGAAGCGCATCGCAACAGGCGCAAAGGCCGCATTCACGTTCCTCCGGCTTTACACGCTCCCGGCAAAATCGAACGAGTTGCCGAGCCAAATCCGCTTGCAACCTGTCTGGTAGGGGAAACCATTGGACCGCTATTTCTACCCGGCACTGTTTGCAATTTCGGTCTGGTGGATTTCCACCGGTGCCATTCTCTATGTCGTGAACAGGGCGCAATCGACTTACGCAGGCAGCCTCTTAGCTGCGACGGGTGTGCTCGTTCTCGGCGGCTTTGGCATCTACGCAACTGCAGCCGAGACCAGTCTTGCAACAGTTTATGCGGGTTTCCTTTCCGCACTGCTTGTCTGGGGCTGGCATGAGATGAGTTTTCTCACCGGGCTCGTCACCGGGCCATGTACGCAACCCGCATCATCCCACACAAAAGGCCGGGCGCCCCTTTCTGAAGCCATCGCGACCGTCATCTACCATGAATTTGCCATCGCCATTACGGCTGCAATCATCGTGGCCATGACCTGGGGAAGCGAAAACCAGACGGGAACGTGGACGTTCCTCATTCTTTGGATCTTGCGGCTCAGCGCCAAGATCAATGTCTATCTCGGCGTCCCGAACCTCACCGAAGATTTCCTCCCCGCGCATCTCAAATATCTCAAATCGTATTTCTGCCGCCGCCCGATGAACATGTTCTTTCCGCTCTCCGTCACGGCAACGACGATCGCCACGGTGCTGACGGTTGCGGCGGCAATCGACCCGGCGGTAGGCGTGGCAGAGGCTGCCGCCTACTCGCTGCTCGCAACGCTTCTGGCTCTCGCGCTCATCGAGCACTGGTTTCTCGTTCTTCCGTTCGACTCGGCACGCCTTTGGTTTTGGGCGGATCAAGGGTCCGAAAGCTCCAGCAAAATAGAAATTGCGCAGAAAGCGCAGCACGCAACCGCCACAGGGGGAAGGTCATGACAGTTCAGTTAACACGCACAGCCGCGACAGGAACGGAGACCGCGATGCGTTACGATGAAACCTTCGCAACCTATCTCGAAGCGCTGCGCAAAGAGGGCCGCTACCGGGTGTTCGCCGACGTCAGGCGCGAGCGCGGAAGCTTCCCGAAGGCCGTTCGCTACACGGCAAACGGAACGCAGCCGATTACGGTGTGGTGCTCGAACGATTATTTGGGCATGGGTCAAAACCCCGCCGTCATCGCGGCAATGCACGAAGCGATCGATACGGTCGGCGCCGGCTCGGGCGGCACGCGCAACATCTCGGGCACCACGCATTACCATGTCGAACTCGAGGCGGAAATTGCCGGCCTGCACTGTAAAGAGCAAGCGCTTCTTTTCACATCCGCCTATGTCGCGAATGATGCGACGCTTTCGACGCTGGTTAAACTTCTGCCCGGCGCCGTCATTCTCTCGGACGAAAAAAATCATGCCTCGATGATCGAAGGCATCCGCCACGGCGGCGGGGCAAAAATCATCTTCAAGCATAACGATTTGCAAGACTTGGAAATGAAACTTCGCGCCATTCCGCTCGACACACCGAAGATCATTGCCTTTGAGAGCGTTTACTCGATGGACGGCGACACGTCGCCGATCGGCGCCATTTGCGATCTGGCCGAAAAGTACCGCGCACTCACGTATCTCGACGAAGTCCATGCCGTCGGCATGTACGGCCCGCACGGCGGCGGGCTCGCCGAACGCGACGGCGTGATGCACCGTGTCGATGTCATCAACGGCACGCTTGCCAAGGGTTTCGGCGTCATGGGCGGCTACATCGCCTCGACTCGCAATCTCTGCGACGCCATACGCTCGTTTGCGCCGGGATTTATTTTCACGACGTCTATCGCACCCGCCATTGCGGCCGGCGCGCTGGCAAGTATTCGCTATCTCAAATCGAGCTCGGCAGAGCGCGCCGCTCATCAGGAACGCGCGCGCACGCTCAAGGCGAAACTCATGGATGCCGGAATCCCGGTGCTCCCCAATCCGAGCCACATCGTTCCGATCCTGGTCAGGAACCCGATCCATTGCAAAGCGGTGACCGATTCGCTGCTCACGCGTCATGGAATCTACGTTCAACCCATCAACTATCCAACCGTACCGAAAGGCACGGAGCGCATGCGTTTGACACCATCGCCGCTCCACACCGACGCCCAGATGGACGTGCTCGTCGGCGCACTGGCGGAATTGTGGGCCGCCTGTCCGATGTCGAATGGTCAGTTTGTCAAGCTGGCTGCAGCATGAACTCGGGCCGCAGCCGCGCCGCAAATTTGATACCGGCCAAGAATGTAAGCGGTGTGGTCTCCACTCGGGCAAACCGGAAAGCCGGACTAGCGTTCTGAAAAACTTGGAGAAAATATTCAAAACCTGAGAACTTTGAACGTAACCGAACATCGTTTGGCCGCGGCCGCTGGCTTTATCTCGACGCGGGAGACTTCGCGCATTAGTATGGGAGTGGCACGCGAGCAGGCGCGCAGCGGGGGACACGGGCACCAAATCGTTATGTAGCATTCGAGAGGAGGAACTCCATGATACCGATAGCGACTCCGAACGGCTTGGCCATCGTAGGTTCTCTTTTCATGTTGAGCGGGCTGGCAATCCTCGGAGCCGCGTTGCTGAGCAGGACGGGCTTGGCGAATGTCACGAACTCGAAGCTCCTCAGTTCCGACAAGCTGAACATCGCAGCGTGGTTTGCTCTGCCTATGGTCGCGGCGGGATTGTTTCTCCAGGCCGCCGGCAACTTAACGGGCATACCGCTTGGAGCCGGTCTTTCGTGCCTGTTGCTCGCGCTTTCGTTCATGCTGCTCTTGTATTTGATGCTGGACGAGACAATCGCGGACTCACTCACCCAACGGCAGGGGCTCGCACTGATCACCGAACAAACTCAGTTTGCACTACCGCCGCCCCAAGCGAGCGAGCCGCTCGCTGCCGTGGTTCAATCGAAGCGCGAAGGGAAAGGGATCGGCCACGCGGCCTGATCGCCTCGAACTCCGCTCCTGTTGACATGAATTTGCGAATTTCACGCAGCCGGTCAACGGCAGCCATTCCCGGCAACGGACGGAGATTCGGAGAATCAGCCGCCAGCCGGTCTTGACATAGACCGACTTTAGTCTCATATTTCTGTCATGACAGAAATGGTTGAAAAAAACGATACGCTTGCTCCGGCGGTAGAACGCTTCGTCCTCAAATGGGGCGATATGGGAGGAGAGTGGGGCGTCAACCGTTCCGTATCGCAAATCCACGCCCTGCTTTATCTCTCGAGCACACCGCTCACCGCCGAGGACATCGCCGTTCGGCTCGGGATCGCGCGCTCGAATGTATCGAATTCTTTGAAGGAACTTCTCACCTGGGGCCTCATCGCCCGTGTGCCTCAACGCGGCGACCGGCGCGACCACTTTGCAGCCGAGGGCGACATCTGGGAAATCATGACCCGCATCGCGATAGGGCGAAAGGCGCGGGAACTGGATCCCGTCATCGCCACGCTGCGCGCCTGCCTCGAAGATGCCGAACGCGATGCCAGCATTGACCCGGTGGCCAAAAAGCGATTGCGCGAGATGTTCGAGACGACATCCGCGGTCGATCGCTGGTTCCAGCAAATGCTTGGCCTGCCGCGCGGCAAACTCAAGGTGCTGCTGCGGCTTGGTGCCAAAGTTGCGGCACTTCTGCCGCAATCCAAGAGTTGAAAGTATCGATCCCCATGAAACCAGCACTCAGTGACACGCACCATGCTGCACTGGGATCGCCCCACAAGACATCAGACCTCGGCGACCTCCGCTTTTGCGCGCTGCTCCCGTCGGAGGCTTGGGCGAACCTGCCGCTGCCGGTGCGCCGGCGTTTCTCAAAGCGCCTCGGCAACGGCGCATCGGTCATCTATGCGGGACGCGTTACGGCAATTGAAATTTCTAATCCCGGCCGCATTCTGGCGCAGGTCCTCCGCCTGATTGGCGCACCCTTGCCGCTCGCGTGCAAGCTTGGCGCCGCAAGCGTCGTGACCGTCACCGAAGATGCAGCGTCCGGCGGACAAAACTGGACCAGACTATTCGCCCATGAACGAGGGTTCCCTCAAATCATCCATTCGGTGAAGCGCTTTTCAGGGCCGACGGGACTTGAAGAATACGTCGGCTTTGGCGTTTCAATGTCGCTCGCAATCTGTGTCGAAGACGGCACACTGGTTTTTCGCAGCACACGCTATTGCCTTGCGTTGCGCAATTGGCGCCTCCCACTTCCCAGCTGGTTATGTCCCGGCACGCTCACCGTATCGCACAAAGAGATAACACCGGTGAAGTTCCTCTTCACGCTTCACTTGGAACACGGCATCTTCGGAAACCTCGTTCATCAGGAAGTTCTATACGACGAGGCGCAGCTGTGACGCGGCGCATTATACTGATCGGCGCGACTGGATTTTTCGGGCGGCGGCTGGCAAAGCGGCTAACGCAATTTGGCGCCATCGATCTCGTCGTCACATCGCGCGATGCACGAAAGGCAGAAGCGCTTGCGCGAGAATTGAAGACGCAGAACTGCGCTTGCACCGTTTCCGGAATAGCCTTTGATAGCAGCTACGGCGCGGCGCTCAAGTTCGCGGAGAGGAAACCCTTTCTCGTCATCGACGCTTCGGGTCCATTCCAATCCGCGTCCTATGACTTAGCGCGATCTGCCATAGGATCGGGCGCCCACTGGATCGATCTCGCGGATGCCAGTGGCTACATCATGGGTTTTGAAGCCGCGCTCGGTGAAAGTGCCCGCGCAAAAGGCGTGACAGCAATAGCCGGCGCAAGTTCTACGCCCGCGCTCTCAACAGCGGCCGTGGCCGAGCTCACGCGGCACTGGCGGCGCATCGATACGGTCGACATTGCCATTGTCCCAGGCGGCGGCGGACAAGTCGGGCTCTCGGTTATTCAAGCCATCCTCACCTACGCCGGACTGCCAATCGCGATTTACAGAAGCGGCAAGCGTTGCGAGACGGCCGGCTGGGGCAGCGTGGAACGTGCACAAATACCGAACCTCGGCATACGTTACTTGTCGCCCGTCGAAACCGCAGACGCCCACATTATGCCCGCACGCTTTGCCGTGACGTCGCGCGTGATGTTTTACGCCGGGCTTGAGTCGAGGCTCGAACATTTCGGCCTTTTGACATTGGCTATATTGCGCCGCCGAGGCTGGCTCAGTTCGCTTGATGGGCTTGCGCCCTGGCTAGAGAAAGCACGCAATATCACGCGGATTTTCTCGTCCGACAAAGGCGGCATGTCGGTTGATGTCGCAGGCCTCGACGCGGAGGGAACGCAAACTTGGTCGCGCTGGTGGCTGCTTGCCGAGAGGGGCGAAGGGCCGATTGTGCCCATTCTGCCCGCGCTCGCCTTGGCGCGTGCGCTTCTGGCTGGCGGCGTTGAGCCCGGTGCGCGGGCATCGACGTGCGCGCTGTCACTTGCAGAAATCGAAGCGGAAATGCGCTCGTCCGCACTTCACACAACGCGCACCGTAAGCGCTGCGGAACCTGCAAGCTTGTTCGCGGCTGCCTGTGGACCGGTTCAATACGAGGCCCTCCCCGCCGTGCTTCGAGCCTTTCATGATAGCGGCGGCGCACCGCTATGGTCGGGGCTCGCCGATATCGACTCTGGAGAAGGCTTTCTTGCGCGTCTCATTCGCAAAGTGTTCGGATTCCCCAAGCCGGGCCGCGATGTTCCCATAACTGTCAGTGTCGAGCGCAAAGGTACCAGCGAAACGTGGACGCGCGATTTTGGCGGCGCGCGATTTCAGTCGCGGCTCACGCATGAGGGCGGCGGCCAAGTTGTAGAGACTTTTAGCCCTTTCAAAATTCTGCTCGGCATTGAAGCCTCGGACGGCTGCGTCATGATGCCGGTCACGGGTTGGCGCATCGGCTGGGCGAAACTTCCGCGCTGGCTCGCCCCTATTTCTCAAACACGCGAATACGCCGGTTGCGACGACCGGTTTTGCTTTGACGTGAAAATCAGCGTCCCCATGGCCGGACTCGTCGCCCACTATCGGGGCTGGCTAGAACCCGGTTTGAACCAAACCCGTTAATTGGTCACGCGTGTTATTCGAAAACTCGCGAAACGGCGCGTTTTTCGCCGCAAAGGGGCCGGAGTTCCGGCGTTCATTCGCCATTCAACTGAAGTGTCCGATGTTCCGGCCGGCGGAGCACTGAGTAACGGCATTCGCAGTTCGCGTTTCCCGCACTTTGACAAAGACAAATCGAGGTCACGATGACGAAGCCCCCCATTCGTTCGCCCCTTTCTCAGATTCTGCTCGGTGCCGCCGCGGGACTATCGCTGATCGCGGGCCAAGCAAATCCCTCGCTGGCAAACGCCGACGCCGTGATGGCACCGGCAGCGCAGAAAGTGCTGACGCCCGAACAGAAGGCCAAAATACTTGAGGCAAAGCGGAAAGCTTTGGAGAAGGGCAATGAGGGCGTAGCGGAACCTGTGCCGGACCCGAAAGCGATCGACAAAATGCCGGTTACGCCGGGTGCGCCTGCAAATGTCATCGTCAAAACTCCGCCTAAGACGGCCGTGCCAGCGAAGGTGATCGTCAAAACGCCGCCTGCACCAACCGCTCCAGCGAAGGTGATCGTCAATACGCCGCCTGCACCAACCGCTCCAGCGAAGGTGATCGTCAAGACGCCGCCCGCACCAACGGCTCCAGCGAAGGTGATCGTCAAAACGCCGCCCGCACCAACGGCTCCAGCGAAGGTGATTGTCGAAACGCCGGCTGTTCCCGATGCGAATGCGGCACCGGGCGCTAACGCAACGCCACCACCGCAGACAGGTGCGGGCAAGCCACCCGCAACAAACACACCTGCGGAGGAGACCGACAACACGCCGCCCAAGCAAAATAGACCGCCAAAGGCGATTGTAACAACACCTGCCGCACCAACGGCTCCGGCGAAGGTGATCGTCGAAACGCCGGCTGTTCCCGATGCGAATGCGGCACCGGGCGCTAACGCAACGCCACCACCGCAGACAGGTGCGGGCAAGCCAGCTGCATCGACCAATCCACCCACGGCTCCAGTCGTGGTGCCAGGCGCTCCACCCAAGAATAAGCGCTGGCAACCCGCGGTTCGTCAGGTATCGAAACCGGTTCCAGGAACCGCAACGCCCAGCCTGACACCCACCCTCACACCCACCCTCACACCCAAGGGCGCGATGCCGGCCAATGCGCCGCTTGTCGTCCGCATGGCCAAACAACCGCGCAACTTGAACGCAATCAAGCTGCAGCGCAGCCGAACCTTCGATAAAGCGACGAACCAGATCATCATCAAGGAACCGGACAATCGCGTTATCGTGCGCCAAAACAATCGCGCCATCATCGTCAAAAACGATAGCGACCGCATCGCCCGTGTTGCCAAAACGCGCAGCATCACGCGCAACGACGGCACCAATGTCACTATCATTCAGCGGCCCAACAACAACTCGGTCTATAACGTGACGGACAACAACGGCCAGCTCGTGCGCCGTTACCGCCGCAACGCGCAAGGCCAAGAACAGAACATCATCGACAACCGCCGCCGCGATAAGTTCGGGCGCAACCTCGCGCTTGGCGTCGGCATCGGAGTCGGCGTTGCGGCCGGCGCTTTACTTCTCAAATCCATTGTCGATATGCCGCCGCCGCGCGTTGACGTGCCGCGCCGCAAGTACATCGTGGATTACGATCAGGCCAACGACGAGGACGTTTACGAAGCCATGAGTGCGCCGCCCGTCGACCGGCTCGAACGGCGCTATACGCTCGACGAAGTGCGCGCGACGCCCCGCCTGCGCGAACGCATGCGCCGGGTCGATTTGAACGACATCAACTTCGACACGGGCTCATGGGACGTTGAGGAAAGCCAATACTACAAACTCGAACGCGTCGCCCGCGCCATGATGCGCGTCATCGGGCGCGACGCCAATGAAGTGTTCATGATCGAAGGCTACACGGACGCCGTCGGCTCTGAAAACGACAACTTGACCCTCTCGGACCGGCGCGCCGAATCGGTTGCAGTTATTCTGACCGAACAGTTCCAAGTGCCGCCGGAAAATCTGACAACCCAAGGATATGGCGAAGAATACTTGAAAGTTGCAACGTATGGGCCAGAGCGACTTAACCGGCGCGTTGCCGTGCGCCGGATCACGCCGCTCATCTCTCAGAACGAACGGGAATACCCGCCGCCGCAATAGCAGTGCGGCGCAACCTTTCCCGCAAACGTCAAAAGGCCCGCCGGATTGGCGGGCCTTTTTTTGTCGTCAGAAGGCTTATCGCCAGAATGAATGCAAGCGTGCTCAGCTTGCCGGATTGACCGGGAACTTCTGCGTCCAGGTGCCGCCGTCGGTATCTTTCAGCGTCACTTCAACTTCGCCGGCGCCGTTGCGCTTCATGTCGAATTCGATCATCGGATTTTGCGAGAAGGCGATTGAACCTTCGGCCCGGAAAATCAATTCGCCGCCCTGTTTGACGGTGATTTCCGATACCATCATCATCGGCGTGTAGAGCAGCGTCTGCTGATCCATCACCATGCCGGTGTGGTTGGGATGGCTGAAATCGACGCGCGCGCGCTGTAACAGCGAGGATGCGGTTCCGTCATTGGGCAACTGCGTGAATTTCATCTTGCCCATGCTGGCGGCGATCTCCGCCGGATCGCCCGTCGGCGGCGCGGAGCACGAGGCCTGGCCGCCGGCAAACTTCACCAGCCGCGACACCATGTAGATCTGCCCGTCGCTGGCTTCAACTACGGCGCGGATATCGGATTGCTGATTGACGCGGAAATTCGATTTGAATGCAACGGTATCTCGGCTGCCGCCCATGTTGAATACGGCAACGACGGGTGTCGGGTTTTCGTCGATGATGAGCGATACGCTCTTCACCGTGCGCCCATCTGTGAGAGAAGCTGCGACGTTGAATGGAACGTTGCGCATATCGGCGGGGCGGATCTCCGCGTCGAGCGTAACGATACCGCGTCCGTCTTCGATTTTCTTATCGCCGTAGACGCTGCCTTTGATCTCGTCCCAAATGGTGCCGGCGGACGCCGGAAGCGATGCGAGTGCCAAAAGTGCAGCGGTAGCTGCAGCGCGGGCCCTTGTTGCCGTGAATGGAAGCATGGTGATCCCCGAATGTTGGGAGTTGACGAACAGAGGAATGGGCCGACGAAAATCGTGCGGCCGAACCATCTCCTCAGCATTTGCTACATCGATACGCCATGTCAAGGATAACTGGACCAATCGGTCAATGGTTCGTTCGATTGCTCGCTTAAAAATCACCCGAGAATTGCCTAGTCCGACAGCAAACACGCGTGCTCAAGGGCTAAACTTAAGGGCTTTCAACGGCTCGCCACCCCGCCGCTTTTGCCTCATTCTCCGAGCAAAACCAGCGCTCGCCGCGGCCTTCATCGACCTTGACCTTGCCGTACCAGGCACTCGCTTCGGTATGATAAATCTGGCCCTTTTTGGAGACATTTCCTTTGATGAGGCAGCCTTTGGGGGCGGCCGCCTCTGCAGTCCGATCGGGGCGATGGCGGAATTCCCACGCGGGCACTGCCGGCCCCTGCCAAACGCCGGCGCGCTTGGCTTTGGCTTCCCTTTCAACTGCTATATAGGCCTGGGAATACTTGACGAAGGCCCAGGCGTAACCAGTCCGGACCATAGCAGCATTGAGTTCATCTGCGTCCGCAAAGCAAATGCCGAGAGTCCGGTCATATTTATCCTGGCCCAACCGGTCGCAAGACACAGCTTTATTGGAAATCAAGGCGCGCAGGACTTCGCTGGCCTCGAGGCCGCAGGTCCACGGCTCCCCGTTGTCCTTGCTACAGGTTTGAGCCACCTCAGGAGCGTCAATACCCTCGAGCCTAACCCGCTCGCCATTGATTTCGAGCGTATCGCCATCGACGACCACCGCGCGGCCCTCCAGGGCCTGCCCAGGCGCCGTCAACGCCGCCACCGGGGTGCTGAACCCGAAAAAAAGAAGCGCCCCAGCGACGTAGCTGATGCGCCTTAGTGGGTCGGACGACGGGTTCAAGCTGCTCATAGCGACCAAGATCACTGAGTCGTGTGGCACAACCTAGGCGGACTCATGACGATTATATACAACCTTTAGGTGGTGTTGCAACTCGAATCTGGGCGGAGGTCGCGGACAGCGCGTTTCAGCGGTTCAAGCAGCGATGAGAGCGTAAGCGCAGGGTGGCAGGGGGCGGGGCACGGTGCCGGCGGCGGGCAGCAGCCGGACCGACGCTAGAACGCACGACATATCGCGGGGCACGTTTTCTTCGGGCGCTTTGACCGGTTTGATCGCGAGCGCCGTCGCATAGGCCCGCGCGGGCAACGGCCGCGGCACGGCTCGTTCAGCAGCCAAGTCTGCGACCGACTGGAGCAGGCTTGAGATATCGCGCGGCATTGATGGCTCAACGGCGGCGGGGATCTCAATAACAATTGGCGTGGCCTGGGATTGGTCAATGAGTTCAGGCTTGGCGGAAAGGTTTTTTAAAGTGTTGCGCCGCAGAGCCACGAGTTCCGAGGCCGCGTTCGAGCGCCCGCTTTCTGGAGATGATTCAGCGCGGAGCTGTGCCGGCATTGGGGTCGGCGCATCGGCAGGCATAGCGATTGGCCGCGCCGCAATAGCAATGTTGCGCGCGAACTGCACGCCAACGCGATTTGCCCGTGTGTGGCGCACTTCGCTGATGATTTCTTGTTTGCCGCCATCGAAACTCAGGCGCAAGCGGCCAGAGATGGAGACGGGCGAGGCAAACTCAAGCAGTGCGCCGCCTTCCGAGATATCGCAAATAATACATTCAAGATAGGTGTGATTGGGCAGCCGCACGGACGCCGGCATGTGCGTCTCACGGCGCCCGAATGCGCGCCGGTCGGCACCCGTTTCGACACTGTTTCTGACTGCGGCGTTCATGGCGTTCTTCATGCTCACCGGCCGCATCCCACCGCGCGGCCACTACCAGACGCATGGTTAGCAAAAAAACATTGCCATTGAGGGTTATGCGGACGAACAAATTTACGCGCGCAAATTTACGATTCGTACACCATTGAAAAATGCAGCGGGGACAACGGCAGAACGGGCGCCGCGTCAGTTCAACTTTTCGGCCATAACCGAAATCGTTTTCACATAGACTTCCGCTTTGTTCCACTCGCGGATGACGCCGTAGTTGCCCGTGCCTGGACCCCATCCGGCACCGCGCTGCCATCCATGTGCTTTCAAGAAATTCGCGGTTGAGGCAAGCACGTCGGCTGAACTGTTGACCAAATCGCGCCGTCCGTTGCCGTCAAAATCGACGGCATATTTGACGTAGGCATCGGGCAGGAATTGCGTTTGCCCGATTTCACCCGCCCATCCGCCTTTGAGCTGTGACGCGGACATGTCGCCACGATCGATGATCTTCAGAGCGGCCAGAAGCTCTTTCTCGAAAAACGCCGAGCGGCGGCAATCGTAGGCGAGCGTCGCGAGCGAGCGCACGATCGACATGTTGCCGCCGCGCTGCGCACCATAGGCCGTTTCCAACCCCCAGATTGCGACGACGACTGCGCCCGGCACCCCAAATCGTTTTTCAATCGCGTTCAGAGTTCCCCCATGTGTTTGCATAAGGCGGCGGCCCTTGGCGATCATGCCCGCATCGACGCGGCGCGCGTAGAACTGTTCGAACGAGAGCTTGAACGAATGCTGGTTGCGATCGAGGTGGATGACTTTGGAATCGTAGGAAACGCCTTCAAGCGCCGACAGCGCTCCGTTCGAGATGCCGTCACCCGCCGCGCGGCTCTTGAAAGCTGCAACCCAGGCATTAAACCCGCCCGGACCATTGCCGCACGGGGCGGCATTGGCGGCGGGCGCGAGTGCCGCGAGCGAGAGAGCTGCCGACATGACCACAACGCTTCGGCGCAAATAACTTGTCATTTTCCGTCTCCCACAATCAATTCCCGCCATCGAGCGCGGGCGCACTCTAGCGCAGGTTTTGACGGGAGTGCGATGGTGAGGGGAGACGCATCGCCGCGCGCAACGCCCCCATTCTTCCTGCACATCACTTTTGCCAGGACGGCTTGGAAAAGGGCCATCTTGAGGCTGGCGGGGCAAGGCGTTGAAGTGACATAATGTTCGGCAATAGAGATTCTCAATGGCGCACATGAGGCGTGTCCAAGCGGCGCGTGCTATAGTTTGTGCCCGTACCTTTTCCGAGGCTACCCCCGATGCCGAACAATCGCCCTCCTGCTGCGCCGCCCTTGGCGACCTATCGCCCGAGTGCCGAACGCGGACCTGCTCCGCAGCAAACGCGCCGTGGTCCGCCGCCTCCCGGACAACCTCCGCGCGGTCCCGCCGGACGCCAACCGCCGCCGCGCCGCCGCAGCGGCGTTGTTTCGGCCGTTCTTGGATTTCTCGTGCTGATCGTTTTGGCGGCGGGGGCGGGCGCCGCGTATCTCGTCCTCAATCCGCCAAGCGATCTCATTCGCCAAACGCTCGCGGCACAAGTGAAGGAAAAAACCGGGCGCGATCTCGTGGTCGCGGGTCCGGCATCATTCTCGTTCTGGCCGGGGATTGGCGTCTCGCTCAAGGACGTGTCGCTTTCGGGTCCGCCCGGATCGGCGCACAAGCTCGTCAGCATGGCCGCCCTCGACGTCAACATCAAAACCATGCCGCTGCTTCAAAGGCAGATCGAAGTGCGCCGCCTCGTGTTGAAGAAGCCGGTGTTCGATTTCCGGGTCGATAAGCAGGGCGCCAAGAACTGGCAATTGGCGGACGCCCATTTGCCGGTGCGGTTCGCGCAAGCCGCCGCAGCGCAGACCTCCGGCGCGGCGCCTACGGCGACGGACGAAAGCGCGCCCCCCGCCGCTGCAGAAAATCCCGCACTTGCGGCCAAGCTCGCCAAGATCAAACACGTGCAGCTCGGCGACGTGCGCATCGAAGACGGCACGCTGCGCTATACCGACGAGCGCACCGGCAAGACGCAGCAGGTTTCCGCCGTCAACGTGCAAGTCGCCATGCAGTCGTTGAACAGTCCCGTAACGGCCAAGGGCGATCTCGCCTGGCAAGGCGAGAAAATAGATTTTGACGGCAGGCTTTCGACCGCCAATTTGGTGCTGCAAGAAAAACCTGCGCGCCTTACCTTCAAGGCGGACAACCGCAACATCAGCGCAAACTTTGACGGTGCGGTGCACGTCCTCGACGGCGCGGACCTCGAAGGCAATATCGCGGCAAAGTCGGAATCGGTGAAATCGCTGGCCAAATGGCTGGGCAGCACCCTGCCGCCGGTATCGGGCTTCGGGCCGCTCTCGCTCACTGGAACTCTCAAGACCAACGGCAACGTCACCAGCTTGTCGGGTGCCAACTTCGCCCTTGACGGCGCGACCGGCACCGGCACGGTGACCGTGACGACGGGCGGGATCAGGCCCGCGGTACAAGCCTCGCTCAAAATCTCCGAACTCGATCTCAACAAATACATGATCGGCGCGGCAGGCGCGTCGGCGCCTTCTTCTGCACCAATGCCGACGCAAAAACCCGCCGCAGCGGGCGCGCCCGCAAAAGGGGGCGCCGCCATTGGCGATGCCATCGAAGAACTTTTGCAAGAGCCGGCTACTTCCCCGGCTTCCGGCCCAAAGGTTCACGGCTACACGGGCCGCGCGGGCTGGTCGAGCGAACCGTTGAACCTGACGCTCTTTGGCGTGGTCGATGCCGAGGCCAAGTTGCAAATCGGCCGGTTGCTTTATCAAGACATCAAAGTCGGGCAATCCGCCTTGACGGTGGCGCTCAAGAACAAGGTTTTGAAGACCTCGTTCGACAACGTGCAGCTTTATGAGGGCCAGGGCTCCGGCTTCCTCAATGTCGATGGCACCGGCAAAGCAGCCCAACTCGGCGCTAACTTCGTGCTCGACGGACTTTCGGCGCTGCCGTTCCTGAAGGATGCGGCCGATATCGAATGGTTGTCGGGCAAAACCAAGTTGACGCTGCAGCTCGCGGGCCAAGGCGGCAGCCAGTTGCAAATTGTCGAGACGCTGAACGGCAAGGCGGATTTTACTTTCGCCAACGGAGCTATTGTCGGATTCAACCTGCCAGGAGCCATTCGCGGGATCTCGCAAGGCAAGTTTTCGGGCTTGAAGAAGACACCGGCTGAAAAGACTGACTTCAGCGAGCTGGCCGCGAGTTTCACGATTCTCAACGGCATCGCGCAGAACCAGGACTTGAAGTTAACGAGCCCGCTGCTGCGCGTCACGGGCGCTGGCGCCATCCAGCTGCCGCCGAAAACCGTCGACTACACCGTGAAGCCGAAACTCGTCGCCAGTCTCGAAGGCCAGCAAGGCGCCGCCGATTTATCCGGTTTGGAAATTCCGGTGCGAATCACCGGCCCTTGGGACAAGCCGAAGTTTGAGCCCGATCTCAAAGGCGTGCTCGCCGACCCCAACAAAGCGATCGAAGCGGTGAAACAGATCGGCAAGCAGTTCAAAGGCAAGAGCGCCAAGGAAATCGCCGACGAGCTGCTCGGCAAGAAGAGCGGTGAAGGCGCGACGGGCTCGACGGCGAAAGCCAAAGAGCTGCTGAAGAACCTCTTGAAGCCGCAATAAACGGGCACTTCTTGGCCTTGCGAAGCGCGCGCAAACGGCACGTAAAATTGTGTCTGAAAACTGTCGCGCTTCCTTCGCCAAAGCCACCAGAGAACGTTCGTGTGAACCTGCTGTTAACGCAGCGTAAACACGGGGAGAAAATATTTTGTCCCAGGGGCAAAAAAATTCTTGCATAGGGGGGCACTTGGCCCCATATGCATCCGTTCTCGTCTGTCCACCTGCCAACTGGTCGAGGTTTTCCAAAACCGAAGAGGCAAGGAGCGGGCGAGTCAAAACCTGTCTGCTGGTTGGGGAGGGTCACATGGCCTTTAATGACACCCTCTTC
>JANMNH010000057.1:0-64543 GCA_031373745.1 Hyphomicrobium sp. | reverse complement strand
GCTTGTTTGAAACTGTTGCCGCCCCTCACCCTAGCCCTCTCCCCGTATAGGACGGGGAGAGGGGATCAGAGCAACGCCTTTCTCATCTTGTCCGCATTAGCTGCGAGCACGGCGCCATCCTCCATCTTGCCGGAGTGCGCCCGCAGGTCTTGGCCCTCGTAGCGGGGGATGACGTGATAGTGGAGATGAAACACTGTCTGCCCGCCGGCGGGTTCGTTGAACTGCCAAATCGTGATGCCGTCGGCATTGAACGCCTTCTTCGAGGCAGTGGCGATTTTTTGCACCAGCGGCAGGATTTTCGCGAGCACCGCCGGGTCGGCATCAAACACGTTGCGCGACGCAGCCTTCGGCACAACAAGCGCGTGGCCGTTCGATTGCGGCATCACATCCATGAACACGAGCGCGTCGGCGTCCTCATAAACCTTATGGCACGGGATCTCGCCGCGCAGGATTTTGGCGAAGATATTGTTGGGGTCGTAGGTTGGCGTGGTGGGCATCTGGGGCCTCGCTGCAATCGGCAATTTCATTTAGCCTCACTGAACTCTAAGGTAAAGCGACGCCCCTTCCACCCGCGTCCCCGGAAGCCGCGTCACGAGCGAAGCGAAGGCGCGGCTATCCGGGGTCCTTACCTTCCGTGGTCCGACACAAATTGATACGGGGAACGACCCCGGATCAGCGTGCTGCCACGCCGTTGGCGTGGCCGCTGTCCGGGGACGCGGGTGGCGCGAGCGTGCATGTAAACTCACGCTTTCCGATACGGCCCCATCTCCGCCAATTCGGTGTTCGCGACACTGACCGCCGCGCGTTCCTGCTTCAAATAGCGCTCAACCGCGTGACGCAGCGCGGGGTCGGCGATCCAATGCGCGGAATAGGTTTCAACCGGCAGATACCCGCGCGCGAGTTTGTGCTCGCCTTGCGCGCCTGCTTCGACACGCGCAAGCTTATGGGCAATCGCGTAGTCGATGGCCTGGTAATAGCAAACCTCGAAATGCAGAAATGGGTGGTGCTCGATCGAGCCCCAGTAGCGCCCATACAGGCAATCCCCGCCGATAATGTTGAGCGCGCCCGCGATATAAGCGCTGTCGCGCTTGGCCATTACCAGCAGGCAGGCCTCCGGCATTGCTTGCCCCAGCAGCGAGAAAAATTTGCGGTTGAGATACGGCCGGCCCCACTTGCGATTACCCGTGTCTGTGTAGAACTCGAAGAACGCATCCCAGTGCGCTTCCGTGATGCCGGACCCTGAGATGTGTTCAATCTCAATGCCCGCGCTCAAAGCTTCCGCGCGCTCCTTGCGCACCGATTTCCGCTTGCGCGAGGCAAACGTTTCCAGGAAATGCTCGAAATTTGCGTAGCCCTGATTTTGCCAATGGAACTGCTGCCCGGTGCGGGCTAAGAACCCGAGCGGCACCAATCGCGCTTGGGTCTCTTTCTCCAGAAATGTGATGTGGACCGAGGACAGCCCGGTCTGGCTCGCAAGTTCGATTGCGGCGGCAGCCAGAACCTGCTCGTCGGCTGCGGCGCGCGGGCCCGGCTTCACAAGTAGACGCGGCCCCGGCACCGGCGTGAACGGCACGGCCATCTGCAATTTCGGATAATAGCGCCCGCCCGCTTGCATGTAGGCGTCAGCCCAGCCGTGATCGAACACGAACTCGCCCTGGCTGTGCGACTTGACATAGGCTGGCGCGACCCCCGCGACTGCGCCGCTTTCATCTTCAAGCACGAGATGGCGTGACATCCATCCCGAGCGCCCGCCAACCGTGCCCGCATCCTCAAGCGCCTTCAAAAAGGCAAAGCTGACGAACGGATTGTAGCGCCCCGGGTCCGGATTGGCGCATGCGTCCCAGGTCTCGCACGATGCGGCGCCATTGACATCCCCGAGATGCGTCACAATCTTGACAGTCGCGGCTGAGGTCACGGTAATGATGATCTTTCGGTTTGCGGGCACAAGTGTTGATACGGTCCAGCATAGCGCGAGATCACTTTGAAAGGTAAGAGTGGTCCATGAGCTTTGGATACCGGGTGCGTGAGGGCCGGATGAGGGTAACGGGCATGAAATGGATCAACTTAGTTTTTAGTGCGGCGGCCGGCTTTGCAGTCGCTGCCGCCATTACCGCGAGCGCGATCCCCGCCTCCGCCCGTGACGGCGACGGCGTCAAGATCGGCAATCCGTCATACCTGCGCAAACTTTACTCCGCCGAAAAGCTCGAGAACGGTGCCGCCCTTCAATATAACGAAGTGACGCGCCAAGCGTTTCAGCAGAAGGCTTTGCTTGAGGAGAGCGACCCGCAAGTGCAACGGGTGCGCAAAATTATGGAAGACCTTGTCCCCCATTCCTACAAGTTCAACGAACGCGCCAAAAGTTGGGGCTGGGAAGTTAACGTCATCCGCTCCAAAATGATCAACGCCTTCTGCATGCCGGGCGGCAAGATCGCGGTCTTTACCGGCATCATCGATCAATTGAAGCTCAGCGACGACGAAATCGCCATGATAATGGGTCACGAAATTGCGCACGCATTGCGCGAACACGCGCGCGAACGCGCCGCCAAATCAATGCTGACCAACCTCGGCGCGGCGGCCGTCAGTATTTTTGTTGGCGGCAATGCAGGCGAACTTGCCCGAGTCGGCGGCGGCCTGTTGGGCTTGAAATTCGGCCGCGACGACGAAAGCGAGTCCGATCTGATCGGCATGGAAATAGCGGCGCGTGCCGGTTACGATCCGCGCGCCGCCATATCGCTTTGGGAAAAGATGGCGATTGCCGCAAAAGGCGCGCCGCCCGCGTGGCTCTCGACGCACCCTTCGAATACGGCGCGGATCGGCTGGATCGAGAAAAATTTACCCGACGTCGTGCCGCTCTATGAGGCGGCGAAGAAGGGCTGAAGTTTCAAGGCTCGCTGCCTTCGAAAATTTCAGCGTCCGCCCAATTTTGCGCCGTTGTGCGCTCTTTCGCCGTGCGCACGGTCCACGTAAAAAGCGGCAGTTCAAGCACTTCGCGCACGAAACGCGTGACGGGCGTCGGCAGCGCGCCCACCTGGTAGGCGTAGAAATGCGGATCGACGGGCGCGGATTCGAGCAGATCGCGCAAGTTCGCGGCGCGTGCCTTGGAGATTTTTCGGTTCCACCACCCGGCACCGGCATACATCCCCGAAACGATCCCGCGCGGCACTTTCGGCGCGAGTTCCCGCACCATCGTCATCGCCACCGGGTCGAACGACATGAGCGCGACCGGCCCGCGATAGCTGGATGCCAATCTAGCGACTTGATTGAGGAACTTTTTGTCCGGCGCGTCCCATTCGCTTTTGATCTCAACGAGGAGCGGCACGGCGCCATCGACGGCGTCGAGCATTTCGGCGAAAGTTGAAATGCCCGCGCCGCCAATCTTGTGCTTAATGCGTTTTAGCGCCGCCGCATCAAGGTCCGCGACGCGGCCTTTGCTTGTCGTCAGCCGCTCTAGCGTCTCGTCGTGAAAGACGACGGGCAGACCGCCGGCAGCCGGCCTCAGATCGCATTCGATACCGTAATTTTTGGCGATAGCCGCGGCGAAGGCGGGCAGCGTGTTTTCAACAATGCCTTTCTCGGCATTGTGCAGCCCGCGATGGGCAATCGGGCGGAGAAACGTATCGCGGTCCAGCATTAGATTCTGACTTTCATAATGGCGTCAATCTCGACTGCTGTTCATTTCTTGACAGAATTCGAAGGGCGAGCGGCCGTGGGGCCCCCGGTAACTCCAACTCCAGCGTTTTCAGCCGGTCTTCTGGCGCTTCTCCCATTGTTTCCTGGCCGCCTCTCCAGTACGTCTAGCCGCTAGGCTCAGTCTCATCCTTTTGGCCGTGCTAGCGCCACTTTGCAATGACCAGCTTCGGCCCTAGAGTTAAGACCTAGAGTAACACCTTAGATTTGACCCATAAGGAGCAGTTGTTTGAGCGACCGGGATTTGTGCCGAAAGTCATTGGCTGTCTTGGCGAGCCTCGCCGGCAGCTTCCCCGCAGTGGCGCATGCCGAGGCGGTCATCTTTGCGCCGCACCGCGCCGTCTACGAAATCACGCTCGCAAATTCGGTCGCAGGATCTGGCGTGACCGATATGTCGGGCCGCATGGTCTACGAATTGACGGGATCGAGTTGCGACGGCTTCACGCAGAATATGCGCTTCGTAACGCGCATGACCAATCAGGAAGGGAGTGAGTCGATCAACGATCTCAGAACCTCGAGCTGGGAAGAGCTGGCCGGCAAGCGGTTGCGTTTTTCGTCAACGCAGTACCAGAACGATGTGATCGCAGAAGCAAGCCAGGGCGACGCCGTGCGCATGAAGCCGGGCGGCGGCGCCGATGTCGAACTCGTTCGCCCATCGAAGAAAAAAGTCTCCCTGCCGGCGGACATCTATTTTCCCATGCAACATGCAGCGGCACTTATCCAGTCCGCGAAAACCGGTCAGTCGCATTTAACCGCGAACCTTTACGACGGATCGGAAAAGGGCGAAAAGTACTATGTGACCAACTCCGTTATCGGCAAGAAATACGAACAGGGCGCTATCGCCAACGCGGCGGCCATCAAAGACGCGGCGAAGCTTGAAGGTTTAGCGTCTTGGCCTGTGGCCATCAGTTACTTCGATGCCGGCAAGGACAAGGAAGATACGCCGCCGGCATACGAACTTTCATTCCGGTACTACGAGAACGGCGTGACGGAAAATCTGAAAATAGATTATGGCCAGTTCGCTCTCAAAGGCGAACTGAAGGAACTGACCGTCCTGCCGCAAGGCAAATGCGCGGGCGATGCGCCGTAAAGGCCCTGCGCTATGTGAAGTCTCGCGCAAGCCATGCCGCGCCGCGCACGCCGCTCGCGTCGCCCCATTTCGGCGGCCTGATGGTCACGCTTGGCTTATCGGCAAAGATGTGAAGGGCGGCGAGGTCGGGCAGTTCGCCATAGAGGTGGTAGAGTTTTGACAACCCGCCGCCCAAGACAATCACCTCCGGATCGAAGATATTGATGACATGCGCGAGCCCCCGCGCCAGGCGGCTGGCGTGGCGCCGCATCGTGGCCTCGGCTGCAAAATCGCCATCTTGGGCGGCGGCAGCAATCTGCTCGGCCGTTAGAGACGTTCCCGTCATGCTCTTGTGGTCGTTTGCGAGGCCGGGCCCCGAGACCCACGTCTCCATACAACCCAACCGCCCGCACCAGCATTTGGGGCCCGGAAACTCATCGGGCCGCATCCACGGTAACGGGTTGTGGCCCCATTCGCCGCCGATGCCAAGCGGACCGTCGATGAGGTGTCCCCGGCTAACGAGCGCGCCGCCCGTTCCCGTGCCGAGAATGACCCCGAACACGCTTTGCGCACCCGCGCCCGCCCCGTCGCGCGCTTCCGACAGCGCAAAACAATTCGCGTCGTTGGCGATTGCGACCGGCCGCTTCAGCGCTGCCGCCAAGTCGCGCTCCAGGGGGAGCCCGTTCAACCAGGTAGAATTGGCATTGTGCACCAGGCCTGTCTTTCGCGAGATGGAGCCCGGAATTCCCAGCCCGACCGGAACGTCCGGCATGCCTCCGGCCGTCTCCAGGGTTCGCACGAGAACGGCAATCGCGGTCACGGTTGCAACGTAATCATTCTGGGGCGAAGGGATCCGGCGGCGCACGATCTCCCGGCCGTCTGCGCCAATGAGCAGCCCTTCGATCTTGGTACCGCCAAGGTCGATGCCGATCGAAGGGCCGCCTGGGCTTGGGTCTCTCGTCAAGTTCAATACTCGTCCGGCATAGCGCTGCCCCCCTGGCCAAAGTGCTTTGCCAGCACGTCGCGCGCCGGCGCTGCATCTTCAGGCGCAATGCCTGCTTCCGCCGCAAAGACCAGAAGCAGGCTTTCGTCCCCTAAGAGGTGATCAAGCACGGCTGCCTGTAGCCGGGGCTCATCGTTCCAGGATCTCAGCTCACCCGGGGCAATACCAGTCAGGGCAAAAAAGCGCGACATGCGTTCTGGGTCGGATGCCAGAAATGTCAGCCCCTGCAACGCAAGAGATTCGGCATCGTCCAGCGTTAGCCGCGCTTTCTTGAAATTCGCCAATTGCGGCTCCTGAAACGTGCCTAAACAGCAACGACATTAACGGTTGGTTACGCCTTCGCGGGCAAAGTACACGGGACCAAGCACCAGAATCGGTGCATGAACACAGCCTGCCCGGGCAAACGGTGTGATCCCACATGAATTATCAGGAAAGCAGGAACGGTGTCGAGCGGCGGGGAGCGGATCCCCGGACGGCGCAGCGCTCCGTGCTGATTGTGGAAGACAACGAGCTCAATATGAAGCTCTTTCACGATTTGCTCGCGGCGCACGGGTACCGCACGATCCAAACGCGCAACGGCTTCGACGCGCTGGATCTTGCGCGCAAGCACCGCCCCGATCTCATTTTGATGGATATCCAGCTGCCCGAGGTTTCAGGCCTCGAAGTCACCAAATGGATCAAGGAAGACGATGAGCTGCGCATGATCCCCATCATCGCCGTGACGGCCTTCGCCATGAAGGGCGACGAAGAGCGCATACGCTCGGGCGGTTGCGAAGCTTACATCTCGAAGCCGATTTCGGTGCTGTCGTTCCTCGAGACGGTCCGGCGCTTTATCGGACAGCCAAAGTAGTGAAACGTTTAGACCATCAAGATCGTAGCAGATGACCGCGCGGGTTCTCGTCGTCGATGACATTTTGGCCAACGTCAAGCTGCTCGAAGCGCGGCTTGCGGCCGAGTATTTCGAAGTTCTGTCGGCGTTCAGCGGCCAGCAAGCACTCGACATTCTGGCGCGCGAACGCGTCGACGTCGTGCTGCTCGACGTCATGATGCCCGGCATGGACGGCTTTGAAGTCTGCCGCCGCATCAAGAGCAACGTGCAAACGCACCATATCCCCGTCGTCATGGTGACGGCCCTCGACCAGCCTTCCGACAAGGTTCAGGGTCTTGAGAATGGCGCGGACGATTTCCTGACCAAGCCGGTCGACGACATCGCTCTCATTACGCGGGTCAAAAACCTCGCGCGCCTGAAGATGCTCAATGATGAAATGATCATGCGGGCCTCGACCGGCAAACAGATGGGCATTCAGGACGATGGCGCGCTTGCAAAGGCGCTTTCGGGGCGTTCGGGCCGCGTTCTCGTGGTTGACGATCACCCGCGTTCGGCCGCGCGGCTGCTTGAAGTTCTGTCGAAATCCAACGACGCCTTCGCCGAGCGCGATCTGCAGGTTGCGCTCACCAAGCTGACCGAGCACAATTTCGATCTGCTCGTCGTCAGCCTGTCGCTGCAGAATGCCGACGGATTGCGCCTATGCTCGCAAGTGCGCTCGCTCGATCGCACGCGCCATCTCCCTATCATCATTCTGGTTGAACCGGGCGACGAAGCGCGCCTGCTGCGCGGCCTCGATATGGGCGTCAACGATTACCTGATGCGCCCCATCGACCGGCACGAATTGATGGCCCGCGTAAAAACCCAGATCAAGCGCAAGCGCCACTCCGATTTTCTGCGTCATCGCCTGGCTGAAAGCGTGGAAATGTCGATCACCGACGCACTCACGGGGTTGCACAACCGGCGCTACATGGAGGGGCACCTCAAGACGCTTTTGGCCGACTCGCTTCGCACGGGGCGCGCGCTATCGATGCTGGTCGCCGATATCGATCACTTCAAGAACGTCAACGACACCTATGGGCACGACATCGGCGACGTGGTGCTGAAGGAATTCTCGGTTCGTCTGAAGCGCAATACGCGCGGCGTCGATCTTGCGTGCCGGCTGGGCGGGGAAGAATTCGTCATCATCATGCCGGATACCGATATCGCGCGCGCCTACCAGATTGGCGAACGTCTGCGCGCCAACGTGGCTGCCGATAATTTTCCGGTTGGCACCGATAAATCGATCCGCGTTACGGCGAGTGTCGGCATCTCGACGCTCGAGCGCGGCGACGATACGCCGGAAACGGTCTTCAAGCGCGCCGACCTTGCGCTCTATGCCGCCAAGCGGCGCGGACGTAACCGGGTTTCGGCCGACGCCGCCTGAGCGTGACTCCCGAATATTTGTATCTCGAAAGGCCGGGTTTCCGGTGCATTCTTGCCGCACAAGTGGCAGGAGGATAGAGATTCCGATAGGTTTCAGGCCCGGATTCGCGAGCTTCTATAACAACTTAACGCACGCAGCAATGCTCAAGTCATTAGCGACCGAATCGCACGCTTCGTGATCGTAAAATCACAGTCAAAGGAGTTCTTGCCAAAGACTTAGTCTTCTGGCACCAATCTGGATATTGAACGGGGATAACTTTTTAACCAAAGACGCGTCGCGGCCGCGGTCCCCGTCGAAGACGCAGATCGCACGAGATTCCTACGCTACCGGGCCCGCCGCATAGCTTGGTTGTGTAGGGGTTGATCAGTCCAGGTGACCATAAGAGTGGCCTCCTCGAAAGGTTGCATAAGACTGATCGCGAAACCGGGTGAGGGACAACGCCCTCTTTGGAACTTACCCGGCGATGACCAGGGTTTCGAGACGAACTCGGAAACGATTACCCCGCTACTGAGTGTGTTTCGGGCCCTGGTCGCATCTTCTGCTCCAAGCATAACCCGATAAAACCCCCCGTTATTGCAACGGTTTTTGCCCGCATCCGCTGATCAATAACAGCGTGGACGCGGCATTATTTAATTTTTGTTTCTTTGAATTCCACGTGCTTGCGCGCGACGGGATCGTACTTCTTGAACACAAGCTTTTCGGTCGAGGTACGCGGGTTTTTCTTCGTGACGTAGAAGAAGCCGGTGCCGGCCGTCGAGAGCAGCTTGATCTTTTGCGTAACTGGCTTTGCCATAGGTCTAGGCCTTCAAAATGGGGCTCGCGGAGATGTCCGGATGTGCGCGCACCATAGCCATGGGGGCTGCCCTGTCAAGGCGCCTTAGCCGCCCTTAGGCCGGATCAAGTCGCGGCGGAACAGCCCATCGTGCTCGTGATAAAAGGGAACGGCGTGGGGGCCCGCCCCAATGGGGTTCGCGAGGCGCGTTTCAACATCGCCAAGGATGACGCGCGTGATGGTTGGCAGGTCGAGTTCCAGGGCTTCCGCAATCGTAAACCAACGCAGATCGGCTAATTCGCCATCGCCTTTTCCGGGCGCGCCAATCGTGTCGCGGCGGTCGGCTAGAAAAAAGCGCGTGTCGTAGCGGCGCGGCCGGCCGGGCGGCGTGATGGCACGCGCAATCATTGTGAGGCACGCGAGACGGGGTCTCAGCCCGAGCGCGCGAAACTCCGGCCATATGCCGTCAAGCGCGTCGCCGTCGCGCACTGCGTGCCCAAGCGCCACGCCCGTTTCTTCAAAGAGTTCCCTGATCGCGGCGAGTGCAACGGATGCCGCCCACGAAGCATCCCGGTTGCCCGGCATACCATGCATGAGCGCGGCTACGTCGTGTGACGTCAGGCGGTCCGAGCAGGTTATGTTGCGGTCGTGCGCTTCGACCCGGCCACCGGGGAACACCCACTTATCGGGCAAGAAAACATTGCCCGGCTGGCGCAATCCCATGAGTATGCGCGCGTCATGTCCATTGCCGTCGATCAGGATGATGGACGCGGCGTCGAGAATGCGAGGTGCTGCATCTTGCATTTTTAACGCCGTGCGCTTGTATCAGTTGGCCGGGGCCGGTATCGCGGGCGCAATGTCCGCGCCTTCGACTTCACTTCCGCCAAAGCCGTGCATGCGGCAGGCCCACTGATAGCCAATGAGCGCGCCTTTGATGCGCGGCAGCAGCCACAAGCTCAAGACGACCAACAGAGGTAGCCAGATGACGAGATGCACCCACGTCTCCGGCGCATACATCTTCTCTGCCGCGAGAATGCCGCCGACAATAACGTGGCCCGTGATCATCATGGTGAAATAGGGCGGCGCGTCGTCGGCGCGCTGGTGGTGCAGTTCTTCCCGGCACCCCGGACAGGCGTCGTTGACCTTGAGGTAGCTTTTGTAGAGCGGGCTCGTGCCGCAGGCCGGGCATTTCTGGCGCCAGCCGCGCTTGAAAGCTCCCCACGTGTCGCGCGCGGGTTCTTCAGGCGCAATATTGGTCGTGAGCGGCATGGGCATCATCCTTAGCGGCATTATGCTGAAAATATCGCATTATCCGCATCTGGGACAAGTGTGCCCTTAGCCGCAGCGGGGCCACTCCTGTGCGGCCGGGCGCTGCAGGTTCCCGGCGCGTAACATTTGTCGTGATCGGTGCGGTCCCTGTGCCCGTTCTTAACATCGACACAACGGCTTGCCCGCGCAGCATTTTTGGGCACACACTCACGTCAGTCCCACGTCCGGATCGAGGAGAATCAAAAGTTGGCCATCACGATTTCAGGCTTGCGAACTGTCCCGGCCGCATTGGCATCGTTCCTTGTATTGCTTTGTGTGACGCCAACCGTGCACGCCGAGACCGTGTTCAAGCGCATCCCGACGCAGTTCATCGCGGCGCTGGGCGATCCGAAAGCGGCGTCCGGCGCGAATGCGCAATCGTGGGGCCTGTGGCGCGTCGATCCGGGCCCGCGCGGTGTGGGCCTCAAAGACTTTGAACAATTGAAATCCGCCGGCGGCGTCGCGCCCGCGCAGTGGGTCTTCGACAGCAAAGACTGGTGGCTGGAAGAACATGGGCTCATCATGGATAAACCGGACTTTCCTCTGCCGCCCGGCAAGTACATGGTGACAGGCGACCGCGAGGTGACGGCCGTCCTGACCATCCACCCCAAAGACAATGACAGTACACAGCGCTGGGAACTGGACAAGGGTGCGACGCTTTACGATGTCACGCACTTGCCCTGCCGCTCTGCGCGCTATTCGCCTGCGTCCAGTGGCAATTCGTGTTCGCCGTCGAACGCCGCGCAACAATCCTTTCCCGTGACGCCCGGCGCCGCCATGCCGGCCGTCGAGGGGTGCAAGAAGCAAGACTACGCAGTTCTGTTCGTTATTGGTGTTGCAGACGAGAACTAGTTGCCATTGCACCGTCGAAATCTATGGCGATAGTCTTCTATGGCACAAGACAACGAGACATGGATTATTTCGGCTGGCGATGCGGTTATTAAGCAGCGCGCATCACGCGGAGCCGAAAGTCTTAGCGCTCTCGAGCGTTTGATCTATTGCCTTTGGGTGGCGGATTACGGGATGCGCAACGCTGGCGATCTTGAAACGGCGTACGATCTCTACGAGCCGTTTCAAGGCGAAGGCGCGCGTTACGCCAAAGAGTTGGGTTTGTCTCAGACGTATGCTGCGTTTACACTTTCGCAGTCCGAATTAGAGACGCGATATTTCGACGTTTTAGACTCCATTTGCGCAGAAATCCGCGCGGCCTCCGCTTCCACTTAAGCCCGCCGCTGTTGAACCTGTGCTGCCGGACTGGCAGCGGTCGAGCAACCGTATTGCGATTGAGCTCATGTGTAGCGCTCCCTAACCTGCTAAGGAATGAAAGTTAACTTAAGGGCCGGCATAGGGGTGAGCGCTTTGAAAATAGGTTCCTTGCCGAGCCGGAAACTTCGGCTGATCGTGTTCATTGTTGCGGCAACGTATACGGCGGCTTTGCTTTGGCTCACAATCTCGACGTCGAAGGATCTGTTTTCGTCAAATCCGTCAATGGCCAGATCGATTGCCCTGCAATTTCTAGTAATCGCAATCCTCCCTTACATCATTTGCATCGTACCTGCGTTCGTGTTGGCGCTAGCCGATAAGCACTTGCCGTTCGCATTCGCGCTTTGCATTATTGCTGTTCCATTGTTCTTTGCGGTCGGCTTCCTCATCGCCTGAAAAGCTGACAAGGACAAAAGGCAATAAGCCTTGCTACGCTCCTGGAATGAACGCCAGCCGGCCCATTTCATCAGTTTGAGCGGAAAGCGTGCTGAGCTGCATTGCCTCCATAAGCCGGCATCTGCGGCCCTCCCGGAACAAGCAGCCCCCTATCTCTTCTTCCCCTTAAATCCGCCGCCGCGCGGCCCGCGTTTCTGGCGCGGAAGCTTTCCGCCGCCTGCTTTGAAGTTTGCAAAATGTCCTTTCGTGCCGGGCGTAAGCATCTCAAAACGCAAAGCACCCGCCGAGGGAATGGCTTCAAGCAATTTCACTTTAACCGTATCGCCCAAGCGATAACCTTCGCCACTGCGCGACCCGACCAGCGCGTGCGCGGCTTCGACGTGCGTGAAGTATTCGTTGCCCAAACTCGAAATCGGGATGTAACCGTCGGCGCCGGTATCCTTCAGGCGCACGAACAATCCTGATCGCGTCACGCCCGAAATGCGCGCCGCGAAACTGGCACCGATGCGATCCGCCAAGTGCGCCGCGATCAAGCGGTCCATGGTCTCGCGTTCGGCCGACATGGCGCGCCGTTCGGTGTCGGAAATCGCTTTTGATATTGCGGTCAAACGCGGGATTTCTTCCTCGCTTAAACCGTCGGGACCGAGCCCAAGCGCTTTCACCAGCGCGCGGTGCACCAGCAAATCCGCATAGCGGCGGATGGGCGAGGTAAAGTGCGCATAGCGCGCCAGGTTCAAGCCGAAATGGCCGATATTACGCGGCGCATATTCGGCTTGTGACTGCGAGCGCAGGATGACTTCGTTGACGAGTTCCGGCACTGGCAGGTCTTTCGCTTTTGCCAAAATGACATTGAAGGCTTCGGGCTTCAGCTGACCGGCGTGGGGAATTTTCATGTCGAGCGTTTCGAGAAAATCCTTCAAGCCCTTAAGCTTCTCCTGGCTCGGCGCGTCGTGAACGCGGTAGACGAGGGGGGAGCGCTCTCCCTCCAGCGTCTCGGCGGCGGCGACGTTGGCTTGAATCATGAACTCTTCGATCAAGCGATGCGCATCGAGCCGCTCGGGCGTTACAACGCGCGCAACACGGCCCTTGTCATCCAAGACGATTTTGCGTTCTGGCAAGTCGAGGTCGAGCGGCCCGCGTTTGTCGCGCGCGATTGAAACCGCCTTGTAAGCGGCCCACAACGGCTTCAACGCCCGCTCCATCAGGGCTGCGCACTTCTCGGAGACGGTCCCGTCGATAGCCGCCTGCGCTTCCTGGTACGAGAGCTTGACCGCCGATTTCATCATCGCGCGCATGAAGCTGTGGCCGCGCTTTTCGCCGTGCTTGTCGAACACCATGCGAACAGCTAAGCACGGGCGCTCTTCGCCTTCGCGCAACGAACACAAATCGTTCGATATTTTTTCCGGCAGCATGGGTACGACGCGGTCGGGGAAATAAACCGAGTTGCCGCGCAATTGCGCCTCGCGGTCGAGTTTGGTGCCGGGGCGGATGTAATGCGCGACGTCGGCAATGGCGACGATGACCACCCATCCGCCGGAATTGCCAGAACTCGTATCGGGCTCGGCGTAGACTGCGTCGTCGTGGTCGCGCGCATCCATCGGGTCGATTGTCAGCAAAGGTGTTGAGCGCAAGTCCGTGCGCCCCTTCATAGTTGGCGCATCGAGCGCTTCGCATTCGCCAATGACGCTCTCAGGAAAATCCTCGGGGATGCCGTGCGCGTGGATGGCGATCAACGAAATCTGGCGTTGATCGTCCGGATTGCCGAGGCTTTCGAGAACGACCGCACGCGGCGTCGAGAAACGCCCGCGGCGCACAAGTTCGAAACGCACGAGATCGCCGTCGCCGGCGTCCGCGTCGTCGCCCTCGAGGATCGGCCAGCTTTTCAGCTCCCTGCGGTTGATCGGCTCGATGGTGCCGCCGCCGCGTTTCGCCTTTCTGTAAATGCCAAGTAGACGGCTGGCTTCGCGCGGCAACTTCTTGATGGGTACTGCCTCATAACCGGCCCCATCGGCGCTTGTATGTGCGAGCTTCGTTAAGCGCGCCAATACGCGGTCGCCAATGCCGATGTCGCCGTCGAACGCGCGTTCGCTTGGAAGCACGCGCACAATGGGGCGCTTGCCGTCGTCTTCTTCCCAATGCAAAGGCTTCGCCAGCAGATCGCCGTCGCGGTCGCGGCCCGTGATTTCGAGCGTCGTGACGGGTGGCAACGTGCCCTTCTCGCGGAAATCCTTTTTGTTGCCAGACAGCGTGCCCTCGGACGCCATTTCGCTTAAGATGCGTTTCAGCGCGATCTTCGCTCCGCCCGTAACGCCGAAGGCGCGTGCGATCTCGCGTTTGCCCGCCTTTGTTTCAGACGTGCTCAAGAATTCGAGGATCTGCGCGCGGCTGGGCAATCCGCCGTCCGCCGGTTGGTGGCGCGCGGCCTTGGACTTTTTATCGGGCGGGCGCGTGTCGAGTTTTTTTGCCAAGATGTTTGCCTGTCGGTTGAAGTTCGTGACCGACCATTCGAAGGCCAGGTTGTCAAGGAATGCCGTGCATGCCCTCAGCCGAGGCGCGGCCGCAAGGGCGCAGAGAGCAAAAGTCAGCACAATCGCCAGAATCAAAACCAAGATCGCTTATCCGCAAGCACCGTGCCTCCCAGGCACTACTATGCGCGCGCCGTGGGAGGCGGGGATAAGTCTCTCAGGGCTTTTTTTAGGCTGTTGTCTTTGCTCGCGAAAACGGCCCCGCCGAAATCGATCCGTCAGGGCCGTTAGGGTAAATGGCAGAAATCCGATTATGACGCCTTTGATTTTGCCGGCGCTTTCTTGTCGGCAGCCTTTGCAGCGGGCGCCTTCTTCACGGCTGGCGCCTTTTTAGTCGCCGCCTGTTTTGCGGCCGCTTTTTTCGCTGCGGGCTTCGGCTTGCCGTCGCTTGCGTCCTTGGCGGGTTTTGCTGCCTTCTTGAATCCGCCCTTGCGCGCCGGCTTTTTTCCGCCGCCTTTTTCGATGCGCTCGCGGAGCAGCGCAACCGCCTCCTCTACCGTCAGATCGGCCGGCGCCTTGCCTTTGGGAACGGTCGCGTTGACCTTGTTGTGGCTGACGTACGCGCCATAGCGTCCGTCCAAGACTTGGATCTTGCCGCCTTCACTTGGGTGCTCGCCCAGGTCTTTGAGAACTGTTGCGGCCTGCCGCTGGAAACGGCTTTTGCCCCCGCCCGCGCGCTTTTCCGCGAGCAAAGTCACGGCGCGGTTGATACCGATCGAAAACACTTCTTCGATGTTCTCGACATTTGCATACGTGCCGTCATGCAGAATGAACGGGCCGTAGCGGCCAAGTCCCGCCGTGATCGGCGTGTTCGTTTCGGGATGCTGGCCCACTTCGCGCGGCAACGACAAAAGCTGTAACGCCTTTTCGAGATCGATCGTAGCGGCATCGACGCCCTTGGGCAATGACGAGCGCTTGGGTTTCTCGCCTTCCTCGTAGTCCTTCTGCTCTCCAAGCTGCAGATAAGTGCCAAAGCGGCCAGATTTGACAGCAACAGCGAGGCCCGTTTCGGGATCGAAGCCGAGTTCGCGGTCGCCGCCCGTGTCGCCGGGCTTGTTCGTCAATTGGCGCGTGAAATTGCATTCGGGATAGTTTTCGCAGCCGATGAAGGCGCCGTACTTTCCGGAAATCTTGAGGCTCATGCGGCCTTTGGTGCATTTGGGGCAGGTGCGCGGATCGGCGCCGTCTTCACGTTCGGGAAAAATGTGCGGGCCGAGCATGTCGTTCAGCGCATCGAGAACCTCGCCGACGCGAAGGTCTTTGATCTCTTCAACCGCGCCTGTAAAATCGCGCCAGAAATCCTTCAAGACGTCTTTCCATTTGAGTTCGTCGTTGGAAATGAGGTCAAGCTTCAGTTCGAGGTCGGCTGTGAAGTCATATTCGACGTAATGCGCGAAGAATTTTTCCAGGAAGGCGATGACAAGCCGACCTTTGTCTTCCGGAATAAGGCGCTTCTTGTCGATCCTGCAGTATTCGCGGTCGATCAACACGGCAATCGTCGAGGCGTAGGTTGCGGGCCGGCCGATGCCGAGTTCTTCCATGCGCTTGACGAGCGTCGCTTCCGAAAAGCGCGGCGGCGGCTGCGTGAAATGCTGGTCGGCGTCGATAGCCTTATCCTTCAACACGTCGCCTTGAGCGAGTGGCGGCAAGCGGCGGCTGTCGTCGTCCTCGGCGTCGTCCTTACCCTTCTCGATGACGCGGTATTTGTCGTCGCGGCCCTCTTCGTAGACTTTCAGGAAGCCGTCGAACGTAATGACCGAACCGTTCGCGCGCAGGCCATAAGCTTTGCCATCGCGGCCTTTGACCTCGATTTCGGCGGTTGTCTGCTCGATGTCGGCGGACGCCATTTGGCTGGCAATGGTGCGCTTCCAAATAAGTTCGTAAAGTGCGGCCTGGTCCTTTTCCATGAACTTGCGCACGGAATCCGGTTTGCGCTTAGGGTCCGTTGGGCGGATGGCTTCGTGCGCTTCTTGGGCGTTCTTCGCCTTGGATTTATATTCGCGCGCGAACGGCGTGTAGATGCGGCCGTACTCGTTCGAGATCACGTCGCGGATTTGACTGACTGCTTCGGGCACGATCTGCACGCCGTCGGTACGCATGTAGGTGATGAGGCCGACCGTCTCGCCGCCGATATCGACGCCTTCATACAAGCGCTGGGCGACGTTCATCGTCTGCTTGGCTGAGAAGCCAAGTTTACGGGACGCGTCCATCTGCAACGTTGATGTCGTGAATGGCGCATAGGGGTTGCGCTTGGCGGCCTTCTTTTCGACGGCAGCGATCCGGAAGCCGCCCTTTTCAATCGCCGCCTTGATGGCGTGCGCGGACGCTTCATGCTTGATGTCGAGCTTCTTCAGCGTCGTACCGGCGATCGCAGTCAGGCGCGCCTTGAAGTCCTCGCCCTTTGCGGTCGCGAGTAGGGCTTCGATGGTCCAATATTCGTCGGTCTTGAAGGCTTCGATTTCCGCTTCCCGGTCGCACACGATGCGCAGCACGACCGATTGCACGCGGCCCGCCGAGCGCGAGCCCGGCAACTTGCGCCACAAGACGGGCGAAAGCGTAAAGCCGACGAGATAATCAAGCGCACGGCGGGCGAAATAAGCCGAGACGAGCGGCTGATCGATCTTGCGCGGTTCTTTCATTGCCGCAAGGATTGCCTGCTTGGTGATGGCGTTGAACGCCACGCGTTCGATCTCAAGGCCTTTCTTGATGGCCTTTTTCTCGGTCAAGATTTCCAGGATGTGCCAGGAAATGGCTTCGCCTTCGCGGTCGGGGTCGGTCGCGAGGATGAGTTTGTCGGCGCCCTTCACGGCCTCCGCGATCTCGCGCACGATCTTCTGCGAGCGGGCGTCGATATCCCAATGCATTGCAAAATCGTTGTCCGGCTCGACCGATCCTTCCTTGGCCGGCAGGTCGCGGACATGCCCATAGGAGGCGATGACTTTGTAGCCTGACTCAAGATACTTGTTGATTGTCTTGGCCTTAGCAGCCGATTCGACGATAACGACGTTCATTTTGAACTTTCGCAGAGGGGCCGGGAAATGGGCCAGCCGTTCGCTAGCCTGCGCATTTCCGGGCCCTAACCTCACGGCAATGGGGTATGGGCGCGGGAACATGGTTGATGAACGCCGCCCTGTCAAACCCGCAGCATCTTGGTACGCGAAAGTCCTATGCAAGAAACTCTAATGGCCATATTGCAACTTATGAGGGTATGCGTTAGTTAATTATTACACGCATTGCGGGAAATTACGTTTGCGGGGTGCAAATTATGCGGAGCGAGCCGGATTACATGGGGAATCCAGACCACGAACGGCTCGACGAAGCGTCCAGCACCGACCGGCTTATTTACATTGCCGACCTGCTGGGGGAACTCCAAACGCTGGTGCAGGCAGAAAGCCACGCGACATTGGAAGGACTGCTGGCGCTATCCCAAGCTGAAGCGCGCCGATTGGCAAAGTCGGCTGCGGTCTGATTGTCGAGAGGGCGGCACACTCAATCCATGCGCAGGGCAATGAGCCCGTGCCCCGGGCGGCTCAAACGGCCGGCCAATTCCAGCTCCATCAAGCCGATCTGCACGGCGCGGATGGACAGTCCGGTTGCTCGGAGAATGGCATCGAGGTCGGTCGGTGCCGGGCCAATGACGGCAAGGATTTTTGCGCGCTCGCCGTCGCCAACCTCGGGCACCGGCTGTTCGAATGGGGCCGTCATATCCGGCGGCCGGGAAAGTGGTGCAGCGATCTCGCTCAGGCCGGAAAGCGGGCGCAGCGCATCGAGAATGTCGGCGGGCTCCGTGACGAGTGTCGCGCCGGACTTGATGAGGCGGTTCGTGCCTTCGGCTCTGGGGTCAAGCGGATGACCCGGCACGGCAAAAACTTCGCGGCCCTGTTCGCTGGCAAAGCGTGCGGTGACGAGCGTGCCCGACCGCGCCGCCGCCTCAACAATCACGACGCCAAGCGACATCCCCGACACAATGCGATTGCGGCGCGGAAAGTCCTGGCCGCGCGGACTAAATCCAGGCGGCTGTTCGCTGACGAGGCAGCCTTCGGCAGAAATACGCGCCTGAAGCTTTGCGTGTTCCGGGGGATAGACGTTATCGATGCCGCCCGCGAGCACGGCGACGGTTCCGGATTTCAACGCCGCGTCATGCGCCGCGCCATCGATGCCACGCGCGAGCCCCGAGACGATGATATAGCCGGCTTCTCCGATTGCATGGGCGAAGAGGCGTGCGAGCTTCATCCCCGCGGCCGAACTTTCGCGCGAACCGACGATGGCGAGAGCCGGCCGGTTCAGAAGTTCTGGGCGCCCTTTGATGTAGATGAGCGGCGGCGGCGTATCGAGTGCGGCGAGCGCACCGGGGTACCCGGGCTCGATTGTGAATACGGGCTCTGCGCCGATTTTGTTGGCGCGCGCCAGCTCGTCTTCGGCGTCGTCCTTCGGGCAAATACGGATTGCGCGCCGCCCGCCGCCGCGCCTTGATAACTCCGGCAACGCTTCGAGCGCCTTCGCCGCGCCGCCAAAAGTGTTGATCAACTGCCGGAAAGTAACCGGCCCGACGTTTTCGGAGCGGATGAGACGCAAGCACGCGAGTTGCTCGGCCTCACCGAGCTTCGCAGTTGGAAGCGGCGCGGGGGTGAACAAACCTGATTGCTCACGCCTTGGCACCGATTTTTGTCTCCTCGCCGGACTTGAGCCGGCCGATGTTGGCGCGATGTTTCCAGAGCAGCAGCAGCGTCATGAGTGCCGCGAGGCCTGCGAGTTCCATCTGCCCCATTAAGAAAAGAAAGACAGGCGTTGCAATGCTGGCGATGAGCGCCGCAAGCGACGAATAGCGCGAGAGATAAGCCACGGCGAGCCAGACGGTGCAAAATGCCAACGCTGCTTGCCAGAATAATCCCGCGAACACGCCGATGTACGTCGCGACGCCCTTGCCACCTTTGAACTTGAGCCACACGGGATAGAGATGGCCAAGGAATGCGCCGAGGCCCGCGATAAGGGCTGCCGCTTCGCCCCACCAGTGGCGCGCGAGGAGGACAGCGAGTGTTCCCTTAAGACCGTCGAGCAGCAGAGTGGCCGCCGCCAGTTTCTTGTTGCCCGTGCGCAGCACGTTTGTCGCGCCGATATTCCCCGAGCCGATTTGGCGCACATCGCCGAGGCCCGCGGCACGCGTCAGTAGCAATCCGAACGGTACCGATCCCAGCAGATAACCAAGGCCAAACGCAAACGCGAGCCAGTGCCACATGCCGCCAGCCATGAGGGTGATGAAAGAGGAGAGGGGGGACATGAAGGGGATTGTCGTCCTTTGCAATGCGATTGTGAGAGAGCGTATTCGGTGTGGCGCGGGCACGCAACAGAGACTCCTCCCCCTCGAGGGGGGAGGAAGATGCGTCCGCGGTTTAGAAGGGCGCTTGCGACTTTTCCCCTGGGTTCAATTCGCCCGGCTAAGTCGCTGGACGCATCAGGTGGGGGTGATGGCTCCCGGTTGCGCAAGGACGCCCCCACCCGGCGCGCCGAGGATGAGTTACGTGCCGCGAACTCGAACCGTAGGGCGCGTTAGGTCCGGCGTCTGCACTTCGCCGGGCCGTAACCCGCCGACCGGATGTGAGATGTGGCAGCGTTCTTTGTTGAGGCTTGGCGCAATACTACCCGAGCGCAGGGCGGGTCTATTGACGCCCTACGTTTCTTCGCTTTGCGATTGCATGCTACGCGGGCTACTTCTATGCCCCTCAAGTCCTCTCAACACCCGCATACTCAAACACCGTCTCACCGGCGACGACGGTGCGGAGAACGCGGCCCTGCATCTTGGCTTCGTCGAAGGGAGAATTCTTCGAGCGGGATTTCAGCAGGTCTTTGTTGACGACCCAGGGTTCGCCCAAATCAAACAGCACGAGATCGGCAATCGCGCCTTTGACGAGCCGCCCCGAGTGCAGCCCCAAAAGCCGCGCCGGATTGATGGTCATGGCGCGCAGCAGGACATTGAGCGGAATATCGCCCGCGTGCATCAGCCGGAGCGCGGCGGGGAGTAGCGTCTCAAGGCCAACCGCGCCGTCGGCCGCTTCCGCGAACGGGCGGCGCTTGGTGTCGGCGTCCTGCGGGTCATGGCTCGAGACAATGATGTCGATATCGCCCGACGCAACGCCCCGCACCATCGCCACGCGATCTTCTTCGCGCCTCAGCGGCGGGCGCACTTTCAAGAACGTGCGGTACGAGCCGATATCATTCTCGTTCAAGGTCAGGTGATTGATCGAGACGCCGCAGGTGACGGCGAGTTTGCGCGCTTTGGCGCGGCGCACGACGTCGAGACTTTCTTCGCAGCTGATCGTTGCCGCGTGATAGCGCCCGCCCGTCATCTCGACGAGGCGCACATCGCGTTCGAGTACGATCGTTTCGGCAAGTTTGGATGAGCCGGGAAGCCCAAGCCGTGCCGCCACTTCGCCCGAGTTCATCGACGCGGAGCCCGAGAGATAGGGGTCTTCGGTATGATGTACGACGAGTGCGCCGAAGTCCTTTGCGTAGTTTAAAACGTTGCGCATGACGCGCGTATTGGCGACGCTCGACTTGCCGTTCGAGAAGGCGATGGCGCCGGCGCGTTTCAGAAGACCGATTTCGGTCATCTCTTCGCCTTTGAGGCCTTTGGTCATCGCTGCCATGGTGTGCACGTGCACCACGGCGTTGTCGCGGGCGCGGCGCTGAATGAAATCGACGAGTGCCACTTGATCGATGACCGGGTTCGTTTCCGGCATCACGACCATGGTGGTGACGCCGCCGGCCGCCGCCGCGTGGCTCGCCGTCTTCAAAGTTTCGCGATGCTCGAAGCCGGGTTCGCCCGAAAACACCTGTGCGTCGATGAGGCCGGGGGCCAGCACATGTCCCTTGCAGTCGATGACAACGGCGCCGTCTGGCGCGTTGCGCCGTAAGTGCGCGCCGATGTCGGCGATGAGACCGTCTTTGACCAAGAGCCCGCCGGGTTCGTCGCGGTTCGACGACGGATCGATAATGCGCGCGTTGATGTACACGGTCGGCTTGCCGTTGGCGCGCGCTTTTTCGAACGATTTGGGTGTGCTGCTCATGTGTTGCCACCTTCCACAGGCAAGTGGACGGCGAGTGCTTCGAGTACGGCCATGCGCACCGCGACGCCCATCTCGACCTGCTCGCGGATGACACTGCGGGAGTGGTCGGCGACGGTTGAGGCAATCTCGACGCCCCGGTTCATGGGGCCGGGGTGCATGACCAGCGCATCCGGTTTGGCGCGCGCGAGCTTTTCAATGTCGAGGCCGAAGAAGTGGAAATACTCGCGGCTCGAGGGCACGAACGAGCCTTCCATGCGCTCGTTTTGTAAGCGCAGCATCATGACGATGTCTGCGCCTTCGATGCCCTTCCACATGTCGGTGTAAACTTCGCAGCCCAAGCGCTCCGGCGCGGAGGGGAGCAGCGTCGAGGGCGCGATGATGCGCACATTTGCGCCGAGCGTGTTCAAGACGTTGATGTTCGAGCGTGCGACGCGCGAATGCAGGATGTCGCCGCAGATTGCGACGGTCAAGCCCGCCACCCGGCCCTTGGCGCGGCGGATGGTCAAAGCGTCGAGCAGCGCTTGCGTCGGGTGCTGATGCGCGCCGTCGCCCGCATTGATGACGCAGCAATCGACTTTTTGCGAAAGAAGCTCGACGGCGCCGGCCGCGTGATGGCGCACGACGATGATGTCGGGGCGCATGGCGTTGAGCGTCACGGCCGTGTCGATCAGCGTCTCGCCCTTGGTGACCGACGAGGTCGCGACGTTCATGTTCATGACGTCGGCGCCAAGCCGCTTGCCAGCCAACTCGAACGACGCCTGCGTGCGGGTCGAAGATTCGAAGAACAGATTGATGAGCGTGCGGTTGGCGAGCACGGTGCGCTTAGCAGCCCCGCTTTGCGTGCGGTCGGCGGCCTTGTCGGCGATGTCGAGGAGAAAATCGATTTCGGCCGCCGTAAGACCCTCGCAGGTCAACAGGTGGCGGCGCGGGAAGCGCGTCAGCTCTTTTGCGGTCTGTGATTTAGCCATTAAAGCGGTGTGTATAGGGGGAGTCTGGTCCGGGGGCAAGCCGCATGCGGCGGGTTGGCAGGACTTCTCACCACAATGGTCAACGGCTGATGTAGACTTCGGGCAAATTGGATCAATCTCAAAGCAGAACTGCGCAGAACCGCCATGGCCGAGCTAAACGCAACACACCCAACCGCAACACATGATGTGTTCAATCAGTCGCAGCCCTTCGAGGACATCAATCTTTACCTTTCGGATCGGGCTTTCGCAGCCGCCGTTCGCCGCGAAGGGGCAAGCGCGGCCGAGGAGCAGCTTGTCCAGCTTGGGGCCGTTGTCGGCAGTAAGGAGGCCGCCGAATGGGCGCGACTTGCCAACGAGCATCCTCCGGTACTGCGCACGCATGACGGCAAAGGCCACAGGCTCGATTATGTCGAGTACCATCCGGCCTATCACGTGCTCATGGAAACGAGTTTTGCAGAGGGGGCTCACCGGCTCGATGCAGTTCCCGCTGCCAACGTCACGCGCGCGGCGAAACTTTATCTTTGCGCGCAGATGGAAGCCGGTCACTGTTGCCCCATCACAATGACCAACGCCGCCCTTCCGGTTCTGAAGCGCCAGGAACGCGTGACAGCGCCGTGGCTTGAGAAGGCGGGGGTGACAGAGTACGACCGGCGCTTTCTGCCCATTGAGCAAAAAACGTCAGCCACGTTCGGTATGGGCATGACCGAGAAACAAGGCGGCAGCGATGTGCGCGCCAACACGACGCGCGCTACGCCTGAGGGACAACGCGGGGCAGGGCAGTCCTACACGATCACCGGGCACAAGTGGTTCATGTCGGCGCCGATGTCGGACGCGTTTCTAGTTCTGGCACAGGCAGCAGGCGGGTTGACATGCTTCTTGATGCCGAGATTTCGTGACGGCGGCACCGTCAACGCACTTCACTTTCAGCGCTTGAAGCCAAAGCTCGGCAATCGTTCGAATGCGTCGTCGGAAGTTGAGTTCCATGGGGCGCACGCCGTGGCACTTGGAGACGAAGGTGAGGGCACGCGCGTCATTATCGAAATGGTAACAGTGACGCGGCTTGATTGCGCCGTTGCGTCGGCGGCCCTCATGCGCTCGGCACTTGCTCACGCGCTTCATCACACAAGCCAGCGCAGCGTATTCCAGAAAAAGCTCATCGATCAGCCGTTGATGCAACAGGTGCTCGCCGATCTTGCACTCGATTCTGAAGCCGCAACGGCACTCGCGTTCAGGCTGGCTCGCGCTTTCGATACCCCGGCGGACGAGACCAGCAACGCGTGGCGACGCCTTATGACGCCCGCAATCAAATACTGGGTGTGCAAGATCGCGCCGCCGTTCGTGGCGGAAGCCATGGAGTGTCTTGGCGGCAATGGCTACGTTGAAGAAGCCCCGCTGGCGCGCATTTATCGCGAGGTTCCCGTCAATTCGATCTGGGAAGGCTCGGGCAACATCATGGCGCTCGATGTGGTGCGGGTTTTGAAACGCGAACCGGAGAGTGCAAGGGTCGTTTTATCGGACATCGCGAAAACATCCGGAGGCGACGTCCGAATCGCCCAAGCCTCAGAGCGCTGGGCCAAGCTGCTTGAGGAACCGGAGACAGTCGAGCGCCGCGCCCGCCAAATCGCAGAGGGGCTTGCACTCGTTGCCGCCGGGGCACTCTTGCGGGCTCATGCGCCGGAGGCCGTTGCGGACGCCTTTATTGCATCGCGGTTGGGGGACCGGTCCGGGCAGACTTATGGCGCGCATTTTGCAGACGCCGATGCGCCAGCCATCACGGCACGCGCTATGCCCGTCCTCACGTGACCTCGTTTCACGTAAACAATCCGCTCGCGTAGCCCGCAATAAAAACGCGGTGTGTAGGGTGCATAAGCCGCGCTCTTTGTCTGGCGCTTCAGTTGCCCAGAGACGACCGCGCGCGGCGTCATGCACCGCGTTTGTGCACCGGAGCGTGCCGGAAGGCGCATGACGCTTCGCATAAGTGCAGTATGCGAATCTGATGCGCCCTACGCCTCCCGCCCTCACGTAAACAACCAGCCCGCGTAGCCCGCAATCAAAACGCGGAATGTAGGGTGCATAAGCCGCGCTATTTTCCTGGCGCTTCAGTTGCCCAGAGGCAACCGCGCGCGGTGTCATGCACCGCGATTGTGCACCGGAACGTGCTGGAACGCGGCGCATTACGTTTTCTTCGCTATGCCGCCCCTCACCCCAACCCTCTCCCCATTTCAAGTGAAGGGAAATGGGGAGAGGGGGAATGCCTCACGTAAACAGCCAGCTCGAAACGCCGCCGCGGCGGGCGAGGTCGCAGAGATCCGCGTCGAGACCGGCGAACAAAAGATGCGAGGCGTTTTGGTCGAACCAAGGTGCGCCGCCGTGCGTGTCGCGATAGGGCTTCAGCAAATCGCGCCACGCGGCTTGGTCCCAATGACGCTCGGTCAAAGCGAGCGGGGGCATGCGCTTTAACGCCTGCTGGCTCGACATCCAGGCATACGCCGCCTGCCACACTTCGCCCGCCGCCGCCATGTTGTGGCGCGCCTTCAATTGATTGATGGCGAGCACGCCGGTCTCGCGGGAATGCGGCCCGACCTCCAAGGTTGCAACCCGCGTCCCGTTGCGCCGGACCGAGAACAGCCGGCACTTTTCGCGCACAATGCGTTCGGCATATTGATCGGCGCAGTTTTGCATGAAGTGCGCTTCGTTAAGAATAGATTTCTGATCGAGCAGCGGTTCGAACGTGTAGCCGTTGACGGCGCCCGGTTTCAGCCAGCTATCGCTCAACACGCCGTCGGGCAGCTGCAGCACGAGGCGCACGCGGTTGAACCAGCTCTTCGCCGCACAAAGCGCGGTATCGAAGGCAATCTCGGGGCGCCACGGCACAACGATGAGCCGGTGGGCTTGCGCGTTCAACTGCCCGGAGAACCACGCGTAAGCCGCAAGCACGGGGATGAGCTTATGCGGCTCGCCGTCGTCGGTGTAAATCGGTTGTCCGGCGAGCCAGATGGCGAATTCCGCGCTGCAAGCTTCTTCTGCGAAGAGCAGCGTCTTGAGCCACATCGCGCTTTCGTCCGCCGTGCGGGGCAAGCGGTTTGCCACGTGGCGCGCAAAATTTTCGCTCATCGGCAAGCGCTCGGGCAAGGTATCGAACGCTTCGGGCGGCAATTTGCGCATCCACATCGGCAAACCGAGCGCCGTTGCGACGGTCTTGAGCGACGCGCCGTTTTCGATTGCCGCAAGAGCGCTAAGCCGTGCGGCGGCCGGGCCGCGCCGGGTGGCGAGGGCGAACAGCGCGCCGGGAAATATGCCGGCCAATTCGGAAACGCGCCGCGACGAGCGGATCAGCCGGCGCAACTCACGGCGCGCATGCGGCGCAAAGCGGATCACCGACCGCTCCAGATTCTCCGGCAGCGGCGACACCGTTTTCCGGCGCACAACATCCGCGCGCCCTTCGGGAACTTTGAACTCTTGCACCATAACGAATTTGACCCGGCCAACGCATTTCGCGACGCCCTCCCGCCACGAGCCAAGTTGGTGGACCAATGAGGCGAGCATGCGACGGCCAAAAGACGGAAGCGTGAAGCCCTTGCCTGCGTTCAGGGAAACTTTCGTGTGTTCAAGCGCGGAGGCTCAGCGTCAGCGCGCGAATTGGCGCAAACGGTCGAGCGCGCCTTGCAAAATCACGGTTGCGGCGAGTTTGTCGATGACTTCGGCACGGCGTTTGCGGCTTTGGTCGGCATCGATCAGCATGCGCTCGGCAATAGCCGTCGTTAGCCGTTCGTCCCACAGAAAAATGGGCAGTTGCGATAACTTGTTGAGGTTGCGAGCAAGTGCACGTGTGGCTTGGGCGCGGGGGCCCTCGGTGCCGTCGAGATTGCGCGGGAAGCCGAGCACCAGCCCAGCGATCTTGTGCTCCTCCGTCAATTGGAACAGGCGCACCACGTCCTCGCTGAATTTGCGCCGGATAATCGTTTCCAAAGGCGAGGCGATGGTACACGTCACGTCGGAGAGGGCGAGCCCGAACGTCTTCGTCCCGGCATCGATGCCAATGAGGCGCCCGCCCGCACCAAGTGCGCGGGAAAAATTGTCCACATCCTCGGTCGTGGTGCCGGGTGGAGTGGTGGTTTTCTCGATCATTTTCCGCCTCTTGGCCGCGCTTTAGGCCATGCAACCTAACCTGGCCCGCGCTCCTCGTCGCGCAGCCAAGGGTGAATTGGGGCCTGCGGGTTGCATGCAGCCGCCTTATGCCGTTAAGAGTGCTTAGATACCAACACTATTCCCCAACCGGTGAGGACGTTTTTTATGCAGGTCGACGAAGCGACCGTCCGGCGCATTGCGCGGCTGGCGCGCATCAAAATCACGGACGCAGAAGCCAAAGGCCTCGAAAAGGAGCTGACCGGCATCATGCAATGGGTCGAGCAGCTGGGCGAAGTCAACACCGATAACGTCGAGCCTATGACCCGCGTGGTGCCGATTGCGCTGAAAAAGCGCGAGGACAAAGTAACCGACGGCGAAAAGGCCGATGATGTCACGCGCAACGCGCCCATGACCGAAGACCACTTCTTTGTCGTGCCGAAGGTGGTCGAATAAAGCTGCCTTAGGCAGCGAATGAGACCATTCCGGCTAAGGCCGGGATCTCGATCCGCAAGTACAAAATTGGAATTTTTTCGTGACCGACCTGACGAAACTCACACTCTCCGAAGCCCGCGATGGCTTGAAAGCGAAAAAGTTCTCGGCCACCGAGCTGACGGACTCGTTCCTCACATCAATTGAAAAGTCCAACGCCGCGCTCAACGCCTACGTCTTGCCGACGCCCGATCACGCGCGCGCACAAGCCAAGGAAAGCGACAAGCGCATTGCGGCAGGTCAAGCGCGCCCCCTTGAAGGCTTGCCGCTCGGCAACAAGGATCTCTTTGCGACCCGCGACATCCGCACCACAGCGTGTTCGAAAATCCTCGGGGACTTTAAACCACCCTATGAATCGACCGTCGGCCAGAATTTGTGGGACGCGGGCGCCGTCATGCTCGGCAAGCTCAATAACGACGAATTCGCCATGGGCTCATCCAATGAGACAAGCGCCTTCGGCAACGTTGTCTCGCCCTGGCGGCGCAAGGGCGCGGACGGCAAACTCTCGACTGATAAACTCGTGCCTGGTGGATCGTCTGGCGGCTCGTCGGCGGCAGTTGCGGCGGATCTCTGCTTGGCGGCCACGGCAACCGATACCGGCGGCTCGATCCGCCAGCCTGCCGCTTTGACGGCGACCGTCGGCATTAAGCCGACCTACGGGCGCTGTTCGCGCTGGGGCATCGTCGCGTTCGCCTCCTCGCTCGATCAAGCGGGTCCGATTGCCAAGACCGTGCGCGATGCCGCAATGATGCTCAAGGTCATGGCCAGCCACGACCCGAAGGATTCAACCTCTGTCGACGCGCCCGTGCCGGATTACGAGGCCGTGCTCGGCAAAGGCGTGAAGGGTCTGCGCGTTGGCGTACCGAGGGAATATCGCGTCGCCGGAATGTCGAAAGAAATCGAAAAACTCTGGGACGAAGGCATCGTCTGGCTAAAAGCCGCAGGTGCCACGATCCACGACATTTCACTTCCCCATACAAAATATGCGCTCCCTGCCTATTACATCGTGGCGCCCGCCGAAGCGTCCTCAAATCTCGCGCGCTACGATGGCGTGCGATATGGCCTGCGCGTGCCGGGCAAGGACTTGATCGATACCTATGAGAACACGCGTGCGGCCGGCTTTGGCAAGGAAGTGCGCAAGCGTATCCTGATCGGCACCTATGTGCTCTCGGCCGGATACTACGACGCGTATTACTTGAAGGCGCAGAAGGTGCGCACGCTCATCAAGCGCGACTTTGATGAGGCGTGGAACAAAGTTGACGTGGTTCTGACGCCGACAACGCCGTCGCCCGCGTTTGCGGCCGGCGAAAAGTTGGGCGATCCGTTGGCGATGTATTTGGAAGACATTTTTACGGTGACTGTGAACATGGCGGGGCTGCCCGGCATGTCGGTTCCGGCAGGATTGTCTTCCCAAGGAACGCCTTTGGGCCTTCAGCTCATCGGCAAGCCATTCGACGAAGAAACACTGTTCCGAACAGCCCAAGTCATCGAAGATGCGGCGGGGCGGTTTCACGTTCCGGATAAGTGGTGGATGAAAGGTTAGGCGGCTATGAACCCCAAACGCCCATGGGAATGCGCGGACATGAGCCAAGTACGCGCCGAAATCGACCGGATCGACGAAACACTAGTCGATCTCATTGCCGAGCGTTTTGGCTACGTCGATCGCGCCTGGCAATTGAAAAAGGACACGCCCGAAGGTGCCGTCGTGAACTGGCGAATTCAACAGGTCATCGATCGCGTCAAGGCGCGCGCCAAGGGCCACGAACTTCCGTCAGATATCGTCGATATGATTGGGGCGCAGTGGAAGAATATGATCGGATGGTTCGTGCAATACGAAGAGGAAAAACTGCGCCAAGCCGCCGAATGTAATGGCGACGCTAGTAATAATGTCAAACCATGAGCCCAATTCTCCAGCCCGATGTCTCGCTCTATGAAGTGGCGGCTTATGCCATTCTCAATCCCGCGCTCATTGGCGTGGCGTTTTACTTAGGTCGCAAGGCCAATGAAAAATCGAAACTCATCATCGCCTCGTTCGCCGGTGCCGTAGCCGGCGTGGTTCTGCTGAATATTCTTGCGCTGTTGAATTTGTTTGATGCGCCAACAGCCGGGCGGGCGGCAGCAGGAATTTTTGCGGCCTCTCTCATCCCCGGGCTAGTTTATGCCTGGGCCGGATACCGGACAAAACGGTAAACGCGATCTTAACGCGCACCCCGGCGCCGAAAATTTCAAGACCCGTAAAATTGCAACTAAAAGCGCAAGCCGCTTGTAATGCGGGGCTGTCACACTCGCGCATCGCCGGACCCTCGGCCGGAGCATTTTTTTCGGGCGCGGGAGGAAGTGTGGAGTTGGCGCAATGCCGTTTAATTTGACAGGCTACCGGATTATCAACGGAACGTCTCGAGCCGACGTGCTGAATGGCGGCGCGCTGAACGACGCCATTTTTGGGTTTGCCGGCAACGATACCCTCAATGGTAACGCTGGTTCCGATATACTGGACGGCGGATTGGGCTCCGACCGCATGTCGGGCGGGCTTGGCAACGACATCTACGTTGTCGACTCCTCGGGCGACACGACGGTCGAACTTGCGAATGCAGGAACCGACACCGTCTACGCGACCGTGACGCGGACGTTGTCGGTCAATGTCGAGAATTTGGTTCAGGAAGGCACGAACGCCATCAATGGCACGGGCAACGTCCTCAATAATGTGATGCAGGGCAACGTTGCCAATAATCGTCTCTTGGGTGGCGACGGCAACGACAAAATCAACGGCGGCGACGGCAACGACACGCTGGACGGCGGCAACGGCAAGGACGTTCTCGCGGGCGACAACGGCGACGACACTCTGAGCGGCGCCGCCGGCGACGACACACTCAACGGCGGTAGCGGCAACGATACGCTTGCGGGCGGCCTCGGCAACGACGGCTTTTTTGGCGGCGGCGGCAACGACCGGATATTGGGCGACGGCGGAAACGACAAACTCTTCGGCGACGGCGGTAACGATTACATCCGCGGCGGCACGGGCAGCGATTTTCTCAGCGGCGGCGGCTTCGGCAGCACGACGTCGGCAGGTCTCGATACGTTTGCTTGGGTTCGAGCCGACGTCGTTTCGGGCGGCTTGGTCCAGGGTTTTGATCGCGTCGCCGATTTTGGGGCCGGCGACCGGCTAGACTTTACGGGATTGTCTATCTCTCATACCCTGCCAATCGACCGCGTTATCCACGTGACGGATACCGCTGCGGGATCGGTTCTGTCGGCGAACTTCGGCGGCAGCTACGGGTTTGTGAACATCGCCATACTCGAAGGCGTACATACGACGCTCGCCGATCTCGTCGATGACGGCGTCCTCGCGTACTGATTGCGTGCTTGATTTTATTTTTTAGCGGTCGCTGCGAACGGCCATGAGCGACTTTGTCAATCCAAACGCGCGCTCGCGCAGGATCGCAGCATCGGGAAACAGATACTGCATTTGAGTCGCGCTAATCAGCGCCGCCGACTGCAGGCCGCGCATGGCGGCGTCAAGATCGACGCGCTTTCCGCCGAAGCCGAGATTGAAGCGCATCAAGAGTTCGACACGCACCTGCTCGGGCAGCCAATGAAAGAACGGCGCACGGAAGTGCGGTTCATACGGAAACCAGAAATTCGGCGTCTGCACGTAGTACTGCGGTGCCAAGCGGCGCACGTTTGCGGCCATACGCGTCATCTGATCCCAGTTGCCGACGTGTTCGATCACCGAATTGGAGTGAACCAGATCGTAGGCGTTATCCTCGATATCGTCGAGCACGCAGGCGTTGCCCGTTAGGCTCTTGAACTTGGGGTTCGAGACGTCGATGTGTGCGAGATTGATGAGGTCGATTTGAACCGGGCTGCGGTTGACGAAATCCTCGGCGATTTTCCAGTAGTAAACCGTGCCGCCGATGTCGGCGATGCGGCAGGAGCCTTTTTTGGCAATGACGCTTTCGATCAGCGGCTGAATGTGCGAAAAGCGCTTCTCGCGAAAGCGAAAGGGCAATGACTTTTTTTCGATGTAAGTTTTTTCGACCGTATGGGCCGCAGTGTCGGCCGGGTCGGCGGCGCCCAGAAACCGTGCAGCCAGAATTGCTTGTCCTTGAGCGTTCACGTCCCAACCCCGCATGGCGTCTGATATCAGCCGTTCGACGCTACCAGCCATCCGTTAATTGGGCGCTAAGTCGCGGATGCAACTTGCAAGATTGCAGCGCGGGGCGTCCTGGGTTAACGACAGGTGCGCGAAGTGTGCGCAACGGAGACGGTAAGAATGCACGAAAATGCAAAGGCGGCGGCGAAGTCAAACCTCATTGCGGGTGCGACAGGCGACTGGGAGGTCATCGTCGGGCTTGAGGTCCATGCCCAGGTTGCCTCCAACTCCAAGCTCTTTTCGGGCTCGTCGACCGCGTTTGGCGCCGAGCCCAACAGCCACGTGTCGCTGGTCGATGCGGCGATGCCGGGCATGCTGCCGGTGATCAACGAAGAGTGCGTCGCCCAGGCGATCCGCACCGGGCTCGGGATCAAGGCCGAAATCAACACGCGCTCGGTCTTCGACCGCAAGAATTATTTCTATCCCGATTTGCCGCAGGGCTATCAGATTTCGCAATATAAGCAGCCGATCGTCGGCGAGGGCGAAGTCGAGATCGACGTTGACGGCGAGCCAAAACGCGTCGGCATCGAGCGCTTGCATTTGGAGCAGGACGCAGGCAAATCGCTGCACGACCAGCACCCCGATTATTCGTATGTCGATCTCAATCGATCAGGCGTCGCGCTGATGGAAATCGTCTCGAAGCCCGACATGAGGTCCTCCAAGGAAGCGCAGGCCTATGTCACGAAACTGCGCACCATTCTGCGCTATCTCGGCACCTGCGATGGCGACATGGAAAAGGGCAACTTGCGCGCCGACGTCAACGTTTCGGTGCGCAAGCCCGGCGACAAGCTCGGCACGCGTTGCGAAATCAAAAACGTCAACTCGATCCGATTTATCGGCCAATCGATTGAAGTCGAAGCGCGCCGCCAGATCGATATCCTGGAAGACGGCGGCAAGATCGAACAGGAAACGCGGCTCTTCGATCCCGCCAAGGGCGAGACGCGTTCCATGCGCTCCAAGGAAGAAGCGCACGATTATCGCTATTTCCCCGATCCCGATCTGCTGCCTCTCGAGTTCACGGACGATTATGTGGCAAGCCTCAAGAAGCTTTTGCCGGAACTGCCCGATGAAAAACGCGCGCGCTTCGTTAAGGATTTCGGGCTGTCGGTCTACGACGCCAACGTGCTCGTGGCCGAGCGCGAACGTGCCGATTATTTCGAGACGGTGCTGGGCCTCGTCAAGGACGGCAAACGCGATGGCAAGCTAGCGGCCAACTGGGTCATCAACGAACTGCTCGGACGTCTCAACAAAGAAGGTCACGACATCGCCGCGAGCCAAGTCGCGGCCAAGCAGATCGCCGGCATCGTCGATCTCATCGCCTCGAACGCGATTTCCGGCAAGATAGCCAAAGATTTGTTCGAAATCGTGTGGACCGAAGGCGGCGATCCGGCTGAGATTGTCGACAAGCGCGGTATGAAACAAGTGACCGACACGGGCGCTATCGAGAAGGCCGTGGACGAGATCATCGCCGCCAATCCCGACAAGGTGGAACAGGCACGAGCCAAGCCCTCAATGCTCGGCTGGTTCGTCGGCCAAGTCATGAAGGGCACCGGCGGCAAGGCCAACCCGGCGTCGGTGAATGATATTTTGAAAGCAAAGCTCGGGATTTGAGTATTGCTGGGGTCAGACCCTGCGGGTCTGACCCCGGAGAGAGCGATTCGCCGCCCAAGTCATGAAATCGACCGGCGGTAAGGCCAACCCGGCGTCGGTGAATGATATTTTGAAAGCAAAGCTCGGGATTTAAGGCGCCGTAGGCTGGTGCTGAGACCTCTTGCGTAGCCCGACATTCCGTGGCCACAAATAATGAATCGGGCATCGCTACGATGCTATGCAACTTCTCTCAGCGCCGACCTACACACTCAGTTGAACTGCGGCTGGCCTTGCCTCTCCTTATGCCGCACCCATGCCGTATGCAGCAAAAAGGCGCCAGCCAGCGCAATAAAACCGAACGGCACAACCACCGCAATCACGTAAGCAATCTTTGTCGTCGTCATGAACCCCTCCCACGGAGCCATCCTCATTCCCTGTGACGAAATATAGCAGACAGAGTTTGAGGTTCGGCTCCCGAGCGGCTTGCAATTGGCAACGCGATTTTAACGAATTCTCAGGAACTCAATGCAGCACCGATTTGTTGCTGTGCGTGCGCCGTAAATTCAGATTGCGGTAACGATTAGCGGCATACCGCCCTTGGGCCTTAGCGTGACGCGGCTGACCGGCTCGGGAAAGTGCCGCCCGTCCCAATCGAAGCGCGCGTGCTGCAGGAGCGTTGCGAGAACGGCCAAAGCTTCAAGCATGGCGAACGTGCTGCCGATGCACACGCGCTGCCCGAAGCCGAAGGGCATGAACTGGGCACGCGGGAACTTCGCTTCGTTCTCGGGCAGGAAGCGGTCGGGATCGAAACGGTCCGGATCGGTCCACAACAGTTTGTGGCGGTGAACCGAGTAGATCGGAATGACAACGAGGGTGGGCTTGGGCAAGAACTTGCCGCCGAGTTCGATATCTTCCGTGTTCACGCGTGTCATGACCGGAACCGGCGGATAGAGGCGCATCGACTCTTTTAAAATGCGCGTCGTAATTTCGAGCTTGGCGATGTGTGCGGGCGTGACGTTCGCGCCGCCGGTGACGGACATGATTTCGTGCCGTGCGCGCTCCTGCCACTCAGGTGCGCGGGCCAGGAGATACAGCGTCCATGTCAGGGCCTTCGCGGTTGTTTCGTGGCCTGCGAGCAGGAACGTGCCGAGGTTATCGACGAGTTCGGCATCCGACATGGGCTCGCCCGACTCGCGCCGGACAGTCAGCATGCGGGCGACGAGATCGTCGCCGTCCGTGCCCGCGGCGCGGCGCTGGTCCAGCAAACGCTGGACGATATCGCGCGTTTCTTTCGCCGCCTTGCGCATGCGCGCTTGGCCGGGATGCCAGATGTCGCGCGTGGGCATGAGCAGGGTTGCTGCGAGTTCCCAGGAAATCGGCTCAAGGTAATCGTGACCGGCCTTCTGAATGGCGGCGCCTTCTTGTTCGTTGATGCCGGCAAGCACAGTCCGTGCAATCACGGCAAACGTCGTTTCCGTCATGTCGAGAAGCACGTCGGAGGTGAAGCGTTGCCCCTTCGTCTTCCAGCGTGCGACTTGCTCGTGCGCTGCGGCAACGATCTTCGGGCAAAAGCCGATCACCTCGCTATGGCGAAAGAGCGGACTTGCGAGCTTCCTCTGCCAGCGCCAATGCTCGCCGTCTGCCGACAACAACCCGTTACCGACAACCGGCACCAGGATGCGCTTTTCAAGCCGCGTTTTCGTGAATTTGGCCGCGTCTTTAAGGAGGATACGTTCGATCAACTCAGGGTCCGTGACCCAGGTGACGAGCGGGCGCTTACGTCCATAGGTGACGATGGGCTGCTCGTAGACGGCTCGCGGAAGGGCGCGCAGTGGATTGCGCACGAATCGCCCGAGGAACAGCAGCAGCGGCAGCGCCCGCCGCGATGGCGTGACGGCTGGCGGATAAAGCGGGGGATTGTGCACGCGATCTTGCATGGCTTCGAGAGTAGCATACTCAAAGCGGCGAGATGTAGAACGGGCGCCAGCCAAATTAGTAGGCTGGCGGCGTGTCCCGAAATTTAGGCCGCCTTCGCGGCGCGGGCCTTTCCGGCCATCTTTTTCAAACGCTTGCGCACGGCGGACGTGCTGCCCTGTATGCGCGAAACGGGGCTGCGCGGAATTTTGCGCTTTGCTTTCTTTTTCTGCTTCTGGATGTTCTTCAAAGATGTCTTGGGCATGGGTCACCGGTCTTGAGGATGGGAAACGATTGCGTTCGGCGCGCCGTACGCAAACCGGCTGCGCTCGCGAATTCGGTTTCGTCTAGGCGATATCGCGCATTATGGCAAGCTCGGGTGCACGCCAAAGTACGCGATCAGTAAATGAGGTGCCACGAGAAGGCCGGTCAACAAGATTGCCGAGATAAGGCTGGCTGGCAGAAACTTGATCTCGGGCATTCCGTCCATGCCTGCGACAATCGGAACATGGGCGCGGCGCAGCCCCATGAACTTGCTGAAAATGACGCCAAGCGTGCCCCAGCGATTGAGGAAGGCGCGAGCGCCAGGAATGCTATCCGAGTACCAGCTATGCAGCCAGGCTTGACGCGGCTCGTGCCTGTTTTCTTGCCCCGACCAATAGGCGTAGAGATCGCCGAGAAGCGTGCCGAACACGCCGGCCACGAAAAGGAGCGGCAGGTCGCCGCCGGCGTAAAGATAGAGCAGCGAGCCGCCGAAGAGCAGCGCCAGCGTCGGCCAGAAGAGAATGGGAATTGGCAGCGTATGTAGCATGGCAAGCGCAAACATGCCCGTTGCCGCCATGTATTGATGCGCGCCTATGAAGTCGAAGATCTGCGACTTGAAGGCGACCAGGAAAAATCCCGGTGCGATGACGCCCGCGGCCCAGATAAAGGCGCTCGCGATATTGGCGATCTGAAACGGCAGTTGCGGCATCGCGTACATACCGGCGACAACCGGAATGATGGCGCGTACGGGTCCGAAGAAGTGGCCAAGGAACACGCTCGCGGCGCCGTACTTCTCGAAGAACTCTTTGCCTTGCGTGAGTGTCTCGGGGTGCTTGTTAAATGGCCAGATGTTCAAGAGCCTGTCCTTGAAATAGCGGCCGATCCAATAGGAGAGTGCGTAGCCGAGTGTGCCGCCGAGCCCTGCCGCGAGGATTGCGGGCCAAAGGACATTGATCTGGACGCCGCCCGCCGCCAGAAGTGCCGATATGCCAACCAGCATCGCCGTGCCGGGCCAGAGGATCGACAGGAAGCAGAAGCTCTCCATGAAAGCGATGAGAAATGCCATGGGGGCGGCCCAAGCCTGGTTGTCGCGCACGAACGACACGATAAATTCGACGATGGATTGGATGGTCATGGACAAGCCTTCGATAGGCCGGGCGGGTCCGGCGCGACGCGTTGTGTCGGTCTCAGCTTCACATAATCAGAAACCTGAACGGGCCCCTTATCTCGTGAGACCTGACGCCAGTTCCCCCTAGTGTTCCGGTTCCGACATTTGCTTCCCTTCGCCGCACTCGCCAGAGCAAATGTCGGAACCAAAAGGTACACTAGCAACTCTATGATTCTAGTGTAGCTTTTGCATCTGACGTTTGGTTGCGAGTCCAGCCGCGAGCGGGAACCAAACGTCAGATGCGCTACACTAGCGGCAGATAGGGAACTCTTAGCGCGTATCAAGTCTTTTTGCACCGTTTGTCGATTTCACGTGCCAAATCCCGGGAAACCTCGCCAGCGAGCATGACGCCGCGCGAGACTTGCGCGGGGGTCAACCGGTTACCCGGCTGAGATCGCAAGGCGGCAGGTCCGGCATCGGCCTCGCGCTTGCCGTGGGCGAGCTCGTCGCATGAGAGGTCCTTACGCCTCTTGGTTAGTGCGAAGAGGCGCACGCCGGAGGCGTAAGCGTCTGGAGATGCGGGCTGTTTGACCCAGGCTCGGGATTTGTCGGCCATATAAGAATCAAAGACTTTTTCGCGCTGGGAGATACAGTGGCTGCTATCGTCGACACAGTTCAGCCCTGCGCGCGGGGCGACGGCCGCCGGGTCCGACCCGGCGCACCCTGCGAGTCCGGCCATGAGTCCGGTGCCCGCGCACAGCGCCAATCCGATTGGCCTAAAACCTTTGCCGTCAGACATATCCGCCTCTTGGGATCCCGCCCCTTGAGATCCCCGCCCCTTGAGATCAACGACCCGAGCCCCTAGAAGGCGAGGATGGCGGGCTCAAGGCAGCCCTACCCACGCTCTGTTGAAGGCATTCGTTGGCGTAACGGGATTCGTCCCATCTGCCCACCCGGTTATCCGAAATCTTTGAGGAGTTGCAATATGCCCGGCGCAATTCGCATTCACGACCACGGCGGACCGGAGGTTATGCGCTACGAGGACGTCGAGGTCGGCCGTCCGGGCCCGGGGCAAGTGCGGCTCAAGCAGACGGCAATCGGCGTCAATTACATCGACACCTATCAACGCTCGGGGCTTTACAAGTTGCCGGCCCTGCCTGCCGTACTCGGTATGGAAGGCGCGGGCATTGTCGTTGAGACCGGCGACGGCGTTTCGGAACTGAAGGCGGGCGACCGCGTCGCCTATGCCGGTTGCACCGGAGCCTACGCGGCGGAAAGGCTCGCACCTGCAGACCGGCTGGTGAAACTTCCCGGCAGCATCGCGGACGAAACCGCCGCCGCCATGATGCTGCAAGGCATGACGGTGAGGTATCTCTTCCGCGAAACGTTCAAAGTAGGGCCCGATACCGTCATGCTGTTTCATGCGGCGGCGGGCGGCGTTGGCCTTATTGCCTGTCAGTGGGCGCGGGCGCTTGGTGCAACCATTATCGGCACGGCGAGTTCAACGGAGAAGATGAATCTCGCAAGCGCCAACGGCTGCACGCACGTCATCAATTACAAAACTGAAAACTTTGTCGAGCGCGTGAAAGAAATCACGAGCGGCAAGGGTTGCGACGTGGTCTACGATTCGATTGGCAAGGACACGTTTCCCGGATCTCTCGATTGTTTGAAGCCAAAAGGGCTCTGGGTCTCGTTCGGCAATGCCTCTGGCCCCGTGCCGCCGTTCGAGCTAACAGCACTCAAAGGCTCACTTTTCGCCACAAGGCCGTCTCTCTTCGCCTATACGGCAGAGCGTGCCGCTCTCCTCGCCAATGCCAGCGAACTCTTTCAAATGGTTGGAAGCGGCAAAGTGAAAATCGCCGTCAATCATAGCTACTCGTTGAGCAAAACCGCCGATGCGCATCGCGATCTCGAAGGCCGAAAAACAGCTGGGTCCATTGTACTCATCCCCTGAGGAGGACGAAGTATTGTCCGACGACATCGCGCTCTATTTCTGGCCGACGCCAAACGGACAGAAAATTGCGATCATGCTCGAAGAGATCGGATTGCCCTACCAGGTGCACTACGTGAATATCAACGCGGGTGAGCAGCACACACCCGCATTTCTCAAGATATCGCCAAACAATCGCATTCCAGCGATCGTCGATGCCGACGGCCCCGATGGCAACGAGCTTGCGATTTTCGAATCGGGGGCGATCCTTCAGTACCTTGGGCGCAAGTACGAATTGCTCTATCCGACCAACGAGCGCAAAAAAGCGGAAGTCGATCAATGGCTGTTCTGGCAAGTCGGCGGGTTGGGGCCGATGGCCGCGCAGTGCTTGCATTTCCGCCAGTATGCGCCCGAGAAAATTCCTTACGGCATTGACCGCTACAGCAAAGAAGTCACGCGGCTCTTTTCCGTTATGGAACGGCGGCTAACGGACAGCGCGTATTTGGCGGGCGAGTATTCCATCGCCGACGTGGCATGTTTCCCTTGGGTCAGGCGCTGGGACGCGCTAGGGCAAACGATCGGAGATTTTCCAGGTCTCAAGGCTTGGCTCGATCGCATCGCGGCGCGGCCTCAGGTCGTCAAAGCGCTAGAAATTGGCCGGGACGAGTGAGATGGAAGGACTTCTAGGGCTCAAGCACCGCGCCACAGTCGCGTTATTCCCCTGTTAGGCGGGAGGGATCGACCGGCCGGCCTGTGACCCTTTGAAAAGCCATGGCGCTAAGCACCTTGTTCGATTTCACTTTGCTGACGACTGGAGAAGGCGTCCGGTCGGGGGTCTCATCCGCTTCATCGGCAAAGGCTGCGCCAAAGCCCAAGAACGATGGGCCGGTCTCGACTGCGTTGGCGCATGCGCCGAGCGTTAGAGAGGTTATTACAACTGCAATCACCCGTTTCATTGCCGTGCCCCTAGAGAATTTCAATCGTGCCGAATTACGGACAGAGAACTTGAAGCCTCGGACATCTCGTGACGCGTCCAGCAGTTGCGTTCAAAACCCGGCCCATGAAAGGCAACCTACCGGCGGCCGCATGAACCCTCCCTGAACGGTCTTGGCGCACGCTTTTCAACAGCCTCTGCGGAAGTCATTTTTCCTCATGGTTAGAGATGCGTTAGCGCAGCACTTAACAAAAAACTTCACGACGTTCGATCCTGAGGAAATCGTGCCGGAACAGGGCGCATGTGCGCTCAATCGCAATCGAGATTGCGGATATGTTGAGGAGAAAGCGCGCTGCAATTTACGAGTTTTAATCAGTCTGCTGACATGGTTTCCAGGACGCGAGGGCCATGAACCCGCCCGCGCGATGCGGGACTTGATGTGAGAGCCCGCGTGTCCCTTCACACGTATTGGGGTTCGGTTGAATGGAGTTTGTAATATGGCACGGATGGATTTTTCCTCGCGTGACATGATTGAGTACGCAGCCCAGGGCGGTCAGCCCGACGCGCTGTTCGAGCTTGGTCTCATCTACTGCACGGGACGCGATGTCTCGGTCGATCTCATCGAAGCGCACAAGTGGTTCAATCTTGCAGCTGCGCGCGGCAGCGACGAAGCCAAAGCTTATCGTGTGGAACTCACGCGCGAAATGAGTAAGTCCGAACTTGCGCTCGCTCAAAAGCGCGCACGCGAATGGCTGAAGAAGAAAGCGCACTGACATAAATTGCGCTTGCGGCAGCGGCTCTCGTCAGCAGTCTCCAAACAGCGATGTGAGGCAGGTCCAGGTCTTTTTCGCCGCGGTGCCAATTGCAGCGCCCGCTTTTTCGACGGCACTGCCGGCTGACTTTGCCGCCCCGCCGACAGCCGCGCCGGCCTTTTCGGCACTCTCTTTGGTATCGGCCGCGCTCTTGTCCACGATCTCCTTGACCGTGCGCGGTATCTTGCCTTCGGCTTGGGCTGCAGGCGTTGGGTCTTCTTCCGGCGCGGCACTGGGATCCGCCGCGTGATCGGCGGGAGGAACGTCTGCCGGCACGGTTTTCTTTTGAGGTTCTTCCGGCGTGGCTGCTGCTGCCGGCTTTGCGCCAGCGGGGCTCGGCGTTGCGAAAGCCTCGGGCGCTGCGAATAGTTTCGCCGTGGCGTCGCACGGGCTTTGACGGTTGCGCTCGATCGTGCAGCTTTGGTGTCGGCCGAGTTTGGCCAGTTCGCTGATGCAGGTGAGCTGCAGCCCTGGCGATTGCGAGGATGAACCGTCGCCGGTAAACGTGCATCTGTAGCTGGCCACGGGGCCGGTGCATGCAACGCAGAATTCGCCCGCCTCAAGGGGGCCCGTTATCAGCACAAAAGACAGAGCGGCCCACTGCAAAGCCAATGCTGTTGATGTTTTTGGTGCTGGCATGGCGGCTTTCCCTTGACCCGCGCTTGTGACCCACGCTTGTAACCCACGCTTGTAACCCACGCTTGCACGATCCGCTTTGTTCGTTTCAGGCCGTATTATCATAGGGCCATTCGGTCGCGGGGTCGAGGTATGGCGAACTCGGGTTAAATGCAAGTGCCGTTCTTGCAATGCCCAAAGCGCCCCTCTATACGGATGCTTCGCCTTGATTTGCGGAGATGTGGCCGAGTGGCTGAAGGCAACGGTTTGCTAAATCGTCATACGCCGAAAGGTGTATCGAGGGTTCGAATCCCTCCGTCTCCGCCACTCAAGATCATGAAAAGCAGAAATAATATCGCGGGAAGCCGCGCACTCCTTTTCGTCAGATGATCGCGACCCGTTACAATCCCACCGTATCGCGAAACAGCCGATCGGCTTCGCGCGCGCTGATGCTTTGATCGGGTGCCGCCAATGCCAAGCGTTCCGGATTAAGGGTTTCGAGGCGTTCCAGGGTCCACGTATCGAGCAACGCAATGCGGGGGCCGCGCCCGAGCTCGGGCGTGCGGCGCTTGATTTCTAGCAGCTCATCGACGGCTTGGCGCACAAGGCCAGGCATTGCAGTGTTCTGCATCAAGGCGGCGATATTCATCGGCGGAACGGAGCCGTGTTCCGAAACCCATTGCAGCGAAAGCAACGGCCGGATGACGTAGAAGTACTTCTTGAGTTTGACGGCGTCTTTGCCGTCGATTTCGCTTCTCCATTGGCCGCGCGCGATGGAGTGATAGTGATGGGCGAGCGCGCTGGGGCTCGCGTGGCGTGCAAACAATGGCTTGGCCGCGCGCTGGAACATCCCATCGTCGAGATAAGCGATGGGCGAGGCAAACCACTCGTAAAGTGCCGGATTTGATTTCAACAAAAGACGCATGGCCTTGCGCACGTCCCAGCCCGCGAGATCGACAAGCTTTGAGTCAAGCGGGCGCTCGATCACGTCGCGTTCTTCCGTCAACGACGTGTACCAGTCGCGCGGGCGGGCATATATGAAGCGGACATCGTAGTCGCTGTCGGGCGAAGCAAAGCCCCATGCGCGGCTTCCGGACTCGGCCGCGTAGAAGATGCGCACGCCTTCTTCGCGTTCGACTTCTTTCAGCCAAGCGACGATGTGCTCGCGAATACCGGCATCGATCATGGGGCGGGTTTCCAAGCGTGTCATCTCAGGTTTCATTTATGATTGAACGGTGACGCGCCAGCGCGCCTTGTCAAGCTGCGCGACACTAATCTTCACGGGCAGAAATTTTTCGATCACGGCGATGTTGGTGCGCGTGTGTTGGGTTGGCGCCATGGTGATGTACGTGCCGCCTCCTGCCAATGCGCACGGCAGCAGCAGCTGGTCGGCGAGGTGGGCCCCAACCGGAACATCGGCAACGAGGTAGGCGCGCACCTCGTCCACTGCATGCTCCGCAACAGTTTCGGCGGAAATATCGCGCGCGCCGAAGCTCGTGACGATTTCCGTGACGTTCGCGTAGTCCAATTGCACGGCGAGCACATTGCCCTGGCCATCGGCCTTCACTGTGCGGCAGGCAATCGTCCCGGGGGGCCACGACAACCTTTGTGCCACGGTACCGGCTTCGCGTTCGGCGATGTCGATTGGCAGATTGGAGACGCTTGCCGTGATGGCCCGCGAGGTTAGGGCGCCGGCCTCTTCGAGGACGAGCGGCAGTAATTTTGGGGCTGGAGAAATCTGCGCGTGCCAAGCGCCGCCGCCCGCCGGATAGAAGCCGGGTTTGTGTAGCTTGATCTCAACACCGGCGCCCATGCGCGCAAGTACCGGCAGGAAAACGTGCGCGAGATAGTCAAAGGTTGGCGACGCCGGATTGTGCGTACCGCCCGACAATTTTACATGCGACGGCGCGTCCGCCCGCAGAAGTGCCGGCAGCACGGTTTGAAAAACGAGCGCCGTCGATCCCGCCGAGCCGATGGCGAAATCGTAAGCGCCGCCGCGAATGGCGCCGGGCTCGAAAACAAATGCCGTGCTGCCTAATTCGGCGCCGCTGACTTTGGCGTTTGAAATCTTCGCCGAGGCGGCAACGCACGTTAAATGCTGGCGCAGAAGCCCCGGCTTCTTGCGTTTTGCACGCACCTTCTCGATTGCAAACGGCGTTCCGGTGATCATCGAGAGGGAAAGGGCGGTGCGCAAGATCTGCCCGCCGCCCTCGCCTTGGCTGCCGTCGATGGTCAACATGCAAACTACCCCTTCACACACACGACTTGGCGCAATGTGTGCACAATCTCGACGAGATCGGCTTGCGCCGCCATCACGGCGTCGATGTCCTTGTAGGCTTTCGGCGTCTCATCGATCACGTCTTCGTCTTTGCGGCATTCCACGTTCGCCGTATCGCGCGCATGGTCTTCAAGCGTGAAGCGGCGCTTGGCTTCCGTGCGCGACATGACGCGGCCCGCGCCGTGCGAACACGAGCAGAAGCTTTCGAGATTGCCCTTGCCGCGCACGATGAAGGATTTAGCCCCCATCGAGCCCGGGATGATCCCCATTACGCCCTTTGCCGCGCGCACCGCGCCTTTACGCGTCACTAGAACATCGCTGCCGAAGTGGTGTTCGCGCGCGACGTAGTTGTGGTGGCAATTGACGGCCTGTTCGCCGATTTGGAACGGCGGCAGATGCGGGCGCAGAGCGCGCAGGATCGCGTCCATCATCGCTTGACGGTTTTCAGAGGCATAATCCTGGGCCCACATCAGCGCTTCTAAGTAGTCGTCGAAGTATTGAGTTCCCTCGGACAAATATGCCAAATCTTTGTCGGGCAAATTGATGAAGTGCGTCTTCATATCTTTTTTAGCAAGCTCGATGAAATACTGCCCGATGGTGTTGCCGGGGCCGCGCGAACCCGAATGCAGCATGACCCAGACGTTATCGGCTTCATCCAAGCACAGCTCGATGAAGTGATTGCCGGTGCCGAGCGAGCCAAGCTGATGCTCGGGGCGCTTGTGCTTTATTTTCGGATGCTTGGCCAGGATCGCCTTATAGCGCTCGTCAAGCGCGCGCCAGCGCGTTGAGACGGAGGCCGGAACCACTTCCCATCCGCCTTTCAAGGCGCGGCCTTGCGTCGTGATGAACCCGTGCGGAACGGCGCTCTCGATATCGGAACGGATACCGGCGAGATTGCCGGGCAAATCTTTCGCCGTAAGAGTCAACTGCCACGCCATCATTCCGCAACCGATATCGACGCCAACGGCCGCGGGTATGATCGCGCCTTTGGTTGGGATAACCGAACCGATTGTCGAGCCCAGACCGAAATGCACGTCCGGCATAACGGCAAGATGCTTGAAGATGAAGGGCATCGACGCCGTATTCAAAAGTTGCGCGGCCGCCTGCCCTTCGACGGGAACGCCGCGCGTCCACATCTTCACGGGCGCGATTTTTCCGGCTGCAGACCGAGCCGGTTCGTGGCGCTCGGCGAGAAGTTCGTAGGTTCTTTGTTTCATGGCATTAGTCCGGTACTTTCAAAGTGCGAAAAAAGGGGACACGTGACGACGAGGTTTTGGCGAAACATCCTGCTCTACCGCTGAGCTACGAAGCGGCTTGCGCAACTCCGGCGGGATTCGAACCCGCGACCCGGTCATTTGGCTATGATGTAGTTCCACCGGCATTCGTCACGTGTTTTCAGTAGGTCCTGGCGACGAGGTTAAGCGGGACAAATCCAATTCCTGGCGAACCAAAAATTGGACGGGGGCTTCGAACTCCCGTCGGCTTTCGCCTTACCATGTAGTCCCGCCGGCATTCGCCAGGGTCTTGATCAAGATCGAACGGCACACCTCCCGGCGACGAGATTTTCGTGAGACCCGACATGTGGCAGATGTAGTCCGCACGGGCATTCGCCAGGAGGTTGGCCGTTCGATCGGTTTGTCGCAAGTAACAAGGCCGGGGGGACGAGTTCGTGAGCCTGAGACGTTCTCCGGCTTTAGCGATGTAGTCCCGGGCAAGCATTCCCCCCGGCCTTGGCATTTTATCTTACAGTTCGATCTTCTCGATCTCGCCAACCCAATGGGCCGGTCCGATCGTGCCTTTTGCGAAAGCGGCGATAACCTCGAACACGGCGTCGGAGAACCCTCCAACGTTCAAGATATCGTCACGTTCCACGGCCTGCGACGTGCCATAGGGCTGGATATCGATGCAGACGAGCTTGGCACGCGGGTTGCGGGCCTTGAACTTTGTCCACTCCGTCATCAGCCCCGTGCTGTCGGCCGCACGCGCATCCATCCAGGACTGGTTGTCCGAGATGAAAACAATCGTATCGGCCGTCGCACGTTCTGCGTTCAACGTCGCCAGCGGCGCCGAGCAGTTCGTTCCGCCGCCGCCAACCGCCGCCAACTTGGCCGCGTTCGTCAACACCGTATCGCGCGGGTTCAAGACAACGTTTACCACATCGTTCTCGAACGGCAGCACGCGTGCCTGCGGGTTCGCGCGCAACATCGCCGCCGCCACAAGGGCTGCAACATCGATGCAACGGACAACCGACGTAGCACCCTTGCGGCGGCCCGTCGCCGGCGAGCCCATCGAGCCCGAGACGTCGGGGCACAAAACCACGTTGCCCGCAATCGCCGGAACGTTGGCAATGGCGATCTCCATGGCGTCCTGCAACGCTTCGCGCACGACAAGGGGCACATCCTGGCTGGCAGCGGCATAGGCCGCCATCAGCTGGTAAGGAAGCACGCGCGACTTGGCGATCTCCGCCGGGTCGCGCAACCGCGCCGCCACCATCTCCGCGAAACCGTCAATGGCGAAAACGCACTGGCGGTCGAACGTATTCAGGTTCATGCGCAGCATCTGCCAGCCGGCCTGCTTCGCAATTGCCGCCCAGTGCTGCGGCGTCAATTCCAAAGCCGTCAGCATCTGGAACGGAACATCCGGCACAGGGTTCGACGCGTCGCGCTTGAAAGCTTCAAACGCGCGCGCGTCTTGCGGTAGCAACGACACGTCGTACGGCTTGCCGATCAAGTAAGCGTAGAGCGCCCGCCGCTCCGCGGATGCGGGCTTGGGGTGCACCATCTTGATCACGTCCGCGAGCGACGGCGACTGGCCAACGGATGCTTGCAGGACCTGACGATCCGAAGCTCCGTTCAACCAAGCCTCCACCATGGCCTTCGGGCGCGAACCCAAAGACTTCCGCCCGGCAGCGCCTGAACGCATGATCTGCCCGAACGTGCGCAGCATCCGGCCATTATCGACAACGAGCGGGAAAGCCTGCGCGAAAACCTGTGTATCGCGCGCCGACAAGGCTGCCAGCAACAGAGCCGGCATATCCTTCATCTGCCCTTTGCGCCGTGCGTAGATCGCAGCCTTTGCCAGGAACGCCGGCTCGACCTTGGCAACAAGCGCCAAGACATCGCCGAGCTGCGAATTGCCGTTCGCGTAGAACGTCGTAGAGAGCGTACCCGTCATCGCAATCTGAGCCAGCTGGTGACGCGGCTCGAGGGCATACGCCGGCGCGCCTGCGCGGTTTTTCGCGTTGGCTTTCTGCAGCAACTTTCCGGCATAGGATGCAAACAGTGATTTGTTCGCCATGACATGCGTCCTTTGTTGTGTGACAAGGCCGATGTTGCATCCGGCGTGCCATTGGCCGCCGTCGCCGCAAAAAAAAGTGTAAGACATTGAAATGGCGTGAAATTATATCGTCCTGCGGAATTCTCTCGCAGATTATATTGCAAATATATATATCTATGTATCGACTAATTTATCTTTTCAGATAATATCAAACTCATGAAAACTCGGGTCGCCATCGGCTTTCTCGGCCCCACGCTCGATCAGGGCAAAACTCCCGATCGCTGGCAGCGCTGGCGGACGACCGTCAGCCTTTGCCAGCACGACGATCTGCACATCAACCGTCTCGAGCTCCTGCACGCCCGGGCGCACACAGCGCTCGCCGATCGCGTTGAGAAAGATATCGCTCAGGTCTCACCCGAGACGGAAGTCAAACGCCACATTATTGAATTCAAAGACCCATGGGATTTCGAAGAGGTCTACAGCGCGCTTCACGATTTTGCGCGGGCGTATTCATTCGATGTCGATGCCGAAGACTACCTGGTCCACATCACGACCGGCACGCATGTTGGGCAGATCTGCTGGTTCCTGTTGACCGAAGCGCGCGTCATTCCCGGCCGCATCTTGCAATTGTCTCCGCCCAAGCGCTGGAAGGACGGGGAGCCCGGCTCGCACGGCATCATCGATCTCGATCTTTCGCGTTACGACAGGATCGCAACGCGGTTCCGCGCCGAAAAAGTGAAGGCCACGTCCTTTCTGAAATCCGGCATTGAGACGCGCAATCCGGATTTCAACCGGATGATCGATCGCATCGAGCAAGTCGCGATCCGCTCAAAGTCGTCCATTCTTCTCACCGGGCCGACGGGCGCGGGAAAATCGCAACTCGCCCGGCGGATCTACGAACTGAAAATTGCGCGCCATCAGATCAAAGGGCCGTTTGTCGAAGTCAACTGCGCCACGCTGCGCGGCGATGCCGCCATGTCGGCATTGTTCGGGCACATCAAAGGGGCCTTCACGGGCGCGACCTCGGACCGCGCAGGGCTATTGCGGTCCGCAAACAACGGCTTGCTGTTTCTAGACGAAATCGGCGAACTCGGCATCGACGAGCAGGCGATGATCCTGCGCGCTATCGAGGAAAAGAGATTTCTGCCCGTCGGCGCGGACAAGGAATCGGCAAGCGACTTCCAATTGATTGCCGGAACAAATCGCGATTTGGAGCGCGCCGTTCAAACCGGGGAATTCCGCGAGGATCTGCTCGCCCGGCTCAATCTTTGGACGTTTGCTCTGCCGGGACTGAAGGAAAGGCGCGAAGACCTAGCCCCAAATCTCGAATTTGAGTTGGCGCGGCACGCGCGCAGCACTGGCGACACTGTCACATTCAACAAGGAAGCACGCGAGAATTATTTGCGCTTTGCCACCTCATCGGACGCGCGCTGGACCGCCAACTTCCGCGATCTTAGCGCCTCAATCACGCGGATGGCGACGCTAGCGCCGTCCGGCCGCATAAACGAGGCCTCCGTTTCGGAAGAAATCGAACGCTTGATGCGGCGTTGGGCGCAAGCCGAAAGCGGCGGCGGCGGCGACGACTTGTTAGGTGTTCTCAATCCCGACCAAATTGCAGCGATCGATCTCTTCGACCGCGTACAGCTTGCAAGTGTCGTCCGTGTCTGCAAAGAGTCGCGCACGCTCAGCGATGCCGGCCGGCGATTGTTCGCAGTCTCGCGGCAATCAAAAGCGTCGAGCAACGACGCAGATCGCTTGAAAAAGTATCTCGCCCGGTTTGGCTTATCCTGGGATCATGTAACGAACAGTTCTGGCGCGTTAACCCGCTAACCCGCGCCCTTATTAGAGCCTCGGATCGACCGGCTCGCTTTCAAGCGCCAAAACCGCGAACACGCATTCGTGCACACGTCGCAACGGCTCGCGCGCAACAAAGCGCTCTAGCGCCTCAAGACCAAGGGCGAACTCGCGGATAGCGAGCGATCTTTTTGCGCCGAGACCACGCTTGCGGAGACGCTGGAGGTTCTCCGGTAAATCGTAGTCGGGACCGTAAATGATGCGCAGATAATCGCGCCCGCGGCACTTCACAGCCGGTTGCAAGAGCCGATTGCCGTCGAAGCGGGCAAGGAAGGTCGATGGCTTGACGACCATGCCTTCGCCACCCTTGCCCGTCATCTCAAGCCACCAACCGGTAGCGGCGGCGAGGCTCGCCGGATCTTGCAAATCGACAATTAGGGTGCGGGTCGCCTGGAACAGGGTGTCGTGGTGCAAGAGCGCGGCAAGCGTTTGCATGTGCCAGTCGTGCGCCTGATCGCTGTGGACCTTGCCCTCGCTCGCGAGCATGTGAAACGGCGCAATGCGAACACCGCCGATGCCATCGACCGGCCAGCAATACTGCCGGACGGCCGCCGCAAACCGGTCCGCACGCTGCCGCTTTTCGCCGAGGCCCGCTGCCAGTTGCCCAACGTCGATGCCGCGTGCCGCGGCCTTGGATGCGGCCGCTTCCGCGATAGCAAGACCGGCCCGCGCGGCGGCGCCAACGGGGCCGTACTGCTGCTCGATCAAGGCCTGCGCTTTCGCAGATCACGGCATGATCTCGGCGTCGAGACACAGCCAGTCCGATTTTAGAGCGTCGAATAAACCCGCCGCTTCGGCAGCTTTTGCGGTGCGCTCGACAACTTCGCGCTTGTGATTGCCGTCGCTGAAGAAGGCGCGGCCGGTTCGCGTATAGATCTCGCCTTGCGACCCATTGGCGACGCCAAATCGCCGCCTTGCCGCCTCCGCATCGCGCGCCACAACCATGACGGCACGCGAACCCATGTGCTTTTCTTGGCACATGACGTGCCTGACGTTGGCGCGCTGGAAAAACGCGAGTGCTTCGGCTGGATGCTCAAGAAAGCCCTCTTGTTCCGAAGTCTCGGACGGCGACATTGCCGGCGGCAGATAGATCAACCATTTTGGATCGACGGCAAAGCGCGCCATCACTTCGAGCGCAGCGGCTGCGTTTTCCGCGCGCACCGTAATGGAATGGGCATACCGCGTCGTTAAAATGCGTTTGCCCGTCACGTCTGCGAGATCGAGCGTGTCGTCGTGTTCGTGCTGAGCGGAGCGCGCCTGCGCTGGTGCCGTCAGTGGGCGGACAGGCTCGCTGGGAACGGCGCGCGCGGGCTCGGACACGAGCTCCATCTCAGGATAGCGCAGCGCGGTGAGCTTGCCGCCGAACACGCAACCCGTATCGATGCACAGCGTGTTGTTGAGCCATTCGGTCTCGACAATCGGTGTGTGCCCATAAATCACGCGTGTGCCGCCGCGATAATCGAGCGCCCAGTTATAGCGGACGGGCAGGCCAAATTCGTCGGTTTCGCCGGTCGTCTCGCCATAAAGGCAGAACGAGCGGATCGCGCCGGAAGCGCGCCCCTGCATTTCGGCCTTGATGCCGGCATGAGCGACGGCAATCTTGCCGCCATCCAGGATGTAGTGGCTGATCAATCCTCCGATGAAGGTTTTGACGCGGCGCTTGAAGGCGTCGCCACCCGCTTCCAGGTCGGCGATCGTTTTGTCCAGTCCGTGGGTGATTTTGACGTCGCGGCTGCGCAGCCACTTTTCGACCTTGGCTTCGTGATTGCCGAGTACGCAGAGCGCCGTGCCCGCTTCAACCATGTCCATGGCGATGCGCAGCGCATCTCCAACCCTGGGGCCGCGATCGGTCAGATCGCCGACAAAGATGGCCTTGCGTCCGGACGGCGGCGCAACGCGATAGCGCAAACCCAAATCCGGGTCTTGAGTTTGCTCGATTGCGTATCCCAATTTGGCCAGCAGCGCTTCCAGTTCGTCCGCGCAACCGTGCACGTCGCCGATGATGTCGAAGGGCCCCGTTTCCTCGCGCTTGTCGGTCCAGAGTTTGACGCGCGTGATTACGGCGGCATCAATGTCGGCTTCAGATTCAAGCTCATAAACGTGGCCGAAACCGTCTTTCTTCAGAAAGCGGGCGCTGCGCCGGAGTGCGCTCCTTTGATTGCGGACCACGTGAGGACCGAACGCGCGGGTAGGGCGCACCGCATTGCGTGCATGGCACACGCCTTCGCCCGGATCGATGACAATCGCGACGGCCAGCGCGTGCCAGCGTTTGGCGATGTCGACAAGGTACTTGCGGTCTTCTGCCCGCACATTCGTGGCATCAACGACGGTGAGACGCCGGCGCTTCAACCGGATCTCAACGGTTTTGTGCAGGAGTTCGAACGCGTCGGCGGTCGCGTCTTGCGCATTTTCGTCGTCGCTGACGAGGCCGCGGCAGATATCTGACGAAACGATCTCTGTCGCGCCAAAATGCCGGCGTGCAAACGTTGATTTGCCGGAGCCGGAGGCGCCGATCAGCAGCACGAGCGAGAACTCGGGAATATTAAGGTTCATCGCGTGAACGCCGCCATCTGCGATGGCGCACCGTGCGTCTCGTGCACGTCGCCGAGGGGCTCAATGCGAACCCGATAGCCATAGGCTTCGCAAACGCGCGCGCACCAGGCGCCAAATTCGGAGCGCGTCCACTCAAAGCGGTGATCGCCGTGACGGAAGTTGCCCGCTGGTAGCGTTGGGAACAAGACATTGTAATCGGCGTTGGGCGTTGTCACGATAACGGCGCGGGGTTGCGCGTCGCCGAAAACTGCGCGCTCCAGATGCGGCAGGCGGTCCAACTCAATATGTTCGATAACCTCGACGAGGGCCGCCGCATCGTATCCGCGCAGCCGGACATCTCGATAAATCAAAGCACCTTGTAAAAGCTTAATGCGGCCGTGCACACGCTCCGGCAGGTCTTTAAACCGTTCGGTTGCGCGCTGCAGGCTGATGCTGCCAACCTCAACGCCAACAATTTCGACGAACTGCTTGTCTTTGATCAGCCGGGCGATGAGTTTGCCCTCGCCGCATCCGAGGTCCAGCACGCGCACGGCGCCAAGATCCTTTAAAGTTTGAGTCACCGTATCGAGACGCCGGTCGTGCAAGCGCAGCGGCTTTTCGATTGCTTCTTCGGCCGTGTCTTTGCGAACGGGATCTACCGCTGCTTCTGGTGCGCCCTCATCCGCCGTCAGCCGGGCCAACGCTTCGCGCACCAGGCTGCGCCGCCCCTTGAGATAGCGCGTAACAATCAGATCGCGTTCGGGATGGGCCTGCAGCCATCCTTCGCCGCGTGTCAACAGCTTTTCCAACTCGTCGTCGCCGACGAAATAATGCTTTCGCGCGTCGAGCACGGGAATAAGCACATAGAGGTGCGTCAGGAGCTGGCTGAGCCGCGTTTCTGCCTGCAGCTTCAGCGTGACATAAGGGCTCATGCCCCAATCGGGGCGTGCCGGATCCATCGGAATCTGCGCGCACGTCACCGTGTATCCGAGCGGCTCAAACAATTTTTTGACAAGTTCCGGCCCGCCGCGCGCAGGCATTGGCGCGACAATTGCCTCAAGCGGGATCGCCGTATCGGCCAGTTCTTGCCGCTCCTTGCTGCGCCCAGAGATTGCCTCGCGCATCATCCGGCCCATGGCGACGCTCAAGAACGACGAGGCGGCATAAGGCCGGTCGTTGACGTACTGGTCCATCAGCCCGTCGCCGCCCGATTCACCGCGTACGAGCGCAACCGCATCGACGTCCAGGATCAAGACGGCGGCACACGTCTCGCCGCTTGCTTGCGGAAAAAATAGCCGCGCCTTGCCGAAAGCGAAGTCGAGTTCGTGCATCCGCTCCGGGTTTTTGTGCAAGAGATACCCGAGGTCGGTCGCAGGGCGATGCGTGGTTGTTATTTGCAGGAACAATGCGGGCTCGATCGACTATGAAAAATCTCGAAATTCAGGATAGCGCCGGGATAACCAGCCCGGGCACGAGAGTCGAGCGAAGAGAGTTTGGGCTTGCCGCTTGAGTGCCGGTGCGCGGCTTACATTTGATGCGTCCCGACGAAAAGCCGCGCGGTGTCCGGTGGCGCCGTTAACGCGGGGTGCACTTAAAATAGTCAATTACTATTGTTTTTCAATTAGTTGACCATCAATATCAGGTTCGTGAATTGCCTTGAAGTTTGCGCCTCTCATTGAGCTAGAATAACCGTGCGCGCGGTGGGGCTATGTGCCTTGTGCGCTTCTCACCGGCGCCGCATCATGGGAATGCCGATGGCAGTCCCTAAGTAGTGAACCCAACGTAGCGCGAACCCAAGCTGCCCGATGTCTACTCTCGACCCGTCTCCGGCAACCCGAAGCCCCGAGGAAAAGCGGCCCAACCGCATGGATCCTCTGGCGACGCTTCCTGTGTTTTTGAAACTCAAAGGCAAGCGCGCCGTTCTTGCTGGCGGTAGCGACGCCGCGGCATGGAAGGCCGAGCTGCTCTCTGCGGCGGGCGCAAACCTAGATGTTTATGCGGCAGAGCCTTCGGCTGAAATGCTGGAAGCAGCCGCGTTGCCGCCTGCAGGCACCATAACGATTCATCGCCGCAACTGGCAGCCAAGCGACTTGAAAGGCGCGGCGATTGCCATCGGTGCCATCACAGAAGATGAGGAAGCAGCCGCATTTGTTGCAGCGGCCAAGGCGGCGGGCGCACCGGTCAATGTCATCGACCGGCCGGCTTTCTGCGAATTTCAATTCGGCGCCATCGTCAACCGTTCCCCGCTTGTCGTTGCAATTTCGACGGATGGTGCGGCTCCCGTTTTCGGCCAAGCGATCCGCTCGCGGTTTGAAGCGCTGCTGCCGGCCGGCTTTAAGCGCTGGGCCGAAGCCGCGAAAGCCTGGCGCCGCCAGGGCGAACGCCTTGGTGCCGACATGAGCGCGCGCCGGCGCTTTTGGGAGCTGTTTGCCGAGCGTGCGCTGAATAACGCAGACAAGGCGCCGCACGACGGCGATCTTGAGGAACTTCTGCGAGACGCGAGCCGGCGCGAAGGCTCAAGTTCTGCAAAAGGTTTCGTGTCGCTTGTTGGCGCGGGCCCCGGCGATCCCGAACTGTTGACGCTCAAAGCCGTGCGCGCGTTGAGGGCCGCCGATGTCGTGCTTTACGACGATCTTGTCATGCCGGCCGTTCTCGATTTCGCGCGGCGCGAGTCAAAACGCATCCTCGTCGGCAAGACCGGCTATGGGCCGTCATGCAAGCAAACGGAAATCAATAGCCTGATGGTGCGCTTTGCGCTTGAAGGCAAACGCGTTGTGCGTCTCAAGGCCGGCGATCCGATGATTTTTGGGCGTGGCGGCGAAGAGATGAACGAACTTCGTGCAGCAGGCATTCCGTTTGAGGTGATACCCGGCATCTCAGCCATCCAAGCGGCGGCGTCGAAGCTCAAAGTTTCGCTGACCCATCGCGATTCTGCAAAGCGTCTTCAACTCGTGACGGGTCACTCGCGCGAAGGCAGGTTGCCCGAAACGCTTAACTGGGCAGCGCTGGCAGACCCCGGCGCAACGACCGCCGTTTACATGGCACACAGGACGCTTTCGGAACTGCGCGACCGTCTCGTCGCTGCAGGACTGCCGGGTTCGACGCCCGCCGTCGCCATGATCGGCGTCTCACGCGACGGCGAAACAACAATCCTCAGCACAATCGATGAGCTGCCGGGCCGCCTCGACAAGCTCGGTGTTTCCGGGCCATGCCTCGTGCTGATTGGCCGGGTTTTTGAAGATGCGGCAGTCAACCCTCAGGCAGCTGAACCTGTGCGCGTTGGGCAACAAGGAGAAGCCGTTGCTGCCCGTTCTGAGCCGGATGTGTGAAGGGAATGTGGGACTAGGGCACGCTAGAGGCCGCATTTTCATCCTGAGGAAGAAAGACTTCAGCGGCGCATAATGGCCACACCGGCCATGAAAAACGCGCATAAATCAGCACTTTGGAGCCGCTTGTGCGTTCGGCGGGCCGTCTTGGATTGCGGATGGCGATTGTCTATAGTTCTGTACGGGAAAGACTGCGGGGTCTCAAGCGAGAGCCGGCTGAGCTTGGTGAGCACACTCCGGCGGGGCCGGGTAGTGCCCATGACGGCTGGCAAAGCACATGGCCGGGTGACAGGCCGGGTGCGGAACGGACGTACGCGCTAAAGTGCGTTGGGGAGTGAGTGTTCGAATGCGATGCAATCCGTCTTACTGGCTATTGGGCTTGATCCCAATCGCGATGCTGAGCTGGGTCGCGGTTCAGTTCGAACACGATGGCATCGAAGCGGACCTTGGCCGGCGCACGCAAGAGTCGCTGGCGCGTTCGGGCCTCAATTGGGCGGTGCCGATTTTTTCCGGCCGCGATAGTGTCCTGACGGGCAAAGCCAGCGACGACAACGAGCCGGGCCGGGCACTCTCCAAAGTGCGCGACACCTGGGGCGTCCGTGTCGTGCAGGGCCGCACCGAAATGCTGCAGGTCATCGAAAAGTATTTGTGGTCGGCAACGTGGCGCGACGGCAAGCTGGTGCTCAATGGCTATGTGCCCAATGAAGACTCGCGCAAGCTGATCCTCGGCGCGGCGGGTGCGGCTTTCCCAAAGGCCGAAATCAAAGACGACATGAAGCTTGCGCGCGGCGCTCCCGATCGCGAGCAATGGCATTCGGGTATCAATTTCACTTTGAAGCAGCTGGCCCAGCTCAAGAAGGGCGAGGCGGAAATCGAAACTCTCGACCTCACGATCACGGGCGAAGCGCCAACATCGCCAATCTACAAAAACGTGAAAACAACGCTTGCAACCGCAATGCCCGCCGGCGTCAAGCTGGCGGCCGAAAAGATCACGCCACCGGTTGCCAATCCCTTCATATGGGGGGCCAAGTCGGCTGGCAATCAGCTGGTCATGAGCGGGTTCGTGCCAACCGAGAAACTTCGCGAGCAGCTCTTTAGCGAGGCGAAGGGGTTCTTTCCCAAGCTCGCGCTGGTTGATCGAACGGACGTCGCGGATGGTGCGCCGGATGGCTGGCCGAGTGCCGCGCATGCCGCGCTCGCCCAGCTTGCGCAGTTGAAGACGGGCACGGCCGACATCAAGAACCGGGATATGATCTTTACCGGAGAAGCAGCCGATGAGGCGACGGCACAAGCCGTGCAGAAGGCTCTGCGTTTAGGCGTACCGCAAGCCTTCAAGCTGACGGAGCAAATCAAGTTTCCGAAACTGCAGGCCCAGACGTCCTCGAACTATGTGATGTCGATCACGGCCGATGGGACGGCCGTTGAGGTGGGCGGCTACGTTCCAAGCGAAGCGGCCCGTACCGCTCTGATCGACACGGTCAAAGCGCGCTTCCCGGGCCGTCCCGTGACCGACAAGCTGCAAGTCGTTGCCGGTGCGCCCGAAGGGTGGCAGACGTGCATCGTCGCGGGCCTTGCCTCGCTCCCGCGCCTCAAATCCGGCAAAGCGCTGCTCAACGACATGAAGCTGCTCGTAACCGGCACAACGGACGATTACAGCGTCGCCCAGGGCGTACCGGCGGATGTCAAAGCTGCTGCCGGTCAAACGTGCAGCACTGGAACCGAGATTTCTTTCACGGGGCAGGTCAATAGCAACTTGTCGTGGCGCGCCGTTCATGGCGAGCAAGGCGACCTTACGCTTGCCGGCGATATCCCGGACGAGGCCAGCCGGTCCATTCTCATGGACGCCGCCCAGCGGTTATTCCCGAAATCCCGGCCTGTCGATCAGATGAAGGTCGTGGCAGCTCCGATGGAACCGTGGAACGCGGTTGCCGTGCGCGGACTTGAACACTTGGCGCGCCTCAAGCGGGGTGAAGCAGCTCTCGCCAAGCAGGACCTCATCGTGCGCGGCTTTGCCGACAGCGAGAAAGTCGCGTCCGATATTAAAGCGGCTCTTGCCTCCGGCCTGCCGCAAGGTTTTTCGGGTCGGGACCAGATCGAAGTCGGAGGCAAAATCGAGATTATCTCGGAAGCCGACACGTGCCAGGAGCTTTTGCGCGAAGCAGCGTCGAAAGGTATTATCCAATTCGAACGGGCGAAGTCCGATCTCACCGCCGACAGCGCCGACACGCTCTATGGGCTCGCCGAAATCGCCAACGCCTGCCCGGCGTTCCGCATCGAAATTGAGGGGCACACCGACGCGGAAGGAACGGACGAGCGCAATCAGCGCTTGTCGAACCGGCGGGCACAGGAGGTGGTCAATTTCCTGACGCGTGCCGGCGTCGATGCCAACCGGTTGCGCGCAGTTGGATATGGTGCAACGCGGCCAATAGCCGACAACAACACGGCCGATGGGCGCGCCAAGAACCGGCGTATCGAGTTCACGGTCAAAGGCAGCTAAGTGCGCTGCGTCAAACGTGCGGAGATTAAGGCATGGACTATCTTTTCTTGAAGTTGATCTGGTGGATCGCACTCGCATTCGCGCTCGGGCTTGCCGCGGGCTGGGTGTCGTGCGGACGCGAAGAAGAACTGTAAGACCGAGCGGCGGAGTGCCAATGTTATGACGTACCTGTTGCTTCAGACGTTCCTGCTTTTGCTGGCCAGCTACTTTCTTGGCGCGTTTACCGCGTGCCTGATGAAGCGCACCGCGCGCCGGGAACCGGCAACACTAGCCGCTGAGATTCCGCCTGCGCCACGCCCCGTCGTGCGTGCGGCCGCGCCTGTTGCAACACCAGCGCCCGCTCCGCAAATTGCCCCGCGAAACTATGAACCCCTGCAGCCGAAGATTGACATTCTGGCGCGTCCGGAACCCAAGGCGGCGCCGGTTCAGCCCGATACGTCGCGTTTCGACCGGGCTCTCGCCAACGCCGTTCTTAAAGACGACACGCCGCGCAAATGCATTGTCGAAATCCGCCCTGCGGTATTGAAGCCGGTCACCGCGCGGCCGGGTCCAGGCTCGGCTATGCCAAAGCCCGCGTCCACCACCACCACACAGTCTGCCAAACCCGCGACGGTGCCCCAGCCCACAGTGACCAAACCGGCGCCCCAACCGGCGACAACTGCCACCACGACGCCGGCGGCACTCGCCGCTGTCGCCGCCGCCAAAGCCGCCGTTGCAACGGCCTCGACGGCCACCACGACTGCGAGCGGCGTGCCGGTGGTGACGCCGCCGCCAAAACCTGCTCCCCAGTCGGCCGTTCCGGTTACGGCGCCACCAGCGAAGCCTGCCGATCCGCCGAAATCTGCGCCGCCGCCCGCAACACCATCCGCTGCGCCGGCCGTATCCGTTCCTCCGGTTGCGAAGCCGGCTGTCTTTGACGATTTTCTGCGAATTCGCGCCATCGACGAGGCGATGAGCCAGCGCTTGCGTGCTCTGGGCGTGCGCAACTTCGACGATATCGCGCACTGGACGCCAGCCGACGTCAACCGCGTCAATCAGGCTCTCGGCCTCTCTGGCCGGATCGAGCGCGAGCAATGGATCGAGCAAGCGCAGATCCTCGCTAAAGGTGGTGAAACGTATTACTCGCGCAGCCGTGCCGCGGGTCAAGCGCCGGCATCTCCTCCCGTGCCAAGCCAGCCAGCCTCCGCGCCGGCTCCTGCGAAGCCACAGGCGGCTGCTCCGGCGACCGTCGCGAATGCGCCCGCATCGGGGCCAACCGGCGGGGCCGCATCAGCGACGGCACCGGCGGCAGCCGCCGCTGCCGCTGCGGCGTCGGCCACTGCCGCCTCGGCGGCTAAGGCCATGCAGCAAACCGCCGCGCAGCATCAGGCGGCTGCGCAACAGGCTGCGCCAATGCCCGCTGCAAAGCCTGCGCCTATCGCGCCATCCGCTCCAGCGGCTGGCGCTGCTCCATCAGCCGCACCAACTCCGGCGCCCGCCGCGGCACCTGCCGCTCCACCTGCTGCTGGCGGGTCCCAGCTGCCGCAACGATCCGTGTCTGAAATGGCAAGCGCGGCAGCGGCCGCTATTGCCGCGGCGTCCGCCAGCGTCACGCGCGGCGTGCGCCCGATTGAGCCCGTATCGCCGCTATCAAGGGTCGATCCGAATATCTCGCGCCCTGCGAGGCTCTCGGATGCCATCAAAGAACGCGAAACCAAAGCAGGCGACGACAGCAATCTCGACAATTTGCGATCGGTGAAATCGGAAGCCTACCGCAGTTCCACGTCGTCCGGCGAAGTCAACGATCTAAAGCGCATTCGCGGCATCGGCGTCCTGATCGAAAAGCGGCTCAACGCGCTCGGCATATCGAGTTACGAGCAAATCGCCAATTGGAGCGCGGGCGAAATCGATCGCATCAGCCAGACTTTGGATTTCAAGGGACGGATCGAGCGCGAAAATTGGGTCGAACAAGCTCGCATCCTGTCGAGCGGCGGGCAGACGGAATTCTCGCGCCGGGTTGATAAGGGCGATGTAGAAACCAGCCGCGACCCGTGACCGGGAAAGTGAACGCTAAGCTGCGGCCGTCCGCCCGTAGTGCGATTGCACGTCGGTGTTGGCGAAGAACGATGTGATCTCGTCAATGGCCGGCGTATCCCACAAAAGCGGCGCGTGACCTTCATTTTTGGAAATGAAGCTCGCCATCATGGGGTGGCGCTTACGCATTTCGTCGAGTGTCTTCGGCGACAGGAGATCGGAATTTTCGCCCCGGATCACGAGCAGAGGCACGCGCTTCAAGGCTTCGAACTGCGGCCAAAGCTGCGGCATAGGCCCATCGAGCACCGAGAGCGATTTCGAGATTTTGCTGTCGTAACCGGCGGCGGGCCGGCCGTTTTTTTCGTTGAAGAGTTGACGTGCGAAGGCCTCGGCGCCCGCTTCCGTCAGCAGAGGAAAGTCGCGCTTCGTTAAATCGCGGATCATGCGGCCGGCGTCTGCCCAGGATTTGGGATTAGGCATCCGGCCGACGTAGCCTGCAATGCGCACGAGACCGTCGGTCTCGATAACCGGTCCGATGTCGTTCAAGACGGCGGCGCCGATGCGCGAGGGCTGTAGGGCTGCAAGTACCATCGTGATGAGCCCGCCGCGCGATGTGCCGATGAACCCGGCCCCGGACAGTTCCATCATGGTCATGAAATCGATGACGTCGTGAGCCTCGTTGGGAACCGTGTAGTTCTTCCAATCGCGGTCATGCTCCGATTGGCCGCGCCCGCGCATGTCGAGCGTGAACACCTCGCGTGGGACTTGCGGGTGGCTGGATAGTGCCGACGCCACGTCATGGAAATCTTTCGAGTTCCGCGTCAAGCCGGCGAGACACAAAATGGGCCTCCGCGAACCATAGGCGCGTGCCGGATAGTGGCGCGCATAAAGGCTAAGGCCGTCACGTGCCGAAAATCGAATCTCTCGAAAACCGCCGCTCAATGCTGTCATAGAATTGCCCCCGCACTCGCCGCCCGAAAATCGCCGCCCGAAAATTAGCGCCGAGTCAGCCTCTGGAATTTGGCCGACTATCGGACTTGGCGGCGTCCTTGTCTACCTCGGGCGTTTTGAAATTGCCGCGCGCGCGCACAAGGTCCTGTTCGATGCGCAGCGCCTTCGCGTTCTCGCCGACGCGCGCCCGGTAGATTTGTATGTTGGACAATACTTTTGTGACGTATTCGCGCGTTTCTGTGATGGGAATGCGTTCGATCCAATCGATCGGATCGACTTTCGGATCGCGCGGATCGCCAAATTCGCGCACCCATTCGCGTGCGCGGCCCGGACCCGCATTATACCCTGCAAGGCCGAGAACATACGAGCCGCCGAACTCGCCCATGCGGTCGGCGATGTAGGCGGAAGCAATCATGGCGTTGTAGGAATTGTCGGTCATGAGGCGAGGGATATCGCACTTGATTTTATAGTCGCGGCACACGTGATTGGCGGTGACCGTCATCACCTGCAAGAGGCCTTTGGCACCGGCGCCCGAAATAGTCTTGGCTTCGAACTCGGTTTCCTGCCGGGCGATGCCGAGTAGAAACGCGATTTCAGGCGGCTGCCGAAGCGGTTTGTAAGCCGGGAAAGGATGTACCGGGTAGCCGTAGGTCAAAAGGTTCTGCCCCTTGGCAATCGCGGACTTGGCAATGCGCAGCGACATCTGCGTGTCGCCGATAGCGTCCGCCAGATGCGCGATCATGCCGGCTTCGGCTTCGCTCGGCAGACCAATGCGCAGCGAGGTTAGAAAACCGCGCGTGTATTCTCGCGAAAGTCCCGACTTGCGTGCGAGAACGACCGCTTTCACAGCATCGAGATTGTTGAATTTTTCGATCTGTTCTGCTGTCGGCTCGGCAGGCGGTTTGATTTCAAATGTCGTGCGGTCCGGCTCCAGCTTTTGCATCGCAAGCAGGCCATGGAAAGTATCGACTTCTTTCGACGCTTTCGTGTAGTGCTCGCGGGCTTCGCTTTTCTTGTCCTGGGATTCAGCAATGCGGCCGAGCCAATAAGCGGCTTTCGCACGGCTCAACGGGCCGTCGGCCGCTTTGCCGAGATCGTTGAAGTGTTTGATCGCGCCATCTGGATCTTTGAGATACCGGAACGCGATCCAGCCTGCTATGAAGGTTTGTTCTTTGCGCGGGTTGACGCTCAAGGGCCCCGCGTCTTTGGTGAGTTCATAGGCGAGCTTCGGCTTGCCGATTTTAAGCGCGCCATACGCGAGCTGGCGCCGCTCGGCCCACCACTCATCGAGCACGGCGATTTTTTCAGGGTCGGCCGGTTGCGCCAGGATGATCTTGGCGGCATCTTCGACCTTGCCCGCCTTGCGCAATACCTGTGCCCGGTGGAACGCGAGACCGTGGTCTTGAGGATCGGCGGGAAGAGCGTCCATCAGTGCGCGGGCGCTACTGGATTTGTTGAAAACGGCGAGGCGGGCATTTGCCTTTTTCTGTTCGGCGGCGGAGAGCAGCGGAATGACACGGCGGGCAACGGCTGCCCGTTCGGCGCGGTTTTCAGCCCAGCGAACGTCGTCCGTCACCATGCGGTCAAAGCGCCATCTGTGGTCTTTTTCATCGAGTAGATCGCCGAAGCGGCGCAGGAAACCGGTTTCCAACGTTCCAGGCATGGGGAATTCGCGCCAAGCTTTGGCCGCGAGTTTGCGCGCTTCGTCCTTGTTGCTTTCGGCCAGATACGCGGATGCAAGCGCGGCAAAACCGATCCCCGTTTCGGGCGGCGAGGATTTGAAGTGTTCCTTGATGCTGGCTGAGCTTCCGCCTTGTGTGAAAAACGCTTCTTCCATGCGCTGTGTCAGCATGCTGCGTTCGGGCCACAGCGGATTGTCGTTGAGGAAGGCCCGGTATTCCGCAGCTTCGCCATAGCCGCTTCTCAATCGCACCCATTCGACGAGTTTCTTGCCGACAGGGTTGGTGATCGCCGCTTTCAATTCGTTGAAGCGCTCCATATTGTTGGAGGCAACGGCAGCAACCGCCTGCTTGATGCGCTGTGCATCCTCTTGGGAAGGGGCAAGGCCGCTGACCGGCGCGAGCGCCGCATCGAGCTTGGCGATGTGCTCCATTTCTTGTTTCAAAAGTTTGGGCGCAGGGCTTTCGTCTGTGCCCGCTGCAAAGGCCACATTGGCCACGCCGCCCAAAACTAAACTTGCGACCAAACTTGGCGCCGAACCTGCCATCAGGGCAGCGGAGACAATAGCAAATCGGGTCATCGGCAGGGCCCTTCGAAACGTTAGATTTGATCGCGGCAGACGCGAATGCGGCCCTTGGCCTGCGTTTGTTGCGCCGTTGCTCACCATATCCCTAATCTTCCTCAGCCGCTTGACCCTGGTCACCTTGCAGGCGGCACGGGTACCGCCTAAGGTCGCGACGATTTCTCCGGTCCATCTCGCACCATATTGCACTATTAAGCGGCGTGCGATGGGCCGGTGCAAGCGTCTTGGCAGCCGTGTGTTGCCTAGCCGTACAACATGGCCGTGTGACACGGCCGTGCGGCAAGACCAAGGCTTTGGGCTGGCCTCAGTCTCAAGGTAAGATCTGCAACTCGATGCGCGTCCGGGTACGGCAACGTGCTGATACTCAAGGCCAGAATCTCAAGGCAAGAAACTCTCGAGAAACTCAAGGTTTGTCCATGTTCAAAGGCTCGATCACGGCAATTGTCACACCCTTCAAGAACGGCGCGCTTGATGACGCGGCCCTCGCCCGGATCGTGGATTGGCAAATCGCGGAAGGAACGCACGGGCTCGTGCCGGTTGGTACAACGGGCGAAAGCCCGACCCTCGACTTCGACGAGCACAAGCGCGTCATCGACATCACGGTAGAGACAGCACGAAAGCGCGTGCCGGTCATTGCGGGTACGGGATCGAATTCGACGAATGAGGCCATCGAGCTATCGCAGTATGCCGAGAAGGTGGGCTCCGACGGCGTTCTGATTGTCACGCCCTATTACAACAAGCCAACGCAGGAAGGGCTCTACCAGCACTTCAAGGCCATCAACGACGCGATTAACATTCCGATCGTCATCTACAACATACCGGCCCGTTCGATCGTCGATATGTCGGTCGCGACCATGGCGCGTTGCGTCAAGGACCTGAAGAACGTCGTGGGCGTCAAGGATGCGACGGCAAATCTGGCGCGGCCGTCGCAGCAGCGCCAAGCTATAGGCGCGGATTTCTGCCAGCTCTCGGGCGAAGACGCGACGGCGCTCGGCTTTATGGCACACGGCGGCCGGGGCTGCATTTCGGTCGCGTCCAACGTTGCGCCGCGGCTATGTGCCGATCTGCAAAACGCCTGTCTCGCGGGCGACTTTAAGAAGGCGCTCGCACTTCAGGACCAGCTGATGCCGCTGTTCGACGTCATGTTCGTCGAAACAAACCCGGCGCCCGCGAAATACGCCGTGTCGCGTCTTGGCCTGTGCACGGCCGAAATGCGGTTGCCGATGGTGCCCCTGTCGGACGCGTCTAAGTCGGCAATAGACGCTGTTCTGCACAGCTTGGGCCTGCTCGGCGCCAAAGCGGCCGAGTGATAAGGTAATTTGAGATCATGGCGGCGAAGCGAGACGATGGCACGACGCTCATTGCCGAGAACCGCAAGGCGCGCCACGAATATTTTATAACCGACAGCTGGGAAGCGGGCATCGCGTTGCTTGGTTCGGAAGTCAAATCGCTGCGCGTGGGCCAGACCAACATCGCGGAAAGCTATGCGTCGTTCGAAGACGGCGGCTTGTGGGTCATCAACAGTTACATTGCCGAATACAAGGGCGCCGCATTTTTTCAGCACGAACCGCGCCGTAAACGCCGGCTGCTTCTGCACACGAGCGAGATTCACAAACTGAAACTCGCGATCGAGCGCAAGGGCATGACCATCGTGCCGCTGGAAATGTATTTCAACGCCAAGGGCCGCGCGAAAATCAAGATCGGCTTGGCCGAAGGCAAGAAGCTGCACGACAAACGCGAAAGCGATAAGAAGCGCGACTGGGATCGCGAGAAATCGCGCATCATGCGGGATAAGGGGTGAATGGCGTGAACCAGTCCAATCTCCAAGATGTCGACTGGTCGAAATTGCCAGCGCCCGATGATGACGGTGCGGCTGCGCATTTGTGCGGGCTGCGCGTGCCCTCATTGATTTTGCCATCGACATCCGGCGATGGCGTTGACCTATCGGTGCTGGCTGGACGAACGGTTCTCTACATCTATCCCATGACCGGACGGCCCGGTGTCGCGCTGCCGGAGGGCTGGGACGATATTCCAGGCGCGCGCGGCTGCACGCCACAAAGCTGTTCTTTTCGCGATCATCATGCAGAGTTACAGGCCGCGGGTGCGGCGCATGTTTTCGGCCTCTCGACACAGGACACGGCCACTCAGCGTGAGGCGGCGGAGCGCTTGCAACTTCCGTTTGTCTTGCTCTCGGACGAAGCACTAAAATTCGCAGATGCTCTGCAATTCCCAACGTTCGGGGTGAAAGGCCGGCGATTGATAAAGCGCATGGCGCTCATCATTGATGACGGAACCATAAAGCACGTTTTCTATCCGGTCTTCCCGCCAGACCGGAATGCGGCCGATGTTTTGACGTGGCTGAAGGATAATCCGCGATGAGCAAATTTTGGCCCTGGCCGGCGCCCAAAGACGAAGGCGCGGCGAAGCATTTGATTGCTGGAACGCGCCTTCCCGATGTGGCGCTTGAAGCTACGCGCGGCGCGGCGGTTAATCTCGCGCGGTTTCAAGAGCGGGCGATCATTTTCGTTTATCCCTTTACCGGCACGCCGGGTCAGCCCAATCCGCTCGATTGGGATACGATTCCCGGTGCCCATGGCTCGACGCCGGAAGCGGAAGGGTTTCGCGATAACTACGCCGCGTTTCAGATGCGCGATTACGAGGTGTTTGGCGTCAGCGGGCAGACCGCTGGGAATCAAAAGGCTTTTGCGGCACGCGCAGGCTTGCCGTTTCTCTTGTTGAGCGATCACGACTTCAGATTCGCCGATGGCCTCAACCTGCCGCGCTTTGAGTCGGGTGGCGTCACGTATCTGAAGCGCCTGACTTTCATCGTGCGCGACGGCGTCATTTACCGGACGATTTATCCCATCCATCCGCCGCACACGCACGCGGCTGAGTTGCTGGCGGGGATGCAGTCCGGCAAAACCTAGCGCACCACCGGTTCCGTTCTCGTGACTTTGAAGTTTGCTAGATCGATGTGCAGGGCTTTGAGCGCCCCGTCGCGTTCCGTCATCACCACGAGTTCATTCGCGGCCGTCACCAGCGCTTCGCCCTTTAGCTGACCCGCCGCTTCGACAATACGCGTCAGGCCTTCGCCATTGGCTTGGGCAAGGGCAAGAGTTAGGCTGTCGTCGTGGTTGAGAAGTCCGTCGCCGTTTGTATCCTTCTCGATGAAGCTGAAGAGCAGAGCTTTCGGCGGTTTTGTGCCCTGCGGATCGTCCTCGCGCAATTCGCGCGTATCGGTAATAACGGCATTGTCGTTGGGCAAGAGCTTGCGGCTTTTGCCGGACTTTACGTCGTAGAAAATCACGT
>JANMNH010000055.1:0-8926 GCA_031373745.1 Hyphomicrobium sp. | reverse complement strand
CCACGCCCGAGGCCAAGTCGGTTTTTCTGAACACCGAAAGCGGGGTTATGCTCGCGGCAGGCGTTGTCACCGCGATTGGCGCGCTGATATTACCGCTGTTCGTCGATGCGGTATGGGACACGTCGCTCATTGCGGCAACGGTTGGCTATTGTCTCTCGCGCACGATCGCAACACATCTGACGGACCGCGCGCGCACCGCCGCCGATACGTTGACCTACACCGTGCTGCAGATCAGCTGGCCTGTGCTTGGCCTTGGCTTTGGAATTCTGTGCGTCAAACTCTATGGCGCAAGTGCCGCGAATGTTTTGTGGGGTTATACTGCGGCACAAGTCCTTGCTCTCGTCTACGCGTTTTGGCGGCTCGAGATTGGCTCGCGCCCACGAGCTATTTCGCGCGAAAGTATACGTGTTGCCCTGCGCTACGGCATTCCGCTCGTCATCGGCGGATTGTTCGTGTGGCTTGCCAATAATGGATTGCGTTTCGTCATCGAGCACAAAGAGGGCGCGGCGGCCGTCGGCCTCGTCACTGTCGGCTGGGGTCTTGGCCTGCGCGCCGCAGCCTTTGCGGCCATGATGGTGACGGCGGCCGCGTTTCCCCTTGCGGTTGCGCGCGCGCGCGACGAGGGCATGGCGGAAGGGCAAATGCAGCTGGTGCGCAACGGCATCCTGCTGCTTGCGGTTCTAGCGCCGGCGGCGGCGGGCCTGTGGGCCATCTCGACGCCGCTGGTTGAGGTTCTAGTCGCGGTACCGTTCCGGGAAATGACGGCGGCCGTACTGCCATGGGCTATCATCGCGGGCGCCGTGCGCAATCTGCGTATTCACTTCGGCGAGCAAGTTTTTTTGCTGCGCGAAGAAACACGCGTGCCGCTGGTGAACGACATGATCGACGGACTGACGGCCATCGCGGGCGGGGCGGTGGGCCTAGCCTATGGCGGGCTTCCCGGCAGCGTCGCGGGAGCGGCGGCGGGGTCGGTCTTGAGCCTCGCCATTACGCTTGCCTGCGGCGCAATTTGGCACAAATTTACCTTTCCAATAGGGCACTTCATCCGGATCATGGGGGCGACCGCCTTCATGGTCCTGGCACTTCAATTTTGGTCCGTAGAGCCAACCCTCTGGTCGCTCTGCACCGCGATTGCCGTTGGGGGAGCTGCCTACGCGGTTGCCCTGGCGGCCCTCTATCCGCAGGCGGCAGGCGAGGCTATGGGCCGTGTGCGCGCTATTGCCCGTTTGTGAACCTTAATCACAACCGGAATTCGTGAGACTGTCGCCGCGCTGGGACTTGGCATGAAGTTCGGATATCGATGATGCAACGCCCGCCTGCCGGCATTTCCTGCAAAACATAATTCGAGAGACCCGATGACTTACCGTTTGTGTGTAATCCACTCGTTTGATCCCCTTGGCGTCAAGGTCGGCGGACTGGAGACGTTTGTGCGCGACATGATCGGGCACTTGCCGGACGATTTTACGTTCCTGATGATTGGGGTCGATGCGTCGGGCAATCGCGAGCTTGGCAAGGTTACGCGCGAAACGTTCCGCGGCAGACAATTCGATTTTCTCCCCGTGTTGCACTATTCCGAGGAGAAGGCGCGTGAAGCCGCACTGAGCCTCAAAGACTCGATCAACTTCCAGTTCATGCAAGGATTGCTGCGGCATTTGCCGGCCGTGCGCCGCGTGCTGAAAGAGCGCCCGACGAGTGTTGACTTGCAGCGCGTAGAGTTTGCGACGCTCGTTAAAGGGCTCGGGACGCCGTTTATTCAAATGCTGCATGGCGAAGGCGCCCCCAAGCTGCAGATGGATTCGCTTCTGAAGAGTTACCGCTATGTCCATAACGTGAACGAGTGGCTGGCCGTGAAAGCCTGTGACAAGTTCATGTGCGTAAATCCGATTATCACGGAGCGTATTCGCGAAACCTATCCGGCAAGCGCCGCGAAGATCGATACGCAATCGACGTGGGTCGATACGCGCATGTTTGCGGCGAAGCCCTTTCCCGATCATGAGTGGTTCCGGGTCGCATTTGCGGGCCGGCTCGATCTCTTCAAGGTGCCGTCCCTCATGTTTAAGACGATTGCCAGGCTGCGGGCCAAAGTGGGCCCCGGCGTCGAATTCCATTACATGGGGACAAGCGATCCTAGGCGGTTCCCGGAGTTCAAAGCGATTGAGGACATCTCCGTGCTGCACGGATTCAAGAGCGCGGAGGGTGTTGCGGAGGTTTTGGCAAATGTGCACGCCGGCATCTTGACGTCGGAATTCGAAGGCATGCCGTTTTCGGTGCTGGAAACGCTTGGGAGCGGACGGCCCGTCTGCGCCATCCATCTGCCGCAACTCGCGTCCGTCATCAAAGACGGTGTGTCGGGCGCATTGGTGCCCCGTTCTGCGAGCGAAAACGATATGGCCGAGCGTCTTTCGGATGCGTTTGCCGCCGTGCGCCGGAAAATGCTTTCAGGCGCCATCACACCCGAGAGCATCGCGCGCGAGGTCGGCGAATTCACGCCGGAGGTTCAGTTGGCGAAGGTCTATGAGAACCATCGCGAGCTGCAACGCAGGCGCTTTGGCATCCGCGATGCCACCGCGGCCTAAGCCGCATCAGGGTTCGCAACCGGGTTAGCGCGCAGGAGCAGCGGCAAAAGCCCGGGCGACGGCGTCCCAAGCCGGCTTCTTGCGAAACGCTTCATCGTACAGCAATGGGCGCGCCTTGGCCCTAACGCCCATACGCGACGACGTAACTGGATCGCGCATCCAGCTAGTGCCGTCGGCAATCTGCCAAGTTTGTACGACTTTGACAGCCGGCACTTGAAGGACGGCGCCGAGGAACTGCTCGTAGAGGTTTGCGACTGTAGCATCGCGTGCCGAAATGGGACCGGCGGCGCCCGTGTCGTCGACGTCGAGTTCGGTGATGTGGATTTCATAGCCGAGGTCCGCCAGAGAGCGGACAAAGCCGGCGAACTTGCCGAAGTCATAGGGTGCGGCCGTTTTAAGATGAGCCTGCAGACCGATGGCGTCTATGGGCACGCCTTGATCCTTGAGACGCTTGACAAGGGCGTAAAGGCTGGAGCGAAACACTTCGCCAGTGGCGTCGTCGGTTTCCGTCTGCGCTTCATTTAAGACAAGCATTGCCGTTGGTGCAAATTCGCGCGCAAGCTTGAAGGCGCGCGCAATGTAGCCTTCTCCAAGTGCTGCATAGTAGGGGCCGTCGCGCAAGTTGTCCGTTTTCTTGTCCCAAGGAGCGATCGGCTCGTTGACCACATCCCAGTACTCGACCTTGCCGCGATAACGCTCAAGCACGCTCATGATATGGCTTTCGAGCAGGTGTTCGACTTCTCCGGGGCCAAGCCGCTTGATCCACGCGGGGAGATCGTCGTTCCAGATGAGGGTATGCCCGCGCACGCTCATTTGGTTGTGGAGAGCAAAGTCGACGAGGCGATCCGCGCCGGAAAAATCAAGGCGGCCGGCTGCGGGACGGAGCGACGACATCTTGAATTCAAGTTCGCTGGTAATGATAGCGGCGTCGCGCTTGTAGAGTTCTGCGTACCGGGCGCCGTGCGGGCGATCCAGCTCGTGGACGGCGAGAGACGCGCCAAAGACAAAGCCTTTAGCCGCAGCGAGCTGGCGAAGAGACGGGGAAGAGCCAGCTGCAAATGCTCTGAGCGGGCGTATCGATGCGCCAGCCAACGCCGCCGAAGCGCCAACGGCACTAAGCACGCTGCGGCGGGAGATGCATGTATCCTGCCGCTCGCTCATGAGGTGCGCATCGCCGTTCTGACGAAAGCGCCGCCGCTGCCGGGTTGCGTTGCAAAGACTTGCTTGGCGCTCTCGAGATCGGCGGCGGCGAGCGCGTTCCAACGTGCGGCGTTGGCAAGCGCGGCAGAGGCACTTACAGTGCGCCAATTGGGTGCCGATACGAGTTCCGCAATCTGGGCGGCGGCGGTTTTTGGGTCGGAAGGTTTGATAAGCGTGCCCGATGTGCCCAACACCTCGCGGAACACCGGCTGGTCCGGCGCAACAACCGGTAACCCGGCGTACTGCGCTTCTAGCAACGGCAATCCGAGCCCTTCGTCATGCGACGTGCAGAGATATACGTCGGCGTCGTCCATTCGCTTTTTGACGTCCTCGCTCGAAAGGTAGCCATGAACAATGGCACCTTGATGGGACGATATCAGATCGGCGTCCGGTCCCCAACCGGCCCGGCCGATAATATGCAATTCGGCGCTGGGATGGGAGGTAGCGCGTAGCCGATCGAGGATGGCAAGTGCGGCGGCGTAGTTTTTGCGCGGCTCGACCGTGCCAAGTGTAATGAGCCGCAGCGGATTAGGTTGCGCCTCCCGGCCGGCTCGCGACGTTGCCGACAAATCGAATACATTCCTGACGCCAGGGCGATAAAGGCCGATATGGGCGCCGGGTCTGGCAAATTGCGCCAGGTCTTCGCGGGTTTTTTCCGAGTTGACGAGGAAGTGCTGGAGCGACTTCACGGCGCGCCGGAATTGAGGAGCCATGTAGAGCCGGGCTTTGGTGCTGAGGTCTTTTTGGCGCGTGATGAGAAACGTATCGTGCACGTACATGAGGACGCGATGGCGAAAGAATGTGAAGAAGGGGGAGGGTGGAAATCCCGGAAAGACGAAGAGAGCTTTGGGGTAGAGCAGTGCGTAGAGCGGCAGCAAAAATTGCTGGCGCAACACCATTGACGCGACGCCGGACGAGCGCACAGGGATGAGCGTTGCACCCTCAAACCCGACGCGCTCGAATTGCTCGATCGAAACGCGCTCTATGCCTGTGACGTGGCGGCCAAGATGGGTGAGGTCGAGATAGACGCGGCGCGTTTCGGGTGTCGTTGCCATGCCGGGTCCTTTATGCAGGCCAATCGGCCCTCAAGTTTGGATAAGGCGTCAGGCCACGGTCCGGCGCTTCTCGGCCAAGTCTGCAACCAATGAGACTCCGGCGGCGGGCTGCTCGCCCAAAACCTTGGCGATAAGCCGCTCGTAAGTTGGCACGCGCACGTCGAATGAAAAATCATCGGCGCGCTTGCGGCGCACGGCCGGGTCGCCGGGGTTGTCGAGAGCACCGGCCATCGCGTGCGCTAGCTGAAGATCGTTGCCAACGGCAACGATGCGGCCAAACTCGCCGTGGCGCAGGATTTCCTGCGGGCCTGAACAAGCCGTGGCAACGATCGTCAGGCCAAACGCCATGGCTTCTACGACGACATTGCCGAAAGGCTCCGAATTGGATGACAGAACGAAACACTTGGCTTCCGAGTAGTGTTGCCACGGTTCCTTGCTGTATCCCGGCATCGAGACGCGATGGCGGATGCCGAGACGATTGAGTTCCGTAACGATCTTGGCTTCTTCCGGCCCTTTGCCGAGGATCACGAGCCGGGCCGAGGGGCGGTCAAGCCGGGCGAACGCACGCACCAGAGTGACGAAATCCTTCTCAGGGACCAGCCGTCCAACGGCCAGAAAAAGTTCCGGGCGGGCTTCAAGTTCCGCCTTGGAGGGCACGCGCGCCGCTTTGGGATAAAAGACCGGATTGAGAATTGCGATTGTCTTCTCGGGCCGTGCACCCCACTTTTTAATGAGCTGTTCGCGAAGCCCGTCAGAGACGGCAACCGTGCAGTCCGCGAGCGCGCTGAGCACCGGTAACGCCAAGTACGTCAAGAAGCTCAGGAGCCCCGACTTCCACTCTCGAAAGCCATGATAGGTGATGATGGTCTTGACCGGGGAGCGTGAAAGCCACTTGGCCAGCATCAGTTTGGTATTCGACCCCCCGATTGCCGATAATGCAACGTCCGGTTTCTCGGCTTTCAACACTTCGGCAAGGCGTTTGACGGCGCGGAAATGGCCTCGTCCCAGCGTGAATAGCGGGATGGAGCTATCGAGGTTCGAACGGTTCTCTTCGGCTTCGAAATCCTGCACGAACATGACGTCGTGGTTGCGCTGCTTCATGGCGGTGGCCAAGCACGACCAGAGCCGCTCTCCGCCGCCATCGACAAGCCCGTGTGTATAAAAGAGGATCTTTTTTGCCATGCCGTGACCTTTAGCGACCGTCCGCTCCGGTTGTCTCCGGAACTTCAGTGCAAGCTTAATAGCACATTGAACCGGTCCTTGTGGTCCCGGTAAGTTCCGAGCTTAGGTGAGTAGTTTCATGGCTCGCTGGCGAAGCGGCGCGACGACAACGAGATCAAATAGAACGCCTGCGCATTCGGCATAGCGGAGCGCCAGCCGGCGCGGGTTTGTGGCAAGCCGCCACAGCCATTCGAGGCCGTTATTGCGCATGGCTTCGGGCGCGCGCACCTGTGCGCCGGCGACGAAATCCAGCGCCGCGCCGATGCAGACAAATCCACAATTAATGCCAAGCGATCTGGCACGCTCTGCGAATAGTTCCTGTTTCGGGGCGCCAAGTGCAACGAACACAATTTTGGCGCCTGAAGCGCGGATGCGCTGCAGCGCCGCGTCGGCTTCGCTGCCGTTGGGATCGAACGTATCGGAAGGCGCCATCGTTCCAGCGATATCGATCAGCCCTTCGGTGCGTTCGCCGAGATCCCGCCCGGCTCGCGCCATCACGTCGGCGGACGAGCCAAACAGAAACACGGGCAAACGCGCTTCGGCCGCGGCTTCCGCAAGCGGCATCAATAAGTCTGCGCCGGTCGCGCGCCGAATGTTGGGGTTCTGAAAACGCGCGAGCCAGGCGACGGGTGCGCCATCGGCCGTTACAACGCCGGCGTTCGAGTAAGCATTACGGAAGGCTGCGTTGCGGCGCAGTTTTACGAGATGATCGAGATTGAGCGTGAATACAGTGAAAGGTTCGCCCGCCTTGGCGCGCGCAATGATTGTACGGATGGCGCTGTCGAGATCGGCCGTATTGATTCCGCAGCCGTCGATTTTCGCGAGGTAGGATTGGTGCTGTGACGCCATTACTGTACTCACTCATGTATGCGCGCAAAGTGGTTTTTGGAACCTCGAAGCTACGCTCTCTTTAGACGCAATTTTGTTCAAACCCAACGGACTTTTGTATGTTCCGGCGCATAGCTCTTGCGCGTATTGTCCAGATTTTTGAGCAAGCCGCTGCGATAACGCCGGTCGATGGGTCCGGGAAGGTTCCCCTGCCCGAAACCAAAACTAAGCAACATCCGTGCCTTAGGCGGGTGCGGCTGGAACGGCCTCGGTCAAATGATTAATTTGGCGGCCGCCGCCGGCCTATCGGGCGCCATGTGGCGGCGTTAACTGAACACGGGGGTTATGCGCCGGTGAAGAGGCGGCTGCTGCGCGGCTTGGCCGCATAAGAACCAATAGCATGAGGATCAGAACGGCCAAGAGCGGGGTCTTGGCCGAAAGGCTGACCGAGGTCGAAGCAACTGCAAAGAAAAACAGCAAAACCCAAGTGGCGCCGGGCCGGAGCGATCGCACCACGTCGCGGCAGAACATGAAGAGGCCTGCAAAAAATGCAATGCCTGGGATGATGCCGTAGCTTAATACAAACGAAACAATGAAACTTTCGATGCCGAAGTCTAAACCATATATGGTTCGAAGCGTCGCAAGTTGCTGGGGATCGGGGGCTAAAAGTAGTTCGCTCCAGGAGATATGCTTGAACAATTCAAACATCTCGACGCGCGTATCCGCACTGCCCTGGTCGTCAAAGAAGCGCTCAATGAACTGATCGAAAAATCCGGCTTCCGCCAGCGCGCCAAGGCATAGCGACAGGATTGGAATAGCCACGAGTGCTGAAATAATGGCTCGGGTCCTAAAGCGCTTGCCTTTTGCGAATTCGGCCGCGCGTGAGACGCCAAGAGCCGCCAGCATCACCAACAGGATGACGGAGGACGCCCGGCCGCCGAATACAACCATGCCGGCGGAGGCAATGACAAAACCGGCGACCGCCAATGCGCGCGGTAGCTCGCGAGCAGCACCGAGAGCCAGCGCTAGGATATAGGCGCCGGTCAAGCTGGCGTTGGCCAAGGGATGCCCCAGCAATGCAGTCGAGCGCCAATCGTCTTCGATGACAAGACCGCTTGCCACGAGTGGCGTTATTCTGAGCCCGGTCGCGAACTCGAGAATGCCGACGACGGCATTGGTCATCATCAGAGTGTGAAACAGCCAAACGAACCGGCGCGCGCGCCCTTCGCGCATGTCCTTGAAAAGAAAGAAAACCAAAACGGGCGCAAGAAAAGTATCGAAAAAGAACGTGAAGGGTAGGCCGACGACCCGGATGGAATGTACGATTAGCACGCCGATCATGAACAGGAAAAACGCGCTACCCGGATAGGCTATTAGCGCGGATGTCAGCCCTATCAATGGGTTTCGCACGTAGAGCGCGGCCAAGCACAATACGGCGACCGAAAGCATGGTGGCGGGATGGACCTTCTCGAGAGGGCTGCCGCCCGTCTCATCGTAATTCAGTCCCAGAGCCACGAGTGCGAGCGGCGAAATGGCGACGAAAACAATTGCAACCAGCGCCAGCCCCAAGCCGATGAGCCGCCCATCGGCTGGAAAATGAACGGTGCCGTCGCTTCGCGCAATCATGACGCTCTACTCACACAACCAACAGGTTGCTGCGGATTCAAAAAACACCAGGACGCTTTAAACCGGGGCCATGGTGAGAATAGCGCCAGCCACGCGATCGCGAACCGTTTCCAGAACTTCCAGGACGCTTGCCAGCTCGGATTGCGTGGTAAACCCGGAACGGGCCACGATAAAGATCTGATCGGCGGCAGGCAGCAGGCTGGTTGTCGACTCGTCCTCGAGCACGCCCCCCGCATCGATGAAGATGAGATCGTAGGATTGGCTCAAACCGTTGAGGCCGGCAATCAGCCGGCGTCGCTGCTGCAGCTTAAGGGTTCTCAAATCGGCGAGTGCGATCGGCAGGAACGACAAGCCGGAGCGGACGTCGCGCGTGGTAATCTGGGCAAGGTGCTCCTTGTTGTTGAGAACGACAACATTCGT
>JANMNH010000044.1:0-50509 GCA_031373745.1 Hyphomicrobium sp. | reverse complement strand
ATTCGCCTTGGCCGACAATTGCGGAATGAACTCAAAGATGGCGTCCCACCAGCCCAGCCATGCGAATAACACGACCACGAACGCGGCGATGGCGATTGTCAGCACGGAATAAATGCCGCGGAGCTTGGCGTTCGTGAAAATAATGAGAAAGATCAAAGTCGCAATAAAAATCAAGCCTGGATTATTGCTTGGATGAACGAAGCCGCCTGATGTATCTCCTGACAGTGCAATACCTTGCGCGTATGTTGAAACCCCGACGGCGTAAGCGGCGAGAATTGCCGGCCACCAGTAAATGACCGGCGAATGGCTGATGAGTGTCACACTTGTGCGGTTGTTCCGAGCCATTGCATTTCTCCTGATCTACTATGCGAAACGCTCCTGGCCGTGTCACGGTTCCATAATCGGCGCCCATTTCCGAATCCCCTCGCTATGCAACGCGATCCTCGCCTTGCTTCCGGTTTACATTTGTTGAAAAAGAGCCGACATGTTGCCATGGCGAGGAGTGCAAGCGGGCGGGTGTACAGAGTTATGAATTCGCCGAAGCGGCCCGCACTGAAGCAACGCATCGCCCTATTGCGACGAAAATCCTGGCGTCAATCGCTCGTGAGCCTTGTCGCCAAGTGGAGTCGCAGCCAGATATGGTGGCTGTTGCTGGCGATCGTAGTGGTCTGGCTCCTGGCGGCCCTGCTGCTCCACGTGCTGGAGCCGGCGGAAAACCCCGCCTTTGCCACCTGGGGAGCCGCGCTCTGGAATGTCTGGGTCATTCTTTTCAGCGGCATCACCGAAGTGCCGCACTCGGTGGGGGGACGGCTCGTTGCATCTGGCCTCGTCGTTTGGGGCATCGCATTTGGCGGGTTATTCACCGCAGGCGTTGCTTCGATTTTGATTGATCGCATGTTGAGGAGACGGCAAGTGACAAGCGTAGAAATGTCCGACCACCTGGTGCTCTGCAATTGGGCTCCGCGCGGGCTCGACTGGATCAGGGATGTTCATAGCAACATCGTCGCCCAGCGGCGCCCTATCGTGATTATCCACGACAATCCCGAAGATATAGAACTGCCGGACAAGCAAGATGACCCAGCGTTCAACGATGTTTACATCGTCAAGGGCGACCCGACCAACGAAGTAATATTGAGGCGGGCGAAGGTTCCGCAAGCCTATTCGGTCGTGATCCTCGCCGACGAGCGCCATGGGCAACACGCCGACGGGAAATCGATTGTCTGCTGCATTGCTGTCAAGAACGTCTGCCGAAGCGATGCGCTACCCAATATCGTCGTCGAATGCCTCGACCCTAAGTTCCGCGGGCACATGCGCAAAGCGGGCGCGGATGAGGTAATCTCGGCCGCTCAATTTGGATTGAGACTTCTGGCGCGGGCCTCGTTGTTTCACGGCATGACGCGCGTTTATCAAGAGCTGCTAACGGTAGCCCGCGACGCAAACGAAATGTACCTCATTTCGATTCCTCAAACGCTCGTTGGAAAAAATTTCGTCGAAGTGTCAAATATTTTTCTTGCCGAGCGCGACAAGAAGAATGCGTGTCTCTTGATCGGCATTTACCGGGGCGAGAAGATGATGCTGAACCCTGTGGGCGACGAAGCTGGGGCCCTCCGTGACGGAGACGAGTTGATCCTTTTGAGCCCCTCCCTGCCGGATTTGTCGCGGTTGGTGGCGGGAAGCACCGATAAAGTGTGAATCGTTCAGAGTTCCGCCGGTCACGAAGATGCGAGAGATCGCGCCGTTTCAGAATTCCGCAGGTGATGCTAATCGCTAGCCATGATTCTATCTGACCACACCCTCTGGGTCCAGCGGCTCGCGCTGACGAATTTCCGCAACTATGCGAGTCTCGTGATCGAAGCGACGGCTCAGCCGCAGGTGATCGCGGGCGCGAACGGGTCGGGCAAGACCAACATGCTCGAAGCGCTGTCGCTGCTCGCGCCCGGACAAGGCATGCGCCGCGCGCCGTTCAATGAAATTCCACGTAGCGGCGGTGACGGCGGCTTCGCGGTCGCGGCGCGCGTGCACGCGTTGAATAGCGCGGCGGATATCGGCACGGGGTTGCAGCCTAGTTCCGTGGAATTGCCGCCCCTCACCCCAACCCTCTCCCCATCAAGCGCAGGGATGGGGAGAGGGGGAAGTGCCGGCCGCATCGTGCGCATCGACGGCGTGGCGCAGACGGGCTCCGGAGTACTCGCGGATTATCTCGAAATCGTCTGGGTGACGCCGGCTATGGATGGCCTCTTCACAGGTGCGGCCTCCGAGCGGCGGAGATTTCTCGATCGCTTGATCCTCTGTTTCGATCCCGGATACCGCACCATTGCTGGACGTTTCGAACGCGCGATGACGGCGCGCAATCGATTGTTGAGTGATGGCGTCCGCGATAACGCGCAGCTCTCAGGCTTCGAACGCGTCATGGCGGAAGCGGGCATCGCGGTCGCTGCGGCGCGGCTCGAGGCTGTTGCGGCCATGGCGGCCATCGTCGCGCGCAGAAAAGAGCGCGATGCCAATTCAGCCTTCCCATGGAGCACGTTGGCACTCGAAGGCGAGATTGAAAGCGGCCTTGCGCGTATGCCGGCAGTCGAAGCGGAAGACGCTTATGCCAAAGTCTTGCGCGACACGCGCGAGCGCGACAGGGCAGCGAGCCGGACACTAGAAGGACCGCATCGTTCCGATCTCGTCGTCGCGCACGGACCGAAGAGTATTGCAGCGCGGCTGTGCTCGACAGGCGAACAGAAGGCGCTGCTGCTTGGTCTCGTCCTAGCCCACGCGGAATTGCTGACCGAACGCCAGGAGGGCGCGGCGCCCATTCTGCTGCTCGATGAAATCACCGCGCACCTGGACGAGTTCCGCCGCGCGGCGCTGTTTGAAGAGATTTTGCGCCTCAAAGCGCAGGCTTGGATGACCGGAACGGACAAAAACGCCTTCGAAGCGCTGGCTGGGAAGGCCCATTTCTGGGCTGTTGAGGACGGCCTTGTGCGCAGCGTCTGAGCAGTTTTGCTCACCGCCGATTTGTGGCGCGCAACCGGTTGAAAAAACACATGTTTTTCAAGCTTAATTTCGCCGATTTTTCGAGCTTTCGGGGCCGTTTCGTGCTATGAAATCGGTTCGAAATTTGAGCCAGGAAAACAGACCCAAAATGACCGCCACGCCCGCCAAAAAAGCGCTCCCCGTCGAGGACTACGGCGAGGATTCGATCAAGATGCTGAAGGGGCTCGATGCGGTTCGCAAGCGCCCAGGCATGTACATCGGCGACACCGACGATGGCTCGGGTCTGCACCACATGATCTACGAAGTGGTCGATAACGCGGTCGATGAAGTTTTGGCCGGCCACGCGACCTCGTGCCAGGTGACGCTGAACCCCGACGGCTCGTGCACGGTACGCGACGACGGACGCGGCATTCCAACCGGCATCAAGAAAGACGACGACAACGATCCCAAGCGTTCGGCCGCGGAAATCGTGTTTACGGAACTTCACGCCGGCGGCAAGTTCGACCAGAATTCCTACAAGGTGTCGGGCGGCTTGCATGGCGTCGGCGTTTCGGTCGTCAACGCGCTCTCGTCTTGGCTCAAGTGCCGTATCTGGCGCGAAGGCAAGGAACACGCAATCGAGTTCCGGCATGGCGTCCCGATGGCGCCGTTGAAGGTCGTTGGCGACGGCAAGGGCGAGCGCGGTACGGAAGTTTCGTTCCTGCCGTCGACCGAGACCTTCCACAACGTTATGGAATTCGACTACACGACGCTTGAACATCGCTTGCGCGAATTGGCGTTTTTGAACTCCGGCGCCAAAATTCTTTTGACCGACGCGCGCCACGCCGACATCAGACGCGAAGAGTTCATGTACGAGGGCGGAACGAGCGCGTTCGTGCGTTATCTTGATCGTTCGAAGACGGCGGCGCTCAGCGAGCCGATCATGATCCGAGCGGAAAAGGACGGCATCGGCGTCGAGGTCGCGCTGTGGTGGAACGACAGCTACCACGAGAATGTGCTCTGCTTCACAAACAACATTCCACAGCGCGACGGCGGCACGCATTTGGCGGGATTTCGCGGCGCGCTCACTCGAATCATCAACAAATACGCCGAAGAAACGGGTATCGCGAAAAAGGAAAAGGTTGCGATCTCGGGCGACGACGCGCGCGAAGGATTGACGTGCGTTTTGTCGGTCAAGGTGCCCGACCCGAAATTCTCGTCGCAAACCAAGGACAAGCTGGTCTCGTCGGAAGTGAAGCCGGTGGTTGAAAGCGCGGTCGGCGATCACTTGGGTGCGTGGTTCGCAGAGCACCCGAAGGAAGCGAAAGCCATCATCGGCAAGATCGTCGAAGCGGCAATTGCGCGCGAAGCAGCACGCAAGGCCCGCGATCTAACGCGGCGCAAGGGTGCGCTCGACGGGCTTCGTTTGCCGGGCGGCTTGGCGGAATGCCAAGATCGCGACGCGACGAAAACCGAACTTTTCATCGTCGAAGGCGATTCGGCCGGCGGATCCGCGAAGCAGGGCCGCAAGCGCGAGTTCCAGGCCGTGCTGCCATTGCGCGGCAAGATCTTGAACGTCGAACGCGCGCGCACCGACAAGATGTTGTCCTCCGAGCAGGTGACGAACATCATCGCGGCGCTGGGCACCGGCATCGGGCGAGAAGAGTTCAAGCTCGACAAGCTGCGCTATCACAAGATCATCATCATGACCAACGCCGATGTCGACGGCGCGCACATCCGCACGCTGCTGCTAACGTTCTTCTACCGTCAGATGTACGAACTCGTCGACAAGGGGCACGTCTACATCGCCCAGCCGCCGCTCTTTAAAGTCGCGCGCGGGAAGTCGCATATGTATTTGAAGGATCAGCGCGCGCTGGAAGACTATTTGATCGATCAGGGTTTGCAGGATGCGGTGCTCGTCTCCGGCGACGGGGCCGAGCGCGGCGGGCGGGAACTGCGCGATATCGTCGAGCAGGCGCGCCAGATCACCGGCGGCATCAACGGCCTGCATTCACGTTACGCGCGCTTTGTGGTCGAGCAAGGCGCGATTGGCGGCGTGTTCGATCCCGCACTTCTGCAATCTGTGGAGAAGGCCGACGCGGCGGCAGAAAAAATCACTGCGCGGCTTGATGCCAATGCGGATGAGATGGAAATGGGCTGGGAAGGGCGCTTCGGCAATGAAGGCTTCGTCTTCAAACGCGACGTGCGCGGCGTCACGGAAGTGCACACGCTCGACCGCAACTTGCTCGGCTCGCTCGATGCGCGGCGCTTAAACGAGCGGCACGCGCACTTGGCTGAGATCTACGAGAAGCCCGCGAAGCTTAGACGCAAGGACAAGGTCGAGACGATCTCCGGGCCGCGCGCGCTGCTCGAAGCGGTGTACGAATCGGGCCGCAAGGGCGTCGATCTGCAGCGCTACAAGGGCCTCGGCGAAATGAACCCGGAGCAGCTCTGGGAAACGACGCTCGACCCGAATATCCGCACGCTTTTACAAGTCAAAATCGGCGACAGCGTCGAAGCCGACGACATCTTCTCCAAGCTCATGGGCGACGTGGTTGAACCCCGCCGCGAGTTCATCCAGGACAACGCATTGAATGTTTCGAATTTGGATGTGTGACCTTGATGAGTACCGCCGTTGCACCATTTGATCGCGCTACGCTTGAGGTAGCTCTTGTGAGGCTTGGTGAATATGCGGCGGAAGAAGGGAAGGTTATTGAGATCTCAATCTATGGAGGTTCGGCGCTTCTACTTACGTTTGATCGGCGTGCATCAACCCGCGACGTCGATGCCGTCTTTGACAAGGATCGCGAGTTCGTGCGCCGCGCCGCTGCAAAAGTTGCCGAGGAGTTTGGCTGGAGCAGAAACTGGATCAACGATGGCGTTAAGGGGTTCCTCAGCGCACGGGACGTCCAGCCCGAGGCGAAAACACTCTTCCGGTCGTATCCGGCTGGTGATGGCGCAGGCTTGCGGGTTTTTCTGGCCACACCGTCCTATCTCTTTGCCATGAAATGTTTGGCCATGAGATTAGGCGGCGTGGAAGCGAGCCAGGACGTCGAAGATATCCGGCTTTTGGGGCGCGCTTTGGGCATCGATACTTTCGATGAAGCAATCGCCTTGGTTTCGCGATATTATCCGGATGGAAGGATTTCTCCGAAAACGCAGTTCGGTTTGCAAGAGATCTTTGGAGCCGGAAAAGCGAAGGACTCGTGATGGGCAAGAACGGTGCGATGTCAGGCAGCATTGCCGCCATCGGGCAGCAGGCGGCGGCTGGATTGCGGCCTTTCGATCTTGCGGTGCGCGAATTCCTCGATGCATGGCAAGCTATGGATATTGTCACGAAGCGCGACGCAATCCGTGACGAGCCTTGTCGTATCGGTGACGTTCGGGATGCCTACCTGGCGGCGCTTGCCGAGCATTTGGCGCAACTGGATGGGTTTCTCGTTCCCGATTGGACCGAGCGGCCAGATAGGTTTTTGAAATCACCTTTCTTTGCTGGCGGTCTTCAAACACTCAAAGCCACGCTCCTTGTTGAGAGCCCGCTCGCGTTCCGGCGCCGTTTGATATTCATCAGCGCCAACGCGCTGTCCCGGCCGCGCCGCGAGTTCATCCAGGATAATGCGCTCAATGTTTCGAACTTGGATGTGTGATAGTAATGACGATTTTCTCTCACCATAGCTATGCACGCCAAAAGTTTTGGCAAGCGTCCGACGTGCTCGTGGGCGATGGAAAAATTCAGCAACGGTTGGGTTGCGCGGCAATCTTACTCATGCAACTTCGGCCAGAAGATGTTCCACAACCCATTCGCCCGCGATTTGAAAAATTGCTGAATACACTGACTAGTAAGACAGAAGCGTATTCGTACAAGCCTTCCGTCATCCGGGTCCGGTCCCCGCAATCGGGGAAGCTCGCGCAGGAGATTTTTTCAATATTTGTCGAACTCGAGGGAGGAATATAGTTCGTTCGATTAGACCTCGCAGAGCCTGTAGCCCGCGAGCACCTCGGAGACATCGTCGATGCCTGGAACCGTCATTTCGGCGCTTGAAGTCACAAATATATCGAAGCACGGCTTGTGGCTGATGACCGGAGCCGGCGAACGGTTTCTGTCGTTTGACGCATTTCCCTGGTTCCGGAATGCGCCGGTTGCCCACCTCCTCAACGTCGAAGAGCCGTTGCCCGGCCACTACTATTGGCCCGATCTCGATGTTGATTTGTCGTTGAAGATTATAGAGAGGCCGCAGGATTATCCGCTGAGAGCCAAGTAAAATCCGCTTTCCCGGAATCCGCGTGTGACGCGTGGACGAAACAGTGCGGCTATCCAGGATCGCTTCGGTGCAGGAGTTCCAAGGACGTGATCCCGGGTCTGCGCGATTGATGCTTCGCATCATCGCTCGCCCGGGAACGCAAACCGGCAGATTGTTGGATTTTGAGATTTGCGCCAATATACAATCGCTAACGCGCTCAATGTTTCGATCCTTGAGGCAAAATGGTTGCGCCGCCAGAATCAGCTTGCCGGCTTTACGCGATACTGGCGCGGGATGGGCGGTCGGCGGTTGTTTTCCGGCGCGGTGCGACACGGCAGGTGCTCGTGCTGCGCTGGTGGCTCGGCGATGACAGGATTGAGCCCGGCCAATGGCTAAAGGGACGCATTTATGAACGCCGGTGCGATCTGTCTCCGGATGGCGACCTTCTGATTTACTTTGCCGCGAAGTGGAACACTCCGTTGCAGACTTGGACGGCGGTCAGCCGAACGCCATATCTCACTGCGCTTGCGCTTTGGCCGAAGGGGGACGCATGGGGCGGGGGCGGTGTCTTCATGGCGCCGAAGACCATCGGCCTCAATCATCCGGCCGAGGAGGCCCCGCGGCTGCTCGATGCGAAAAGCTCAAAATGGCATCCGCTCGGCCAGGAAAAACCTGCGCTGCCACAGGACTACAAGTTTCAGCGCTGGAGCGAATACGCAGGCGGTGGCGAGGACAATCCCATCTTGCATTATCGAACAACGCGCGATGGATGGTCGATGATACAGCCGGGAGACCCTGGCAATCATAGCAGTTCGGGCTATTCTTGGCTTTTCAATTCACCCGAGATCTATGAGCGCGCGTCTCCGTCGAATAAGTCGCTGGTACTGAGGCGCTATCTCAGAGCCATCGGTCAACGGAACGGGGCGTGGTACGTCGAGGATTTTGAAGTTCGCAAGAGCGATGGAACGGCGCTGCGGCTGATCGCTGGGTGCAGCTGGGCTGACTGGCAGGCGAACGGCGACCTTCTGTTTGCGCTCGGTGATCGTCTCTACCGGCTGCCGGGAAAACGCGTGGGCGAAGCAGCTTCTGATCCAGTCGACAAAGCGATATGTGTCGCGTCGCTCGGCGAGCAGCGATTTAACGACGTGCTTGCGCCAGACTGGGCGCGGCAGTGGCCCTGAGTGCAAATATGCGATCTCTCGCACCTACTGCGGGAACATGGCGGCTTTGTTTTCTTCCGGACCAGCTTTGCCGATAGACCCAGTGCTGACTTCGGATCCAGGGGCGTCATCCGGCGCGGTCTTGTTGCCGTCTCCCTTCAACCATGAAAAGAATTTGGCGATTGGCCCCTGCGCGGTTTCGTCTTTGGGCGCGTCTGCTTTGGCGATTGCATTGCTCGGTTCTTCCCCGCTGCCGGGGGCATCGATCATCTTCGTCTTCCAGCGGTCTGCCTTTCTGATGCGTTTGACATAACCGCCGTCTGCGCGCGCGAATTTCGATTTGCTTGGGTCTGCCGCGCGGCGCACGCGTTTGCGCGGCTTGGCTTCGGCGTCCTTCGCCTCCTCCTTTGGGTCGGCCGTTTCCGTCTCGGCCAATGACACGGGTTCTTGAAGAGCCGGCGCGGGTTGCGCTTCGGCGAGCGCTGCAACGCTTCTGTGTAATTCCAGATGCAAAAGGCCGAGCGTTAGGCCTGCGTGCGAAACGAGTTCGACATCGGCCGCAACGGGCCGCTCGAAGCCCTCGCCCAAGGTCATGTCGAGCTGGTTGGGACCGCCAGCCGCGATAACCCATTGGCCTTTGCCGGCCGGTTCTCCGGTGGTGAAGGTGACGTTCTCCGGCAGATTGCGCAGGATAAGCAGTGCGGGGGAGTCCGGCGGATCGGTGGGGTCAGCGGGCGGAAGATTGGCTTCGGCGTGCCGGTCTCCAAACGTTGGCGCCGTTTGCGTTTCGCCGTTCGCGTTCGCGAGACTTGGCCCAAACCCGAGTCGCTCCTCGAGCCCGGCAGAGGTCTGTGCGATAGCGAAAACTTGGGCCGGCACTTGGACTATGGATTTCACTAGGATGACATTAATCTGAGGCGGAATCAGCGATGGGATCTGTGCCGGACCCTTGTCTAAAACAAGAGCGGCAGCGGCCGGCATCAGGACAACGAACGCTGCAGCGGGCGCGGCCATTTTGTGCGGCGCCACATGCCTCATCATCCATTGCACGCGCACGTACCAAGCAACGCGCGGCAGCGGTGGCGGCGTGTTGGCCGTGCGCTCCATCTCGTCGCGGAAAAGAAAGCGCGGAAACTCATGGAGGTCGTTTGGGAGTTCCTCGGCGCCGCCGAATTGATTGGCGTTGAAAAAATTAGCGCCGGTTTGCGATGTTAAGATTGACATGTCTAACCCCTTCGAACGCGGCCTTTGAAAATGCTCGCAGCCCCAAGAGATTTTGGTCTCTCAGCCCGAAAGCTTGGCTTGTTCCCGCATGTGCGCCCGCTTGCGAAAGTCTCGCTTCCGATCGCCGCATAGGGCGAACCGGAAAATCAGGGACGCGTTGATTTAGTCATGTACCCCAGAGGCTTAGTAAGCCGGGGTGAGCGGCCGTTTGGAGTTCATTTTGAGGTCAAATCTGGGCGTCAGTGCTCACTGCGAGCCTCGTTTTGGCCGTCGTGCGCCATATAGTTCCGGCATCAAACGGCGCGGAGTTCGAGAGCAGCGGAAAAATCCTAGCTGCCCCTCCGTTTTGGGAAGGCTCGTGACTCGCGCCCTGCGCGTTTGGCGGCGCCTTGCAACTCGGCGCGGAACACATCGCGCCGTTCGTGGATCGAAGCTATGACGAGACCGGTTGGAACGCCGAGGCCGACGAGGGCCGCCTCCGACAATTGCAAACTCGCTTCGATGGTTTCCGGCACCGCATCGTTGACGCCAAGCGCGTAGAGATGGCGCGCGTGTTCGGCATCCTTGGCGCGCGCGACGATGACAAGCTTGGGATAGGCGCTGCGAATAGCGGCGACGATCTCGTCGATGTCGCTTTGCGTGTGGATGGTGATGATGGCGGCTTTGGCCGTGTCGAGGCCGCAGCGCTTTAGGAATTCGATTTGGCGCACGTCGCCGAAGTAGACGGGCTTGCCTTGGCGGCGCACGGAACTGACAAGCGGCGCGGCGTTGTCGGCGGCGATGTAGGAGACTTTGTGGAATTCCAGCATGTCGCCGATCAACTGGCCGACTCGGCCATAACCGACGACGAGTGCCTTGATCTCGCTGTCGCCGGGAGGAAGAACCGCAAGCTCTGGGTCGGCAGCGGTTGGCGGGGCGCTCGCTTTTGCAAGGCGGCGTCCGAGTGCACCAATGGGCGGAATAAGGGCCATAGTTAGCGACACGGAAGTCAACAGCATGCTGGTGTGCGTTGCAGAGACTAAGCCATAGCTCAACGCCAGCGTTAGTACGATGAAGGCGAACTCGCCCCCGGGCGCCAGCAATGCGGCCGTCTCGATAGACGCCGGTTTGGAGATGCCAAACCAGCGGCATAGGCCAAAAATAATGAGCGCCTGTAAAACAAGGAGCAGGACGGTCATTCCCAAGATGTTGATCGGGTTTGCCACGAGTACGGTAAGGTCGAGGCTGAGGCCCACGGAAAAGAAAAAGACGCCGAGCAAGAGCGACTTGATCGGTTCAACAATGGCTTCGATGGCGCGGCGGTACTCGGTTTCGGCAAGTAGGAGCCCGGCGACGAACGCGCCGAGAGCCAATGACAGACCGGCGGCGGCCGTTGCAAAGCTTGTGCCGACTGCCACGAACAACGTTGTGGCAATGAACATATCGTGGCTGCCGGTTTGTGCAACGAGGCGGAACAAAGGCTGCAGCAAGAAGCGGCCGATGACGACAATGACGGCGAGTGCGGCGGCAGCCTGGGCAAGGGCCTTGAAGATGCCAGCTGTGATGGACCCTTCTGAACTTGGGTCGAGTACACCCAGCAGGAATAGAATTGGCACGACTGCGAGATCTTGAAACAACAGGATCGAAAAGCTTGTGCGGCCGGTGGCCGTCGCCATGCGTTTTTGTTCGGAGAGCTGCTCGATGACGATCGCGGTTGATGATAGCGAGAGTGCTGCGCCGATGACGAGCGCGCTGACAGGCGTAATCCCCGATGCGACAGCGATGAGCGCAATAACGCTCGATGAAATGAGAACCTGGGCCGCGCCAAGACCGAAAACGAGGCGGCGCATGGTCAGCAAGCGCTCGAATGAGAGCTCAAGACCGATCAGGAACAGCAGGAAGACGACACCCAATTCGGCAAGTTTACCGACGCGTTCGGGGCTTGAGACCGTGATCCAGCTAAAGAGTGGAGAGATATCCGAGAGGGTGCCGAGACCTTTGGGGCTGAGAAAAGCGCCGGCAAGCAGGAAGCCGATTACCGGACTGATCTTGTAGCGGTTCATGAGCGGCACAACGACGCCCGCCGTGCCGAGCACAAGCAGTGCGTCCTTGTAAGCTGCCAAATCGACGTCCGCGGCCATGGTCATCCTTCGGTTCAACTGACCCGACTATGGGCGAGCGAAGCACCTGCGGCCACCCCGAAATTTGCGGAGGCGGGCTATGCGCCGCCGCTACAACCAAGGCTGCAAGTTTTCAGTTCCAGATGCCGCATAGTTAACCGGACCTTAGCGGGAAGGGGCTATTTTTATCGATTGTTGCGCTGGCTCGTGGGGGCCGGCGACGGCGTTGTGGCGTAGCGGGCGTTTTGCGTATGCAGGTACTTAGGGCATTGATCGGCGTGTTACGCTGGACCCGCGATGGCGGTCCCGATGATGTGCGCGATGCGTTGAACGCCATTGTTCCAGGCAATTCCGGCCTACAGCCGCCCCCATTGCCGCGCCCTTTTCATTTGTTCTCGCCATTTGGCGTCGCGCCCGGAAGAATTGTGGACGGGCCACAGCAAAGTAACGCTGCGTTTAAGTCGCCCGTTGCGCCTGGCGGCTTTTTGCGGCGTATGTTTTGCAGGCTCTCCTGGAAATGGCGCATTATTGTTGGGGGACCGGCGCTTGCTTTGGCGGCTGCCCTTCCCTGCCTCGCGGCATTGATGGTGTATTACACGGTGTCGTTCCCGCACCCGCTGGCGATGCGCAATAAGGAGCGCGCGCCGGTCGTGCGGATCCTGGCTCGCGACGGCTCTGTGCTTGCCGAACGCGGCGCGGCCCACGACTACATGCCGCTCGATCTCTTGCCGCGCCACGTTACGGGCGCCGTTGTTGCAACCGAAGACCGGCGCTTCTTCGAGCACTATGGGCTCGATCCTGCGGGTCTCGGCCGCGCATTTTTTGCTAATCTCCGCGCCGGGCGATTTGCACAGGGTGGCTCTACGCTGACGCAGCAGTTGGCCAAAAACCTGTTTCTAACACCGGAGCGCACGCTTTCGCGTAAGGTCGAGGAACTCGCGCTCGCACTTTGGCTTGAGTTGAGATTATCGAAACCCGACATCTTGGAACTCTATCTCAATCGCGTGTACTTCGGCGGCGGCGCTTATGGCATTGAAGCGGCGAGCCAGCGCTATTTCGACAAGTCGGCGCGGGAATTGACGCTCAGTGAAGCGGCCCTCATTGCGGGGTTGCTGAAGGCACCGTCCAAATATTCGCCAGCCGTCAGCCCAGACGCTGCGCGCGCGCGCAGCCGTGTCGTGCTCGGCAAAATGGTTGAAGCCGGAGTAATCTCGCGTGCCGACGAAGCCAAAGCGCTGGCCGAGCGCATGGTGTTTGCGGAAAACAAGTCGCAAAAGGACATATCCGGCATAGAATACGCCGTCGATTTTGTGCTCGAGCGCTTGCCCCCGCTGGTTGGCGGCGGTCACGCAGAAGTCATTGTCGAGACGACGCTGGATGCCCAGCTACAGCGCCAAGCCAACGAAATCGTTGCAAAGTTTCTCGCGCGCCAAGGCGATGCACTTGGTGTCGGCCAGGCGGCGGTTGTGCTTCTCGACAACGACGGCGGTATTCGCGCGCTCGTTGGCGGGCGCAACTACGCAGAGAGCCAATTCAATCGCGCCGTCAAAGCACGCCGCCAGCCAGGCTCCGCCTTCAAGCCCTTTGTGTACCTGGCAGCGATCGAAAACGGTTTAACGCCGGATAGCGTGACTTATGACTTGCCGCTCGCCATAGACGGCTGGGCGCCGCGCAACGACAACGGCCAATATGTCGGTGAAATAACTCTGCGGCGCGCGCTCGCGCAGTCCGTCAATACGGTTGCCGTGAGGCTCAATCAAGAAGCGGGACGCGGGCGCACCATTTCAGTTGCGCGCCGCCTCGGCATCAAATCGGAATTGAGAGAAGAACCTTCGTTGCCTCTTGGCACGTCTGAAGTTTCGCTCCTTGAGCTGACAGGCGCTTATGGCGTTTTCGGCAATGGCGGTACGGCCATAGAGCCGCACGCTATCCGGCGGGTTCGCATGAGTTCGGGGAGGGTTCTGTTCGCACGCGAAGCAACGCGAACCGCGCAAGTCGTCGATCCGGTGCATGTTGGCGCTATGAATGACATGCTGAACGCGGCACTCATAAATGGTACGGGCCGCCGCGCCGCCATTCCTCTGCATCCTGCGGCCGGCAAAACGGGCACCAGTCAAGATTTTCGCGACGCTTGGTTTGTCGGGTACACGGCGCATCTGACGGCTGGCGTTTGGATCGGCAACGATAGCGGCAAAGCCATGAACAAGGCCGTTGGAGGCGGCCTTCCGGCCGAGATTTGGCGGGAGATCATGACGGCAGCACACGCGGGTAAGGCGCCGTTGATGCTTCCGGGCACGGAATCGCGTCCCGCATCGGTGCCCTTTGCCACAGCGCCGCTTATAAGCCGCTCGGACGCAAATGGGGTTTCGGAATATCTGCCGTGGCTCGGCGGGAATGCGGCGATCGAAAAAGAGGGCCGGCGAACGCTGCCGCCTCAGGGCCGCATTAAAGTTGCGCCGCCCGCGATTGCCCATCCGGTTGAGCCGATTGGCGAGGATTTTATAAATCAGGCGATTGCGAAAACCGATGGCGAGCCGGCAGATGAGATGCTAGCGGCCAGTGCCGTGAAAAAAGTGGAACGCCCCAGAGGCATGATGTCTCTCGGCGGCTGGTGGTAGGACGTTTCCCCGCTCATTGCGGCTTGTCTATTCGCCTTCAGAATGCCCGGCACCATAGCGGTGAAGATCGAGCCCGTAGACCTGCAGCCAGCGTTTGGAAGTTTCGAAGTCCGGCAAAGTCTTTCTGACGAGGGCCCAGAAACGCGGCCCATGGTTCATTTCCGCCAGATGCGCCACTTCGTGGGCCGCGACGTAGTCCAAAATGGCGGGTGGGGCCAAGACCAAACGCCAGGAAAATGACAGAACCCGTGTGGTCGAACATGAGCCCCATCGGCTCGTTTGATCGCGCACGACGATGCGCTTTGGCTGCACATTGAGGCGCTTGGCATGGAGCGTGACGGAACGGTCGAGATCGCGTTTGGCTTCGTCGAACAGCCAGCCGCGCAGCCGCTTTTCTACAGATGCTTCAGAACCCGGCACGCAGATCTCCGGCCTTGGGCTCGCTGTACGATTCAAAGTAACGAGCCGCGAGGGACCGGCGCCTGTAAAGACGATATCGTGCGGTTCGCCCCGCAACGGCATTGCGCAGCCGCTTGCGAACGGCACGGGATCGGGAAGATTATCGAGACGTTCGCGCACCCACTCGATGTTGCGCGAGATAAAAGAGCCGGCTTCGTCGGGATCGCATTGCATTGGAATTGTGACGATGACGGCGCGGCGCGTGCGGCTGACGCGGAGTGTCAATCGCCGAGCACCGGCATGACGTCTCACTTCCACGCGTGCGCCCATATCTTCAATTCCGGTGGCGCGGGCGTTTGTGGAAACGGATCGTCTGGTCTTCCGCATGCCGCTTGATCCCCGGTGATTGACAGTGCGAGCTGATGACGTGAACCGCTCCCTGAGCGGGCATCGGCAGAACACCAATGAAGTTCGATCTTCACGCGGTGCTCCGATTTGCATGAACTAGCAAGGTTCGAGGCTGCGCTCCAGACGTATTCGCCGTCCTTGGGACTTTGATGGCCGGGGCTGTTGCGCGCCGGTCGCACGCTGAATGAAACCAAACTTCAAAGCGACTTGTCGAGTATCGACACAACTTGTTCAACTCGTGTTGTGTGCGGGATGTGCGTAACAAAGTTTCCGTCTGCGCCCATCAGGTAAATAATCGCAGCATGATCGTATGTATAGCTGCCGGGTGTCGCATCGTCACTGACTTTCTGAGCAAAGACCCGATAGGCCTTTGCAGCGGCTGCAAGTTCTGCTTCGCTTCCCGTTAAGCCAATAAGGCGGGGATGAAAGCTCTTGACATATTCGGCCAGCTTTTCCGGTGTGTCGCGCGCGGCGTCAAGCGTGATAAAAATGGGTGTGACCTTTGCGCCTTTATCACCGAGTTTGTCGAGAGCCGCCGCGATAACTTGCAGACCCGATGGACAGATGTCGGGACAATTTGTAAAGCCAAAAAATATCAACATCGGCCGGCCGAGAAAGTCTTTATCCGTAACGCGCTTGCCGGTGTGATCGGTCAGCGTGAACGGACCGCCGACCAATGCTTTTCCGGTTTCGACCGGCATGCCTTGCTGCGGGACGAGTGTGTCTTTGCCCGGCAAGATTACGACTGCCAGTGCTGCCCCGGCGATAATCCCTAAAATAGCGAGGACAAGGTTTTTAGGTTGCATGGTGCGGTCCTAATTGAGTTCATTGCGCTCGTTCGCCAGTCTCTCGTGCGACATGTCTGCCTTAGAATTTTACATTGGCAATCTACACACGGTGCGCCTCCGACAGTGGGCCAATGGGCGGCTGCGGGCAAGTCATGCTAGGCTGCGGCGTCGGGTCACGAGAAGGAAAGCTTGGCCGTGAAGACGAGTAACAAGGACATCAAGACAAGGGGTATCGTCAGCGAGCGCGAAAGCCAATTGCGCTTGCAGACCAGCGTGCGGCTCAGATGGCTCGCCATTCTTGGTCAGCTTTTGGCAATTGGCGTCGTAACAGGCATTTATGGTTTCGCCTTGCCGGTTGGAAGCTGTTTGGTTTTGATTGCGCTTTCCGCATGGCTCAATGTGTTCCTCTCGATCCGATATCCGGCGCGCCACCGGCTCGACTCGAGATTTGCCACGTTGCTGCTGGCGTACGACGTGCTGCAACTGGCGGCCCTGTTGTATCTGACAGGGGGTATTCAAAACCCGTTCGCAATACTTATGGTCGTACCCGTAACCGTCTCAGCGGCTACCCTTCCGGTGCGATCGACGTTTCTTCTCGGCGCAATCACGCTTGTATCTGCGGCATTTCTTGTCACCCAGTATCATGCCTTGCCCTGGTACGACGGGATACGCTTCGAACTGCATCGAGACTACAAGGTTGGCAGCCTCGCGGCACTCATTGCATCAACGGTCTTTCTGGCTTTTTACACATGGCGCATAAGCAAAGAAGCGCGGCTGATGTCGGCAGCACTTGCGGCAACAGACACGGTTCTCGCGCATGAGCAGAGACTGCACGCCCTCGATGGCCTTGCCGCCGCAGCAGCCCATGAACTCGGCACCCCGCTTTCAACAATCGTTCTGGTCGCAAAAGAGCTCGAGCGCGACCTGGGCGCCGACAGCAAATACATCGAGGACCTGTCGCTGTTGCGCAGCCAGGCGCTGCGCTGCCGCGAAATCTTGCAGAAGCTGACCAAGAGCCCGGACGAGCAAGACCCAATGCACGCCAGTGTCTCGATTCGCGAAATCATCGATGAATCGGCAGCGCCCCATAGACAAAGCGGCAAGCGCTTGTCGATTTTTGCCGGAGCTTCAGCCGACGCGCAGGGCGCGGCTCGCAACGAACCCGTTGGCGAGCGTAGACCGGGCGTCATCTACGGACTTGGCAACATTATCGAAAACGCCATCGATTTTGCCGCGTCCGAAGTTGAGATCGGCGCGCGCTGGAGCGAACGCGATGTCGTTGTCACGATAGCGGACGATGGTCCGGGCTTTCCGGCCGAACTTATGGACAGCATCGGCGAACCCTATGTTTCGACGCGGCGCATGCAGGACAAACGCGAAACAGAGCACTCGGGGCTTGGACTTGGCTTTTTTATCGCCAAGACGCTCTTGGAACGGTCTGGGGCGACAGTTGTATTTTCAAACCGGGCTACACCCCGGCAGGGCGCGCTCATTGAGGTATCTTGGCCGAGGGAGCAGTTCGAGCGCCGCGAGAGCTACGTGGAAGTCGTTCAGGGCACCTAAATCTACGACTTTTGCCGCTTAACGGGCCGGCATCCGGGATTGAGGGCTGAAGCGGCATCCCAAAGTAACCTCTTAACGCTTTTCCCCCAGGCAGCCTATTGCGCCGCAGTGGCAGGCGTAGGACATATAGGGGAAGAGGAGCCGCCCGATTGCGCGGCGAGCGGAGGCTGTTGTGACCGGCGAAGATCTTTCATTCAAACAGGACGAGCTACCCGAAGATAAGTCCCTGCTTATCCTTGACGATGACAGGGCATTTCTGCAGCGCTTGGCGCGTGCCATGGAATTGCGCGGTTTCGAAGTGCGCAGCGGGCACTCGGTGGTCGAAGGCTTGGAGCTTATCCGCCAGAAGGCACCGGCCTTCGCCGTCGTCGATATGCGGCTTGAGGACGGAACCGGACTCGACGTCATCGCCGAGCTTTCGCGCGTAAGGCCTGACGCTCGCGCCATCGTTCTGACGGGCTACGGCAATATCGCAACCGCTGTCAGCGCCGTGAAACTTGGCGCTGTCGATTATCTCGCCAAGCCCGCCGATGCCGATGATGTGACGGACGCGCTACTTGCCGGAACGGACGAAAAGGCCCCGCCGCCGGAAAATCCGATGTCCGCCGACCGCGTGCGCTGGGAACACATTCAGCGCGTCTATGAATTGTGCAACCGCAACGTCTCGGAAACCGCGCGCCGGCTCAACATGCACCGGCGAACGTTGCAGCGCATTTTGGCGAAGCGTGCGCCGAAGTAGAAACTGCCGGCTTTTTCTCGGATCTATTCTGGCTGCCCTGGGATGGGCGGCTCTATAGCGTTTGCCAGACGTGCCGCTGCGACGCGCGCGAAGGCGAGCGTCACGGCTTTGCGCCGCGCGGCTGAAAGGCGCGTTTCCGGCGCCTCGCGGATAATCTCGCCGCCGTAGCGGTCAGCCAGCATCAACCCGGTATCGCGGGGTAAAATCTCAACGGGAAAGTCCGGGGCGACTGCAAAAAATAGCCGGTCGCAATAGTCGCGATACTCGGGCCACTTATTGTCCGACCTGAAATCGGCAATGCTCGATTTGATTTCAACGATCCAGACGTCGCCGCTGGGCCCGATCGCCAAAGCGTCGGCGCGTCGGCCATTTGCCAAGCCCGCTTCCGGGATGCTCTCGAACCCATGCGCCCGGAGCAGCCGTTGCACCCCGCGCAAGATTGCAGCCGCGGCCGGTGAAAGGTCTGGGTCACTTGTGGGTTCCGCTGGATTTGGTTCGGCTGGAGGGGGCTTGGTCATGGTCCCGCCATTATGGGCGTGAGATGTCTGAACTCAAGCCACCGGCGGGGGCGGCACCAAAGTTTCATGGCCTTAAACCGGTGATACTGACGGGGCAATTTAGACATGTTTTTCTGGCGCGCAAAAAAAGAGGCGGTTCTGCCGTCCAATGAGCCAGAGGCTGCTGCGCCTGCAGTTGCCGTGGCTGAGATTGAACCCGGTACGATAACGCCGGAAGAAATTAACACTACGGCTCACGCGGATCAAAAACCTGCGACCGCAAGTAACGTGGTGGCGATTACAACTTCGAAACTATCGGACCGGCTTGCGGCTGCAGCCTCAAAAACCGGTTCAATTGCGGCGGGCGACGCAGATACAGCGACGGTTAATCCGGCGGCTGCGGGGGGGCCGCCTCCTGGCCAATCGCGCGCGTACGAAATGCTCGCCTGCGCGGCCGAGCGCGCGCAGCCCAATGCGCATATTTTGGTGATAGGGCCGCCCGGAACGGGCCGGCGCATGGGCATTAAGACGATACTCGAAAAACGCCGTACCGCGCTACCGCGCCCGAGCGATTGGGTTTATCTCTGGTCGTCTGGAATGGGCCGGGCACTTCAGCCGTTTTCGCTGCCGCATGGGCAAGGCGCGCTTTTCGTGCGCGAAGTTCAGGGGGCGATTTCGCGCGCCATGTCGATCTGCGAGCGGATGGCCGCAAGTGACGATTACCGGCTCGCCGTCGAAGTTATCGATGAAGAATTCCGCCATCGCGCCGACAAGTCGCTGGACGAACTGAAACGGCGCGCGGAAGCGCAAAACATCGCGCTTTTAAAAACGTCGGAAGGGTTCGTCCTAGCGCCGATGCACGACGGAAAAGTCGTGCGGTCTGAGGTTTTCCGCTCGCTGCCCGATGGTTTGCAGCGCGACGTTGAAGCGAAAATCGCGGCGCTTGAGAGCGAGCTTAAGGTGTTGATCGGCGCATTGCCCGCCGAGCACATGGCCCAGGGCGAACGCATCGGCGTTTTGAATCGCGAAACGGCGAGCCGGGCGATCAGGCCGCAAATCGAGTCCGTGCAATCGGCGTTTGGCGATGCCGGCACGCTATTGCCGGCAATCGAAGCGGATTTTGTCCATGCGATGTGCGAGCGAAATGGATTGGGCCCGCGCGCTGCCGGTTCTCCGGCAGTTCGAGTTCTCCCAGTACAGACTTCAAGCGATTTTTCCGAGGCAGCACCGGTGGTTTTCGCGCGCAGCGTGTCGGCGGGTCAGCTAGCGGGCGTCATCGGTCGCGATAGCGATGGGCGCATTGCGCTAGAGCCCGGCCATTTGATGCGTGCGAACGGTGGATTTCTTGTCGTCGAAGCGTGGCGACTTGCGGCCGCTCCTGAGGGTTGGGCCGTGCTGTCGGCAGCGCTTGAATCGGGCGAGATTGGTCCGCTCGTTGCGCCGGGGCTGATTGTCGATGCGGAGCCGGTCAAATTGGATGTGCGCGTCGTTCTCTTGGCCGATGCCCAGTCGCTGGATAAGCTTTCGGCAATCGATGCAGGCGTCACCAAGCATTTCCAGCTCGTCGCGCGGTTTGAGGCAAGCGCGCCCTGCCGCGATGCCGATGCCGTTGCATTTGGTGCACTGTCTGCCGCAATTGCCAAGGACAATGGCTTTCGCCCAGTCTCAGAGCCGGCAAGTTCCTTCATCTACAAGGACGCGGTCCGGCGCGCCGCAAAGCCTGATTGTGTGTCGCTCGATCTGACTGCGCTTAGAACGCTTCTTGCTGAAGCCGATCGGATTGCTGCAGCAGGGAGTTCCGATATCGTCAGGCGCGCCGACGTGGAAGACGCTGTCCGCGAACGGCAAAAGAGTTCCGCGCCATGATGGCTCACGTCGCAGAAGCCTCTGAAGCAAGCGGCCGTGTGTTGTTTTGGGCCGATCGCAACGCGCCGGTCAATCCTGCGGCTGCGAGTGCTGCAGCAAGACTGGCGGCGGCATTTCATGCCGAGATTGAAACCGTAACGGTTGACGCGGGCGATATCGGCATGAGCGGCGAATTATCGGCGGCCGGTTTTGTGGCGCGAGGTGCGGGCGCAACTGATACCGGGGCCGGGAACTGCGCTACGCGTTTTGACCGGGCGGCGTTAGCAGAATCCCTGTTAATGCGCCGTCAACGGCGCAACGTTGCAGAATGCGCGCAGCGCCACGGCGTCGCGTGCCGCCATACAACGGCCTCTGGCGATCCAATCGATGTTTTGGCGGAACTGTGTACGGTGCGCGGACCTTGGAACGTGGTCGTCGCGGCAGGCGCTTCTGCCGTGCCCTCTATCGGTACGCTCTTCGCGAACGTCAGCGGCGCAACGGGCGTCGTAGTGGCTCCGCTTGGCATTGTGAACCGCGACGGTCCAATCGCCGTTGTGGCCGAAGATCTCGAGCGTTTTCCTTCGATGATCCGCGCGGCCGCGCGGCTAACGCGCATGTTCGAGAGAATTCATGTTCTTTTTGCTGCGAGCACGCGTGCCGGGCTCGACGACCTGGAAGCTAGGGCAAGGCTTGCTGTTCCGCCGCAAACGGACGTGGTGTTTGAATTGACAGAGCCGTCGTTCGGGGCCGAAGAAGTCTACGACAGCAAACTTCGCAAGCTCGCTCCAAGCTTTGTGGTTTGCCGGTTTGGAGGAACGGTTCTGCCGACGGCGCGCGCGTTATCGCGCACGATTGCCAAAACCGGCGCGCCGTTCTTGCTCGTGAGATGAATGACTAACGAAGCCGCTGGAATGCTTCCAAAAGGCGGCCCACTTCGGGGTCTCCGCTGCTCTCGAGCGCGCGCAGATATTCGATGATTTTTTCTTGATTAGCCCGCATATCGGCCGGCGAATTCGCTCTCGATAGGCGTGGCGGCTGCGGGCGCGAAGGCTTGCGTTTTGCCTCCTTCGCGGGGCTTTCTTCGTCTTCAGCAGGAACTTCAGCCGCCTCGATCGGAGCATAACCGGTGCTTTCGACGAAGATCCGGACGCTGTTGACGTCGAGAAGGCCGACCAGCGTGGTCGATACTTCGTTTTGCAGATTTATCGTCAGGCTCTTTTTGTCAGGGCTGATCGTGAGTTTGTAGGGATTGTTCTTCTGGTCCGGCGGCAAGTTGGCGATGAGGTACGCTTTGACCATCGGATCGACTTGCTCGTCGGCACTTCCAAGAATCTGAGCCCCCGCCGCGGCGGCAGCGTCTGCCGCAACCTGCATGCCGGCGCGCATCCGCTCGATGCGGGCAACATCGATTGCAGACATGGCCATGCCAACAAGGGCGACGGCCATGAGCGCGAACAGGATAGCAACCGCGCCACGCTGGTCGGAGCGCATCGCATGTGCTTGATTGACAAGGTACCTTCGCATCCGCCGCATTTTCGCAACCCTGGAACCGCCATTCGCCGGAAAGGAGCAGATTGCACGGCGTTGGCAAAGGAAAAGTATGAGGCGCATGGTTTTCTCATGCCCCGCGCGATCTTCCATGCTTACGCGGTAAAGACCGCGTCTCCGGCTGCCCCGGAAAAAGACATTCAGACGGTTTGGAAGAAGTCTGGACCCGAGCCAACGATCTTGCCGTCGATCTGCCCCACGGCCTTGGCGTCTTTGCCCTCGTAGCCGATCGCGGAAAGAACAACGCGGATAGCCTCAAGCCGGGCGCGGCGCTGATCGTTGGCGCGGATGACAATCCATGGTGCAATCGTGGTGTGGGTGAAGCGGAACATTTCGGTCTGCGCCTTTGAATAGGCCTCGTATTTGTTGAGCGCCGCGATATCTATGTCGGAAAGTTTCCATTGTTTCAGCGGGTCGTGGCGGCGCTCGTGGAAGCGCTTTAACTGCATTTCGCGGCCGATCTGCAGGAAGAATTTGAAAAAGCGGATGCCATCGCGCACCAGAAGTCCTTCGAACTCCGGGGCTTCTCTCAAGAATGCCGCAAGCTGGTCTTCATTGCAAAATCCCATGACGCGCTCGACGCCGGCGCGGTTGTACCAGGACCGGTCGAACAAAACGATTTCTCCGGCGGCCGGCAAATGCGCGGCATAGCGCTGGAAATAAAGCTGTCCGCGTTCGGTTTCCGTTGGCTTGGTCAAGGCTACCGCGCGCGTATTGCGCGGATTGAGATGCTGCGTGAAAGCGCCGATGCAGGAGCCTTTGCCCGCGCCGTCGCGGCCCTCGAATAGCGCCAGGACGCGTCCGCGCGTCTTGATGTTATGAGCCTGCAATTTGCAGAGTTCGATCTGCAGGCATTTGAGTTCGTCTTCAAATGCCTCGCGCTTCATTTTCTTGTCGTAGGGGTATCCGCCCGAAGTCATCGAGGCGTCGTCGAGGTCTTTAGGGAACTTCGGATCGTCGAGGGAAAATCCCGGAGGCAGAGTCGAGACTTCGGCGGAGAGTTTCTTGACCGGCCCAGGTGCCACTGGTTTGGCACTAGCCGCTTCGGCCGGTTTGGCCGTTTCCTTGTTCTTCTTATTGCCGTTCTTGCCCATCGCGCGTCTCCAGGTACCGAAGGCTGAAGTTTAGCACGGGCGGGACGCGACCCGCCAAAGGATCGATTGATCGGTTAAAATGACCGAATTAGCTCCTATACTGGCCCAGAAATGAGAAAGCCAGCGGCCCCCCGGCCACTGGCTTTCTTCCCCGTCCCCCGGAGCACGAATGCCCCGTTCCCCTCAAGTGTTCTTGCTCAAGCCCGCTCTTTTTGCAGCGCGTTGTTCGGAGCCGCGGTTGCCACAGGCGCCTCGATCTCGGTACGCTCGCGACGGCGCGGAATGGCCGGCTGGAAAGCCCGGCGGGCGTGAAATTCGCAATAGGGCAAAGCCGGAACTTTGTTCTTTCCGCAGAAGTGAAAGTCTAACGCTTGCGGATCGCCGATGGGCCAGCGGCAGCTGCACTCGGATAAAGTCTGAATGGATTTACGCTCGGCCATCGGAATGACGAGTTCTTCAACCGGCGACACATACGGTTCGGCGTCGCCGACATAGAGTGCGCGCACGGCAGGATTGCCGGCTGTCGCGAACCGCGCTTTGACGGCCCGCTTGGCGTTGGCAATGCGCGCGCGCGGGCGGTGGGTTTTCATGCGTGAGGTTGTGGCCCGGCCAGAGAGGCCAAGCCGATGCACTTTGCCGATTACGGCGTTGCGCGTCACGCTGCCGAGGCGTCCGGCGATCTGGCTTGCGCTGAGGCCTTCGCCCCAGAGCTTCTTCAATAGGTCGACGCGTTCATCCGTCCAAGACATGTTCCAGTCGCTCCCTGTCGAGCCGCGCGTGCGGCGGTGCACCCCCGGTGCCCGCTTAGTCGGCCGTGACAGTCACTCGAAGCGCGTAAGGGCGCGCAGACAAGGGACAGCAATCCCGGCCGGGTGGTAGACGCATGAACTCGATGAAAACGCAGAACTACGTGCCGCAGGATACGCGAAGCCGCCGAAAGGGCGGTTCAAGGCACGATTGGACCAATGCACTTACAAGTGCGCTGACAAAAACGGCTAACAAGCCGCCACATGTCGTGGCCCAGTGGAGGCAAGTTACAACATGCTGAATTCCGTCTACAAGCCGAGCGTGGCGAAAGAGCGGCCATTGACAGGGAGAAGTGGCGTATCCGCAACAGAACGATTCGAGTTGTGCCCACGGGAGCGGCACTCTCGCGACGTGACCAAGTTCTCAACGGCCGATTAGGTCCGTGGACGAATAGCCGCCACGACTGTTGCTCGGGGGCCGATTTATTGACAGTTGGGCAGTGTGCGCGTATCAGGAGTTGTAAAGGGCCGCCAGGATTGGCGGCTTTTTTGATTTTCTGCGCGAGGTTGGTGCTGCCATGTCAGCGTCGCAGTCAACGTTACCGGGTGCACCTGGGGGAAAGACCCCCACCGCACCGCAAAAGTATCTGCCGTCGAGCGCCGTGATGGGCACCTATGCCCGTCAGGATCTGGTGTTCGCGCGCGGCGAGGGGTCGTGGCTCTATACAACTTCAGGCGAACGCTATCTTGATTTTGGCTCCGGCGTTGCGGTCAATTCGCTCGGACACGCTCACCCTCGCCTTATTAGAGCTCTGACTGCACAAGCGGCAAAACTTTGGCACACGTCGAACCTCTACCGCGTCGAGGGACAAGAGGAACTCGCGGAACGCTTATGCGCGCTGACATTTGCCGAACGCGCTTTCTTCTGCAATTCGGGCGCAGAGGCGTGTGAGGGTGCGATCAAGATTGCGCGCCGCTATCAGTTCGTGTCGGGACGCCCCGAGCGCAACCGCATCATCACATTCAAAGGCGCATTCCACGGGCGCACGCTTGCTACATTGGCGGCGGCCGGGAACGAGAAGTATCTCGAAGGCTTCGCTCCTGAAGCCGGCGGATTCGATCACGTGGAATTTGGCGATCACGACGCGCTTCAAGCCGCGATTGGACCCGAGACGGCTGCTATCATGATTGAGCCAATTCAGGGCGAAGGCGGCGTGCGCGCCGTGCCGTCGCAGTGTTTGCAGGGCATACGAGAGCTGTGCGATCGGCACGGCTTGCTGCTCGTTCTCGATGAAGTGCAAAGCGGGGTCGGCCGCACAGGCAAACTATTTGCCCATGAGTGGGCCGATATCGCGCCCGACGTTATGGCTGTTGCAAAAGGCCTTGGCGGCGGGTTCCCGGTTGGCGCGATTTTGACGACGGAAGAAGCGGCCAAAGGCATGACGCCCGGCACGCACGGCTCGACGTTTGGCGGCAACCCGCTGGCTATGTCGGTCGCCGGAGCCGTTCTCGATGTTGTGACGGAACCCGGTTTTCTCGACGCTGTCCGTGCGAAATCTTTGCGGGTAAAGCAAAGTCTCGCCAGCATCAAAGACCGTTTCCCGGCAATCGTTGAGGATGTGCGCGGCGCCGGGTTGTTGACGGGCTTGAAGCTCAAGTCGTGCGTGACACCCGCCCAGGCCGTTAAGGCGGCGATATCGGAAAAACTTCTGCTCGTTGCGGCCGGCGACAATACCGTTCGCGTAATCCCGCCGCTCACGGTTTCGGACGAGGAAATCGCCGAGGCAACGGATCGCCTCGCAAAGTCCTTAGCTGGCATACAGAAACAACTGGCTCTCTAACCCCAATAGGAGAGCCCTAAAAAGCTTTACTCCCATGCAAACAAAATCGGCGACGAGACATTTTCTCGACATTTCCGCAATCGATGCCAAGACGCTGCGGCGCATCGTCGATAACGCGCACGCCATGAAAAAAGCAGGAAAGCGCGTTCCAGCCGCCTTGAGGCCGAAGGGTATCGAAGACTGCGTTCTCGTCATGATTTTTGAAAAGCCCTCGACGCGAACGCGCGTGTCGTTCGATATTGCCATGCGCCAGCTCGGCGGCGGCGCGCTGTCGCTGAACCACACCGATCTGCAATTAGGTCGGGGGGAGTCGGTTGCCGACACGGCGCGCGTTCTTTCGCGCTATGCCGACGCAATCATGATCCGCGCGAATACCCACGATACCCTCGTCGAACTCGCCAAACATGCGTCTATCCCGGTCGTCAACGGGCTGACGGACAAGAGCCATCCTTGCCAGGTCTTGGCCGATGTCATGACGTTTGAAGAACATGCCGGCCCCATTAAAGGCCGCACTGTTGCCTGGGTTGGAGATGGCAATAATGTCGCTGTATCTTGGATGCACGCAGCCGCGCGCTTCGGGTTCACGCTGCGCCTTGGCTGCCCGGATGCGCTTCAACCCGAAGACGAGGCGATAGAATGGGCGCGGCGCGAAAAGGCGTCCATCACGCTGACCGACGATCCAGAGAAAGCCGTCAAAGGCGCCGATTGCGTGGTGACCGACACTTGGGTCTCGATGGGCCAATCGGACGCGGCCAGGCGCAAGAAGTTGTTGGCACCTTATGCGGTCGATCAGAAACTCATGAGCAAGGCCGCCAAGGGCGCGATCTTTATGCACTGCTTGCCCGCTTATCGCGGCCACGAAGTCTCAAGCGAAGTCTTGGAAGGTCCGCAATCCGTCATCTGGGACGAAGCGGAGAATAGGCTGCACGCCCAGAAAGCAATTCTCGCCTGGTGCCTCGGAGGCTAACTTTATTACCTTCGTCAGTACCGCTTGCCCGCGCCCGACGCGGCATCAGGTGTCTTGCCGCCGTCATCGCCCTCTTTGGGCTTAGCCGTCAGATCATACTGCGTCTTGGAGCGCGCGCCAGCCACTTGCGCGCCGTTAAGCGTGCACGTCTTGCCGGGGTCGAGCAATGCAAACGCCGGATTGGGTTTTTCAACAAACTCCGTGCGCGTGACTTTGCCATCGCGGCTGCTGTCGTAGTAACTCAGATCGGCGGTATCGAACATGCGGTCGACTTTTGTAATGTTGCCCCACTCGGAAGCGTCAATGCTCTCGTCGCCATTCGCGTCCGCGCCACTAAAGAGTTCCGTCGCGTAAGCTTTCCACTCGTCGCAGGTGACGTTGTTGTCGCGATTGCGGTCCCAGCTTCCGGCCGCCATCAGGAACACGCGATCCGTTTCCGGGATTGTAGATTTATTGAACGGGTTTATGGAGCCGATCGAGGGAAGCGATGTGGAAGAGCACGCAGAGAGCGCTGTGGCCGCGAGCAGCGCGAGCAACACGGGCGTTCTCGGGTTCGCCGGTAAAGTCATAGGGATCACTTTCAAGGCAATCGAATCTCAATTCGAATGGAGTTATTTTCGCTGATTAGCCGGGAATTGCACCCAAGACATGGCGAGGCACGGCAGTTCACTGGGGAGAGACTATTCTATCGTTGTTGTGTCGCAAAGGTGTCACAGGCTGTAACTTGACGGGCGAACCAAACGTAGGGGATATGGCCTTGCATGTCCCGTTCCTGTCCGGCCGGCAGATATCAGTTTAATGAGCGTTGAGAAAACTCCGCTGGGGTCTGTTTCACCATGATTAACGTCCTTGTGTTGTGCACGGCCAATTCGGCGCGCTCCATCCTTGGCGAAGCCATTTTGAATGAATTGGGTGCAGGCCGCTTTCAGGGGTATTCCGCCGGCTGCCATCCGCGGGGCGTGCCCAATCCTTTAGCCTTGGAACTCCTAGAACAGCACGGCCATCCGGTTGGCGCGCTGCGCTCTAAATCATGGGACATGTTCGCTGCGCCCGGCGCGCCGAAAATGGATATTGTGATCACCGTTTGCGACGCAGCCGCCGGCGAATCGTGCCCCTACTGGCCGGGCGCGCCGGTCAAAGCACATTGGGGAATTTCTGATCCCGCAGGAGTGCCCGGCGGCATTGATGCCGAACGCGCGGCCTTTCGCCAAGCTTACGACAGACTGCACGCGCGCGTCTCAGCGCTCGTCGCGTTGCCGGTCGAGACGATGTCGCCTGCTGAATTACAAATTCGCGTTGCAGATATCGGGCAGCTCGAGGGTGCAACTGAGTTGGCCGGCGGCATAGGATCAAAACAGTCATGACGTTCAATCTCGCTAGACGCCTCGCAAGTGAGTTTCTGGGAACAGCCTTGCTCCTAGCATGTGTCGTTGGCTCGGGGATCATGGCGCAGAAGCTGTCGGGCGGGAACACTGGGCTGGCGCTTCTCGCAAACTCGCTTGCGACAGGCGCGGCACTGTTCGCGCTGATCACGATTTTTGGACCCATTTCTGGTGCGCACTTCAATCCCGCCGTAACGCTTGTAATGCGCTTGAAGAAGTTGATATCCTCCAGCGATGCTGCGCTCTATGTCATTGTGCAAATTGCCGGCGGCATCGTTGGTGTTCTCATCACACACGTCATGTTCGATCTTAACGTGTTTCAGACATCGACCACGGCAAGGTCCGGGATTGGCCAGTGGACCGCCGAAGCCGTTGCAGCGTTCGGCCTGATACTCACAATTTTGGGCGTGGTGCGCTTTGCTGCGGACAAAGTCGCGATTGCCGTCGCGCTTTACATCGTCTCGGCTTATTGGTTCACGGCCTCGACATCATTCGCGAACCCTGCTGTCACCATCGCGCGTTCGTTCACGAACACGTTTTCCGGAATTGCGCCCACTGATGTGTTAGCGTTCATTCTAGCGCAGTTTGCCGGAGCACTCTTGGGCTTGATCGCCGGATGCTGGCTGTTTGAGACCGGCAGCGCGAAAGCCTGAGTTAAAGTAGACGTTCAGGTCTCGGCCCAATCTGCAAGGCGTGCCATGAACGCCATGCATTTATAGATCTCGCTGTCAGCGATCCATTCGTCCGGCGTATGCGCCTGCGCAATGTCGCCCGGTCCGCACACGATGGATGCCGAACCCGCATCCTGAAACAGTCCCGCTTCGGTCGCGTACGAAACCGTATGCGTGCCGTTCTGGCCTGTGAGTTTGAGGGCGAGGCTGGTTGCGTCCGAGTTTAGCAGTGCGGCGAATGGGGGCACGGTATTGGCGCGTGTAATCGTAATGCCGGATTCGTCTGCGACGCGCAGCATTTCGGGCAAACAGTTGGCCTCGGCGTATGTCCTAATACGTTGCTCGATCGCGTCGATATCGACGCCGGGTAGTGCGCGCACTTCAAAGCCGAAGCGGCAGAAGATAGGAATGATGTTATTTGCCGTGCCGCCTTCAAGTTTGGTCACTTGCAGGGTGGCGAATGGCGGCACGAAACGCTCGTTGTGGGATGTGATTTTGAGATCGGATTCCATCCGCTCAAGTTCGCTCATAAGGCGCGCTGCATACGTGATAGCGTTGACGCCAAGGTGGCTCATGCTCGAATGAGCCGCGCGGCCTGTGACTTCGACCTGCCAGCGTACCGGACCCTTGTGCGCATCGACGACCTGCATCGACGTTGGCTCGCCGACGATGACGAGTCGGGGCTTGGGCAATGTCTTGCCGAATTCCGCGATCATGGGCCGAACGCCCAAGCAGCCGACTTCTTCGTCGTATGAAAGCGCGAGATGAATGGGGGTTTTGAGGCTTCGCTTTTTGAAATCTGGAACGGCGGCCAGCATGCACGCAAGATATCCCTTCATATCGCAGGCGCCGCGCGCGTAGTGGCGGCCTGCTTCCGAGCGCAAGGAGAAGGGATCGCTGCTCCAGGTTTGCCCATCGACGGGCACGACGTCGGTGTGACCTGAGAGGGCAACGCCGCCTCCGCCCGCCGGGCCAATCGTGGCATAAAGGCTGGCCTTCAGCCCGTTTTGTGCAACGACGCGCTCGCTAGCCACACCGTGCAGCAGCAGATAGTCCTCAATGAAGGCGACGATCTCGAGGTTGCTTTTGTGGCTCGTGGTGTCAAAAGCAACAAGGCGTGCGAGAAGTTCGACCGGAGTATAAACGGGTCCCGCCATTGCGCCTCTGTGCTCGCTCGTGGTTCTGTTCAGTTCATCGCCGCTAGTTCATCGCAGACTGCGTGTAAGGGCTGTCGAGTGAGAACGCTGGGATCGCAACATCGAACAGCTTGCCCTTTTCATCCGACATCTGGTAGCTGCCGACCATAATGCCCTGCGGCGTCTTCAACGGACATCCCGATGTGTAACTGAACGATCCGCCGGGCGGGATCGTCGGTGTTTGTCCGACAACGCCTGGCCCACGCACTTCTTCGGTCCGCCCGAGTGCGTCGGTGATGCGCCATGTGCGCGTTTTCAACTGCACCGGCTGTTTGCTGTCGTTGCTGATCTCAACCGCATAAGCCCAGACGAAGTGGCTTTCGTCTGGCGCGGATTGGTCTTCCAAATACTGCGGCTCGACACGAATGCGGATGCCGCGTGTGATGGCCTCGTACATATGCATGTCCGCTTTTCTGGCAGTTTTCTTGCGTGCCACTTTAGGGGTGCTCTTTCCGTGGTCAATATCAGCTTTTAGGGAGCAATTCAGACGGCTTTCAGCGCGGCCGTCAGATCGTCCGCCAGATCCTCGAACGCTTCAAGGCCGACGGACAGCCGGATCATGCCATCAGTAATGCCAAGTTCGGCCCGCGGGCCCGCGCCCATGCGCTGATGTGTTGTCGTCGAAGGGTGTGTGACAAGGCTCTTGGCATCGCCGAGATTATTCGAAATTTTGATCAATCTCAGAGCATTAAGACAGCGGAATGCGGCGTCCTTGCCGCCTTCGACCTCAAATGTGACGATCTGCCCGCCGCCCGGCATCTGTTTCGCCGCAAGTGCTGCCTGCGGGTGATCGGCTCGGCCCGGATAGATGGCGCGCGTCACACCATTTAGGCCGGCTAAGTGGTCAGCGACTTTGGCGGCGCTTTCGCATTGTGCCTTGACGCGAATGGGCATGGTCTCAAGACCTTTGAGCATAACCCAGGCATTGAACGGGCTGAGCGACGGCCCGGTCTGGCGCACCCAGTCCTGCAAGTACTTTGTGACGAAATCGGTTGTGCCGAGCACCGCGCCGCCAAGACAGCGGCCCTGACCGTCGATGTGTTTGGTTGTCGAATAGACGACGATATCCGCGCCGAGCGCAAGCGGGCGTTGCAGCATGGGCGTTGCGAACACATTATCGACGACAGTTAGAATGCCGTGCTCCTTGGCGATTTTGCATACGGCCGCGATATCGACGAGTTCGAGCGTCGGGTTCGACGGCGTCTCGAAAAAGAACATCTTGGTGTTCGGCCGGACTGCCTTTTTCCAGGCGTCGAGATCCATGCCGTCGATAAGCGTGCATTGAATACCCAAGCGCGGGCAGAGCGTCTCGACGATGTAACGGCACGAGCCAAACAAAGCGCGGGCGGACACTAAGTGGTCGCCCGCTTTCATGTAGCAGAGCAGCGCCGCAGTAACGGCGGCCATGCCGGTTGCGGTCGCGCGGCAATCTTCGGCGCCCTCGAAAATGCGCAAGCGCTCTTCGAACATGGAGATCGTCGGATTGCCAAAGCGCGAATACTGATAGCCGGGGTCTTCCTGCTTGAAGCGTGCTTCGGCCTGCTCCGCGCTGTCGTAGACGAAGCCTTGTGTCAGAAACATCGCTTCCGACGTTTCGCCCCACTGCGAGCGCATGGTGCCGCCGTGAACGAGGGCCGTTTCCGGGCGCCACTTAGGATGCGCAACAGACGTTCCAGATTTGGATTTATCGTTTGCCATGCGAGATTGCGTCCTTGGCGCCAATAAAAATCCCGGTTTACCACAAGCGCCGGACGGAAAGCCGGGCGCGGGATACCGGGTGCGCACTCGGCCCTTTAGCGACTTATTTTACGTGGCTGCAAGCCGACCGGCCAAAGGACCACGAAATTCCACTGCGGGATTACCCGGCGAACCCCCTTGGCGTCAAGGGGCGCTTCGGATAGAGCCACTCTCTATGAAGGGAAACCCAAGCGTGAAAACGACAGCAAAAAGAGCTCCGTCACGGGCCATAACCGCTCTCAAAGCCTCAGCGAAAGAGCCCGGTATCTTGCCGTCGCAGGCAATCAGCGGGCTCATACAATCCGGCGCTTTGCAGATAGCCGAGCCACTGGCTGAAAATCAATTGCAGCCGGCGAGCCTCGATCTGCGCTTGGGCGCCGTTGCCTACCGCGTGCGTGCAAGCTTTTTGCCGGGCCCCAGCGTGCGCGTGCAGACCAAACTCGACGATCTGCAAATGCACACGATCAGCCTCAGCCAGGGCGCGGTGCTCGAAACCGGCTGCGTTTACATTGTGCCGCTATTGGAAAGCCTAGCGCTGCCTGCCGATCTATCGGCTGCTGCCAATCCGAAAAGTTCGACAGGCCGTCTCGACGTTTTCACGCGTGTCATTGCCGACGGCGTGAACGCCTTCGATCAAGTGCCGGCCGGATATCGGGGGCCGCTCTTCGCCGAGATTTGCCCGCAAACATTCCCAATCGTCGTGCGCAAGGGCTCGCGCCTTTCGCAAATCCGCTTTCGCGTGGGACCGGCAGCCGATACGGACGCCGCACTCATAGAACTGCACAAACGCGAGAAACTAATTGCTTCCGACGAGGAAGCCGACATCGCTGGCGGGCTCGCACTCTCCGTCGATCTCAAAGGCGACAAGGACGGTCTCGTCGGCTATCGCGCGCGCCGGCACACTGGCGTCGTCGATGTAGATAAACCCGGCAGTTGCCCGGTTGCCGATTATTGGGATCCGATATTTGCGCGCGGCAAGAACCGCCTTATCCTAGATCCCGATCAGTTCTATATTCTGGCTTCAAAAGAAGCCGTGCATGTTCCGCCGACGCATGCGGCCGAAATGGTGCCGTTTAATCCGCTTGTCGGCGAATTCCGCGTGCATTACGCGGGATTTATGGACCCGGGCTTCGGTCATGCTGCGGCGGGCGGCAAGGGCTCGCGCGTTGTTCTGGAAGTGCGCTCGCACAAAGTTCCGTTCATTCTCGAACACGGCCAAATCATCGGCCGCTTGATCTATGAACGCATGACGGAGACGCCGGACATCATCTACGGCCAAGGCCTGAAGTCCAACTATCAGGGCCAGGGCCTAAAGCTGTCTAAGCACTTCAAATAGTCGATCATCTCGCCAGACTACAGTTCCACAATCGTTTTGAATCCGCCCCAGATCATGCGCTTGGTGTCGAACGGCATTTTTGCCATATCCATCTTGAGGCGCGGGTCGGCCATTACCTTTTTGTTGACGGCGTCGCGATCGGCGCGCGATTTATGCAGTACCCAGGAAAAGACCACGACCTCGCCGGGCTTTAACTTCACCGCGCGGGTGAACGACGTCAGCTTTCCAACCGGCACGTCGTCGCCCACGCATTCGACGTAGGCGAGCGCGCCGTGTTCGCGCCAAATCTTACCGAACTTGCGCGCCAGTTTTTTATAGTCCGCAATTTTATCCTCAGGGACAGCAACGACAAAGCCGTCAATATAAGACATCGCCAGTATCTCCAGAATTTGGCTTGACCCAAAATCAACGCCACGCAACCTCATTTTTCCCTGTAATTGGGGCCTAACCAAGCGCCTGCTTGTGTTTTTTGGCCACAAAACGCACTTTTTTCTTTGTTCCCCTAAAAACACCAAGAAAACGCGGGTTTTTCCGATCGATCGATGTATTGTCGGCCGCATTATCGATTCGTAGAGGGAATACCTAAATGGCCAAAGCACCAGCCGCAAAAGTAGAAACCGTAACGTTGAAGCACATTGCTGCGACGCTTTCGGAAACGCACGAACTGCCGAAGAAACAGGCAATTGCCATTCTTGAAGATCTGATCGCGCAGCTCACCAAGCACTTGAAGAAGGGCGCGCGCATCCGCCTCGTCGGCCTCGGCGTTCTGCAGGTTCGCAAGCGTCCGGCTCGCATGGGCCGCAACCCGGCAACGGGCGAAGCCATTAAGATCAAGGCTTCGAAGAAGATCGCTTTCCGCGCTTCTAAGGACCTGAAAGAGGCGGTTTAATAGCGATTCTTAAGTCCGCAATTGATGAAGGCCGCTTCGCAAGGAGCGGCTTTTGTCATTTGCGTTCACGCGTTCGCGAAATAACTTTCAATGAAGCGGCCGTAAATTTCGGTCAGGTCTTCGAGGTCTTTGACACTCGTGTGTTCATCCACTTGGTGGATCGTGGCATTGACCAGCCCGAATTCGACGACGGGACAATAATCCTTGATAAAGCGCGCGTCCGACGTGCCCCCGCCCGTGGTCAATGCCGGCGTGCGGCCGGTTACGGATTTCACGGCCGATTTCAAGGTTTCGACCAGCGGGCCGGGACGCGTGAGAAATACGTCGCCGGTGCCGGAAAATTTTAAACTGAATTTGCCATCAAGTTCGGCTGCGGCGCGCGCCGTTGTATCCCGGATCCAGTCTTCAATGCGTGATCGCGTCCAGCCATCGTTATAGCGGATGTTGATCTTGGCATGAGCTTCGGCCGGAATAACATTCGCTGCCGTGTTCGGCACGGAGATAACCGTCACTTGCAAGTTCGACGGCTGGAAATTTTTAGTTCCGTTATCGAGCGGCGCAGACGACAATCTATCAAGAATGCGCGCAAGCTTGGGCACGGGATTGTCCGCAAGGTTTGGATAAGCCGCGTGTCCTTGTTTGCCAAAAACCGTCAACTCGGCATTCAACGATCCGCGCCGTCCGATTTTGATTTCGTCGCCAAGTGCTTTGGGGTTCGATGGCTCTCCGACGAGGCATGCGTCGATCACTTCGTCGCGCGCTTTGAGCCACTGCAGAACTTTGATTGTGCCGTTGATCGATGGCCCTTCTTCGTCGCCCGTAATGAGAAACGACAAAGAACCGCGCGGAAGTGCGCCGCCGTTATGCTGGAGATGCTTGAGGGCGGCGGCGACGAATGCCGCGACGCAACCCTTCATATCAACCGCGCCGCGTCCGTATAAAATGCCGTTGCGAACCTCGCCCGAGAATGGCGGCACCGTCCAGGCTTTCTCATCGCCAACCGGCACCACATCGGTATGGCCGGCGAAAGATAAATGCGGCCGGCCCGATCCTATCCGGGCGTACAAGTTGTCGATGTCGGGTGTACCGGGCTCGGAGAAGACCAAGCGATGGCAGGCAAAACCGGCGGGTTCCAGAACGTTCTGCAGCAACGTCAACGACCCGCCCTCGTGCGGCGTGACGCTTTCGCAGCGGATCAGCGCTTGGGCGAGTTCGACCGGGTCTGTGGCGTGGAGGGTCATGAGGTAACCGGGTTTTTTGGCGCGGCGTCTGAAACCGGCATGACCGGTGCCGCCGGCAAGGGTAGCGGAACGTTCCGGCCTTCGCGGGCCTGCACCAGCGTGATTTTTTGCCAGATCTTGCTCGACAGGTTTGTGGTGATCTGGCCGATGTCGCTTGCGGCGTCGATCACAATCGAATCCTTGGTGCTTTGGGCATAGAGCGCGGCAACTTTGCCCGTTAGCGAAAGCATCTCCGAGCAATAGTCGAGATAGCGCGTCAATTCGAACGAGGACAAAACGCGCGGAGGCAATCCGTGTTCTGCAACTGCGACCGTCGCCGGGCGGTTGGAACTTGGGTCCTTCGGCAGCTGATGCATATCGATAACGTGCACGATGGAGCGCAGTTCGTGCAAGCGCTCCATCACTTTGTGGCGTTTCCAGCGCGTTTCGAGCGACGACAAGAAAAGCATCCCTGCGCCCATCAGGAGCAGAATGTTGAATGCGGAATCGATACCTTGAAGGATGCCGGAAAGATTTTCGCTTTCACGCTTCAACTCGATGATCGACGCAATCTGCATCAGTAGAAAAGCACCGGTGGCCAAAATCGCGGCGATCCCGGCGCGCAAGGCAATGTTAGGCTTTGCAATTTCAACGACGCGCTGCTCGGACTCGCGCGCCAACTGCACCAAGTCGGCACACACCTTTCCTAAGCCCGAACCGGGGAACCTTTCGGCAATCCGCTGTTCGAGTGCATCGATTGTCGAGATGATCTTTGCGGAATCAAGGCTTCGGTACATGGCGCTTCAAATGCGCGAACGAGTGGCCGCCCGTCAACCGGATTTGAATTGGCGAGGGCAGATGACCCCCTGCAATTACTCTGGCGTGCGGCGCCGTCCGAAACTCGGTTGCGGGTTCAGGCGCCGGTCGAAGGAACCGGGTGAGCGGGTGTCTGCGCCGGCTTTGCGCCGGTTTGGATCGTTCAAACGGCGTTCGTCTGCCGCCTCGCCCGACTGCCGTTCGGCGATAGCCTTATCGATCGCCGCATTCGCAGCGTCAAAAGCCGAGGTTTCTTCCGGAACCGGCTTGGCGCTGATGGCGGGATCACCTGTCGAAAACAATGTTTTGAGTATGCTCAAGGGCAGCGTTCCCGGGTCGCTGAAGATGGCAGTTGAATAACCCGGTAAGTGTTAAGAATTTCTGCCTTTTACTTTGCCTAATCTCTCAATAATTCGTTGATGCTTGTTTTTGAACGGGTTTTTTCATCGACGCGCTTGACGATCACGGCGCAATACAGGTTCGGACCCGGCTCGCCGTTCGGGAGCGGCTTGCCCGGCATCGTGCCGGACACGACTACTGAATAGGGCGGCACTTTGCCGAACATCTTTTCCCCCGTTGAGCGGTCGATGATCGTGGTGGACGCGCCGAGATAAACGCCCATCGACAACACGGAGCCTTCGCCGACCTGTACGCCCTCGGCAACTTCGGCACGGGCGCCTATGAAGCAGTTGTCTTCGATGACAACGGGGCCGGCCTGCAACGGCTCCAACACGCCGCCGATGCCGGCGCCGCCTGAGATGTGGCAGTTCTTACCGATCTGCGCGCAGCTGCCAACGGTCGCCCAGGTATCGACCATCGTGCCGCTATCGACGTAGGCGCCGAGATTGACGAAAGCCGGAAGCAAAACCGCGCCCGGCGCAATGTAGGCCGAGTGGCGCACGATGGCGCCGGGCAGCACGCGGAACCCGCCCTTGCGGAAATCGTCTTCCGTCCAGCCTTCGAACTTCGGCCGCACCTTGTCCCAATAGAAGCTGCCGCCGGGACCGCCGGGGATCATCGCCATGTCGTTCAAGCGGAATGAGAGCAGGACTGCCTTCTTGAGCCATTGATTGACGATCCACTCGCCGCCTTTTTTCTCGGCGACGCGCGCTTTACCCTTGTCGAGAAAATCGAGCGAGGTTTCGACCGCGTCGCGCACGGCGCCCTTGGTTGCGAAGGTCAAAGCATCGCGGCCTTCCCAGGCGGTCTCGATTGTTTTTTGTAAATCGGCGTGGGGCATCGGCTCACGGGCTCCAGTGTGGGCTAAGGATCTCGACGCCTTGTGGCGTGCGCAATGGCGGAGTGTCAACCGGGCGCGCGTCATAGCCGCGCCTTCAAGGTTAGAAGCGCACAGCCATTCCGGCCAGAAGGAAGGTGAACGGCTCGATTTTCGTCACGGTCGAACCCGAGACGGCACCCGTCGCGCTGGTTAGGACTTCCGTTTCGGTGCGGTTCAGCGAAACATAAAGGTCGATGCCCTCGGCCAGTGTCTGGTTGGCGCTCAGACCAAAAATGGTGACATCGGCACCCGAAAGCTTTGCGTTGGCGCCAAGCGGGCCGGCGTCTAACTGTCCGCCGCGGAAATTTATCCCCGCGCCCGCGTCTTTGTGCCAATATTGCCCGAACAGCGTCGTCTTGCCGAGCGGGAACCACTGCTGTTCAATCCCCGCGACAAAGTAATAGAATGATTCGTTGTCGTCGATCCCGGCAACGCCGCTATAGAGATTTCGCACCACATCGTCCTGGCCGTATCCGGCGGCCGCGTTGAGGAATAGCCCCGTCGCCTCGTGCATGATGGAAGCCGATCCGCCAATCTCCCAGCACTTGAGATCGGCCGACGAGGAAGCAGACTTTGCGCAGCCGCTTTGCCCCCCGCTATCTGTCCACTGGACGATACCGGACGCGGCCGCAAACTTAAACCCTTGCGCGGCGCCGCTAAATCGAACGGCCGCGTCCTTTGCATCATCTTCGCCCCATGATCCCGAGAACGTAAGGCCGCCGATTGCCGGCGTGTCGTAGCGCACCACATTCCAGCGATGCCCTTCGCCTAAAACGTCGTTGCGGCCCTTAAACAGGAAATCGCCGAAACGCAGGCCGGACAGCAGCCCGTCATCGCGCCTCATGAACCATCCGCGCGTGATATAGCCGAGCAATATCGGCAATCCCGGGCTCATGACACTCGTGGTGTTGGCCAATGTCGTCTCCGTCACGCTATCGGTGGCTTGCGAACCTTGGCCGACCGTTAACTGGCCGAGACGCTTGCTTTTCACGAACCAGTTCGAATGCCGGGTTTCGAGCAGCCCGCTTGAGGGGTCATAATCCAACTGGTCCATTGGCGCGAAGGGCGAGGGGTTGGGACCAATTTCGAGCACGTATCCGGCTGACCAATCGGCGTCGATCTTGGCTTCTCCGGCAAAACGTAAACGCGGACGTTTGACCTCATTGGAGACGACGTAGGCGTCGCGCTTTTCGCCGTCGTCCCAGACCATCACGGGCCAAGTGACTAAGCCCGAAATGGTCAGAGAGACGCGGCGGGTGCCTTTGCGGGCCGTAATTGCCTCTAGTTCGGCAATGCGCTCTTCGAGATCGGCACAACAATCCGCAGCAAAGTCCGACGCGATCGCCCCTACCGGCATAAGCCCAATCAGGCTGGCGGCCAGCACTATCGTTGCAAACTTGGGCCGCCTATTTGTCATAATTCGTCGAATCGCCTAGCCGGAAGCTCCTCAATTGCTCCTACGCGCTCGACGCGATGCGGCCAATCCGAAACGTACGGGCGGCACTTAGTGCCATAAAACGGGCCGTTTACCGTGCTTTAGCTGCACCATGCGATTGGAGGGTGTGCAAACCCGGTCCTCACTCCACTTTTGTTTTGATCAGCCCCCGTTCGCCCGCTTACGCTGCTTCGCGAATCTGGCAATCTCCGGCACTGGCAGCCGCGCCTTATGCGGCCCTTGAGCAGGGAAACAAATCCAATGGCGAAATCTGAATCCACCAGCAAAAAGGTTGCAACTTCAGCCTCAAAAGTTATGCGCGATCCCAAGGCGAGCAAGGCCGAGAAGTCGGTCGCAGCTTCCGCTTTGACCCAGAAGGGCAGCACGGAAAAAACCAGCGCCAAAGTCGCGTCATCGGCTTCAAAAGTGCTGAACGACCCCAAAGCCAGCAAGGCTGCAAAGTCGGCTGCAGCGTCGGCCCTGACGCAGAAAACCAAAAAGAAGTAACGCCTTGCGGCGTTAAATCCGGCCGACCTCTAAAAGCTCATCTGGCGGCCCTACTGCATCGCCGCCGCGATGAGCTTTTTTGTGGAATGAAAGGCTTGAAATAGCACTCAAAAGTGTGTAATATTTTACACACATATTTATTGGATTATCCGGCCGATGCCGCTAGAAAGGAACAGCCGGAAAATCCTCGCTCGCCTACGAAGCGAAGGTTGGCAGCTCGTCGGCATTGAAGGCTCGCATCATAAATTGAAACAGCCGGAGTTGGGCAAAATCATCATAGTGCCGCATCCGAAGAAGGATTTGCCAAACGGTACTGCACGGGCCATCGCAAAGCATGCAGGCTGGATAGGAGAAAAACCGTGAACACTTATTTCGCGTTGGTTCACAAGGAGCCCGATAGCGCTTTCGGTATCAGCTTTCCTGATCTGCCGGGTTGCATCTCGGCCTCGGACGAGGAAGACGACATTTTTGCGAGCGCGCAATCGGCACTTGCCCTTTATGCGAGCGATGAGCCGGCAATACCTCCTGCGCGGTCTCTGTCGCAACTGCGTGCTGATCCAGACGTTCGTGTCGGTTTGAGCGAGGGCGCGTTTCTTATCGCGGTACCCTTTATCATGGTGAAGAAAAAGGCCCGCTATAATCTTATGCTTCCGGCGGAACTCGTCGAAGGGGTCGATCAAACTGCTGAAGCGCTCGGCGTAAGCCGGTCAGAATTTGTATCCGAAGCCATCGGTGCGCGACTCAAAACGCAAACTGCGGCCGTACTGTTTCGCGATGCAGCGAGTGGGGTTGCTAAGACTTTGCGCAAGAAAATTGCCAGCAAGGAAGCGAAGTCCGTTGCAGCGCCGGCGCCGATTCGAAAAGTCAAGACTAAGAAGAGATAGGCGCTTGTCGGTATTACGGGATACAAAAGCTCATCTGGCGGCCCTACTCCATCGCCGCTATGATGAGCTTCTTTGCCTCTTCCGAATCCCACTCTGCAGGCCCCGTGAGGCGACCCAACTCGCGTCCTTCCTTATCGATCAGGATTGTTGTCGGCATGCCGATGGCTCTGAGCGTCGTGCCGTGTTTGGCGGTCGCGTCGATATAAAGCTTCAAATGCGTTACTTTGGTTTCGTTGAGGAACTTTTGCGCGGCCTCCGCCCCCTTACGATCTAAGCTCAGCGCCACGACTTCGAACTTGTCACTGCCCAAGGCATTCTGCAGTCGGTCGAGGGACGGCATTTCCTCCCGGCACGGCGCGCACCACGTTGCCCACAGGTTCAGCAGGACTGTCTTGCCCTTAAAGTCGGCAAGGGAGAGCGCTTTGCCGCTGGCATCGTTAAAGGTGATTTCAGGCAAGGCTTCAGGCGTCTTTGTCTTGACGTAGGCCGCCATCTGCCCGGTTTTTGCGCCAGGTTCGGGTATTTTTTGCGCCGCGTTTGTCCCAACAGCCACGTTGTCAGGGCCGCCCCGCATGACGTATACCGCGCCAAAGCCGACTAAGCCCGCAAGCGCCAGTATCCAAAGCCGTGCCGCCGGGTTGGACTTTGCGCCGGACCCACTCTCGTTTCGATCTTTCATAGTTCCATCCGCGCGTTGAGCACTGCGCCAAAGGAGACGCATTCCGTGACAGAAAAGTCCAATAAGATGTGGGGTGGCCGCTTCTCCATGTCACCGGCCGAAATCATGCAGGAGATAAACGTCTCGATCGATTTCGACAAGGCATTGGCGCCCCAGGACATCCGTGGGTCAAAGGCCCATGCGGCAATGCTTGCCGAAGCGGGTATCATTACGAAAGCGGATGCCAAAGAGATTACGAAGGGCTTGGACCAGGTCTTGGCCGAAATCCAGGCCGGAACTTTCAAATTCTCGCGTCAGCTCGAAGATGTGCATATGAACGTCGAAAGCCGGTTGAAGGACGTGATCGGCCAGGCCGCAGGGCGGCTTCACACCGCGCGCTCGCGCAACGATCAGGTCGCGACTGACTTCCGCCTCTATGTCCGCGATCAGATCGACGGGCTTGACGGCGCGCTCGCCGGATTTCAACTCGCGCTCTCAACCAAGGCGGAAACCCATGCCGCAACCGTCATGCCGGGGTTCACGCATCTGCAGCCCGCGCAGCCCGTTACGTTCGGTCATCATCTCTTGGCCTACGTCGAGATGATTTCGCGCGATCGCGGCCGCCTGTCCGACGCGCGGAAGCGCTTGAACGAAAGCCCGCTTGGTTCTGCAGCGCTTGCCGGCACCTCCTTCCCCATCGACCGGCACATGACGGCCGAAGCGCTGGGCTTTGACCGGCCGATGGCCAATTCATTGGATGGTGTTTCCGATCGCGATTTCGCGCTTGAGACACTGGCTACGGCCACGATTTGCGCCATCCACATGTCGCGCCTGGCCGAAGAGATCGTCATCTGGATGACGCCGCAGTTCGGCTTCGTGCAACTGTCGGATAAGTTCACGACTGGCTCGTCCATCATGCCGCAAAAGCGCAACCCTGATGCGGCCGAACTTTCGCGCGCCAAGGTCGGGCGTATCGCCGGCGCCTTCCAGGGTCTCGCTATGGTGATGAAAGGTCTGCCGCTCGCCTATTCGAAAGACATGCAGGAAGACAAGGAAATGACGTTTGACGCGCTCGCGAGTTTGAAGCTCGTCGTCGCTGCGATGTCCGGCATGGTTGCCGATCTCGAACCGCAGGCCGATGCCATGCGCGCCGCCGCCGGGCGGGGCTACTCGACCGCGACCGATCTTGCAGATTGGCTCGTGCGCGAGCTCAAAATGCCTTTCCGCGACGCCCACCACGTCACAGGATTGATCGTCAAGGCGGCGGAAATCAAGGGCGTGGACCTGCCAGCCCTTTCGCTCGAAGAGATGCAAAGGGTCGAGCCGCGCATCACAAAAGCGGTGTTTTCCGTGCTTTCCGTGGAAAATTCAGTGAAAAGCCGCACGAGCTATGGGGGAACCGCGCCACAGAACGTCATAAAAATGGCCCGTCAGTGGCTCAAGAGATTGGAAAAGGAGCGCGGGAAGGGCTAGAACCTTGGAGTGCCGAAGGAGAGGCTGCCGATAACCGGCTCCGGGACACCCCCAAATTTCGTCATCCCGGCGCAGGCCGGGACCCACGACAAACCAGCATTTGGGCACTAAATTGAGGTTCGAGCGAGTTTCATGCTGACACCGCGCACCGCAAAGTCTTTGACACTTGCCCTAACGCTGGCATTTGCCACGTGCGGGCTGGCGGCATGCGGCGTGCGCGGGCCGCTCGATCCTCCAACAACCGCTCAGGCCGACGGCCAAGCGACTAAGTCCGCCGAATCCGCGGACGCCGGGGAAAACTCCGCCGCCAAACCAAAGCCGCACGAGGATTTTATCCTCGATCCGCTGCTGCGGTAGATTTTCTGCACATTTATTTGCGCAACGCAATTGACCCCCGCTAAAAATGCGCATATATTTGCGCATCGAGAGGGGCGAATGCCGCATGTCGAGACCAACACCCGCAAGGTCATCGCCCGTCTTGAGCGTGAAATCTGGCGAAGCCTCGGCGGCGCCTCCCACGACATATTCAAGCATGCCGAAAAGCCGGGTCGCGTTGTCATTCCGCGGCACAAGGAACTGTCGCCGGGTGTCGGGCGATCAATTGCGAAGATTGCCGGCTGGATTTAGGAGACTGCGATGACAAGATATCTCGCACTGGTGGATGGTGAAGGCAGTACCTTCGGCGTTCGCATTCCGGATTTTCCAGGGTGCCACGGCGGGGGAGCATCCGTCGAGAAGGCCGTTGAAGATGCGACAACAGCACTTCGCGAATTCACCGCCGATATGGTGACGGACGGCGATCCCATTCCGGCGCCGAGATCGTGGAATGATATCAAAAGCGACATGGATGCCAGCGGCGAGCCTTGGGGCATCGCGGTTTACATCCCGTTATTGCTCGATAAGGCGCGGCCTGTGCGTGCCAATATTTCCATCGATGCCGGTCTGCTTGACGCTATCGATACTGCCGCCAAGGAGCGTGGCCTCACCCGCTCGGCTTTTCTCGCCAGTGCGGCGCGGGACAAAATTGCCGGGGATAGGTAGGTGTGCGCGGCCCGCTCGATCCTCCAACTCAGGCCAATGGCGACGTCCCGAACAAATCCGCAGAAGCGGGCGACGCCGGGGAAAACTCCGCCGCCAAACCGAAGCCGCACGAGGACTATATTTTAGATCCGCCGCCAAGGTAGGTGGGTTGCCACCTGCGAATTCCGGTGCACTTTCGTTTATATTAATGCGTGCGATCAATGCCCGTCCGCTGCACGCATTGAACGAGTGCGATGCGCGCAACGTTCGACGCGCATGACCCGGAACGGACGTAGTGCCCGTGCGCTACAATCGTGTTGCCCAAGAGCCGGGGACAGGCTGCCACGCGCTGTGTAGTCATATAAGACGTGAGTGAAGCCGAGTGCAGTCTGCTATGAAAGCCTGGCTCCGATTTCGTGCAACACGTGCGCGATGGGTCAATGCGGGTCGGGTCGGGCAGAAGCGTCGTCCGGCCCACCGCTCTAGTTGAGGCAATGGGGGGAACGGTCTTGTTGAAGGTCATCGTTTTCGTCGCATTCGTGCTGCTCTCCCCGATGCTCGCTCTCGCCGGCTTCCAGGACGATTGTGCCCAGGCGAAGGGTGATGCGGCGATTGGGGCCTGCGATGAGGCAATTCGCCAGAGTCCCCGCGAACCAAGTTTCTACTTTTTCCGCGCCAATGCCTATTTCAGCAAGGGCGACTACGACCGGGCGATCGCCGACTTCACCAAGGCCATGGAGCTCGATCCGAAGAACAGATCGAACTACTTGAACCGCGGCAACGCCTACACCAACATGGGCGACCAGGACCGCGCGATCGCCGACTACACCAAAGCCATCGAGCTCGATCCAACATCCAGTGACCCCTACTTCAACCGCGGCAACGCCTATGCCCGCAAGGGCGAGCACGACCGGGCAATCGCCGATTATACCAAGACCCTAGAACTCGATCCGGAACACGTTCAGGCCCACAACAATCGCGGCAACCGGTATGGACTGAAGGGCGACCACGACCAGGCGATCGCCGACTACACCAGGGCCATCGAGCTCGACCCGACATTCGCCGACCCCTACTTGCACCGCGGCAACGCTTATTCCGACCAGGGCGACCAGGAACGGGCCATCGCCGACTACACAAAGACCATCCAACTCGATCCGAAAAACGCTCGCGTCTACAACAGTCGCGGTAACGCCAACATGAAAAAGGGCGACCACGACCGGGCGATTGCCGACTACACCAAGTTCATCGAGTTGGACCCGAAATCCGCTGTCGTCTACTCCAATCGCGCTGCCGCTTACGGCGCCAAGGGCGATCACGACCGGGCGATCGCCGGCTATACCCAGGCCATCGAACTCGATCCGAATTCCGCTGACGCCTATGACAACCGCGGCACCAGCTATCGCGCCAAGGGCGAACACACCCTGGCAATCGGCGACTACACCAGGGCCATCGAGCTCGATCCTAAGTCGGATGAAGTCTATCGGCGCCGAGCGCACGTGTTCCTGATCAGGGGTGACCTCGACAATGCAATCGCCGACTATGACAAAGCGATCGAAATCGATCCGGCGGACGCCAGCCACGTTAGTGAGCGGGGGCTCGCGCGGTTTTCCAAGGGCGACTTCAAGACTGCAGCCGACGACTTGCTGAAAGCGATCGAGTTGGGAGACGGCATCTATTCTGTATTGTTGCGCTATCTTGCGAAGACCCGGATCGGCGATGCGGCGGAGGCCGAGCTGCAAGCGAATGCCGCTCGTCTCACGACCAAGGAATGGCCTTTCGCCGTGACCGAGCTTTATCTCGGGAAGCGCTCACCCGCGGCCACGCTCGACGAGGCCGTCAAGCCGGATGACCGCTGCGAGGCGCAGTTCTATATCGGGCAATGGCATTTGCTGAAGGGCAACCAGGCCGAGGCGGAGGTCGGCCTCAAGGCCGCTGTCGCGACCTGTCCCGAGGATTTGCCGTCGTACATCGCGGCTGCCGCCGAGTTGAAGCGATTGAAGCCCTGAGCCGGCCGCTGTGAGTTGACGACGGTGCCCAAGTTCAACATGATCCACCGTTGTCTTGGCGATGCGTGAAAAAACAGCCTCTGGAGTCAAACAGTGTGCTCTCGACGAGGTTCAGCATGTCTGCTCCGGGCGCCCAATTCATGCGCTTTCTCAGGGAACGACTGCGTGACATCAAGAACACGTTACGACTGATCGTCACCGAGCGTTTTATTCCGCATCTGGCCCGTCGCTTCACCGCTAACCCTTCAGCTATAGATGCAATCCGGACCGGGACTCGGCCGTAGCCGGTTAGGCCGCCCAGACTTCACCAACCGCTGCTCTCAGCGCCGGTCTCCACGCCTTTCGATCCCATGATATTCGACGAATTGAGCCGTTCCCCCCTTGTCGGGGAACCCCCGAGGGCGGTAAGCCCTGCGCATCCAATCGTGGTCCTTCCACTCGGCTCTCCGTGGGCACGGAGCGCTTCAGTCAAAGTCACTCCATGCACCACTTCCATTACACATCCGGCATCCTGCACGCCGAAGACGTGAGCCTCGAGAAAATCGCGGGCGAGGTCGGCACTCCGTTTTATTGCTATTCGAGCGCCACGCTCGAGCGTCATTACGATGTGCTGGACAAGGCCTTCGCGGGCCTGAACGTACTCATTTGCTTTGCTGTCAAATCGAATTCCAACCAAGCAGTGCTCGCCACCCTCGCGCGCTTAGGCGCCGGCATGGACGTCGTTTCGGAAGGCGAATTGCGCCGTGCACGCGCCGCCGGCGTTCCACCCTCAAAAATCATTTTTGCGGGCGTCGGCAAGACACGTTCCGAGATGGCCTATGCGCTTGAAGAAGGCATCCTCGGCTTCAACGTCGAGAGCGAGCCTGAATTGTTCGCGCTGAGCGAGGTCGCGGCAAGCCTTGGAAAAGCGGCGTCCATCGCCATTCGCGTCAACCCGGACGTCGATGCCAAGACGCACGCCAAGATCTCAACCGGAAAGGCCGAAAACAAGTTCGGCGTCCCTTATGACGAAGCGCGCGCTCTTTATGCCGAAGCCGCAAAGCTCCCCGGCATTAAAGTCTCTGGCATCCATATGCACATTGGCAGCCAGATCACGGATCTCGCACCGTTCCGCGATGCTTTCCGCCTGCTGCGCGACCTCGCGCTCGATCTCAAGAAAGACGGGATTGGGCTCGAACATCTCGATATCGGCGGCGGGCTCGGCGTGCCCTATCGCGGCGCGAACGATGTGCCGCCCCACCCCGATGAATACGCGGCCATCGTCAAGGAATACCTCGGCGATCTCGGCCTCAAACTCGTGCTCGAACCGGGCCGCATGATCGTTGGCAACGCCGGCGTGCTTGTCACCCGCGTTATCTATGTCAAGGAAGGCACCGACAAAACCTTCACCATCGTTGACGCGGCGATGAACGATCTCATCCGCCCGACGCTTTATGAAGCCCATCACGACATCTGGCCGGTCGCGGAAAAAAAATCCGAGATGGCCCCGGTCGCGCAAGACATTGTCGGTCCGGTCTGCGAAACGGGCGACTTCCTGGCCGAAGACAGGGCGCTTCCCCCCTTTGAGCCCGGCGATCTCATCGCCATCATGACCGCTGGCGCTTATGGGGCCGTCATGGCGTCGTCCTACAACACCCGCCCCCTCATCCCCGAGGTCCTGGTCAAGGGCGGCGCCTATGCGGTCGTACGGTCCCGCCAGACCTACGAAGAATTGATCGGCGCGGACCGCTTGCCGCCCTGGATCGACCGGGCCTCATCTCGTGAAATCCCAGAAAAAACACCGCAATAGTCCATAAGTATTGCACTTTGTTAAGGTGCGGGCGCCGGCACCCGTGCTAATCTTTGCCGATGACAGAACAGCTTCCCGGCACTCCCGATCCGCAACTCTCGCGCACATTCGCACGCAAGGTGCGGCTTGGCACGTGGGCGCTTTTCTTCGAACGTCTTTGGCCGCGCCTCTGGTTGCTGCTCGGCCTCGCCGCGCTGCTGGCGATCCTGTCGCTAACCGGCATCTTCCTCAATCTTTCAGCTTCCGCTCATGCCCTTGTCTTGGGCCTTTTTGCAATCGCGGCTCTAGCGGCACTGGTCTATGCAGGCCGCGCACCCTGGCCGACGCGCGAAGAAGCGATCCGGCGCATCGAGCGGCGCAGCGGCGTCGCGCATCGCCCGGCCACGTCCTACGAAGACACCTTGACAGCGTTTGCCGACAACCCGGAAACCAAAGTTCTCTGGCAAGCCCATCGCGAACGCCTTGCGCGCGCCATTCAGCGTTTGAAAGTCGGCACTCCGAGCCCGCGCGCCGATCGTGTCGATCCCTTTGCCGTGCGCGCGCTCGCGGTTCTGCTGCTGGTGCCGGCCGTCGGTCTCGCGACCGGCAGCCTATATGATCGCTTGTCGTCGGCCTTTCGTTTTGGCAAGTCGCAGGAAGGCCTAGATACGCGAGTCGATGCTTGGGTCACGCCACCCGCTTATACGGCGCTACCGCCGACCATGCTGGCGGATGGATCGCAGCAACCTGCCGCCCAGACTAAGGAAGATCAGGCAAAGCTTTTGGAAGTGCCAGCAAAGAGCGTCGTGACCTTGCGCGGCACGGGCTGCAAGGGTGCGCCCATAGTACTGGAAGTTCTCGCCAACGGCGCGAAAGAGCCGGTGACCGCTACCGCTGAGGCGCCCAAAGACAAGCTCGATGTTGCCGAGACGCGCTTCGAACTTACAACGTCTTCGCGCGTGCGTGCGCTGGCTGGCGGCAAGGAGCTGGGGCGCTGGACCTTTGATGTAACGCCCGACGAATTGCCCAAGATCGCCATGGACAAGCAGTGGAGCCGCACACCTAAAGGCTCGCTCAAACTCAGCTACAAGGGTGAAGACGATTACGGTGTCGTCTCCGCCGTGGCCAAGGTCAAACAACTCAAGACCGAAGTCGGTGATCCGGCCAAAGCTTGGGCACGCGCCGCGCCCGTCAAGGGACCGCGGCTGCCTCTCGAACGTCCGCCGGAGCTTGCCCTTAAAATTCCGAGCAATGGCGCAAAGTCTTTTGAAGCGTCTTCGCTGTTGGACCTTGGAGCCCACCCTTGGGCCGGGCAGAAAGTTGAGTTGTGGCTTGAAGCCACCGACGTTGCGGGCCAAGTCGGGCGCAGCGAGTCGATCGAAGTCGCGCTTCCCGCGCGCCGGTTCGTCAAGCCGCTCGCGCGCGCCGTCATCGAACAGCGCCGCAAGCTCGCTGAAGATTCGCGGCATCGCCCCGCCGTCGTGCGCGCGCTCGACGCGCTGACGATGGAGCCTGAGGGCTTTATTGACGACACGGCGATCTATCTCGGCTTTAGAACGATTTATCACCGCATCGAACGCGAGAATTCGCGCGAAGCAATCGGAAGTGCCATTGCCCAAATGTGGGACTTGGCTCTGAAGATCGAAGATGGAGCGCTGTCCAATGCCGAAAAAGAGCTGAAGGACGCGCAAGACCGCTTGGCCAAGGCTCTCGAGAACGGGGCCGACGAAAAAGAAATTTCCGCGCTCATCGACGATCTCAAAAAGGCAATGAGCAAGTACCTCGAAGAGATGCAGAAGAACGCGTCCAAAGACGGTCAAGAAGAGGGCGAGGAAGGCGACCAACAGCAGTTGTCGCAAGACGACATCGATCAGATGATGAAGGAGCTTGAGGACAACGCTGAAAACGGCTCGCGCGAAGAAGCCGAACGTCTGCTCGCCGAAATGAAAGAAATGATGGAGCAGCTCAAGGCCGGCAAGACAGCTCAGCAAAAAGAAAATGACGAAAAAGCCAATGACATGATGAAGAAGCTCGACGAGCTGAGCGATCTCTCGGGCGAGCAGCAAAAGCTCATGGACGACACCTTCAGTGAAGATCAGAAAGGCAAGAAGCAGAAGAGCGGATCGGCCAAGGGCCAGCAGAAGGGTCAGAATCAGAACTCGCAGGCGGGCCAGCAGCAAAATGCCGATAAGCAGGGAGGGCAGCCGCAACCGCGCAGGCCGGGCGCTGAAGAAAGCAAGGAACCGGGCGGCAAGGCCGACGGCAGCAGCGGCCTCAAAGACCGCCAGTCTCAACTGCGCAAGAACATGGAAAAGCTGCAGCGCGAACTCGAGGATCTGGGCGCCGGCGATATGGAAAAACTCGCCGAAGCGGATGGCGCCATGAAGCGCGCCGAAGAATCGTTGCAAGAGGGCGATCTCGACGACGCGACGCAATCTCAGGCCCAAGCGCTTGAGCAGATGCGCCAGACCGCGCAGCAAATGGCTCAGCAGATGGCCGAGAACGCGCAAAAGCGCGGCGGCAAGAACCAAGACAAGCGCCGCGATCCGCTTGATCGTCCGCAACGTTCGGAAGGCCCCGATCTCGGCAGCTCGGTCAAAGTGCCCGACGCCATCGACGCACAGCGCGCGCGCGAAATTCTCGAAGAACTGCGCAAGCGTTCCGGCGAAGCCCTGCGCCCGCCCATCGAACTCGATTACATCGACCGCCTGCTGCGCCGGTTTTGATTGAGGACGCCCATCGCGGCGCCTCTGTCACACCTTTTCCGCCCATTCCCTCAACTGGAATTTCTGGATCTTGCCCGTCTGCGTTTTCGGCAATTCCGAGAACACCACATGGCGCGGGCATTTGAAGGCTGCCAGGTGCGAGCGGCACCACGCCATAATCTCTTCTGCCGTTACAGCTTCAGTTCCCGGCTTCAACGTCACGAACGCACATGGCGTCTCGCCCCATTTGGCATCGCGTTTTGCAACAACTGCCGCTTCCATCACGTTCGGGTGGCGGTAGAGAACCTCTTCGACTTCGAGCGACGAAATGTTTTCCCCGCCTGAAATGATGATGTCCTTCATCCGGTCCTTGATGTCGATGTAGCCGTCCGCGTGCACACAGGCCAGATCGCCCGAATGAAACCAACCTCCGGCAAAGGCAGCTTCCGTGCCTTTCTCGTTTTTGAGGTATCCCTTCATCACGGTATTGCCGCGAATGACGATTTCTCCAATCGTGTGCCCGTCCGCCGGCATGTCTTCAAGCGTTGAAGGATCGATCACGCGCACGTCGTGCTGCGTCGGCATGGCAACGCCCTGGCGCGCTAATTTGCCCGCGCGCTCGTCAACCGGTAATGCATCCCACGCGTCCTGCCAGGCGCACAGCGTTGAGGGGCCATAGGTTTCCGTCAGCCCATAGCCGTGGGTGACACTGAACCCCATGCGCTCCATCTGCTCGATCACGATGCTCGGCGGCGCGGCTCCGCCCGTCACGACATCGATTCGGTG
>JANMNH010000043.1:0-5225 GCA_031373745.1 Hyphomicrobium sp. | reverse complement strand
GTCAGATGGCATCGCGGCCGGATTCGCCGGTGCGGATGCGGATCGCTTCTTCGATGGTCGAGATGAAGATCTTCCCGTCGCCGATGCGGCCTGTCTTGGCGGCCTTTTGAATGGCCTCGACGGCCTTGTCCAGCATCTCGTCGGCGAGAACAACCTCGATTTTCACCTTGGGGAGAAAATCGACCACATATTCCGCGCCGCGGTAAAGTTCGGTGTGGCCCTTCTGGCGGCCGAAACCCTTGGCTTCAATGACCGTAATGCCTTGCAAGCCGATTTCCTGCAGCGCTTCCTTCACTTCATCGAGCTTGAACGGCTTGATGATGGCTTCGATTTTTTTCATGGCGCCCCTTATTGTTTCAAAGCGACTTTGCCCGCATACGCCGGGCCAATCGAACTTCAGTTAGCAGGGCGCATGCCAGTTCGCAAAGCAGTCTTTAATCCGAGAGTTATCAGCGGGTTGCGGCCGGTTAAAACGGGTAGGCGGTCCTAAATATGCGTTACACAGCCAAAAATCAATGCAAAGTGATCAAAAAATAGGCGGCAAAGATGGCCAATAATCCGGCACAGGCTGGACGTCTGCAATGCCACGCACCACTACTATAAACTCGTTGGTTCTGCGCTGCGAGCACTCCATGCACGAACTCCTGACGACTGAAGAAATGGGCGAAGCAGACCGGCGCGCTGTGAGCCTCGGCGTGCCGTCGCTGACCTTGATGGAGAATGCGGGTTGGGCGGTTGCGATTGAGGCGGCGAAGATGGTGGCGCACGGCGCGAAGATCGCCGTGCTGTGCGGTCCCGGCAACAACGGCGGCGATGGATTTGTCGCCGCGCGGCTTTTGCGCGAGCGAGGGTTCGATGTGCGGGTTGCGTGTCTGGTTCCGGTCGAGCAGTTGAAGGGCGATGCCGCCGAGATGGCGCGGCGGTGGCATTTTCCGGTGCTTGCTGCGTTGGAAGATTTATTCCAAAATATAGACCTCATCGTCGATGCGCTCTTCGGTGCTGGAATTGCCCGCCCCCTCGAAGGCGCCGCCGCCGAACTCACGCTGGCAATGAGTAGGTGCGGTGCTCCTATCTTATCCGTCGATGTGCCGAGTGGACTGAATGGTAATACGGGCTCACATGATGGCCCAGTCGTGCGCGCAGCCCGCACCGTCACCTTCTTCCGCAAGAAACGCGGCCATCTTTTGATGCCCGGCCGCGCGCTGTGCGGCGAAGTCGTCTTGGCGGATATTGGGATTCCCGACGAGGTGTTGTGGCCTTTTGAGTTTCGCTCACGTGTTAATGCGCAAAGATATCCCCCTCCCCCTCGCGGGGAGGGGTTAGGGGTGGGGGGACTATCAGAAGCGAAATCGCTCGGCGAAGTCGAGGCTGCTTCAACGCCGGTCCCTCACACTCAACAATCCGCCCGCGATGTCACCCCACCCCCGACCCCTCCCCGTCAACGGGAGGGGGGTTCGAGCGTGCAGCTGCGTTCGAATGCGTTGCACATATTGACGTTTGAAAACCTTCCCGCGCTTTGGCTGCATATCTTCCCATGGCCGCGTCTTGACGCCCACAAATATGCGCGCGGCCACGCGCTCGTCGCGTCGGGGCCGGCGTTCCAGACGGGTGCGGCGCGTCTTGCCGCACGTGGCGCGCTCCGTATGGGCGCTGGGCTCGTCACGGTCGCGTCGCCGCCCTCCGCACTGCCGGAGAACGCCGTGCATCTGACGGCCATCATGCTGAAGCCTTTTCGTGACGCGCGCGACCTCGCTGAAATCCTCGAAGACAAGCGTAAGAACGCCGTCCTCATCGGCCCGGGTTCGGGCGTTGGCGAGGAGACGCGAGAAGCCGTCGAGGCGGTGTTGCAAAGTGGTGCGCACGTTGTGCTCGATGCCGATGCGCTGACATCTTTTGCATCGAAGTACGAAGCAGGCGCGGAAAGCGTCAGTATAAGTTTCGGCTTCACCGGCGCGGCAATTAAACACCCGGCCACACCGGCCGATCTTTTTGCCGCGATCCGCGCGACGCCCGATCGAACCGTCGTCATGACGCCGCACGAGGGCGAATTCGCGCGGCTTTTTCCCAACGTCGCGCCGCTCGGGGCCTCGAAGCTCGATCGTGCGCGCGAAGCAGCGCGCTTGTCGGGCGCGGTTCTCGTCCTCAAAGGGCCCGACACGCTGATTGCGGCGCCCGATGGCCGGGCCGCCATCAACACCAACGCGCCGCCGTGGCTCGCAACTGCAGGCTCCGGCGACGTGCTCGCAGGATTCGTCACGGGATTACTCGCGCAAAACATACCGGCGTTTGAGGCCGCGTGCGCCGCCGTGTGGCTGCATGGCGAATGTGCGAACGCGTTTGGGATCGGCCTTATTGCTGAGGATTTGCCGGAAGCATTGCCTGATGTGCTGAAATCGCTAAGCCGGAGCAAAGAATCGTAGGTTGGGTTAACGCCGGCCCAGATGCTGCGGACTGCAAAGTTTTTTTGCTTCCGGTGAGTAACCCAACGAACGGAGCGGTTCGATTTAAGGTGTTGTATTTCATTCCCGGCTGTTGGGATACGCGCGGAATATAGGATTGCGCGTCGCCTTCGATGCCGGCTTTTCCTTCGTCGCCACGCGCGCGGCGTTCTCCTTCACTCTGAAGCGCGCAATTTTTCCGATCAATGCGTATGGCACCGGCTTATCGGGAGGAAAGCGTACCGTGCCCTTCGACTGCGCATAGCCCGCCAGTTCTTTCTTGAAAGCTTCTTTCACGCTCGCCGTGACCGGATAGAGCCCGATGTGCGCCTTGAAGGCCGCAAAATAGAGCAGGGGTCTGCCTGCCAATTTGAAGGTTGGAATGCGATAACTGATCGATTGCTCCGCGCGAGGGGCAGCCTTTGCAATCACGCCGCGGATTTTTGCCAGCTTCTCCTGAATGTCATCCGGGAATGCGGCAATATACAAGTCGATCGTGGCGGGCACTTTGGTTTTGCCTGTCTTCATGCTCCCACGCCACTCACCCGAAAATCGGGAACGTCTCGAACTTGTCGCGCAAGATGGCGGCACTATCCTTATGCTGCAGCCATCCTTCGATCATGGTTGCGTAGACCCGGCGGAAGTCGACCGTGTATTCGAGATTTCCGTCCGGCATCAGCTTTGTGAGGCTCGATCGGGTGCCGTACTGTCCGCCTTTCACATTTTTACCGGCGAGGTACATCAGGTTCGCCGTGCCGTGGTCGGTGCCGAGATTGTCGTTCTCGGCGGCGCGCCGGCCAAACTCGGAGAAGATAAGTACGGACACGTCGTCCCCGCGGCCAATGCGCTCCATGTCCTTGATGAAGGCCGCGACCGCATCCGCAGTATATGTCAAGATGCGCCCATGCACGTCGCTTTGATGCACGTGCGTGTCGAAAACATTGTGCGGGTATGACGTGTAATAGAGCCGCGTCGGCATGCCGGCCGCAATGAGCGAGGCGATCTTATTCAAACCCATTGGAATGATGCCGTAATCGACCGGCGTCTTGTAGCTGGTCCAAGCCTCCCGCACCTGTTGAGATGCTTCTTTAGCGCTCCGTGCCACGTCGAGCAGGAATTTCTGAGACGCGTTTCCGTCGGCTGCGGCCGGTTCCACGTGCGTGAACATCGGCGCGATCGTGGCATCGCCCTTGCGCATGAAACGCTCGGGATCGTTGAAGACGACGGGCGTGTGGCGGCTGGCGCTGACGGCGAGCGACTGCGCTTCGTCCACATTGACGATGAAGTTAGGCGTTCCGTCGGGCGCTAAGCTATCGGCGAGTTTGCCGACCCACCCAAGCGACTGGCCGCTGTTTGGAGCTGCCGTGTGCCAATAAGCCATCGATGTGAAGTGCGAGAAGTTGGGCTGCGCATAGCCGCACCCGTGCACAATCGCCAGCTTGCCGTCTTTGTAGAGTTGCTCGAAGCCCTTCATGCCGCCGCTAAAGCCGTGCATGTCGTCAATGCGCAAAAGCTTCTTCTGCTGGATGCCGAGCCGCGGCCTGAGCTTGTAGTAAGTGTCGTCCGCGTAAGGCACGAATGTATTTAGGCCATCGTTGGCACCGGAAAGCTCAAGCACGACGAGAATGCGTCCGCTGCTTTTCTTTGTCTCTTCGGCCGCGCGCGCAAGCGTTGAGGTCAACCCGAACGTCAGTCCTTCTCCTGCTGCGCCAAGTGCCAAGGCCGATGCGCCGTTACGGATGAGCGCGCGGCGGGAAATATGCGGAGACATGATTTTCATGAGTTCTCTCCCTCAGCCGAGCTGATATTCGGGCTGACTCAAAATGAGATGCAGCAGCGATCGCAAGCTTTCTTCCATATACGTGCCGGCCTGCGTCAGGTCAGACGTACCTAGGTCCTGTTCGAGGTACTGCGCTAAGCGCGCACGCGCCTCCGGCGACGGCGCAACGACGAACATCCGCTTCACGAGAAAATCGACGACCTCTGCTGCGGTCTTCAGTTTGTTGTCTTGAACGAGTTTGGTCAAATCGAGCCGTGCGGTGTGGCGGGGCAGGGGTTTCACGCGTTCAATCGCCATTTGCCAGCCGCGATAACTGGCATAGCGCGTGTTGAAGTCCTCGTCGCGGTCCGCCATCATATTGGAGGTGGCCATCACTTCCTTGTCGGAACTCGTCGCGGCCGCAATATCCAGTCCGCGCGCCAATCTCTCGCTCACCTGCAAAATTTGATAGTCGTTGCCCGGATGCCTGTCTTGCGGAACGAACCCAATATCGGGGAATACGATTTCGCGCGCGAAGTTTCCGCGTTCGATCAAAAGTCCGGGCGTAATCCAGCTACGGCCCTGTGCCCAGCCCGCAACCGTCGGCGGCCATAACAGTTTCTGTCCCAAAGCGGTCGTCGTTTCGTGGAAGTCGGGCACGCCCGGCACCACGCCAAGGCCCAGCTTTTTGTAAGTCGATATCACAAGTTCGACCGGGCTTTTGATATGTGTCCCGCAACTCGCGCTTGAGTAGAAATCTTTTGAGAGCAGAATTGTTTCGAGCAGCGGCGCGATTTTGTATCCATTGCCTCTGAGGATATCGCCAAGCGTCTTGCGCAATTCCGGGCTGATCTCGTCGCGTACAAAAAAACGATGAATGCGTGCTGCGACGAACTCCGCCGTCACCGGCTGCTTCAGGATGATATCTATGGCCTCATTGCCATTGAAGTTGCCCTTCTGCCCGAGGAAATTCTTCTCGGCTCCATCGTGTTGTGTTTCGTTCACGACGAAGTTCACGCCCTTGAAGT
>JANMNH010000128.1:0-6201 GCA_031373745.1 Hyphomicrobium sp. | reverse complement strand
AAACGTGCCGATGCGGCCGGTAAAGCCCTGGATCAGGATCGGGGTATTCTCGTTGATAAAGATGGCCATGACTGAGGATCTCCCGGATTACGCGACTTTTTTGGCGGCGGCGACGGCCTTAGCGGCGGCGTCGCCGAGCGTTTCGGCACTAATAACGGCAAGACCGCTTTGATCGATGATTTTGCGACCTTCCTCGACGTTCGTGCCGGCGAGCCGCACGATCACCGGCATAGTGATGTTCAGTTCCTTGATCGAGTCGACAACGCCCTTGGCAACCCAATCGCAGCGATTGATACCGGCGAAGACGTTGACGAGGATCACTTTGACGTTCTTGTCGCGAAGCACGGCGCGGAACGACTTGGTCACGCGTTCGGGCGACGCGCCACCGCCGATATCGAGGAAGTTGGCAGGCTCTCCGCCGGCAAGCTTGATCATATCGAGCGTTGCCATTGCGAGGCCGGCACCATTGACCACGCAGCCGATATCGCCATCGAGACCGACGTAGGAAAGACCGCGATCGTTGGCGTAGGTTTCGCGCGGATCTTCCTGGCTCTTATCGCGAAGTTCCGCGATCGAAGGGCGGCGGAACAGCGCGTTTTCGTCGAACGACATTTTGGCATCGAGCGCGACAACCGTTCTTTCCTTGGTGATGACCAGAGGATTGATTTCGACCATCGTCGCATCGAGATCGCGGAATGCCCGGTAACAACCCATGACGGCCGCAACCAGCTTGTTCACGATCTCCGGATCGACGCCGAGGCCAAAGGCAATTTCGCGCGCTTGGAATTGCTGCATGCCGACGGCCGGATCGACGCTGACGCGAATGATGGTATCGGGCTTCTTTGCCGAGATTTCTTCGATATCCATTCCGCCTGCGGCAGACGCGACGACCATCACGCGTTCGGAGGCGCGATCCAGCACAAATCCGAGGTAGATTTCCTTGTCGATGTTGGTCGCTTCTTCGATGTAGAGGCGCGACACCAATTTTCCGCTAGGGCCCGTCTGATGCGTGACCAGCTTTCGGCCGAGGAGTGCTTCGGCTGCGTCTTCGATTTCCTGTTCGTTCTTGCAAATTTTAATTCCGCCGGCTTTGCCGCGTGCACCCGAATGGATTTGGGCCTTGACCACAACGGTGCCACCCAATTCGCTGGCGCGATAAGTTGCCTGCTCGGGGCTGTAGGCGAGACCGCCGCGCGGGATAGGTACGCCGAACTTCGCGAGAAGCTCTTTGGCTTGATACTCATGAATGTCCATGTCCGGACCTCCTGGAAACGATTTATGATTGCGGGTTCACGCTGGCCTTAGCCGGCAGCTTTCTTGCGGGCCTCCTCGCCCTTTTTGATCGCGGAGGCGGTGGCGAGAAGGTTGTTGGCCATCTTTTCGGATGCTGCGTCGATCATCTTGCCGTCGAGGGAGGCGGCGCCCTTGCCCTGGGCTTCGGCTTCCTTAAGTGCCACGAGAATGCGCTCGGCGCGGGTAATTTCTGCGGCCGTCGGCGAGTAGATTTCATTGGCAAGTTCGATCTGCGAAGGATGGATCGCCCATTTGCCTTCCATGCCCAGCGCCGCACCGCGGCGGGCCGCTGCTTTGTAGCCTTCCGGATCGTCGATACCGCCAAACGGGCCGTCAATCGGACGCAAGCCGAATGCGCGGCAAGCGACTGTCATGCGCGACAGCGGGAAGTGCCACTGATCGCCCGGATAATCTGGGTTCAAGCCGCCGATGACGACGGTACGCGCTTTGTTAAAGGCCGAGTAATCGGCAACGCCGAAGTGCATCGATTCGAGGCGGCTGTTGGCGGACGCAATGGCTTCGACATTGGCCATGCCAAGCGGCGTCTCGATCAACGCTTCGGTGCCGATTTTGTGCGGCAAACCTTTGGCGACTTCGATCTGGCTGACGATTGTTTCGACCGTGTACACGTCCGCCGGAACGCCAACTTTCGGAATGAGAATTGTATCGAGCTTAGAGCCGGCTTGCTCGCAAATATCGACCACATCTCGGTACATGTAATGCGTGTCGAGGCCGTTGATGCGCACTGAAACGCTTTTTCCAGCGGCCTTCCAGTCGAGATCGTTCAACGCCTGGATGATGTTCTTGCGGGCCTGTTCTTTTTCCGGCGGTGCGACGGCATCTTCGCAGTCGAGGAAAACGTAATCCGCGGCGCTCTTCAGCGCGCGATCGATCATAGTTGGATTGGAGCCCGGAACCGCAAGGTACGAGCGCTGCAAGCGCTGTTTGCGGAGGGGGTAAAGCGTGTAGCTCATGTGACGTAACCTTCCCTGAGTGCCTTATTGATTATGCCTAGTCGCGAGCCTAGCGAGCTTTTCCCGCCGGGCTGCAGTCATTTTCGAGAAATTGGACAATGCCAGGCCGGATCCGGCCCGGCGCTTCAATCATCAGGCTGCTTTGGCAGGCGTGACGCTGGTTGCCGAGCGTGTCGCGGTCTTGCTGAAGTATTCGGCCGCCGCACCCGTACCCGACCCGAGCTTGAAGTTCACTCCGACGTCTTTGAGCGTCATTTCAACCGCAAACAGAACGCCGCCGACCATGAATTCGTCGAGCGCGCCGAGGTGTCCGATGCGGAACACCTTGCCGTTGAGCTTGTTCAATCCGGTTCCGAGCGATGTGTTGTAGCGGTAGAACGCGGTCTTTAAAACGTTGTTGGCGTCAATACCATCTGGCACCTGAATGGCCGACACCGTATCGGAATGCCACTTTGCTTCCTTGGCACAGAGCTTGAGGCCCCAAGCTTCGACTGCAGCGCGAACGCCCGTTGCCAATCGCTTATGACGGGCAAAAATGTTCTCGAGGCCTTCTTCGTTGATCAGGTCGATCGACGTGCGCAAGCCTCGGATCAGTTGTGTCGCCGGCGTATATGGGAAAAATCCGAGATCGTTGGTCTTGATCATGTCTTCGAACGAGAAGAAGCAACGGTTCATGCGGCCGTTGAGCGACTTGTTGGCGTCGAGTGCCTTCTGGCTGACGGCGAGAATACCGAGGCCAGTCGGAAGCATGAAGCCCTTCTGCGAACCGGAAACGCAGCAGTCGACTTTCCACTCGCCCATGCGCATGTCGAGCGAGCCAACCGACGAGACGCCGTCTACCATCAGGAGGGCCGGATGCTTGGCGGCATCGAGTGCCTTGCGGACGCCCGCAATGTCGGACGACACGCCGGTTGCGGTTTCGTTGTGCGTCGCGAAAACCGCTTTGATTTCATGGGCAGTATCTTTGGCAAGGATATCGGCATACTTTTCCAGCGGCACGCCCATGCCCCACTCTTCATCGCACAGCACGATCTTCAGACCCATGCGCTCGGCCATATCGACCCACAGCAGCGAGAACTGACCAAAGCGCGACATCAAAACTTTATCGCCGACGGCAAGCGTGTTGGTAATCGCCGATTCCCACGCGCCCGTACCCGACGACGGAAAAATGAAAACGCGGCCGTCCTTCATTTTGAAAATCTTCTTGATGTCTTCAAAAATCGGCAGCGTGAACTTCGGGAATTCCGGATTTCGCATGTCTTCCATCGGAATGTTCATCGCCATGCGAACCCGGTCGGGGATCGTTGTCGGACCAGGAATAAAAAGATGAGGTGTGACGGCCTGCATTGTAGTTCCTCCGCGCATGTTGTCATTGAGCCAAAAAAGCGCCTCCGAGCCACTTAGGCAGGGGAGCTTGATGGGCGTGAATTCTTTGGGGCACCGCTATGATGCGGCTTCCGACTTTCGTCTAAGTCGCGGGCCGACATTGTAGGAGGGTGTTATGGGCTGCAACACCCCGATGGGGAGGTGAAGTGTCAGCATAGGGGTAGGGCCAACTACCCACCTCGCAAGCGTCCACAAATCCGGCCGGCTAACGTAGGTCTCGCGGCGCCGACATGTAGAGCGCGACCGCCATGGCGCGGTTAGAGACACCGAGCTTATCGTAAAGGTTTTTTAAGTGGTATTTCACTGTGTTGCGCGTAATTCCCGTGCGCGCCGCGATCTGCAAATTGGTCCACCCATTGGCGAGAGCCGCGAGCAGTTCCCGCTCCCTTGTGGTCAGCATGCCGAGCGGATCGTAGTTCAGCTGATCGATGTCGATATAGGGGAGCGACAAGCGGCCGCGCGCAACTGCGATAATGGTTTCCAGCAAGATCGTCGGCTCTTCGGATTTCGACACGAAACCCCACGCACCGCCCTTTATGGCGCGTCGCAAGACGTCTGTTCCGCTTTCGCCAGTGTAGATAATTACGCGGAACGGCCACTGCCGCTTCTTGATTTCACTCAGCACGAGGCCGCCATCCATATCGGGGAGCGACCAGCCAACCACCGCGACTTGGAACAATGCTTTCTCGCTCGCTGCAAGAAATGCGGCGCCTGTCGCGTACAACCCGGCAACGCCGAACCTGCTGTCCTTCGACATCATGTTTTCGAGACCGGCGCGCACGACCGGATTCTTATCTGCGATTGCGATCTCGATCTTTCCCTGCATTGTGGCTTGGGTCCGGTTCTTTGGTCGTCTACAGAGCCACAAGTGGCGAATTTTGCCTACCAGTGCCAGGGACAAATGGGCGCTGCCGCCGCGCACCCAACTCATATGAGCGTTTGGCGACCCCGGCAGGATTTGAACCTGCGGCCTACGGTTTAGGAAACCGTTGCTCTATCCAGCTGAGCTACGGGGCCAATCGAACGCGGCTTGGCGCACGTTCCGCCACGCTGAAAGCTATGCGGCGGCGCCCCCCGGCCGTCAAGCAAGGGGCGAGAACGGCCGGCCACGGGCAAGTGCCGGCAAAAAGTCCCCCCTCACGAGCCCCGCAGCGCCGGTCTGAACAGTCGAGGCTTGCAACCGGAAATATTTCCACTTATGGTTGATACCACAAAGATTAGACTTTCTTAGGTTGCTATCAAATGCGCATAAGTGCGAGAAGGTCCGCCCAAAAATCAAGAACATTACGGTCGAAACCAGCGAAACACCCACGGCAAATAGTTAATGGACGGGGCGTTCCACAACAGATTGAATAATCCTTCAACTGCATAACTTTTGCGTGCGCAATCAAAGGCTGTGGCTTGCCGATTTTCAGAACGAATGGAGTTTAACGTCAATGGGCACAATTCGCGTCGAGTACACCCCTGTACAACAATACCATCTCGGTCTGTTGAGACTCGACCACATTCAAATCGTTTTCCAAGACGAAACCAGTTTCGTTGACCGGCAAGATCGGCATTGCGTAGCAAACGCACCAGCAAATAAAAAGCAGCGTAAACAGCGTGTTAAGCAGCGTCTTGTCAACTTAGTTGATCTGTCTATGTTGACAAGGTCCTTACCTTGACAGGTTGTAGCGACTCCTCTAGAAGGAGTCGTATGGTTAACGAGCATCTTAGATTTGAGCATTTGGACCCGCTGCTTAAAGAGCTTCGCGCGGCAAGGCCAAAGTGCGTTGGCCGCGCGCGCGAAGCCGTCAACGAACTAATTCTCACTCTGGAGGAATTGGCGGGGTTTGGCGCGAGCGAAGTGGGTGATCCCGTGAAGCCCGATACGGCTGCACCAAAGTCCATTCCAACAGAATGCCCATACTACGGTCTAGGACTTGCCGAGGCTGGTATGAAGTTTATCAGAATGGCGAAGAAGCCTCAGTTGCCCAGCGATATGTGGGCGGCAATGAAGAAATCCGGGATCGAGATCGAACACCGCGACCCTGTAAACGCACTACGCCACGCCCTTTCGCGGCGAGCCAAGAAGCATGAGGACGTTATGCTTGTTGGTGGTGGCAAATGGGATCTAAGCAGTAACTACACGCAGGTAGAGCGCGAACGAATCGCGAGCGAGCTTGGCGGCATGCCAGCCCGCGAAGCGAAGACTCATAGTCGGAAGACCAGTGACGGAATGAGGCGCGCTGCTGCTTCTCGCGGTGTTCGCATGGGCCAAAAGCCAAAGATTACCGAAGAAATGGCCAGGAAAATAAAGAGAATCATTGACGCCGGCGAAACTGGTCGCGCCGCCGCTGAGGCGGTCGGGGTGTCGCATTCCACAGTATACAATTGGCGGGAAGACATTGAGGCCTGGACGCCGGGAGAGCCGTGGCCGCCGCAACAGCGCGCTAGATCGAATTCAGATGCGACGCCGGATGATGACGAGCGCAGCGCGCCGCTCTTGAAAGTGGTGAAGTGATGCTTGCTCCCTCACCGCAGTATTTGAAATGCAAAGCGCCCCGCT
>JANMNH010000124.1:0-1758 GCA_031373745.1 Hyphomicrobium sp. | reverse complement strand
CTGACAGCAAAGCCGCAAGTTGCAGTGGCGGCCATACGTTTTCTATCGGCGCGTCTTCGGGACGCCGACGAGCAACTCGAAGCCATCGCACTCCATCCTATCGAAGCGCGCCTTGCCCGATTTTTTCTGGCGTCCGCCCGGCAAAAGGACCCGGAAACGAAATCTAGTCGCGTGACATTATCGCTGCCGATTTCACAAAGTGAACTTGCTCTACTCGTCGGTGCTAGCCGGCCAAAGGTGAACGCTGCACTTGCGCTTCTCGAGGCCGAAGGCGCTATTGAACGCAAGGGTTCCGACGTCGTCTGCGATATCGAAGCCTTGAGTGGCATTGGCGGCGTCGAGTGACGAACCTTTGAGGGTCACGTGACCGGAAAGCTGCGAACTGGGTGGCCCCTATGACGGCGCCGGAAACAAAAGGCTGGCGAGTGCAGTTATCCCGCGCACGGCTTGCAGTGAGACAGCTGCTCGCCCCCTTGAGCCGCCTCCTGTCGCGGTATGCCGCGGCCGGAACCGCAGGCTATCCACCGGATACCCGGCGTCGGCTGAAGATCCTCAATATGATTGCCCTGCTGATCGTGATCACGACACTCGTGTTCGCGGTCCAGCAGGCGGCGGCCGATTTCGACAAGATGAAGCCGGTTATCATTATCAACATCATACTCGCCGCCATGGCGATGATGGTGCCCCTTGCCCATCGCATAAACGACATCGCCGGTGCGCTATTGATTGCAGTCGCCGAACTTGCAGCACTTCTGGCTTTCACAGCCTACTTCGGGCGCACTGCCGGAACTCCGATGATGTACGTTGCCTTCTCAGCAGCGCCATTCGTGGTATTCGGCCTGAAGCGAATGTGGCTGGTTTTGGGAACGGTACTGACGGCCCTAGTCCTCCATCTCTATGCGTACTTCAATTTCCATCGTTCGGACGCATGGCTGCCGATGGATGATGCATTTCTGGACGCCAACTATGTCCAGGGCGCCATAACAGCCTTCGGCCTGATCGCTGCCTCGGTGTACTATGCATTCAGCCTTGCCGAGCGTGCCAAGGCCGAGACTGAAGCCGTATTGCGCAATGTGCTCCCAGACAATGTCGTCGAACGGTTGAAAGCGGTGCCAGACGCCGCCATCGCCGACGGTTTTGCATCGGCCTCCGTATTATTCGCCGACGTCTCCGGATTCGTGGCGATGGCGCGCAAGCTTGGCCCCGAGAAGACCGTGGACCTGCTCAACAAGCTTGTCAGCCGCTTCGATGAACTTGCCGAACGCCACGGCGTGGAGAAAATAAAAACTATCGGTGACGCTTATATGGTGGCCTCTGGTGTTCCCGAGCCGCGCCCCGATCATGCCGTGGCACTCGCTGATATGGCTCTCGACATGATCGACGCAGCACGCGACATCAGCGCCGAAATGAACCTGCCCATCAATATCCGCGCCGGCATGGCCTCGGGCCCCATGATGGCGGGCGTGATCGGCAAACGCAAATTCAGCTATGATGTGTGGGGCGACCCGGTCAATCTCGCGAGCCGCCTGGAACAAGCGAGCCTTCCCGGCCGCATTTTGATTTGTCCAACTTGCCGCGAAGCCCTCGAAGGCCGATTTGAGATGCAGCCGCGCGGAATGATCGAGGTCAAGGGCGTTGGCGCGCAAGAAACTTGGTATCTGGGCCCGCGCAGATAAGGGCCTCGATCAACCCTTCCAATGCAGCGCACACACGAGTGTAAACAAGCGCCGGGCCGTATCGCCGTCGATCGCAATCTTG
>JANMNH010000110.1:0-13119 GCA_031373745.1 Hyphomicrobium sp. | reverse complement strand
CTACTGGGATACCGAGCTCGAGCCGTAGGGGGGGTGTGTGGTGGTCGGCGCGCAGAGTTTCGCCTTCGGAGGAATTATCTTATTCGGCGGCAGGCTTTGCTTTCTTTTTCGCGGCAATCTTCTTTCTTGCCTTAGTATCTTCCCCGTTTTGAGGGGCTGCAAGCTTTAGAATTGGCTCGCTTTTCGTAATTTCTCCAAACGATAGCGACTGCTGAACTTTTGCCAAACTTTCGAATTGTTGCGAACCTGCGGAATCAGCTCCGTCGTCAGCAGCAGGCTTTTCGCCTTCGGGCGCCTGGGCTGAGCTTAATGGAGGTAGAAAGCGAATTTCTACCTGCATTCCGCGTTCAATCCGGCTCATTAGATATTCAAATCCCATCCGCAAACTTGTCGCCAATTCATTGTCTCGACCAACCTTTTTTTGAGGCAGTATCTCATCAACTCTAGCGTCAAGTGCCTTGTTTATTTCGGCGGTCAAGTGCTCATCGAATGATTTCACGGCGGCGTCATTCGCCATTTTCAGACCGCGCGTTTGCTCCCGTAAGTTTCTTATTTCTTCGACCTTTTTCCATCGTGCAAGAAAGTATTCAATTGCCGCACCTATGGCTAAGACCACTGGCACTGCTGCATCCACGATCACTAATGGATCAGTGGTCGAAAGTTCTTCCAGAACTACTTCGTGGTCTTCGACGCCCAGCGCCTCAGCTACAGTTTCAACGAAGCGATTTATTTCCTTTAGTTCTTTCGCCAGGCCCCCAAGGGTGTTCTCGAAAAGTCCTCTTGGTACCAAGAACCCGAGTTGAGCTTCTCCTGGTGCTAATTGATTTTCGGTGATGCCCAGAGCCATCATGTGCTTCCGAGTTCCACGGAAGTCATTTAAGAGCTTCTCTCTTTTTTGGACCAAGTGGCCAACAAGATCACGCGCAACAACCGGCGTCATTGCGTTCGTAGCCATGCTATCTGATATCTGAGTGGCCAACTCCGGTGAAAAAGCCCAATCCGCGTCTAGTTCACCCAGAAACTTGACTTGGGATGGAGTGATCTCGTTGTGCAGGAATTCTAGCGACTCTTTCAAAGCCGTCAGTCGTGCCGCCGCAGTACTTTGCTGGGCTACATCTTGTGGGTTGACGGCTACTTGTTCGAGAACTTGATGCGTCGCCACCAACGCATCTTGAACCTTCTGCGCGGATTCAAGGTTCAACAATACACCAAGGAATTCTAACAAGCGCCCGGTATTCATAGCAGTAGCCCACTGTTGTGCTCCAAATGCAGGAGTAATCTGATTCGCGGGCACCTCAATCCAACCAAAAAATCAGTTGTCACACTTTATCGACTCATTTTCTTTCCCAAGTACAAGTCAGTTATGCTTCGCACGACCGCCAATGGAAGGCGCTGGTGAGGGGAAAAGCATCGCTGCGGCGTACCAAAGCGCCTACGTCATGGCCGCGGAGGCGGCCACCCACGGCAAGTATCCACGCATGCGGTGAACGCGGGTTGGCACGCGTTGCACCATAAACATCACGCCTATTGAAGCTTGTCGTGGGTGGCCGGCGGGTACGCGATTGCAGCGCAATCGCCCCGGCCATGACGACTGTGGGTGGGGACCGCGCCGCACCAAGTCACAACTCGACGGCATTGGCCGCATCGCGCGCACCGCCCCAAACAGTACGATGGTATCCCGTCACTTCCGGTCGCAGCGCGAGACGGTATAGGTGTCTCAGTCATCGTCATTGAGACCCGGTGCATCAGCAGGCCTCGACGGAGGGGAATTCATGGCCATCAATACGCGCACCGTTTTGTGTTTCGTCGCGTCATGCTGTGCCGTGCTTGCGAGCGTCCCTGCCGCCCGCGCCGAAGGCCCACCCGAATGGGCCTATGCGGATACAGCAAAGCCCGAGATGAATGCGCTGCCGCCCGACGACGGCAAGACCAGAAGCGTGCCCGGCAGTTCGGTGCAACTTTCCATTCCGCAGATCCGCAATTTTTACAGCCCGCCCGATTGGCATCCCGACGATCACCCAGTGATGCCGGCGCTCGTCGCGCAGGGAGTGAACCCCGGCATATATGCGTGCGGTTACTGCCATCTGCCAACCGGCAACGGCCGCCCGGAGAACGCGAGTATCGCAGGGCTTCCGGCGGACTACATCGTAAGCCAAGTGAGGGATATGGCGAGCGGCGCACGCACGTCGTCGCTGCCGAAACATTTTCCGCAAGAACTGATGTTGAAGCTCGCCGGTCCAGCGTCGCGTGAACCAGGACTCGCCGAGGCTGCAGCGTACTTCGCGGCAATCAAGCCGAAGGCGGTTTACAAAGTCGTCGAGACCGAAACGATTCCGAAAGTCGATATCTACCGGTGGGTCTACAGAAAGCTTGAAGGATCCGGCACCGAGCCCATCGGCAATCGGCTCATTGAGCTTCCCGACGACGTCGAACGTTTTGAAAATCGCGACGGGCGGACCACCTATACGGCCTACGTCCCGCCGGGCAGCATCGCGAAGGGCGAAGCACTGGCGAAAACTGGAAAATGCGCGGACTGCCACGGCGCAGACATGAAGGGCATGCAAGTGAAAAACGCGCCGCCCATCGCCGGGCGATCTCCCGGTTATCTCGCGCGCCAGCTTTATGACTTCAAATCGGGAGCGCGCAATGGTGCAGGCGCCATGCTCATGAAGCCAGTCGTTGCACAGTTAACCAACGACGATCTCGTGGCGATCGCGGCCTTTCTTGCCTCTCTGGAGCCGTGACCAATTCACCTGCCGGGCAGTGCGGCCGCGCCCCGCCATTTTTTCGCCAGAACTTTTCGGCTGCATATACAGCTGCGGGAGCCGGACCAGAGAAACGTACAGTCAACTGGGGGATTTCGCCATGGCAGCACCAGCTTTGCGAAACACAGTCTATTCCGAGTTCTCGAACCAAGAGTTCGAGGACAACGATGACGAGTTCGACGCGCCAGAATTTTTGACCGGCGAGAGACTATGCCCGCCACGGCCACGGCGCGGCGCGGTGTTCAAGCTGCTCTCGTGGTTTGTCGTCCTCGGCGCGCTCTATGGCGGGTGGTCGCTTTGGAAGAACCGGCCGGCATGGCTTGAAACAGTCGCAACGGACGCCTCCGCACTTTGGTCCGCGCTGAACCCGAAAGACTCGCAGCCTCTTCAGCCTGAGACGGCGGCACAGGCGCCGCCCCCCGCCGCTCCCGCGCAAGCCGTTACTGAGACGGAAATCGCAGACGCGCCCGGAGCGGAAGCGGGTACCGCATTTGAAACTGTCACAGTGGCGGCATCTCCAGACGCAGCGCCGGCAACAACCGCTCAATCCGAGGCTGTTGAAACAGGAGCGTTGCCCGCAAAACCCGAAAACAAGCAAGCCGCGACCAGCCGGACCGACCGCTACGAAAAACAAGCGGAAGCGGTTGGACTCAATCCGGATCTTTCACGCGCCTTGCTCAAGCGCTTGACGGAAACCGACTTCCGCAACGCGGGCATTGCGATCAAGACCGCTCTTGCAAAGACCGCCGAAGCAGACGTCTTCAACTGGCCGGAAAAAGCGAAACCAAACCTCGCGCTGTTCGAGGTGCGCTTCGTTCCGGGTGCCGCGGAAAACTGCCGCCGCTATGTCGTGACAGTCACCAAGGATCGCTGGTCGACGACCGCGCCGCCGATGGAGAAGTGCGGCATCGGCAGACCCGCGTCATACGGGGCCAAAGCTTCAGCCGGATGAGCGGCGGTAAATAAAGCAAAAAAAATACCCCGCCTTCTGAGGGGCGGGGCAAAGTCAACAGACGACAGACAGGCCAAGCGATTAGGCGAAGGACCGGCTTCAAGCCGCGCGCGGCAGCGGATGCGCGCACAGCTCTTCAGCGATGTGATCGACGGCTTTTTCCCAAGTAAGATCAGGTTCGCCGGCTGCGTTCAAACCGAATGCGACAACCGCATCGGCGGGCGTCCCGCCATCCGCGAAGACGCGGCCGCACGCCTGGCGGCTGACGGCAATCGCGTGATGCCACTGAATGGGGTTGATGTGTCCGGGGGTGGACTGAGAAACCGAGAGAAGCATAGGATGAGTAGATTCGGGCTGAGACATTTGGAGAGACATGGCCTCGCTCCTTTTTACTTGAGGGGTACGCAGGCACACATACGCGAAACTCATGTGCCTGAAATGTTGGAACGCAAGGCGACAAATTCAAGATAGTCAAAGTAGGCGGCAGACACACAGAACGCTTTTGACACCATTACGCGAGACCGTGCCAGATGATGTCTGTTGAGGGCTAACTCTCGAACGCTCCATGTGTCTGCCAACTTGTTGGGACCGTTTCCGGTCCCTGAATCCGGTTGATGAGGCGATTACTGAAGTTTGCGAGCCGCTTTGACGGGAGAAGGACCAGCTGGCGGCACGACACGCACGTTACGCAACACACTCGACACAACATCACTCAACTGACGCCAATCACTGCTATTAGATGCCATTTGACCCTCACGCTGACGCAACAGAACTTGTTTGTTAGCTCCGAATACAAACGCAAAACTCGTGACCCGATTCCGGTACTTTTCTTGAGAGGTGGCGAACAGCCGGGACATACGCATGCACTTATCCGTCCGGGCTGCTCGCTTTACATTATTGAAAGTGCGGGTAAGCACACTTTTGGGAGTTCGTTCAAACGCTGACGCAACTTTACGCAACTCGACGCTACAAAACGCTACCGGTACGCTACGCTTACAAAAACCAATCTCGCGGGTACGTAACTCGTCAGGTTTAAACTGAGACACGCCAACAACGCGGCGCCGGTACAAAGACTTGAACTCGAGAACAGACTTCGGGGTACGCGCTACTCGAACCATTGGAACACCCCGTTACGCTTTACTCGTCTCGTCCGCCCCGGTTTGCCAAACTCGGCTGCCCGGTTGTGTCCCGCGAACGAAGAGAGAATAGCCGTCACATTCGGGCAACGCCAAGGCGCGATATTGTCGGAGCGGTGTTATTTGGATTGACAGGAGACAACACCCCGGAAAACCGGGCTTACTCAGCCTCTAAGACCTGTGGAGAAAAATTCGTTCGTTGAAATCGCTTGGTTTTTAAAAACCGTTGCGCGCCGCCGTCGCAGCCCTGGCCGAAAGAGCTGCGAGCATGAGCGAGGCGATCACATTCCAGCCCGCGAACGACAGCCCGAGAATGCGGATTGAAGCCTCGTCGCAGCGCACGACCCTGGTCGATTCAAGATCTTTGATCAAATTGCCCGCCGCAGTCGAAATCGCTTGATCGCCCGCGCACGATTGCGGCCCAGCCCAAAACTTCCATTCCGCGCCTGCGTGATAGACGCCGAGTGTTGCATTGGCGAGAAACGCGAGTGCAACCAGACCGAACAACATCATTGCCCCATTGCGATTGCCGCCCGACGAAAGCGCGAGTGCGGCGAAGAGTGCCGGAATGGCAAAGTAGTAGGCGTAGCGCTGCATGAAGCAGAGCGGGCAAGGGTAATAGCCGCCGATGTATTGAAAACCGAGCGCCACAATGATCGACGCGGCGGCCAGAAAGAGCGCTGTGCGGCCGGACTGATAGGCAATGCTTCGATCTACCGCCACGCGCTCTGCCATTCGCAAATGCTCCAGACCTAGAACAGATACTTCACGGCAACGAAGCCGCCGACCAACAGAACAACGCCCACAGTTGTAACCAGCGTCAAGCGCTTCTCGATGAACTCGCGGATCGGCTCTCCGAAATAATAGAGGAGACCGGCGACGAGATAAAAGCGCATGGCGCGGGCAATGATGCTGGCACCCATAAAGGCGAGCAGATCCATTTTGGCAACGCCTGCTGCAATCGTCACGACTTTATAGGGTATCGGCGTCATGCCTTTGATGATGACGGCCTGTACGCCGTACTCGTGCACAAATTTGATAAAGCCGTCGAGTGCGCCTTCCTTGCCGTAAAATTTCAAAATCGGCAGGCCGACGGCGTCGTACAGGAAATAGCCGATTGCATAGCCCAGCATGCCGCCGATGACCGACGCTACGGTTGCAATCGTCGCGTACCAGAAGGCTTTTTTCCGGTTCGCCATGATCATCGGGATCAGCATGACGTCGGGCGGAATGGGGAAAAATGAGCTTTCGATGAACGACACGACGCCCAGCGCCCAAGGCGCCTTCTCGTCGGAGGCCTTGCGCATCATCCAGTCGTAGAGAGATCGAAGCATGGACAGCTGCTTAGAGTGCGTCGCGCGCGTTGTCTATTGGGGAGGCGGCAGCGACCGGCGCGAACGACTTCGAGAGCTCCGCGACGACGGCATTGAGCACGAACCGGCCCTTGGGCGTTGCGCGGATGATACCGGCTGCAGACGTGGTTCCGTCGTGTTGCTGCCCCTCACCCCAACCCTCTCCCCGTCGAGTGAAGGAACGGGGAGAGGGAGTTTCTGGCACTTCGCCGTGGCCAAGGCACAGGGTGGTCGGATCGCGTTCGTCCGCGCGCCGGTTCGCCATTGGGGTGGCCGCCAAGCGCTCCAGAAGTCCGAGGCCAACAAGGCCGTCAATCGTTTGCTTAGACGGCGCCAAGCCACCCAGCGCCGCGAGACGGTCAAGATCCACACCCTCGCGCAAGCGCAATCCCATCAGCAGCATTTCGTCGGCCTGTTCGGCGCGGGACAAATTCGTTTGTTCGGTGAAGCCGTGGCCGTGCTCCTCGACCCGAGACACCCACGCTTCGGGATTTTTTTCGGTGACGGTTGCGATGCGCCCCGCGCCAGTGAGCAGCCGCCCATGCGCGCCCGGACCAACCCCCGCATATTCGCCATAACGCCAATAAAGCAAGTTGTGCCGGCTTTCTTCGCCGGGTTTCGCGTGGTTCGAGATTTCATACGCAGCGAGACCGCGCGCCTCCGTCAACTCTTGCGTAATTTCATAGAGTGCCAGCGCGGCGTCTGGATCGGGCACGATCAGTTTTCCTGCCGCATGAAGCGCCGCGAAAGGCGTGTCAGGCTCAATGGTCAGTTGATAGAGCGATATGTGATCGCCTGCGAGATCGAGCGCTTCGGCAAGTTCCGCGCGCCAAGCGTCCGGCTGCTGGCCGGGCCGCGCATAGATGAGATCGAATGAAAATCGTTCGAACGTATCGCGAGCAATTCTGAGCGCAGCCTTCGATTCTTCGACCGTGTGAATGCGGCCGAGCTTTTTGAGTTCATCATTGCGCAGCGACTGCAAGCCCATCGACACGCGGTTGATACCGGCTGCGCGGTAGCCCTTGAAGCGCGTGGCTTCGACGCTGCCGGGATTGGCTTCAATCGTGATTTCGGCTCTTGCGTCGATGGGCCAAAGTGCGGCGATGTGATCGAGGATCGCGCCAACTGTTTCGGGCTTCATGAGCGATGGCGTGCCGCCGCCGAAGAAGATGGAGGTGACAGTGCGCGATATTCCCTCTCCCTGCGCCCCTGCGCTTGGCGCGGGGAGAGGGCTAGGGTGAGGGGCAGCCGCTTGCGCCGGAACAAGTTGCTGCCCCTCACCCCAGCCCTCTCCCCGTTGAGTGCAGAAACGGGGAGAGGGGGAATTGGCCACATGATCCAGCTCACGCTTGTAGGCGCTCAGAAACCGCGCCTCGTCCCAGCCCTTGTGCCGGACATGACTATTGAAATCGCAATACGGGCATTTCTGTGCGCAAAACGGCCAGTGAATGTAGACGCCGAAGCTATTCATACCTGCTCGCCGCCAATAGAATTTTAGCTATCGTGCGCCACTTGGGTTCGTCGCTGATTTTGGCGTCGTTGATGTACGCGGACAAGGCTTCGAGAAACCGGTCCAGCGTCGCGTTTTCCCAATCGGCACCGTTCTTGACCAAATCGGCGCGCAAGTTCGCAACAAAGGCCGAGAGTTCGGCTTGTGTCGAGATGTTGGCTGCGGCCGCCGTCAATGCAGACCAACCAGAATCGCTGCTGGATGCGCGCGGCGCCGCTTCGCCGATATGCGATAGGCATTCGCTTCTGAACTTGGCGAAAGCACGCGTGCGATGCGAGCCGGCGTATTTTTCGGCCGGTTCCATCTCGCCGTAGGTGCGATTGTCGCCTTCGGGCACGAACATCGGGTCGTAGCCGAAGCCGTTGCCGCCGCGCGGCGGCCAGACAGCATGACCAAAGACCCGGCCCTCGTAAAACTCGTGGGCGCCGTCCGGCCAGCACAAGCACAGCACGGAAATAAAATTCGCACGGGGCGGGTTCAAAGCTTTCCACGCGCCGCGTTTTGTTAGCTCGTCGTTGACGCGCGCCATCGCCAATCCGAAGTCGCGCGAGGGTCCCGCCCAATCGGCGGAATAAACTCCCGGCGCGCCATCGAGCGAATCGATCTCCAAACCGGAATCATCTGCGAGCGCGGGCAGGCCGGAGCCCGCTGCCGCAGCTATTGCTTTGATCAAGGCATTGCCGCGAAACGTCGTCTCCGTTTCCGCCGGTTCGGCTAACCCCAATTCGCCTGCCGAAACAGCATCCAACCCATAGGGTGCGATGAGCTGGTTGATTTCCCAGACCTTGCCCTTGTTGTGGCTGGCAACGACCAGCCTGGAGCCGCTTTCAAGTTTGCGCATTACGCAAGCCCCCAAATGCGCGGTTCGGCGAATTCGATGGCATTACCTGCGGGATCGCGAAAGTAAATCGAGCGCCCGCCGCCCGGCCATTCGAAATCGGCTTCGATGGCGATGCCTTTGCTCTCCATGTGTGCACGCCACTTGGTAATCTCGTCCGCGCTCGCGGCAAAGCACACGTGCCCTTCGCCGGTCATGCCATGCGGCGGAACCGGAAGTTTTGGGTCTTTCGGCGGCTCGACGGTCACTGCCGGATTGAAGATCAAAAGCATCTGATTACCGACGCGATAGAACACGTGTCGCCCCGGCATTTTTGAAACGGGCTCAAGGCCAAGCACATCGCGATAGAAATCCTCGGCAGCGTCGAGATCTGCCGCGTAAAGGATCGTCTCCAAAATGGCAGAAGGCTGTGGCGTTTTCGTCAATTGAGAGCCCAAAGAAAAAGGATAGTCGATACCGCTCCGAGCATCGTGCGCACGCTGTGGAGACCGCCCCAGTTCATGATCAAATCGCGCGAAGCTGGTCCTGCTTGTTCCGGCGCGATGTCATTCAATGTATGATTGACGGGCATGATTACGAACATCGTGAACGGCCAATTAGCGACAAGCACAATCGCGCCAATCAACCACAACACTTCGCCCGTTTGCCACCACGCCAGAACGCCAAACAGGAAGCCGATCACAGCAAGCGACGCCTGCATTGTGAACCCGCGCGCATAACTCGGTTTCCATTGCGTGAGCAGCGACCGGTCGTCGAGCAAGAGGCGCGCCGGTTGCTCGGCCCAGTTGATGTAGAACGCAGCTCCGGTAAAAAGTGCGGCTGCCGTCAAAGCAAGATGGGCTGCAATCATCAGACGCCTCCCGGCAAAAATTTCTCCGTCCTCACCCCACCGTCAGCTTCTGCAATTGCGTCAGCTCGCCGATACCTTTTTTGGCGAGTACCATGAGCTGGTCGAAACGCTCCTGCGTGAAGGGCGTGGTCTCGGCCGTGCCTTGAACTTCGACGATGCCGCCGGTGCCGGTCATGACAAAATTGGCGTCGGCGTCGGCGTTGCTGTCTTCCGCGTAGTCGAGATCGAGCACAGGTTGACCTTTATAGAGGCCGCACGAAATTGCAGCAATGGAATCGCGTAAGACCGCGTCCTTGACCATGTCGCGCATTTTCATCCACTGGATGCAATCGTGCAGCGCCACCCACGCCCCGGTGATCGCCGCCGTGCGCGTGCCGCCGTCCGCCTGGATCACGTCGCAGTCCACCGTGATCTGGCGTTCGCCGAGTTTCGGCAAATCGACAACCGCGCGGAGTGCGCGCCCGATGAGCCGCTGAATTTCTTGTGTACGCCCCGATGGATGCCCAGTCGTCACTTCGCGGCGCGTGCGCTCGTTCGTGGCGCGCGGTAGCATGGCGTATTCGGCGGTGACCCAGCCTTTGCCTTGGCCCTTGAGCCAAGGCGGCAGACGTTCCTCAAGACTCGCTGTGCAAAGCACGTGCGTATCGCCAAACTTGATGAGGCACGAGCCCTCGGCATGTTTCGACACGGCGCGCTCGATCGAGACGCGGCGCAATTCGTCGGGCTGGCGCTTCGATGGTCGCATGGTGTCCCGGTGGCTCCATTGTGTGGCTTTGAGGCGCGACCCTAAAGAACGCTCGCGCCGGCTTCAACCTTAAAGGCTGGCAAAAGCACGGCTGTTTGACGCGAGGGGGCCGGCTCCCTACACTCTCATCATGATATGGCACTCCGCCTCGTTAGGCCACGATACCCAGACCCCATGATTGACGGCAAGAGCGAGCTGCAGTTATTGAACGAGCGCTCGCGCACGATACTCAGGCGCATAGTCGAATCGTATCTGACGACCGGCGAGCCTGTCGGTTCGCGCAATCTGGCGCGCGCGCTTCCCATTTCGCTATCGCCCGCGTCCATCCGCAACGTCATGTCGGATCTGGAACACCTCGGCCTCATCATCTCGCCGCACACTTCCGCCGGGCGGATGCCGACGCAACTCGGTTTGCGCATGTTCGTCGATGGCTTGCTGGAAGTCGGCGATATTTCTCAGGACGAGCGCAAGCAGATCGAAGCGCAAATCGGTTTCCAGCGCGAAAAGTCGGTCGATCAGCTCTTGGCGGAAGCCAGCGAGATGATGTCGGGCCTCTCCCATTGCGCAGGCGTCGTGCTGGCTGAAAAGCAGGTCGCGCGATTGAAGCACATCGAGTTCGTGGCGCTGGAACCCGGCAAAGGTCTGGTCGTGCTGGTCGACGAAGAACAAAACGTCGAAAACCGGATTATCTCGCTTCCGGTCGGCCTGCCGCCCTCTGCGCTGCAGGAAGCTTCCAACTACCTCAACACGCATATTCGGGGCATGACGATCAGCGAAGCGCGCTGCGCCATCGAAAAAAGCCTCAAGGACGCCAAGGCCGAACTCGACATCTTAACGCAAAAAGTCATCAAGGCGGGTCTCGCGGAATGGTCCGGCGTTTCCGACGACCGCAAGAGCCTGATCGTGCGCGGGCAAGGCAATCTCCTCAAAGACCTAACTGCGGTCGAAGATCTGGAACGTATCCGCCAGCTCTTCGACGATCTCGAATCCAAGCGCGACATCGTTCAGTTGCTTGGCGATTCGGAAAATGCCGAGGGCGTCAAAATCTTCATAGGTTCGGAGAACAAATTGTTCTCGCTGTCGGGATCGTCGCTCGTCGTTGCGCCATTCCGCGACGAGACGCGGCGCATTGTCGGCGTACTCGGCGTCATCGGCCCGACGCGGCTCAATTATGCCCGCATCATTCCCATGGTAGATTACACGGCGCGGCTGATCAGCCGCATTTTAACCTGACCGGAAAACCTTGATTATCGGCGCCAAGAAGCGGATATCGAGCGCGCGTTGAAGCGCAATTTAAAGCGGAGCACCGATGAGCGGCGAAAAGAACCAGGCGGACACAGGCATAGATTTTTCGGCGGACGATCTTATGCCGCCTATGCCATCGCCGCCCGGCGGCGAGCCGGAGTTTGGGCCGCCCGGCGGCGAGCCGGAGATTGGCGCTGAGCAGTTCAAAGCAATCGTTCAAGCGTTGCAAGACGAGCTTGAGAAAAAGACAATCGAAGCCGCGGAAAAGCATGATGCGTTCGTGCGCGCCGTGGCCGAAACCGAAAACGTGCGCCGCCGTTTTGAAAAAGAAAAAGAGGAAACGGCGAAGTACGCCATCAGCAAGTTCACCAAGGACATCTTGTCCGTCGGCGACAATTTCCAACGCGCAATTTCGGCAGTTCCCCCGGAAGCCGCGGCCGCCGACCCCGCACTCAAGAATTTTCTCGACGGGGTTGTTCTCGCAGAGCGCGATTTCCGCTCGGCGCTTGAGAAAAACGGCGTGCGCATCATCGATCCGGCTGGCCAGCCCTTCAATCCCCATCATCACCAGGCGGTCATGGAAAAGGAAGACGCGAGCGTGCCGAACGGCACCGTGCTACAAGTTTTCCAGACCGGTTATTTGATCGATGATAGGTGCCTGCGCCCCGCGATGGTCGTCGTGTCGCGCGGCGGGCCGAAGCTGGGCAAGGCGCCTGATACTGAGCTGCCGCCTCAGGCCCAAAACGGCTAGAGTCGCCGCGCCAGGTAAACCGTTCACGAGCCGAGGAGTTACAACATGTATCTGAACAAATGTGCACACGTGCTAGGCGTCATTTTTTGCGGCCTGCTGTTTGCGGCTGCGGCCGGCCCAGCGATTGGCCCTGCGCTGGCCGATCATCACGAAGCTGGCGCAGCGCCGGATCACGCGCAACACGCGGCCCAAAAACCCGCTGGCGGCGCCGAACTCTCGGAAGCGTCAAAAGCTTTCGAAGAAGCCATGATGAAAATGCATAAGGACATGTCGATCGCATACACCAACGATGTCGATGTCGATTTCGTGAGCGGAATGATCCCGCATCATCAAGGCGCCATCGACCAAGCCAACGTGTTTCTAAAGTATACGAAGGACTTGCGGTTGCGGCGCCTGGCGCTCGGTATTATCGCCGCCCAGCGCAAGGAAATCCGCTTCATGCAACGTTGGCTGAAAGAACACGAAAAAGGCTTGGCGCCTGGCGAAGCTCCAGCTTCACTGGATGATCCGGCGCCAGAAGACGCGACCCCTTCGAACGCCACTCCGGCTCCCGGTGCGAAAGGGCAGCAATAGCCAGTCGTAGGGGGCCTTCATGCCACAGGCCCCCTAGGCTTTTGTTTTCCATCAAGGAGATAGAGGTTTTTAGCCGGTGCAGCCAAAATAGGTCACAGTCCGGTGATCCAGAACCGTTGCAGCCGTGAAGCCCCTCCCTATATAAGCCTCAGCCACACAAGAAACTCAGGGGTCCGGCCGGAGACGCTTCAGATTAATGAGCGTTTCGTACTGATCTTGGTGCCAAATCAATGGGCCAAGCTTTTTGGACCACGCCGGTCTGCCGCAACGAAGAGGACTATCGAAATGGGTAAAGTTATTGGAATCGATCTCGGAACCACAAACTCGTGCGTCTCCGTTATGGAGGGCGGCAAGCCAAAGGTACTGGAGAATTCCGAAGGTGCAAATACAACCCCATCGATC
>JANMNH010000101.1:0-1818 GCA_031373745.1 Hyphomicrobium sp. | reverse complement strand
ATCCCGAGTGCGCCGACAGCCTTGTACTTTACGGACTCGCGCAGGTACTACGAGCCTTCAAAGACACCAACATCAAAGGCGATTCCGAAGTTGTGGTTCGAATACCCTCCACGCGCATACGTAACCTTGGCCCCCGGCTTCGTACGGCCTTTGGCGTACAGCCGATCTTGTTCGGCATAGGTCCTGAGTCCACTGACGATCCTGATCCGGATGCCGCTTTGTCCTGCTTTGTGCACCAGGGATCGGACGATAGGCCGCACTTCCGGCAGCAGCGTTGCGATGTAATTCTCGCTTCCTGGATCCACAGGTTCGATCGCCTCCGCCGGAGCATTTCCTCCAATCTTCGACTTGACGATGCAAGCATAGATGGCGCCCCAGGTTTCCGGGCCGGCCCGTCCGTCGACCTGGACTCCGAGCTTCTTCTGTATGCCGGAAATGATCTCTTCAATCCTCATCGAATTGCCTTCGTGATGCGGGTCTGGTGGCGGCGGTTAGACCGCAATTTGCGCTTTCTCGCCGTTTGCATGGAACACGCAATAGAGCATGAAGGCCACGATCGTTGAGTTCAGCAACACGGCGCCAAGGCTTAGCCAAGTGACATGCTCATACAGTTCGAAGATCTCAAAGGGAATGTAGATGCCGCCGCTTAGGGCGGCAAACCATTCAGCCCATCGCCGCGCATACCAGAGCCCATAAGCCTCAACGAACCGCACAAGGGAGTAGGTGGCAGCGCCAGCCGCAATCAGCAATAGGCGGGCATCCGTTAGCTGGTTCGCCACGTCGATAAAGATTCGGGGATAGCGAGCAGCCGGATTCAGGTGGGCATGAAATATCAGGCGCTCGGCGAACCGCTGAATGTCGTGATGAACCAGAGAAAGCAGACCAAAACCAACCAACAATACCAGAGCGCCCTTGGCGGCCTCGAGCAGCGCGACCGTGCGCAGCGCTCTAGACAAGCGCATAGGCAATGATTGCGCAGATGCAGACCATTACGACCAGGGCGATCATGAACAGGACATCGACAAGCAATCGCAGCCGTTGACGATGCCTCGCCTGTTTCGTTTTGAACGACCAGAACGAGAGAAAGCAGCAACAGACGAAAAGAACGGCATCCGCCGCCAGAAACTCGTCACCCAGGGTTTGCACCTTGGTCTGGGCTGCAACCAATCGGAGTATCCCGATCGCAGTAATGCATACTCCAACCATCGCGGCGGAAATCGAAAACACATGCAACGTGAGATCATGCTCTCGTTGCTCTTGTGAAGGTTCTCCTGTCATTGGTAGCGCTGGATGCGGCCTAACTTCGCCATTGAGCCGCGCCGATAGGCGGATCTTCCCCCGATTTTGTTGACACCGGGTTTTCATGCCAACCGTTCATACGTCGCTGGCGACACGTAGTTCAACGAAGAGTGTATTCGAGTGCCGTTGTAGAAGGGAATGTAGTCGCGCACTGCTGACTCGATCTCGTCGTCCTGGGTGAGATTCAGACTCGACGGCGTAGCCTTCTGGGGTCAGTTTTGTGCAGTACCAGCCGACAACTTGACCCTGCCAAGCGGCGCCAGACTTCTTGCGTACGCGATCTCCCAGGGCAAACGTGGCGCGCAATGGCAGCGCAAACAGGCCAGCAACTGGAGGAATGCCTTCATTGCTACTTTGTGTGCTCATACGCTCCTTCTCTTGACGCCTAACGTCGGACGTAACCGGCGACCAGGGAACGGCGCGGCGCAGCCGCGGGACGACTTTGGGCGTCCGCGTTGACGGACCTGTTATGCCGCTTTCCACGATTCACGCGTGACTCCTAGGTCTTCTTCGGCAACC
>JANMNH010000080.1:0-10165 GCA_031373745.1 Hyphomicrobium sp. | reverse complement strand
CCCTCTCCCCATGACAGGTGCAGAGTCATGGGGAGAGGGGATTGAAGACAAAACCGTCCGCGACTTACCGAGCCTGCTTCAGCCCGGCGACGCGCTCGTATTCAACGATACCCGCGTCATTCCGGCGGCATTGGCCGGCCTGCGCATCCGGGGCGACCTCTCATCGAACGTGGCCGTCCTTCTCATCAAGCGCGTGGACGCGAACCGCTGGCGGGCGTTCGCGCGGCCTGCGAAAAAACTGGAGGCTGGCGACCGGGTGCGCTTCGGTCATGGCAACACGAGTTGCCTGCTGGGCGCGCTTGATGCGACAGTCAGCGAGAAAGGCGAGGCGGGCGAAGTCGAACTTGCTTTCGACCTCTCGGGCGCAGCGTTGGACGAAGCCATCGCCGCCGTTGGCGTCATGCCCTTGCCGCCCTACATTGCCTCAAAGCGCGCACCCGATGAAACCGATCGCGCCACGTATCAAACGATCTACGCCGATAAAGACGGAGCCGTAGCCGCGCCGACGGCGGGCTTGCATTTCACGCCTGAAGTCTTCGCGAGCCTTGAAGCGCGCGGCATCTCGAAACACTTCGTCACGCTGCATGTGGGTCCCGGAACGTTCCTGCCCGTAAAAGCGGAAGACACAAGCGAGCACAAAATGCACGCCGAATGGGGCAGCGTGTCGGCTGATACGGCCGCCGCCTTGAACACTGTACGCGCGCGGGGCGGACGCATCGTCGCCGTTGGCACCACGTCGCTGCGGCTGCTTGAAAGCGCGGCCTCGGACGACGGACTGATACAACCTTGGACCGGCGACACGGCCATTTTCATCACGCCCGGTTATCGCTTCAGGAGCGTCGATATTCTGATGACCAATTTCCATTTGCCGCGTTCGACGCTTTTCATGCTGGTCTCGGCCTTCGCCGGCCTCGGCACCATGCGCGCGGCGTATGGGCATGCGATTGCGCATGGTTATCGCTTCTATTCCTACGGCGACGCGAGCTTGCTCTTTCCAGCTGACACACCTTCTGCCAAATAGCCCCATGCAAGACATCACCTCAAAATTCTCCTTTCGCCTCATCAAACAATCAGGCCACGCCCGCCTCGGCGAGATCGTGACGCCCCGGGGCGTGATACGCACGCCGGCCTTCATGCCGGTCGGAACCGTCGCGACGGTCAAAGCGCTCTACCCAGATCAGGTGCGCGACGCCGGCGCCGATATTCTGCTCGGCAACACCTATCACCTGATGTTGCGCCCCGGTGCAGAACGCATCGCCAAGCTTGGCAGCTTGCACAAATTCATGCGCTGGGACAAGCCGATCCTCACTGACTCGGGGGGCTTCCAGGTCATGAGCCTCTCGAAAATCCGCAAGATCACGGAAGAGGGCGCAGCCTTCCAATCGCACATCGACGGCTCGCGTCACATGTTGACGCCTGAGCGCTCCATCGAAGTCCAATGTCTCTTGGGCGCTGATATCCAAATGCAGTTCGACGAGTGCATCGAACTTCCGGCCGAGCGCCGCGAAGTCGAGCGTGCCATGGAACTTTCACTTCGCTGGGCCGAGCGTTCGAAGCGCGCGTTTGATGCGCAAGTTGCAAGCGGCGGGGCTACGCGCGGCCAGGCCCTCTTTGGCATCGTCCAAGGCGGCATCGATATACCCTTGCGCCATCGCTCGGCCGAAGCGCTCGTTGCCATGGACTTGCCCGGTTACGCGGTTGGCGGCCTCGCGGTCGGCGAAGGCCACGAGGTCATGATCGCCACGCTTTCGGAAACGCTGCCCGCGCTGCCTCAAAACAAACCGCGCTATCTCATGGGCGTCGGTACGCCGCTCGACCTGATTGAGTCCGTGGCGCGCGGCGTCGATATGTTCGATTGCGTCATGCCGACCCGCAATGGCCGCCACGGCTATGCCTTCACTTGGAGCGGCTTGCTCAATATGAGAAATTCCAAGCACGCCGAGGATATGAGTCCCATCGATTGTCTGAGCCGCTGCCCGGCCGCTCAAGACTATTCGCGCGCCTACGTGCACCACTTGATCAAATCGGGGGAAATATTAGGCGCCATGATCCTGTCGTGGATCAATACGGTTTTCTATCAGCAGCTCATGGACGAAATGCGCACAGCCATCGCCGAAGACCGCTTTGACGCTTGGAAGGCGGACGTTCTCCCGCGCGTGACAGCCCGCGTTTAAAAAGCTGTCATCCCGGCCGAAGAAATCGCTCGCGCGATTTCGCAGTGCCGGGACCCATTGGAATTTAACATGCAGTTGGGTCCCGGGTCGCCGCGCCGCTCTCCGCGCGCCTCTCCGCCCGGGATGACATTGGCGACGTCACCCGCTCGCGATGCACGAGATAAATCCCTGAAGCTATGACGACGCTTGAACCGATCAACGTCCATTTGTCCGGCACGTCTCCAAAGAGGAGAAACCCAAGACCGGTCATGCTCAAGAGCTGGAAGTACAAGAACGGCGTGACGCTGGAGGCCGGTGCGTAGCGATAGGCAAAGATCATCAGATAATGCCCGAACCCGCCGAAGGCTCCAAGGCTCAAGAGCATCAGCCATTGCTGCCAGTCTTGGGGCCAAACCCAATGGGAGAGTGCAACCGGAGCGCCGGCGGCAGCGCCTGCAAGGAGCCCGAGAAACAGCGTCGTCAAAGGCCGGTCGTAAGTCGAGAGCTTGCGCGTCACGATCATGAACGTCGCGTAGCACAGCATCGACAAGAACGAGGCGCCGAACGCCCAATGCACTTCCGCAATTCCAGGGCGCACGACGATCAACACACCGAAAAAACCGGCGACGATCGCCAACGCGCGCCGCCATCCGACCCACTCGCCGAGAATAGGTCCGGCCAGTGCCGCAACAACGAGCGGCGCCAGAAACGCAATTGAAATCGTCTGATCGAGACGCAGATACTGAACGGCAAGAAAGTTGAAGGCCGTGGTGCCAAGCAGCATCAACGAGCGGAGCGCCTGAAGGGCGGGCTTTTCCGTTTTGAGAAGTGCGGGAATGGCAGTTGGACCCAGTAAAGCGGCCATGAGAAGCATCTGCCCGAGGAAGCGCAGCCAAACGATTTGCGCCGTTCCCATGTTCGAATGCGCGGCGATGTACTTGGCCATCGCGTCCAGGCACGAGAAAAACGTGACCGCCGCGCACATCAGCAAGATCGCTTTCATGCGATTGGACATGCCGCCAAACCGGTCGTCATGCCTGTGGGCGCCCGGTTTGGCGCTTTCTGGCGCGGGTGTGGCGTCGTCGGCCATGGGGCGGAAAAACCTGCGTCGGGAACGCGAAGAAATTTGGCGGAATGCCAATTTTGCTATCGGCCCTCATACAGCAGTTCGCGCCCCAAGGCCCGGTCTTAAGCAGGTCTTGACGCGCGCGCCAGACATGAAAAAATCGCATGAGGGAATTGCATATGCGCGGCAGCGGCCTCGCGTGACTGAGCGTAGCCGGATGCCGGGCCGTTGACGGCAACTCCGGCGGCTGCCCGGCCCAGGAAGTCGCTCTAACGCCTTGACGAAGTCACCCTTTATTTCCAGCAATATAGGCGCGTGACCTTTTGCCGGGCGGGCGTTTGCGCACGCGCCCTTGCGCACTTGCGAAAAGGCGGGTAAGCGCAACCCCTTGGGGGCCCGTAGCTCAGCGGTAGAGCATCGGACTTTTAATCTGAGGGTCGTCGGTTCGATCCCGACCGGGCTCACCATACTTTTCAGTGACTAAGCATTTGGTTGCACGCGCTGGGCCGGCACTTGCGCGCCTAATGCCCCGCCTCCGCATGTGCGGCGTAGCTCTTACCTTCAAGTTTCGGCCGCTCCGAACTCGAAATGCGTCCGTCGTCGATGCGCACGATGCGGTCGGCATATTGCAGTGTGCGGTGATCGTGCGTGACGGCGAGCACGGCTCGGTTGGTGTCCTGCGCCACTTCGGCCAGCAGCTCCATGACCGCCTGCCCGTTTTGCCCGTCGAGCGCGGCGGTCGGCTCGTCGGCGAGAATGACCGAGGGCGATCCCGCGAGCGCGCGCGCGATGGCCACGCGCTGTTTCTCGCCGCCCGACATTTTCGATGGCGCCGCGTTGATGCGGTGCGAGAGACCGACCGAGACAAGCGCGTCGGCCGCCATGTCGTAGGCGTCGGCGCCGTTGATGTCGCGCAGATCGAGCGCCAGCATGACGTTCTCGACGGCCGACAACGTCGGCACCAGATTATACGACTGGAAGACGAAGCCGACGTGGCGGCGGCGCAAATTGGCCAAGCCTTCTTTGCTCATGCCCTTGGTCGGGCGCCCAGCGAGCGAGAGATGCCCTTCCGTCGGCGACAAGATGCAGCCGATAATCGAAAGCAGCGTCGTCTTGCCCGAGCCTGACGGCCCCATGAGGAGCGTGAGTTCGCCCGCGTGCAACGACAGGTCGATGCCCTTCAGCACTTTGACTTGATTCGGGGCTTCCCCCAAAACTTTCACGATGCCGTGCGCTTCGACCATGATTTTGCTTTTCTGCACGTCTGACATTGGGGGCTCCCGTTACCTTACCGGCTGAAGACGACGGCTGGATCGATGCGGACGACTTTGATGATGGCGCTGAGCGCCGCGAAGATACACATGCCGATGGTGACGGCAAAGAGTGTCGCGGCGAGTTCCGGCGTCATGACGACGTTGAGTTTGGTATCCTGCGCCGCGTGGATAACCGCGAGGGCAAGAGATATTCCGAGCAAGTATCCGATCAGGCCCGAAAGAACCGCCTGCATCAGAATGACTTTGACGATGTATCCGGCACCCGCGCCGAGCGCCCGCAGCGTTGCGAATTCGTTGATGTGATCTTTCGTGCTGGCGTAGAGCGTCTGCGCCACGATGACGACGCCAACGATCAGGCCAAGTACGGCGCCGGCGATGAGGGCCGCGCCAGCGCCCGTCTGAAACAGCCAATACGCTTGGCTGCGCTTGCGAAATTCGTCCTGCGTGATGACTTCGGTATCGGGGAGCCGCGCTGAGATTTCGGCGCGCACGGACTCAAGGTTGGCGCCATCTGCAAGTTGCACGCGTTCATAGGTTGCTTGGTCCTGCCCGGCACCCGTCAGCCGGCGTGCTTCCTCGATCGAAGTGAAGATATAGGGCAGCGTCGTGAACGAGCGCACGCGTTTGGTCAGCGCTGCGATTTCGACGTTGACGCCGTTGATCTCCGCGCGGTCGCCGAGCTTCGTGATGCCGAGATCGGGGAAATAGCTTTGGTCGATGCCGACGGTGTTTGGCGCTTCGAGCGCCTCGCGGCTGCCTTCGACGATGTTCCAGGGCAGCACGTAATCGCTGTCGGCACCCGTACCGACGACGATGACCGTCGTCGTACCGCCTTCGGGTTTGCGCCAGCGGCCGAAACTCACAACGATATCTTCGGCACGCGCCACGCCGGGCGTCGAGAGGATCATGTGGCGTTCGCGGCCCGAGAGAACCGAAGGATCGTCGAAACTCTTGGTGCCAAGCGGCACGACCCAGAGATCGGCGGGCGCCTGATCGATAATCGCGGCGATCTTCTTTTCCGAGCCTAAGTAAATGCCGGTTTGAATGGCGACGAGCACGACCGAGAAGACGATGCCGACGATGGTGACGAAGAAGCTCAAGCGGTCATGGAACAAGTTGCGGTAGGCGAGCTTCACCACCATGGGAATGCGCTTCTTGCGGCTCTTGCCGCCGGTCCTGGGGCGCGCTTTAGCGGCCGGTTTGTCGAGTGCGATATCCATGACCCGTGCTCCTCAGCGTCGTCGTGTGCAGGTGTTCGTCGCGTCGTAGCCTGCGCCGGTTCAATAAGCAGGTCCCCAGGGTCCTGGCAATTGCATGCTTGCAATACGCCTGAACCCTGGGGAGCGATCTTTTCGTTTAGTTGCCGCAGGGGATTTCGATCAGCCCTGCGATGGCAGCCGAGAACCGGCGGCAGATCTTGGAAGCGGCCGTTTCAGACTTCTCAGCCTTAGCCGGCTTTACATCGTCTTGATTGTTCTCGTCCGGTGCCTTGGCGGAAACTGCCGCTGCCGGAGCCGGCGAGAGAGCTGCCGTGTGGATAACCGCGGCTGTCGATTGTGTTCCCGAGAACTCAGATGCCGCCACCGGGGCATCGGGCACGAAGATCGAAGGCGTGACGTCTGAAACAACCGACTTGTCGTCGAGCTTCGCCGTCTGGACTTCAACCTGTTCCGTCGCTTCCGGCTTGTCGATAACGATCTTTGGCTTACGGATCTTGCGCGGTGCCGGAGTTTCTTCTGCAACTTCGACCTTGGGTGCGGCGCGCTTCTTCGCAAGGCGAACGGGGGCTTCTTCTTCCTGGTGCTTGCGGCCAAGGTAGCTCGGCTTCGCATAGTGGCGTGCCTCGGGCTTTGCGCAGTGCTCTTTACGAGCGGTGCCGCCTGGGCCAGAACTTTGGTTTGGGTGCGCGACGAACGAGCCCAGCGGGCCACCGAACGAGAGGCGGACGCCACCGGCTTCAGCGGTCGATGCGAGAGTGGTGGTTGCCAGCATCAGAGCTGCGAGTGTGAGAGCTTTCGTGGTCATGGCTGTCTCCTGGGCGTCGGGTTTAGGTCTCGCCGGTGTCCCCGGCCTTGAAGTGACTTTCGCTCAAAGGCGGCTGGCGCGCTGTTCCGGCCGGAACATGAGAAAGAAGTTTTGGAAGAATGTTCGGACATGTAAAAAAACGATTAAAAACAATGATTTATACATTTCATGTCGGCAATCGGCAATCGAGTAAGATTCAATTCCTAACTTTGCTTGCCGCTTGCCGCTTGCCGCCATCTTACGCCACCGACCTCGCCGCGTTGAGTTCAACCGGAAGAGCAGGCCTCGCCCCCGTCATTTGCCGAACAAAGAGATCGATGGCCTCAACCACCAGGTGGCGCTGCCGGTCGACCGTGACAATATGATAGCAGTCGTCCAGCACCACGAGATCGACCGGCCCTTTAAGCCCGTCGCGCAAGTACGTCGCATTGCTCATGCCGGCGTAATCGTCTTCGAGCGGATGCACGATGAGCGAAGGCTGGCGAATGTAGGGAACGAGCGTCCTGACGGCATCAACCAAGCGCCTATGCTCAAGCACCAGTACGCCGGGTGTCACGGCGTGACCGGTCTCGGCGGCTGGCCGCGCGGCGCGGGATTTTTCGATAAAGTCGCGAATGCGCGCGTCCTTGATGCCGTAGGGCGCGTGATGCGGAAACGAGAAAAAGTTCGCGAGCCACCTAGTGCGCACGAGGGCGAACAGCCGCGCGTACCACGGGATCATCCAGCCGTTGAGCCACAGCGTCGGCGCGAGCAGCGTCGTTGCGTGCACTTTATCGGGATGTTTAGCAGCCAGCATCAAAGCGAGAACGGCGCCGGTCGAAAGCCCGCCCACGATGACCACGTCGCACTCCTTGCGTAACGCGTCGAGGGCGTCTTCGGCGCTCCGGTACCAATCGGACCAGCGCGTTTCTTTAATTTCGGCTTCGCTGGCGCAATGCCCGGCGAGCATTGGGCAATGCACGGTATAGCCCTGTTTTGCTAAGCCATTTGCGACAAATCGCATTTCAACGGGTGTTCCGCACAGGCGATGCAGCAGGAGAATGCCAACCTTGCCGCCTTTGAACTTGAATGATGTGTCGCTTGCCATGGTGTTGCCCGGAGTGTGTTTGTTGCCTGCTTCCGCCGGTTAAGCGGCGATGCGGAATTCGCGGAGTTCGGCTGGAATAGCGGCGCGCTTCGGCAGTTTCCGGTCGAGCGCCAAAACAAATTTATGCGCGCTGAAACCGAAGTCCGCGTTGATGCGCTGGGTTGCGGCCTCGGCCATCGCGCGGGCAATGAGCTTGAAACCGGTCATGAGAAAGAGCTGCTTCAATCGCCGCGTGGCGAACACATCGAGCAGCGCACGAAATCTGAGTGCAACGGCGAGGCGGGTGTCGGGCTGGTCTGAAAGTTGCGCCCACAAATCGCTTTCGATGGCGCGGATTTCGCCTTCAGTGAGCCCCTTGTAGAGGGCGAGCCCGTGCCCGTGTGCGATGGCAATGCGCATTGGCAGCGTGAGCTCGGTGATGGTCACGGGCGGCACGTCCGCCAAATCGAATGAGCAAGGCATCGGCTTGTTTCCTGTTGTTTGAAGCGATCACGCTGCGACGCGAAATGCAAAGACGCCTTCGCTCTTGAAGCGGGGCTCCGTGGCGGCCTCAGGGGAGGTGCCGAAAACCGCGAAGGGCGATCCGGCCAGAACGATGATGTCTTTCGGGCTCCGGCCCGAAAGTTCGAAATCGACTTCGACACCCACGAGATCGGGGCGGAGATTGATCAAAGACCCTCTAGAAAAGCGGTATTTTCGGCCGTCTTCCGCAGCGATGATGCCGACGCCGATATCGCGGCGGTAGGTTGTGACGTGTCCGTACATGACGCTTCTCCTGATGCTGACGCTGAGACCTGCGGGACCTTCAATTGGTCCGTCGCGGCATCATGGGAGAAGGTTCAAGGCCGCGCTGTTCCGGGCGGCACATGAAGGGCATTAGGCGGAAATTGATTTCGCCTGTAGGTTAACGAGCAGGTTTATGGACCGGCAGGGGCGTGAACGCGCAACGGCGCGACGGGCCGGAATTCTCAACAACTGGAAAACATATGGACGAGACAACGATTGATCGCGCCGCCATGGCGCGCCTCGCGAAGGCTCTGGTTTTCATTTGCGGGGCCGAACATCCGGCAACTGTCGCATTGGGTAACGCGGGCAAGACGGGGCTTGAAAAAGATATCAAAGCCGCGCGCGCGCAATTTCTGAAACTCAAATCGTCCGACCGCCGCGCCGCGCTGACCATGCTGGAAGAGTGAGGGTCGCGTGAGCGAATATTGCGAAGCCGCGGGCAACGTTTTCGCCAAGAATTCCGGCGCGTAGGTTGGCGTCAACCCCGGCCTTGAGCCGGGGGCAGACCCAACATCAAGACGGGAAAGAAAAACCTGCAAGCGTCGTTGCGGAAATAAAAAATGCGGGGCGCAAATTTACCGCCCAAAGAATTGTTGGGTCTGCGCTGTCGCTTGACCGCAACCTGCGAGTGACCGGAACCCACGCTACTTGCTCGCAAACGCGCGGCCAACGGCACACCCGCGTTCCCGTGCGCGTCGTGTCGAAGACACGCCTCCGGCATGATGCGGAATCCGTCATGCCGGAGCGCAGACACGGGATCTTTACGTGGCGCGGTGGCGCACATCATCACCCGGTAAAGATCCCGGCTCTGCGTGATTGCTTCGCATTACTCCGGCCCGCCGCGCCTGCACCTGCGCGGCGAGAGTTGCGCGCGCGTACCTCTTCCCCCTCGTGCCGTCCGCGCGAAGCGTGGCTACGCCACGACGGCCGGGAAAGCGGGTGGAGTGAGATGCGCAGCACACCCACCGCTGTCATCCCGGCCGCAGGTCCGCATAGTGATGCGGACTGAAGAGCCGGGACCCAGACTGCGTGCTTCTGATGTGAAGGATGGGTCCCGGCAATCCAAAAGTGCGCTCGCGCAATTTTTCCGGCCGGGATGACAACCCGTGCAATCCGGATCAGCTCACCCCCACAATACTCCGAACCTTCGCGCGTCACTCTGGCGCGCGCCCCTTCCCCCTCGAGGGGGGAAGAAGATGCGTCCGTGGTTTAGCCCGGTGTTCGCAACACGACGTACACATTCAAGACGCCGGTGCTCAAGCCACTGGACGCATCAGATGGGGCTGCCGGAAATAGAGTACGAAATTATCACCCCCATCTGAAACGCCATCAGACTTAGCCGGGCCACGATGACTTTGCTCACTCTTGCGTTGGCCCGTCTAAGCCTGTGGCGTTTCTTCTTCCCCCCTCACCCGTGCCGAAGGCGCGCCTTCGGCACGAGGGGGAAGAGGCCCACCTCGCGACTTCCCTAACCCGATTGCCTAACGCCGATTCCAAATGGCCCAATCCAAAAACCCATCAACCAAACCTCCCGGTTCGTTTTCCCTGCATACGCATTTGCTGGCATACTCATCTCACCTCGCCTCGGTTAGCGGCGGACAGTCTCGAGAGCGTCTCGATCTGGGGGTGGGGCCAGCGTGCGCGATCAGCACATACAAGGGCGTAACGTGCCCGAGTTTTTTCGCGTAGCGAACCGTATCCGGTGCTGTCCAGTTCATGACTGGAACATCCGGACCCGCCGGCAGGAGGAGTAAGGTGCCTCCCACTTGGATAC
>JANMNH010000069.1:0-51045 GCA_031373745.1 Hyphomicrobium sp. | reverse complement strand
ATGAACGGCCGTCTCGTCGGCATCAACACGATGATATTCTCGAAATCCGGCGGTTCGGTCGGCATCGGCTTCGCGATCCCCTCAAACCTCGTCAAAGTCTACGCTGAAAGTGCACTTTCTGGCCGCAAGGTCGAGCGTCCGTGGTTAGGGGCCAAGCTCGAACCTGTGACGCGCGAAATTGCCGAAGGTTTGGGGCTCAGTCGCGTTGCCGGTGCCGTCGTCACGCGCGTCTCCGACAAGGGCCCGGCCGCGAATGCCGGCATCGAACCGGGCGATGTGATCATGCGCGTTGACGGGGTTGAAGTGACGGACGCGCGCGCCGTGTTCTATCGCCTGACGACCAAAGGCGTCGGCCAGACGGTCAAACTGTCTGTCATCCGCAAGGGCAAGCCGCTCGATCTCGATATCGCGCTGGTCGCGCCGCCGGCCGCCGGCAAGGACGACATCATAAACCTCTCAGGCCAGCACCCGCTCGACGGCGCCCGCGTGTCGAACATTTTGCCCGCGCTAGCGGACGAAATGAGCCTCGACCAAACCGATGGCGTCGTCGTTCTCTCCATCCGCAACGGTTCGATCGCCCAAAACCTCGGCTTCCGCCCCGGCGACATCATCGTCGAGATCGCGGGCCAGCCTATCGCCAATGTTACGGACCTCGAAAAGGCCGTTTCCGCCCGCAAGCGCTTGTGGCAAGTCGCCGTGAAACGCGGCGAACGCCTCCTGCAACTTCAAGTGCCGGGTTAGGATCATGCAGGTCATCAAGGCGGGCGTGATCTACTTTGCAATCGTTTATCTCGTAGGGTTTGTCCTGGGATCACTCCGGACTTTTCTGTTGGAGCCGAGTCTCGGTATAGTGGTTGCCACTCTCATTGAGGGGCCTCTCATCCTGGTGGCAAGTTTCTTTGCCGCCCGGGATCTGGTCCGCCGCTTTTTCAATGACACTGACAGTGCGCCCCGCCTCGGGATGGGTCTCGTTGCGTTGAGCTCGCTTCTCGCGGCTGAAGCCGCAATGGCAGCACCTGTGCGCGGTTGGACGTTCGCTGAGTGGCTGGCGCATTTCTCGACCGCAGAAGGACTTATCTCCTTCTGTCTGTTCCTGATATTTGCCGCCATGCCCGCGCTTTTGCCGCGCCGTTTACCTTGAAACATGCCGAGCGCCTTCGCCGCAGCCGATAAGCTGACACATTCCTGTCGGAAACTAAAACTTGTCCAGAGTTCAAAGCAGGGGTGGAACGTGTCCGACAATCGTGGCGTGCTGATCATTGGCGAAGACGCGGTCCTGACCGGCGAAATCAAAAACTGCCGCGAGATTGAAATCTACGGCCACGTCGACGGCAAATTAGACGCCGGCAACGTCATCGTGCACCCGCAGGGCAGCCTCTTTGGCGCGGTCAAAGCCGAGAGCGCGGAAATTCACGGGCACATGCAGGGCGACGCGCGCATCAAGCAGCTCATCTCGATTCGGAGTTCGGGCACCGTGAACGGCAACGTCAAATACGGGCGCCTTGCCATGGAGGAGGGCGCGGAACTCGCGGCAACCGTGCGCAATGTGCCACCCAGCGTCGCCGGCGATCTCGATCTCACCGTCAACAAGGGCCGTTCGGTGCGCATCACCACGGCCGATCTGACGGCGATCGATCCCGACGATAAGGCCGCAAATCTGACGTTCTCGGTTTCAAACGCTTCGAACGGATTCGTGACCTTCGCTTCGGCTCCAGGCTTGCCCGTCAGCACGTTTACGCAGGCCGATCTCGAAGGCGGCAAAGTTCTCTTCGCGCATGACGGCTCCGGCAGCGACACCGCCAAGTTCGACATCGTTGTCGCCGACAAAGCCGGCGCCACATCCGGCAAAGCGCAGACGGTCAATGTTGCGGTGAGATCGTAGCACGAGATCAACCGCCTTCTGTAAGTAACCTTCAAAGGTTCATAATCGAATAAGCGCAGCCCTAGCCCGCGCCGTAATCCAATTTTTGGAACGAAATCTTCCGTCAAACGTTACTGTCCATGACGCTCGTCCGCATGGCGTTGTCTGGAGGACCACGTGAATCTTTATTTCACACCGGAAACATTTACACCCGTCGATCACTTCACCCGCGATGTTCAGATAGATCGCGAAGAATTCTTGAGACAACTACCTGACGCCATCGACAAGCGGCAGTTCAAAATCGACGGTGATATTATTGCCATCCCCGAAAAAGATGGCGCAGTCCATATTCGCATTACGGATCTCGGCGTAAAGGAAATGGGCGAACTCAAATTGCCAATGCTTCGTCTCGACTTTGCCTTCCAGAACATGCGCGACGAAGACATAGATGACTTCATGGACATTTATGAGCAACGCACACTTCGGGGCTCTGGCGGAATGTAAAAAACTCGCGCTCGAAAATCCTCTAATCCACTAAGCCGAACACATGCCGTGCCTGCCGGCCAACGCCTTTACCCTGTCAAAAATGCCGCGAACTGCTCGGCAAGTGTCTTCCTCAACATTACATTGTAAGCCCCATAGGCCGCGTGGCTCGCGGGGATGCGTCCGTAATAAATTTTGTCGGTCCCCTTGATCGGCTTCAAAACAATCGGCGTCGCAACAGGCGATAAGTGCGCGCCCTTGCCCGATTGCAGCGTCGCCAAAAGGCCATGCATTGCGCCATTAATCGCCGGCCGCGCCAGAATGATCAAACGGTGCTGCCCATGCCGGTTGGTGACGAGATAGACGTGCCCCGATTGATGCGGCACGGCGACGGAGCCAAACTGCACATAATCGGTATCGACGCGCTCGGCCTCGCGAAAGAGAAGCCGAGACGAAGCTTCATCCCATGAAATGTCCGTGCGATAGGCGTAGACGGCGCTCTTCTCACCGAAGGAAGGCCTGACCGTCAGATACGATCCTTCCAGCCACGCAACCGACGCGCGATTGTAGGAGCCCAACTCATCCGGCGCATTGCCGTTTGTGTAGGCCTCAGCTTTGCCGTTCCCTTTCGCCGGCGTTAGCAGATTGAGTTGAAGCGCTTCTTCCAATCGCACGATGGTCGCGAGCGTGAAAGTGCGCCGCCCGGCCAGCACTTTTTCCAGCGTCGAGATCGAAATCTTCGCCGCGTCCGCCAGCGCTTGCCGGGTCATGCGCCGCCTAGCCAGTTCCTGGCGCAGACGCACGGCCAGTGCATCGCTCTGTTCGGCTGAAAGCTTCGGCGAGCGTGAATCTGTCATCGGATAAAACGTCCCTCGGTACCCCCGGCTTGTCCTCACATATCCGCACAGATAAGGCCGCGGCAAGGCGTTTCCGGCGGGTTCCGCCCGTAATTTCATGGGATTTCCGCTGCCGAAGTAAGGCCGGTTCCGTGAACGTAAGTCGGCGCTGACGGAGCGGCGCGCCAGCGCCTGTTTAGGAAGCCCGACAGCCTAACGGAGAAATTAGATGCCCCACTTCCATCACCCCGATCCCTGCCAAACCCCCTTTTGCCGCGCCCTCATCGCCCTCGCTCCAACGCCTGCCCAGGCCCTCGACGCCTTCGCCCTCCGCCTCCTCGCGAGTCACGCTTCGCTCTGGTCCGAGGGGCAAAAATAAATGCGCATCCTCATCATCAACCCGCCGCACGAAGCCATCGGCTCACGCATGCCCGGCGAAATGCTCCCCCCTCTTGGTCTTCTCGCCATCGGTGGTCCTCTCATCGACGACGGCCACGACGTCACGCTGCTCGACGCCGACGTCGATAATCTTGCCTTCGAAGATATCGTCGCCCGCGCCGCCGCGCATAAGCCGGATGTTCTCCTCATCGGCCACAACGGGTCCACGTCCGCCCACCCGGCCGTCGGCCGAATCCTGCGCGCGCTCCGTCCGCTCATCCCCGACGCTTGGATCGTCTACGGCGGCATCTTCCCAACCTACCACTGGCGCGAGTGCCTCGAAGAACTCCCGCAAATCGATTGCATCGTCCGCGGCGAGGGAGAGGAAACCGCAAGGCTGTTCCTGCGCGCGATCAAACATGACACGCCCTTCGAAACTATCCCCGGTCTTGCCTTCCGCCGTAATGGCCGCCCGCACGCCACGCCGCCCGCGCCCATGATCCAAAATCTCGACGATTACCGGGTGGGGTGGGAACTCATCGACCACGCCAAGTACAGCTACTACGGGGGCAAGCGCGGCGTCGTCATACAGTTCTCGCGCGGGTGTCCGCATCTGTGCAGCTATTGCGGCCAGCGCGGCTTCTGGACCCGCTGGCGCCATCGGAGCCCGCAAAAACTCGCCACAGAGATCGGGCGGCTCTATCGCGAACATGGCGTCACCATGATTTCCTTCGCCGACGAAAACCCCACCACCTCGAAGAAAGCTTGGCGCGAACTCCTCAAAGCCATCATCGCCGAGAACGTAAAGCTGACCATGATCGCCACGCTCCGCGCCGACGACATCGTGCGCGACGCCGACATCCTGCACCTTTACCGGCAAGCAGGCTTCGAGCGCTTCCTCATCGGCATGGAGCACACCGACGAAGCCACGCTCGCCAAAGTCAAGAAGGGCAGCACCACCAAAACCGACCGCGAGGCCATCCGCTTGCTCCGCAAGCACGGCATGCTCTCCCTTATGTCCTGCGTCTTCGGCTTCAACGAGGAGCGCGACAGGGACTACTGGCGAACTTTCCGGCAAATCCTCGCCTACGATCCCGACCAGATCATCACGCTCTACGTCACGCCGCACCGCTGGACGCCCTTTTTCCGCGACGAAAAGGACCGCCCGGTCATCCAGATCGATCAAAGGCGCTGGGACTACAAGCATCAGGTTTTGGCCAGCCGCCACATGCCGGCGTGGCGCAGTTTTCTCTGGGTGAAACTCATCGAAGTGCTCGTACAAACGCGACCCAAGGCGCTCTTCCGCACTTACCTGCACCCCGATCCAAGCGCGCGCCACGGCATGCGCTGGTACGCGCGCATCGGGCGACGCGTTTGGCTGCACGAAGTGTGGACCTACTTCACGCGCGATAAACGCATCGCCAATGGCCCATCGCTTGAGAAATTCTGGGGCGCTCCCCAAGTCGCCGAACAGGAAGCCTTGAGCCTGCGCCGCGTTCTCCCTCTCCCCGTTTCTGCGCTTAACGGGGAGAGGGTTGGGGTGAGGGGCAGCAATGCGATGGTTGGCTGACAAGTACGCCAAGCTCACGCGGTGAAGACCCCGGCTCTCCGCGATCACCCTGCGGGCGCTCGCACGGCCGGGGACGCGGGTCGAAAAGTTCGCGCAACCCCATCCACCCGCATTCCCGGGCGAGAAAAATGGCGCAGACATTTTTCGCAGACCCGGGACCTTTCGCGGTGCAGTTTTGCACGATATAAAATCAAGCCACGCAACAACAAGGATTGAACTGCCATGCGTTACGCGATCGTGATCGAAAAGGCAGGCGCCAATTATTCGGGCTACGTTCCCGATCTTCCGGGGTGCGTCGCAACGGTAGAAACCGCAGAAGCAGCGGAACGACTCCTGCGCGACGCTATCGTCCTGCATCTCGAAGGCATGATGGAGGACGGGCATTCTGCACCTCGTCCGTCGAGCCAGGCCGGGTACATCGACGTCCCAGTGCCGGGCGAATGACGCCGCTGCCAAAACCCCAGCAATCAAAACCCAAACCAAACCCAACATCGCGCACCTCGCGTTTCTCACACGCGATTATGCGGCCCCCCAGAGGGGCGGGGAAAAGTCCGCCGGAGGTTTTTTTGTGCCTCCTTGCAACGCGCTGAAAATCCTAACAAAGATATCGTTAAAAAAATCGCGGCTGCTTGATCTGCGCCCCCGCGTTAAACATGAATGCTTTTCCTTTGCCGCCCGAACTGTCGGATTTGAGGCACACAGGCCCTGAATTCTCAGGAGAAAAGAGTTGCCACCATTCCCCTTGGAGCAACCAGGCCCTAGCCTCGGATCCGGAGAACTCGATGCTTCGCAGAAGCCGCGCCCGCTTGTTTGGAATTCTGGCACTCGCCGCCATCGCCCTGCAGATGGTTCTGTCGCTTGGGCATACGCACGCCGGCACTGGCCAATTTTCCGGATTTGAAGCGGCCTCCGTAAACTGCATCGACGACACCGGAACGTCCTGCCCCGCGCCTTCGCATCACGGCAACGGTAATGCCGGTTGCTCCATCTGCCTCGCTGCGCACCAAACTGCGGCTGCCGTTCCGCCGTCCTCGCCTGAAATAGCGCCACCTGACCGGATGGCGACGGCGCTCAAGCCGTTCGTGTCTGCGCCCGTGCGCGCTGCAACGAAAACCGCAAGCTTTTACGCGCGCGGACCTCCGGCCGCCTGAGCCCATTTTTCATCGCTCGATTGTGTCCTGCCCTTGAGGTTCCGAAACGCGCTCTCACCAGCGCGCTCCATGCGGCCACGTCGAGTTCCCGTTCAGTGCGATTTTCAAATTCCTTACGGAGGACAGTCATGTCCACACGAACCTTGCGGCTTTTCGCGGCCGTTGCCGCGTCACTCGGCGCCGGTGCGCCCGCTCATAGCCAAACGGCCGAACCGCCGCCCGAGCAGTCCGCGCCTGCCGCCCAACGCGAGCCAGCGCCCGAGCAGAAGCTGCCCGACGTCGAAGTTATTCAAGAAGCGCCGCAGCCGGCGCCGGCGAAAGAAGCCGTGCCGAAACCGCAACCCAAGCCTGCCGCCGAGGAAGCCGCCGCACAGCCAACACCCAATTCCAAACCGAAGCAGAAAAAAACTGCAGCAAAGCCTCAACCCGCAAATCCCAAAGCCAAGGCGGCGCAAGTCAAATCCGCACCGCCGGAAGAATTCCCGGAACCGCAAACGCCGTCCGCAGCAGAGACATCTCAATCAAGCGAGGCCGCTGCACTCTTGCCGCCACCCGGCACGCTCATCGTCTCGGATGACGGCTTCGCGGCCGTCACCACTGCAACCCCGCGCGAGATTGAGGCCAAGCAAGGGCAAACGCTTACCGATACGCTCGCAACCAAACCCGGTATCAACGCCTCATCGTTCGCACCGGGCGCAAGCCGTCCGATCGTGCGCGGTCTCGACAACAACCGGGTGCGCGTGCAGGAAAACGGCATCGGCTCGCAGGACGTTTCAACGTTGTCCGAAGATCACGCCATACCCATCGATCCCTATGCGGCCGAACGAGTGGACGTCATTCGCGGGCCGGCCGTGTTGCGTTACGCTAGCCAAGGGGCAGGCGGCGTGGTCTCGGTCGAGAACGATCGCATTCCAAGTGCCATTCCGCCCGGCGGCTTCAGCGGCGCAATTCGCGGCGGATGGAGTTCCGTTGACGACGGCGGCGACGGCAGTTTCAAAGCGACCGCCGGAGCCAACGGCATTGCCGTTCATGCCGACGGCTTTAAACGCGACGCCGGTAATTACGACACGCCGCTTGGCTTTCAAGATAACTCGTTTGTCGAGAGCGAAGGCGGGGCAGTCGGCGCTTCATTCGTCGGGCCGGATGGCTTTCTCGGCGTCGCGTTCGTGCGCGTTGAAAGCCAGTATGGCATTCCGGCCGAAGTAGCGTTCATCGATTTGGAGCAGGACAAGATCTTGTCCAGAGGCGAGTGGCGCGTGCAATCCGGCGGTATCGATGTCGCGCGTTTCTGGTTCGGGGCTTCCGATTACGCCCATGACGAAGTGGCGGACGGCGAAGTGGGATCGCGTTTCACAAACCGCGAACAAGAGGGCCGCGCCGAAATCGAACAGCAGGTTATCGCTACGCCCTTTGGCGCACTCGACGGCGCGTTCGGCATGCAGTGGGGGCACCGGCGCATTCAAGGCGAGAGTTTCGAAGGCGACTCGTTGCTTGAGCCGGCAGCAACCGACCGGATCGCCGGTTTCGTGTTCCAGGAGTTGAGCCTTTCGCGCGCCCTCAAACTTCAAGCTGCAAGCCGCATCGAACGCGTGACGGTCGATGGCACGGGCATCGCCGATTTCAGCGATCCGCTCAATCCGGTGCGCATTGCGGGCCAACGCGGCTTTACGCCATTCGGCGCTAGCCTCGGCATCGCATACGAGTTTCCGTTAGGCGTTGTCGCGCGCCTCACCGGACAATACACCGAGCGTGCGCCGGAAGCCGAGGAGTTGTTCTCGCAAGGACTGCACGAAGCAACCGGTACATTCGAAATCGGCAATCAGAATCTCGAAAAAGAGAAAGCGAAGACAATCGAGTTCGGTGTGAAAAAGGCAGCAGGCAGCTTCCGTTTTGACGGCTCGATCTACGCCACACGCTTCGACGGCTTCATTGCCAAGAGCCTAACAGGCGTTGGCTGCGGCGGGACGATTGACACGTGCGGCACGGAGGACGAGCTCGAACAGGTCGTTTTCGAACAGCGCAACGCTCGCTTCTATGGCGCCGAGTTCATCGCCCAGTACGACATCGCGCCGATCTGGAACGGTGTGTGGGGTGTCGAAGGTCAGTACGATTTCGTCAACGCCCGTTTTGACAACGGCGAGAACGTACCGCGCATTCCGCCGCATCGCTTGGGTGGCGCCCTCTACTATCGCGACGGAGCATGGTTCGCGCGGGCGGGCTTGCTTCACGCTTTCGATCAGGACCGCATCGCCTTGAACGAAACGCCGACAAACGGTTATACGCTCATCAGCGCGGAACTGTCATACACTACCAAGCTCGACACTTCGCATGGCGTGTCGCCAGAAGTCACGGTTGGGATAAAAGGCGAAAACCTCGGCGACGAGGAGGTTCGCGTCCATTCCTCGTTCAAGAAGAACGAAGTCTTGCAGCCCGGCGCCAGCGTTCGCGTGTTCGGCACGGTGAAGCTGAACTGAGGGGGGTGTCTTGATCTCCCTCTCCCCAACTCATACGCGGGGAGGGGGAACCCAATCATCAATGGGATTTGGCGGCACGGACTTGACCCCCTATAACTCCCCCATGACCAATCTCTTCGAAGCCGCGGGACTGGAAAAAAGCGCGCCGCGTCCGCTCGCCGATCGCCTGCGCCCGCAAATATTATCCGACGTCACCGGGCAAGACCACATCGTCGGACCTGACGGCTCGCTGACGCGCATGTTGAAATCAGGCCGCGTGCCAAGCCTCATCCTGTGGGGCCCGCCGGGTTCCGGCAAGACCACCATTGCGCGGATTTTGGCGAGTGAAACCAGCCTCGCGTTCGAACAATTGTCCGCTATTTTTTCCGGCGTTGCCGAACTGCGCAAAGCCTTCGACCGCGCCAAGATCACGCGCGAACAGGGCAAGGGCACGCTGCTGTTCATCGACGAGATCCATCGTTTCAATCGCGGCCAGCAGGACAGCTTCCTGCCGCACATGGAAGACGGCACCATCACGCTCGTCGGTGCGACAACGGAAAATCCGTCATTCGAACTCAACGCCGCTCTTCTCTCCCGCGCCAGCGTTTTGACTTTGAACCGCCTCGACGATGCGGCACTCGAAACGGTTCTTGCCCGCGCGGAATCCGAGATGGGCCGCAAACTCCCCGTCGATCCTGACGCCCGCGACGCCTTGAAAGGCATGGCCGACGGCGACGGCCGCTCCATCATCAATCTTGCCGAAGACGTATTCTCCGCTTTTCCCGAGACCGCGAAGCCGATCAATCGCGATGCGCTCGTCAAGCTCGTGCAGCGCCGCGCGCCGCTCTATGACAAGTCGCGCGAAGGTCACTACAACCTCATCTCGGCCCTGCACAAAAGCGTGCGCGGCTCGGACCCCAACGCTGCGCTTTATTATTTTTGCCGGATGTTGGATGGCGGCGAAGACCGTCTCTTCCTCGCGCGCCGTCTCGTGCGCATGGCAGTCGAAGACATCGGCATGGCCGACCCGCAAGCCCTCGTCGTTTGCAGCGCGGCGAAAGACGCTTATGATTTTTTAGGGTCGCCCGAAGGCGAACTCGCGCTCAGCCAGGCCGTCGTCTATCTCGCGACCGCGCCGAAATCGAATGCCAACTACGTTGCATTCAAAGCCGCCATGCGCGCCGCCAAGGAACACGGCTCCCTCGCGCCACCCAAAACCATTCTCAACGCGCCGACCAAGCTCATGGAAGACGAAGGCTACGGCACCGAGTACCTCTACGACCACGACCAACCCGATGCCTTCTCGGGGCAAAACTATTTCCCGGACGACTTCAAAAAACGCCCGCAGTATTACGACCCCGTCGAACGCGGTTTCGAGCGCGACATCAAAAAGCGCCTTGAGTATTGGGCCAAGCTGCGGCGCGAACGCAAGCAAAACGATGAAAAGTAGCAACCGTCTTGACAGTCACGCGCGCTTGTCATCCCGGCCGGAAAAATTGCGCGTGCGCAATTTTGGAGCGCCGGGACCCATCGAACAAAGCAAATAATTTTCAATTTAAAAAGCCTGGCTACCGGCTCTCCAGGACCGCACACGTGCGCTCCTTCCGGTCGGGATGACAACGGTGGGATATCTTCCCAGTCAAGACCGTTGCTACAATTCCCGTCTTGGCTGCCACGCATCCGTCCCAGACTTGCCCGGCAACACCGCCGCCGCTGCAAACGCCGCGAGCGGGGAGGGAAGTAACGGCCGCTTGCTTTTACGCGCCCGGGCCTACTTGCGCGCCCTCCGCCGCGGCACCATATTGAAAGTAGACGGAGCGTAGCCGGAGGGGCCTGCCAAATGGATCTACTCATCGCGCTAGTTAAGTTCGCCGCCATCATGCTCGTTGCCGGTGCCGCCGTCATGGTCATAGGCTCATTCATCGCCGCGACTCCCTGGTACAAGCGAACAACGAAGCCTGCCGACGGCGATCCCAATTTGATGTTCGCTGGTTCCGGCAGTCCATACGGCGAGCAGGGTCATCAGCGCGAGGCAACCTTAAAGCGCAAAGCCGCAGACGATAGCGGCGGTGACGGCGATGGAGGCGGTGGTGATGGCAGTGACTAAGCTAGCATCACCACCCTTGCCCTCAACCCCCATCGCGGCGACACTCACTCCAAATGATTCGGCCCTTGAAAGCACGCCGGTGATCCTGCACGCTCCCCGCATTCCGGAACTTGCGCAACGCGACCGCTTCGTCAAGCGCGCGATCAAAGAAGGTTGCGTGTTCACGCTCGCCGACGAAGAGTCGGCTTGCGTGCCGTCGCAAAAGATCGAAGGGCGGACGGTACAACTTTTCTGGTCGTGCCCGAAGGAAGCCAAGCGCTGGGCGACGGCGCTCACTGGCGAAGACGGCTTACAAGAAATCCCGCTCGACGAATTTACCGCCGACATTCTCCCCGGTCTCAAAGCAGGGCGCGGGTATGCCGGCGCCGATTGGGTCGCAGACCCGATTGAAGCCGAGGTCGAACCCGCCGATCTCATTTTGCGTTTGAAACACGAAGCGGTGACGGCGTTCCTCGCGCATCTTTCAGAAAAAGGCGAAGTCTACCTGGCCGAAGCCGACGAGGGGCCGTTGCTGCTCCCCATCATGCGGCGCGGCATCGAGTGTCAGGCGCTTTATATTTTCGCCGCCCGTGCAGATGCCGAACGTGTCCTGAAGCGCATCGTCCCGGGACGCCGCATCGTCTCGGACCCGATCGCCGATTTCGTGAGCTCGACGCTCCCCTGGCTCGCCTCGCGCCACCATCACGTCGTGTTTGAGCCGATCCCGCGCGCGGGCACCCTCGAACTCCAGGCCAGCGACATCGCGCTGCGCCTGAAGCGCCTGGCGCAAGCGGCCTAAACTCAAGGCCACGAACCGGCAAAATAGACCTGTCGATCCGAAGGGTTAAAGCGACCCTTTGGCCGCGCTTGCGCTTCGTCTCAGCCATGCTATCAGACCCTTCTCTCAACACAACACCGGCCCAGGGTCAGCACTCCCCATGAAAGACATCATCGACGAGCTTGAGAAGCGCCGCGACAACGCCCGTCTTGGCGGTGGTCAGGTCCGCATCGACAGCCAGCACTCCAAGGGCAAGCTGACGGCGCGCGAGCGTATCGAACTTCTCATGGACGAAGGCTCGTTCGAAGAATTCGACATGTACGTCGAACACCGCTGCATCGACTTCGGCATGGAAAAGCAAAAGACCCCGGGCGACGGCGTCGTCACCGGCTGGGGTACCATCAACGGGCGAGTCGTCTACGTGTTCGCCAAGGACTTCACCGTGTTCGGCGGCTCGCTCTCGGAAAGCCACGCCAAGAAGATCATGAAAATTCAGGACATGGCGTTGCAGAACCGCGCCCCCATCATGGGGCTCTTCGATGCCGGCGGCGCGCGCATTCAAGAAGGTGTCGCGGCCTTGGGCGGCTACGGCGAAGTGTTCTTGAGGAACGTGCTCGCGTCCGGCGTCATCCCGCAGATCTCCGTCATCATGGGCCCATGCGCGGGCGGCGACGTCTATTCGCCCGCCATGACCGACTTCATCTTCATGGTCAAAGACACGAGCTATATGTTCGTGACCGGACCCGACGTCGTTAAAACCGTGACCAACGAAACCGTGACGGCCGAAGAACTCGGTGGCGCCAAGGTGCACACGACCAAATCCTCGATTGCCGACCGCGCCTACGAGAACGACGTCGAAGCGCTTTTGCAGATGCGCCGCTTGATGGATTTCCTGCCGTCGAACAACGAGACCGGCGTTCCCGAAATGCCGACCAACGATTCACCCGACCGCATCGACACCTCTCTCGATACGCTCATTCCCGACAACCCGAACAAGCCCTACGACATCAAGGAATTGATCGCCAAGGTCGTGGACGAAGCCGACTTCTTCGAAATTCAAGAAGCGTTTGCCCGCAACATCGTCACCGGCTTCGCCCGCATGGAAGGGCGCACCGTCGGTATCGTCGCCAATCAGCCCATGATGCTGGCCGGCGTCTTGGACAGCGATGCCTCGCGCAAAGCCGCGCGCTTTGTGCGCTTCTGCGATTGTATTGAAATCCCGATCCTGACCTTCGTTGACGTGCCCGGATTTCTGCCGGGTACCGCGCAGGAATACGGCGGTCTCATCAAGCACGGCGCGAAGTTGTTGTTCGCCTTTGCCGAAGCGACAGTGCCCAAGATCACCGTCATCACCCGCAAAGCCTACGGCGGCGCTTACGACGTGATGTCGTCGAAGCATATTCGCGGCGACGTCAACTATGCTTGGCCCACGGCCGAGATTGCCGTCATGGGTGCCAAAGGCGCTGCGGAAATCATTTATCGCTCGGAATTGGGTGATCCGGAAAAAATCAAAGCCCGCATCGACGAATATCAGGCGCGCTTCGCCAATCCGTTCGTTGCCGCCGAGCGCGGCTACATCGACGAAGTCATAACGCCCTCAACCACGCGCAAGCGCCTGTGCCGCGCGCTCAACATGCTGCGCAACAAGACCGTCGATAATCCCTGGAAGAAGCACGACAATATTCCGCTTTGATGCGCTCACGCTGGCTGATCCGCGCTGAAGTGCGGGCCAGCTCCGCGGGGGCGCGGCTCGCCGCGTCGGCCCTTGACCGCGGGCGCTATGCGCGTAGGGAAACGGAATCCCCTCTCCCCATTTCTGTACTCAATGGGGAGAGGGTGAGAGCCTGCCCCGGCGAAGGCCGTGGGTGAGGGGCGGCCACTTGCTCATTGTAGGTCCACGTCCTACGCACGTCTGAATGTCATGCTCCGCATCTATTCCGAATCAAGCTAGCCCATGATCAATTCTAAGGGGACAGCAAAATGGCCTTCACAATTCGCATCTATGTGCCTGGCGGTGATCCTGACGGCGTGCGATTTGTAGATCGAATGTCTTCGACAGGATTAGCGATCTCGTTTCCGAGATCAGACTGGCCACGGATCAGGACACGTCCTGAATTTCAGCGGGCCGGAATTTATATACTGTCAGGCTACACGATTGATGATCCCGACCTTCCAACAATATACATCGGTCAAGGTGACGGTGTTCTTGATCGTCTCGATAGCCACTTCGCCAAGAAGGACTTTTGGGATTGGGGTTTTGCTTTCGTAAATAAGACGCTCGATAGCGGGTTTAATCGTGCACACATCACTTGGCTGGAACATGCACTGGTGGCGCGAGCGGTGAAAGCCGCACGGTGCCATATCGACAACGGAAATACTCCAAGTGAGCCCACACTCTCGGAAGCCGACAAGGCTGACACGAGTATTTTTCTCACAGAGATTTTGCAGGTGCTTCCGCTTGTAGGCTTGAGGGCGTTCGAGATTGCAGCCCCTGTGGCAACCCCGAAACCAATCGAACTATCAACAAGCGCACATGTTGTGACATCGAGGGAGCCGGACACGATAGTAGTTCCTGCCCAACGAGAGGGGTTCGAGAGAGTGTTTCTAGGTCAGAACGCCTGGTGGGCCATTCGTTTAGGCGGCGGCATGATCCCAAAAATTAGGTACATCGCAGCATATCAGTCTCAGCCCATCAGTGCGATTACTCATCTGGCACCCGTTGCCTCGATCGAGCCTTATGGTGAAGACGGAAAATACAAATTCAACTTTGCAGAACCCGCTCGATCTATCGGGCCTATTCCATTTGGCAACGCTCCGTCGGGCACGATGCAAGGTCCAAGATATACGACAAGAGAAAAGTTGCTTACGGCGAAAACGATTATTGAATTGTTTCCGGTTGCCTAGTTCTTTGTATGCAATTTTTGCTGCGTCGCTAAGCCCACACCCTTGCTTTCCCGGGCGAGCAAGATGGCGCGAGCCATGTTGCGCAGACCCGCGTCGGTTGAGATTTTGCACGTAAGCCGATTGCGACGTGATCCCGGATAGCCGCGTTTGCGCTTCGCGCCGAGACGCGGCTTCCGGGAATGCATGGCCGTAGGCCGGCGCTGAGCCCTCTTGCGAAGCCCGGCATCCTCGCGCAATGTTTGTCTCAGATGCGCCGGCAATCCGGCGCGTGCTTCAAGGCTAAACATGCGAGTAGAAATTGCGCGATTGAGTTTGACTCTGCTGCTTTGCGCATGGATCGTGCTGCCCGCGTTCGCCGTCGGTCTTAAAATAAACGCGTCGCTCGAGAGTTTGCGGATCGAGATCAAATCCGATAGCGCGCCGCCGCTTGCAACCCTCGTCAACGCAGCAATCGACGATGTGATCGCGATGCCTGTGCCGCGCGAAAAGGTCGTCCTGCAGATGCGGCTGCAGATATTGCTCGAAGATACCAAGGCCTTTGCGGCGGCACAGCGCCGGAAGGCGGCGCATTACGCCGTCAAAATCTGGCGGGCAGCGGGTTTCACGGACGAGCCTGGACTATCGAGTGCCAGCGACCAGGAGAGTCTGGAGCGGCCATAGGCGCGATCTCACTTACTTCCCCCAATTTTCCACCCTCAACCCCCGCACGCGTTTGAACTCGCGCACGTTCGCCGTGACCAAAATCGCATCGTTGCGCAGCGCCTGACCTGCGATCAAGATATCGTAAGGTCCAATCGGCGTGCCGGCAGTCTGCAAGGCTGTCCGTATCTCTCCTGCGACAATGGCGTCCTCCGGTTCAAAGCCAAGTTTTATTACTGGCCCGGCGAGGAAAGCATCGAGCAGCACGGTATTGTCTTGGCGGCGTGCGCTGCGGGCGATGCCAAAGTGGAGCTCGAATAGGACAATAGAAGAGATCGCAACGGGTGTTCCCGAAGCTAGAGCGTTTCTGTACCGGTGCCGCAAACCCCGGTCATTTCGCATTAAGCCGATGATCGCGTTGGTATCGAGCGAGATCATTTGCGGCGCTTAGCCGATTTGCCAGCAAAGGCCTTATCCCAGTCAATATCGTCATCGGGCATCGGCGGCTGCTCGGGGCGGCCTTCGGGCAAGAATTCGCCGCGCAACTTGCGCAAACGATCAAGTTCCGCAAACCAAGCATCGATATCCTGTTCAACCGGCTCCAGCAGAACACCTTTGCCGTGGCGGCTGACGCGCACTTCCGTTCCGGGAAACCGGAATTCCTTCGGCAAGCGCACGGCCTGACTGCGGCCGTGTTTGAAGATTTTGGCTTTCGCGGTCATCAATCGATTCAAATGATATCTATCATTGATAGATACCATTTTGGCGTGTCAATTTCAAGCGTCAGTATTGGCCCGTGGGCCAGTGTTTGCCGTACCCAGAACAACCACGCCCGACAAAATCATCACGCTCGCGATTCCCGCGACGGCAGCGCCGGTCTCGAAGCCCGCGCCCTTCAGCCATCCGACCACATAGGGGCCCGCAAACCCGCCAGTGTTGCCGATTGAGTTGATCAAGGCGATGGCGCCGGCCGCCGCCGTGCCCGACAGCATCGCGGTCGGCAGCGTCCAGAAGGTTGGCAGGGCCGCGAATATGCCAAGCGCGGCAACGGTCAACGCGAGAAGCGCGAAAGCGGGCTCTGAAACAAGTGAACCCGCGATCAATCCCGCGGCACCCAGAAACGACGGTAGCGCCACATGCCGGACGCGCTCGCCCGTCCGGTCCGAGTGCCGCCCCCACGGGCTCATGACAAGCGCGCCCGCCAGAAAAGGTATCGCTGCGATGAAACCCGTTTGCGTATTGCTGAAGCCAAACGCCTTCACGATCTGCGGCGTCCAGAACGTCAAGCTGTAAAGCCCGCAGACAATGCCGAAGTAGACGATGCTCAAACTCAAAACGCGGCCGTTGGTTAAAGCCTCGCGCAATGTCATGTGCGCGGACGCGGGCTTGGCCCGTTCTTCATCCGCGATCGTTTCAGCCAACGCGGCACGCTCGTCCGCTGTGAGCCAGCGCGCATCGTCGGGTTTGTCGTCGAGGAAGAAATATACGGCCACGCCGAGAAGCACGGCCGGCAAAGCCTCTAGAATAAAAAGCCACTGCCAGCCCTTGAAACCGGCAACGCCATCGAAAGCATCCAAGATCCATCCCGACAATGGCGCTCCGATCACGGCTGAAACAGGAACCGCAACCATGAACGCGGAAACGGTTCGTGCCCGGTCGCCTGCCGGCACCCATCGCGTCAGATAATAAATAATGCCCGGAAAAAAGCCTGCTTCCGCCACGCCCAAAAGAAAACGGGCAACTGCGAGGCTCAAAGGTCCGGTCACGAACGCCATGGCCATCGATACGAGGCCCCACGTGATCATGATGCGTGCGATCCATACCCGCGCCCCAAACTTGGCCAGCATGACGTTGCTCGGCACCTCGAACAGGCAATAGCCGAGAAAGAAAATTCCGGCGATGAAGCCGAATGCTTGCGGCCCGATGCCCAAATCGGCATTCATAGTGAGCGCCGCGAAGCCAATGTTCACGCGGTCGAGGTAGGACACGAAGTAACAGAGTATGAGAAATGGGATGAGCCGCTGCCTGACTTTGCGCGAGGCGGATGTGAGCGCTGGGTTCTGCATCGGTCTCATGTGGTCTTCTGCGGGGGGTGCTGTTGAACGTGCGTGGCGAAACAGTCACGTTTTCGCTCTAGCGTTTGACATTTGTGCCGCACAAAGTCGAGTGCGGGTCGTGCATACGGAATAGAGTAAAAAAATCGTGCGCCCTTGACCGCCCGCGTAACGGTTGAATGGTCTGCGGCGAACGTCCAACGTAGACTATGTCAATCGCCCTATTTCGAGGAGAGTGCCCCCATGAAAAGCCTGCTCGCCCTGGCCATTACGGCCCTTGTTGCCGTCAGTCTGGCTATGCCCGCCGAGGCCGGTAAGAAATGCAAAGAAGGCAAGGTCTTGAATCCCGAAACCGGGAAATGCGTAACCGACCGCGGCTCGTGAGCCACCAGGCGATTGATCGGAACGGATGGGCAGGCTGGTTCGCGACCGGCCTGCTCGTCTGCTTGTTTGCAGCACTTCTAACTCTTTTCTCCGGCCGCTTCGGTTACGATAGCGACGTGGTCGATATGCCGGTCGTGCCGCTCGTCGCGGGGCTGGTCGCGGCTGGAGCCATATTCCTTGCAGCACTTTTCTGGCTCCTCAGGAGAATTGAGGCCCGGCGCGTGCCCTCCCCAAAGCGTCTCGTCGTTTTCATTTTCGCGATTGGCCTCGCCGCCCGCCTCATTCTCATGGCGAGCGAACCCATCCTCGAAGACGACTATCAACGCTACCTCTGGGACGGCGCCGTTGTGGCGGAGGGGTTGAACCCTTATCTCAAATCGCCCGATGAGATCAGAACCACTGTTTCCGAAGGCCCGCTGCAAGCGCTCAAAGAGCAGGCCGGGCCCGTCCTCAAGCGCATCAACCACAAAGAACTGACGACCATCTATCCGCCGCTCGCGCAAGCCGCGTTTGCGCTCGCGCACGTCATCGCGCCGTTCAGTCTCACCGCGTGGCGCGGCTTGTTGCTGCTCGCCGATGCCGCGACGTTCGCACTCCTCCTGCTTGCACTCGATGCGCTGGGCCGGTCGCGGACTTGGGTTGCTCTTTATTGGTGGAACCCGGTTCTGCTCAAAGAAATCACCAACTCCGCACACTTTGAAGTCTTGATTTTTCCGTTTCTATTGGCCGCACTGTTGTTCGCTTATCGCCGCCGCCCTGTCGCGGCGTCCGCGATGCTTGGGCTTGCTGCCGGAATCAAGTTGTGGCCTGCCATTCTCCTTCCGCTCATCCTGCGGCCGTTTTTGAACGACCGGCGCGCTTTGCTGCTGGCGGCCGGTGTCTTTGCGTTTCTCATGGTGCTCTGGCTCTGGCCCTTTGTGTCAGCGGGACTCGGTGAAAATGCCGGTCTTTCCGCCTATGCCGCATCCTGGAACAAGAACGGGCCGGTTTTTGCAATAATCCACGGCGCGATTGCGCGCGGCACTGAAGCGTTTGGCACGTTGAACGAAGCGGCCGTCAATCTCGTTAGCCGCGGGATCGTAGCAGTCATCGTTGGCGCGGTTGCGCTGTGGGCGGCTTGGCGCCCAATGGCGGGTTTTGACGATCTCACGTCGCGCGCGCTTGGCGTCGTAGCGGTTCTCGTCGTTTGTTCGCCCGCCATTTATCCCTGGTACACGTTGTGGTTCTTGCCGCTGCTTGTCCTGCGCCCGGAACCGGCGCTACTCGCGCTCTCCGCCACGATCCCGCTCTACTACACTTACTTTTACTTCGCCGCGCGCGAGACAACCGAGATCTTCCACTCCTACGTCATGTGGCTCATCTGGCTGCCGGTGCTCGCGCTGGTCTACCGGCGCTGTGCGCGCAAGGGCGCGCAGCAGCCGGGCATTGCCGCAATCAGAAGCGGAGGGTAGGGGACATGCGCCAGGGCAAACGCATTGGCGTCGTCATTCCGGCCCTCAACGAAGAAGGCGCAATCAGCCGCGTCATCGCCGCCATTCCCGATTGGATCGACGAGATCGTGGTTGCGGACAATGGATCAACCGATCGTACTGCAATTGCCGCCGAAGTCGCCGGGGCCCATGTCACGATTGAAACTGCCCGCGGGTATGGGGCGGCCTGCCAGGCCGGTATCAAGGCTCTTCCCCCTGTCGACATCATCGTCTTTCTCGACGGCGATTACTCCGATTATCCGGAAGACATGCATCTGCTCGTCGATCCGATCCTGGCCAATGAAGCCGAGTTCGTTGTCGGCTCGCGCGTTCTGGGCACGCGCGAAAAAGGCGCGCTGACGCCCCAGCAGCGTTTTGGCAATTGGCTGGCGTGCCGCCTCATGCGCCGCTTCTTTGGCACCCGCTTCACCGATCTTGGGCCCTTCCGCGCCATTCGTACAGAAGCGCTTCATGCCCTCGGCATGCGCGACCGGGCGTTTGGATGGACGGTCGAAATGCAGATCAAGGCGGCGCGCGCCGGCCTCGCGATCCAAGAAGTGCCCGTGCGCTACCGCCCGCGCATTGGCGTGTCGAAAATATCAGGAACCGTGCGCGGCACCGTTCTCGCCGGTTACACGATCCTGAGCGTCATTGCGCGAGCGGCGTTTTCGCGCCCGTCTGTGCGTTGCCCGCTGGGGTGACGGCGGCGAAAACAGAAGGTGGCCTAACGCGTCAGATGTACCGTGCCTTGCATGACAACGTCTTTATTCTTGGGCGGCACTTGCGCGGTCTCAGGATCACCGCGCACGACCACTGTCGAGCCGCCATGGAACTTGATCGTTTTGGCGACCAAGAATGTGTAGGACGACGGCAAAATGCTTTCTGAATTGCCGCCGTAGGAGAGGTTATGGGTCGGCAAGTAGACAGTGCCTTCGATATCCATCTCAACCCCGCCGCCAACCTTGGTATCCAGAATCGGTTCCTCACGGCCGGCAGCGATGACCAGGCCTTCTGTCGGCCCGCTCATCGGAGCCGAAAGGTGCACGCTTGCCGAGCCGAGGAAATCGGCATGGGAATCTATGCCGGTCAACAGGATCGTGACGCCGGTCCCGGTGATGCTGGCGCCGGCGTTGACCTTTAGCGGTCCGTCCTGGATGAAATAGACACCGGGTTCCAGAAATAATTCAGTCGCGCCGCCAACTTTTAGTCCGCCACAGTATACGCCGGGAGTGAGTGTGACTGGGCCGTTGTCGAGCTTCTGGAAGTTCGACTGATCGCATATGGCACTTGCCGGAGGCATCCAGCTAAGAAACGGATCGACAGCGGGCCGGCAGTTGGGCTCTGCGTCGGGCGTAATGGCGAATGTATTGCCCGACACGCCGCCGACGGCGCAGTTGCGGTCCGAAGAGGCTGTACCCGAGCCATTAAGATCGAACGACGTCGCGCTCGTGGAATTCGACCAGATTGCACAATCAATCGCGGTGACCGAGCCCGCAAGTGAAAAATCTATGCCGATCGGAGCGGCGGGATCGAGAGCAATGATGCACGGCCGCGCGGCTTTGCCCTGGGCGACGGCCTCGGCGACGACTTTGATAGTTGGGGCGTCTAGGCCAATGACTGGTGACAAATATCTGCGGCCTGTTTCTGTGATAGTAACAGTGACCGTGGCAGCTCCGTTGTTCACAGTCACATTGGAATTGCTGGGCGCTATTTTCTTTGCCTGCAGATACGTTTGCGCGAATTGCGCGGCACTCTCGCCTCCTTCTGAAGCCGCAAGCCGTGCAACTCCTGCGAGTGCTGCTGCATCGGCTGTGGCTTGCAGATCGGACGTGCGGTTCATCCAGGCAGCGTAGTCCACCGCCAGGGCCATCACGCCAAAGACCGCAACCAGAGATACCGCGAATAACGTGGTCGTGGAACCGGCCTCAGATCCCCTAAACGAGTTCACGGCACGCTTGGTGTAATTGTTCTCTGAGGACATTTGGAGCTCATTTTGAACGGCGTGTAGCTTTCCGGATTGAGCCGCTAAAATCGCACCAAAAATTTTCATAAGTCATAAGAAACCCGGTTAAGTCTTCGTTACCGCTTGCGTTTGCATTGTTGAAGTTGCGAATTGGATAATAATCCGTGAATTGTCTTATTGAGGCGCCAGCCGCGGCTATTCGCGTTGAACTTTATGAATTGAGTTGCAGTTCTGCCCCGCCCGCGCTGCCCGCAGGGATGAAGGCTTCACTCAGTTAGCGCTTTGCTTTTGCCGTGCTTCCCGCGCCCGCAGGGCATTCATAACTACGACCACACTCGCCGCCGCCGCAAAGAAGCACAAGTCCGGCACAAATGCGTCCCAGTAGGCGCCATAGGCCACCACCGCTCCGATGAGCACGATGATCGCCAATATGTTGACGGCGCGATGCGAGGAGAGTGCGGGGCCGAGCCGAAACCCAACACCGTCATCCTCAAACGCGTGAGCCCACTTGCGATGCGCGTTTGGGGATCCAGCGTGAGACTCGGCGAAGCCGCCGTAGTCATTTCTCCTTGACGAATTTCGAGCCTTCGGCGCTGTTTACGCTGGATCCCCAAACCGCGATGCGGCGGGACGTGCCGCACGCGGTTTGAGGATGACGGCGGGGCGGGTATGAGGCGCGAGAGCTAGCACCAGATGCGAAAGCAGAAACAACCGGCCATTTATATCCTCGCCAGCAGGCGCAACGGAACCCTTTACATCGGTGTCACGAGCGATCTCGCTGGCCGCATCTCCATTCACAAACAAGACCTCGTCGACGGATTCACCAAACGATATGGCGTCCACATTCTCGTTCACTATGAGTTGTACGATACGATGCCAGAGGCCATCGCACGCGAAAAACAACTCAAGAAATTTTTGAGAGCCAAGAAGATTGCTTTGATTGAAACCAGAAATCCCGGCTGGCATGACCTCTACGAGGAAATTCAGAACTAACCGCCCATTATTCCCGTCATCCTCAAATCGGGTGCCGTCCTTCGACGCGCATCCCGATTTGGGGATCCAGCGTGAGACTCGGCGAAGCCGCCGCAAAGGTGAACGGCAAGTGAATTCGTCATTCAGCGCGAGTTCAATCGGCCCCCGCTAAAACTAGTCTCATCGAGTTCTTCCTCCCGCGTACGTCCAACTCCCCCCGGATAGTACGCCACCTCAAGAGCCGCTCCCCACGAGCGTCTCTTTTTTTTGGCCTGCGAAGAAGTGGGGCGAAATCGCGGCGCCTATCTGACGCACAGCTGAAGTGCGGCTTCAGAGTTGGTTCAGATGCGATTTCGTAGTCTCCGGCACATCAGTTTTCAACTGAGCATCATGGATTGCGTCAAACTCAAGGAGAGTATCATGAAGACAAAATTGATTGCCGCCGCACTTCTTACCTCGATCTCAACACTTGTCACCGCCGCCGGTTCGGCCAACGCCGCCGACCGCTGGCGTTATGAAGTCGATGCCCGGCAAGTCCGCCATATGGAATTGATCCGCGAAGGCCGCGCCAATGGCACGCTGACCTCAGGCGAGTTCCAGACGCTGCGTCACGAGCAGTTCCGCATCGCCCGCATGGAGCGCGCCTTTCTAGCCGACGGCAACTTGAATTGGAACGAGCGCCAGACGTTGCGTTACGCCCAGGACGCCGCCAACACGCACATTTTCTCCGAGCGTAACGATCATCAAAATAGCCGCCGCTGGTGGCGCTTGGCCGGGTATTGAGCGGTCCCAGACGGGCGGCACAAAAGGTTGAGGGCCAATTGAACCTTTTGCTGCCGCCCGGCGACAAAAATCCGAACCGATCGCTTTAAAACCAACTTCAAAACCATAAAATCCTAGGAGACCAAAAACATGAAGCCGTCCCTCATTCTGGCGACCGCCGCCGCCGCCCTTCTCGCCGCCTCCATGATCCCAGCCAAAGCCGGCGATGTTCAAGGCGACGCCTATGACTGCCAGGAACTCTGGGTCATGCGGAACGAGATTTACAAAGCCAACGGCTATTGCTTTAAGACGTCGCGCGCCATCAACTATTTCGGCAATGGCGGCTGCTCTTATCACAACGAAGGGGCCGTGCCGCTTTCCGGCGGCGAGCGCTCGGTGATCCGCTCCGTCCGCGCGTCGGAGCGCCGCCAGGGCTGTTGATGACCCCGGTTCGATCAAGCTATTTGCCGCCACAAAAAAGACCGGGGCTCACGTCCCCGGTCATCTCAATTCATGCTAAATCGTTTGATACGCGTCAACCCGGCGCCCTTTGCGGGCCGCCGCCAGGGGTTTTTGTTTAGCTCAAGGACGAAACGGGGAATTCTGAGATGAAAGCCAAGTCTCTGCCGGTTGTTGTTGGTCTCGCACTTGCGGCGGCTTTTTTTGTGCCGGCCGCGCAATCCGGCGACGAAGTGAGATCGAATTCGAGCTGCCCGGAACTTTGGGCAGCCCGCAATCAAATTTATAAAGACGCTGGCTATTGCTTCAAGACCACGCGAGCACGCGAACATTTCGGAAATGGCGGCTGCACGCACGACAACGTAGATGCCGTGCCATTGAGCGACGCCGACCGCCGCTACATCGGCCACATCAAAAAGCTCGAAGCCCTGAAGGGCTGTTAGGCGAACTATGGCTTCTGGTCCAGGCCTATCCTGGCTTCATGAACGCCGGCTAACGAGCGCCTTCAGAACGGGTTCAGCGGCCTTGTTTTAGTCTCGCCTCATGTTCAACCAGCCAGCGCACGGGCGATGGCGGCAGAGCAGGGGAGACAACCGATGAAATTCGCCACTCTTTTTGGTCTTGCCGCGATCGCTGCCGCGACGGCTTCTACAACTGTTCCGGCTTTCGCCGCCGAAAGCGATGAGCCCGCGCACGTGTCGCGCAACTGGAAAAGCGGTGGCGGCGGTACGGTGTCGAGAGGAACTGCTCCCTATCAGCGCGGCTCCACGCGCACCAATTCTCCGCGCACCAATACGGCCACCGGCACAGCGACGCGCGACACGAGCAACGATGAAGAGCCAAAAGTCACCAATGCGCGGCCAACCCGTAGCGATGACCGGGACGGCGACAACGACGGCCGCAGCTATGGCAACCGCCGCCAGCGCCATCACGAGTACGGCGGTCTCGACCCCGATGAAGCCGCACGCATCCGCCATGCGCACCGTGAATCCGATCGCCGCGTAACGTTGCATCGCGACCGCGACTTCGACCGCCACGACTACAGCGTGCCGTCTTACAGCACACGCGGATATCGCCGGCATCATTGGTGGTCGTTCTGGTGGTAACCGGCCGCTCAGTAAACGATTGAACATGAGGAGCCGCGGACCACTGCGGCCCTTTTCGCATGGCGCTCTAGGTCCGTTGTGCTCTGAGCGCAACAGCACGCCAATCGCTGTTGCGATGGCACGTCTGTTAAGTAGCGATTAAGCAGCCGGCCATAGTGTTCCCTCAGGTCATTACGTTCGTGCTGCGGGGATTTCCATGAGTGGTCTCAAGTCGCTTCAGATTGAAGAAATTATTAGCCGCGGTTCGATCAAAGACAGCGACGTGCTGGCGTTCCGCAAAATTTTCTATGAAGACGGTATAACTTCGGCCGAGGAAGCCGAAATCCTTTTCAAACTCAACGACGCCTGCAAGGCCGCCGATCCGTCGTGGGCAATCTTTTTCATCGAAGCGATCACCGACTTCATCGTCTTCCAGGCTCAGCCCCAAGGTTACGTCACTGCCGATAATGCGCACTGGCTGATCGACCGCGTTTCGGTGGACGGCAAGATCGACAGCAAGACCGAGTTGGAGCTGATCGTTAACGTGCTCGACAAAGCGCGCTGGGCGCCCGTCAGCCTTGTCAAGTACGGGCTTGAACAGGTGAAGCATGCCGTGATCTCAGGTACAGGCCCGCTTCGAGACGGCAAATATCTGGCGGCGGGCGAAATCACCGAAGGCGAAGTCGATCTCCTGCGCCGCATGCTCTACGCATTTGCCGGCGACGGGCACGTTGCCGTTACCCGCGACGAAGCCGATATCCTCTTCGATATCGATGAGGCCGTCGAAGACACCGAACCAAACCTGGCTTGGACCGACCTTTTCGTAAAAGCTATCGCCAACGTGATCATGGCGGCTTCGGGCTATGCCGTCCCCTCGCGTGAAGAAGCTTTGCGCCAAGAAGCGTCGCTCGAACACCCAGGTCAGAAAACGTCGGTACTGGCTTTCCTGCTGTCCATGGTCCGCTCTAACCTGGCGTCGGTGCAAGATGCTTATCAAGACCAGTCGGCGGAAGAGCGCGCGCTCGCCCGTCTCGAACACCAGCGCATCGAAATCATCACCAATGAGGCGATCACCGAAGCCGAGGCATCCTGGCTTGCCGGGCGGCTTGGCCGCGACGGCCGGCTCTCGCCTTCCGAGACCGCGCTGGTCGCCTATTTGAAGCAGGAAAGCCCCAATATTCACCCTCTTCTCATCGAGGCGGTGGATCGCTTGGCACACGCCGCTTAACCCCTTGATCCGCCATACTTGGGCATTAAAGTACCCCGTCTGACGATGAGAAACGGGGACCATGCTGAAGGATTTGGTTGAGCGCCAGCGCGCGCTGCAGCGGCGCGAGCTGCTGCTGATTGCGGCGCCTGCCATGGCCCTGGCTGCAGGTGCTTTGTGGCTCGCTTTTCAATTTGTCGAGCCGGCGCCACCGCGCAAAATCGTGATGTCGACGGGCTCGTCGAAGGGCGCCTATCACTTGTTCGGCCAGAAGTACGCGGAAATCCTCGCTCGGGACGGTATCAAACTCGAACTCAAGACTTCGAACGGCTCCAAGGAAAATGCAGCCCGCTTGATGGACCCGAAGTCCGGTGTGCAGGTCGCGCTGGTGCAGGGCGGGGCGGTCACCTCCAAAGAAGCGCCCGGCTTGCTGTCGCTCGGACGCGTCTATCAGCAGCCGCTGTGGGTTTTCTACAGGTCCGAAGCCGAGAAGACGCGCTTCACCGAATTCCGCGGACAGAGACTGGGCCTCGGCCCCGAAGGCAGCGGCACGCGAGCGCTCATGCTGCAATTGCTGGCGCATACCAACATAACCGGTACGGACGCCACGTTCTTCGCCTACGAGAATGACGAGGCCGCAACCAAACTGCTGGCCGGAGAGCTGGATGCAATATTTCTCGCGACTGGTGCGGACAGCCCTGTCGTCAAGAGATTGATCACGGCAGACGGCATCCGCTTGTTGAGCGTCGAGCAGGCAGAAGCTTACACGCGCATCTTCCCGCAGCTCGGCATGGTGAACCTGCCGCAGGGGCTTGTCGATCTCGAGAAGAACATTCCGCCGAAAGACGCGGTGCTGCTTGCGCCGCAGGCGTCGCTGCTGGTTCGCCAGGAACTCCATCCCGCAATTGTCGGGCTTCTCGTCAGAGCCGCGCAGGAGGCGCATACCCCCGGCGGCTTGTTCCAGCGCACGGGCGAATTCCCGAAAGCCGTCGATCCCGAGATCCCGATGTCGGAAGATGCGCAGCGCGTCTATGCGTCGGGACGCACGTTCCTGCAGCGCCACCTGCCGTTCTGGCTGGCGACGTTCATCGAGCGCATGCTGGTGATGATTTTGCCTCTCGCGACAATTCTTCTGCCGCTGGTCAAGATCGTGCCCTGGATCTACCAATGGCGCATCCGCAACCGTATTCTCTATTGGTACGGCCAGTTGAAACGTCTTGAGCGGCGCCTCGGCGACGACGGCTCCACTGGGGCCCGAATGACCTTAAAAGCAGATGTTGCACGCATCGAACAGGCCGTCAGCGTTATCCCCGTCCCGCTCAATTATTCAGACCAGCTTTACCAGTTGAAATCCGCCGTAGAGCTTGTGCGGCAGCGCATCGCGGGCAGAGCCAGATAGTTGCCGCCAAAGACGGTTTACGGCCCCCTTTCTAGCCACTAGAACGGCCTTGAGGAGTTTGCCAAACGCCCCGGCAGACTGCTGATCGACTTCCAAGCCCAAAGGACGAGCGCGCCCGATGTTTAAGAAAATCCTGATTGCCAACCGCGGTGAAATTGCCTGCCGCGTCATCAAGAGCGCGCGCAAGATGGGTATCAAGTCGGTCGCCGTCTATTCCGATGCCGACCGCGACGCTCTCCACGCCGAAATGGCGGATGAAGCCATTCACATCGGCCCCCCGCAAGCCGCGCAATCCTACCTCGTCATGGAAAAGATCATCGACGCCTGCAAGAAGTCGGGTGCCGAGGCGGTCCACCCCGGTTACGGCTTCCTTTCCGAACGCGCGGCGTTTCCTGTTGAGCTTCAAAAGGCCGGCATCGTGTTCATCGGGCCGAACTCCAAGGCCATCGCCGCCATGGGCGATAAAATCGAGTCCAAAAAGGCGGCGGCCGCCGCCAAGGTTTCGACCGTTCCCGGCTACATGGGCGTAATCGAGGACGAGAAACATGCCGTCAAAATTGCCGAGGAGATCGGCTATCCGGTGATGATGAAAGCGTCCGCCGGGGGCGGGGGCAAGGGGATGCGCATCGCCTACGATCGCAAGGAAGTTCTAGAAGGCTTTCCCCTCGCCCGCTCGGAAGCCAAAGCATCGTTCGGCGACGACCGGATGTTCATTGAAAAATTCATTATCGATCCGCGCCACATCGAAATCCAGTTGATCGGCGATAAGCATGGCAACATCGTCTACCTCGGCGAGCGCGAATGCTCGATCCAGCGCCGCAACCAAAAAGTCCTCGAAGAAGCCCCGTCGTCCTTGCTCGACGAAAAGACCCGCCGTGCCATGGGAGAGCAGGCCGTGGCGCTGGCAAGAGCCGTCGGCTACGACAGCGCCGGCACGGTCGAATTCGTGGCAGGCCAAGACCGTTCGTTCTTCTTTCTTGAAATGAACACCCGCCTGCAAGTGGAACACCCCGTCACCGAGCTCATCACCGGCGTCGATCTCGTCGAACTGATGATCCGCTCGGCCTACGGGGAAAAACTTCCCTTCAAGCAGTCCGATGTCAAACTCACCGGCTGGGCGGTCGAAAGCCGCGTTTATGCCGAAGATCCGTTCCGCAACTTCCTCCCCTCTATCGGCCGCCTGGTTAAATACCGCCCGCCGGAAGAATCGGTGCGCGATGGCGTGACGGTGCGCAACGACACGGGCGTGTTCGAAGGCGGCGAAATCTCGATGTACTACGATCCCATGATCGCCAAGCTCGTCACGCACGCGGCAACCCGCGAAGCGGCGATCGACGCCCAAGCCGATGCACTCGATGCCTTCTACATCGATGGGATTCAGCACAATATTCCGTTCTTGACGTCGGTCATGCAGAACCCGCGCTGGCGCTCCGGCAATCTTTCGACCGGTTTCATCAAGGAAGAATTTCCAGACGGCTTCAAGCCGCGTGCCCCTGAAGGCGAGCAGCAAAGGGTCTTGGCCAGCGTCGCCGCCGTTATCGATCACCTCGGCAACGAGCGCCGCCGCGGCATCACGCATCAGATGACCGGACAGGCCGTGCGCTTTGCCAAGCGCCGCGTTGTCAAGGTCGGCGACACCACGGTGACCCTTGAGGTCGCGGGCGAAGCGCCAGGGCCGTATCACGTGTCGTTCCGCGACGCGTCCGGCCGGGCGACCGAGACGCTCGCCGTGCAGACGGCTTGGTGGCCGGGCGATCCGGTGTGGACGGGGTCCGTTGGCAAGCAGACCGTCGCCGTTCAGGTTCGCCCCATCGCCAACGGCTTGAACCTCGCCTACCGGGGTATTCAGGTCCCGGTCTACGTCTACACGGCGCGCGAAGCGGAACTTGCGGCGCTCATGCCGGTCAAGGCCGGTGCCGATATGTCGAAATTCCTGCTCTGCCCCATGCCGGGGCTGGTCAAGGCCATCAGCGTCGAAGAAGGCGCAAAGGTGCAGGCGGGCGATAACCTTGCTGTTGTCGAGGCCATGAAGATGGAAAACATCTTGAAGGCCGAGCGCGATGGTGTAGTCAAAAAGATCAACGCCAAAGCGGGCGACAGCCTTGCCGTCGATGCCGTGATCCTCGAATTCGCCTGAGAGCGGGCTTGCGCTAACCGTTCATGAACCGATTTGGCCTACCCTCTGCAACCCGTACGCCCGGTTTGCGAGAGAGTGCCATTATGCGCGGCCTTGATCTTTTCGACATTTTGGACCCGCGCGGCCGTGCCAATCGCAAGGGCCTCGTCATCTTGGCCGCAATTCTTTTGCTGGCGCAGGCGTGCGTCCATGGCGGCTGCTATCTGTCCGGCCGCGAGCTTCAGGGTCCGGTAAGCTGGGTTATCCACAGTTTGTTCGTTTGGCTTGGTACGGCGGCCCTATCGAAACGCCTGCACGATATCGGGATCGGCGCGTGGTGGATACTTTGGGCCGCGATTGGCATGTTTATATGGACATTTGTGGCGTCGTTTGCGGTCGTGGTGACGCTCGGCTTCGAAGCGGCCGTCCCAGGCAGCATCGGCATGACGATCGCCATGGTTGTTTCTTTCGCGCCGATTTTGGTGCTGACGCTGTGGATGCATTTTGCACTCGGCGAAGAGGGCGACAACAATTTTGGACCTGTGCCGGGCGCGTTTGGCTTCTCGAAACCCTACCCCACGGCGTCTGCCGCGCAGGGAACCGCAATGGCGGCACTCGCCCGCTAAGTAATTCACACCCAGTGCTTTGTTCACCAAACGGCCTGGTTCAGTTGAAGCGGGCCGCCTCGCGCCTCAGTCCATCGAGGATGGTCTCGTAGGCTTCTTCGTTGCGAGTTTCCGGATAGACCATGCACACGGGATAGACGAATTTTCGCCCGCGCTTGGGTTGACGCAAGCGCCCGCGCGCGACGAGGGCGCGGACCATGCGGGCCGGGAAATATCCCGAGCATTCGTTCGCCAAGAGGTAATCGAGGCTCATGGGGCCAAGGTCGAGACTGACGGCGGGGTTGGCGAGTTCGGGAAATGCGCCCGCGTGATCTTGAATAAATTCGGTACCCCAATCGACCAGGATATAATCTGCAGCCGCGCGCCTTCCCCCCTGTTTTGCACTGGAAACAAGCACAAATTCCTCGTCAAACAGGTGTTCGATGGTCAATCCTGGGGGCGATGACGGGCGGTACATGACGGCGACGTCGAGCGTGCCTTCGATCAAGCGCTGGTTCAATACGGCGGATACGCCGGCGGTCGCGGTGATCGCAACGTCGGGCATTGCAGTTCGCAGCCCGGACGCCCACTTGAGAAGAAAGAAACTCCACAAACTCATCGGCGCGCCCACGGACAGATGGTCGCGGTGCTGGTCGGCGAGGCTGACTTGCAGTTGGGCCTGCTGCCAGACGCGCACCATGGCAAGGGCATGCTTCTGGAAAAGTTCGCCCGCCCCCGTCAGCTCCGCACCGGACTTCGAGCGCTCGAACAACGGGCGCCCCAACATATCTTCAAGGCCTTTGATTCGCGCAGAAACTGTCGATTGCGTGACGTTCATGCGCCGCGCGGCGTCGATGAAGCTGCCGGTCTCCGCGACCATCAAGAAGGTCCGTGCGAGAATCACGTCCATGGGGGTACTCGTGCTCCAAGCGTCGCAAAAAAGTATCTATCGGAAAAATCGATATCACCAACCATCAAATTTCGTTTGTGAACAAGCTTGAAATTCACCACAGTGCAATTGTCTCGATGTGAGTCGAGTCGCAGCGTGCTCTGCGCGCTGCATAAAGCCACAACAGAAGGACGACATCAGATGGCTAAAGCTGCAAAGAAGGCAAAGAAGGCCCCGGCCAAAAAGGCTGCGAAGAAGAAGAAGTAATTCGTTTCTGCCGCGATCTGGAAAGCTGTAATGACCAAAATGGTGCCTGCAGCTGGTATGATCGCAGCTCTTCTTATGACCTCGGCCGCATTTGCGGCCACGGTCACCAACCGGGATGAGAAAGATGTAAAAATCATTCTCATCGAGGGTGACGCCAGGCAGGAAAAACTCCTGTCTCCTGGCAAGGTGATCGATGGGGTCTGTCAGAAGGGCTGTATTGTCCGCCTCAACGACAGTGAAAACGACGAGTACGAGCTTTCGGGTTCGGACGCCGTTTCGGTCGAAGAGGGCTTCCTCTACTACGACAATCCGGTTGGAGAGGGTGCGCCGCAAGACGGCAGCGCCGCCTCCCCGGTAAAGAAGAAGACGCAGTAGAATCCGCTTCGCGGCGGTGCATCAGGCGCCTGTTCCCATCCGGAACAGGCGCTTTTCTTTTGCCCGGAGCGCCGCCGTTGGATGCCGAAGGGGCAATTCGGGGACAGGCCAGCGCCTACTTGCCAGTGCCTATTCGAAGGCGACGGCCGTCGGACCAGCAGGCCTGGCGAAGACACCTGACGGGCGACATCTTTCAAGCCGGGGCCGGGGCTCGTTTGACCGGTCCAAAGATATCCTCAAACGCAGCTCTCAATTCGATGTCGGCGTCAGCCATGGTCACGGGCAGTCCGAGGTCCGTCAGGCTGGTTACGCCATGTTCTGTGATGCCGCACGCAACGATTCCCTCGTAGTGCGAGAGATCGGGTTCGATGTTGAGGCTGATGCCATGCGTCGTGACCCACCGGGATACCCGCAATCCGATTGCCGCGATCTTGTCTTCCCGGTCCTCGCCCTTCTCAGGCCGCTTGACCCAGATGCCAACGCGCCCCTCGCGCGTTTCGCCTTTAATGTTGAAGGCCGCAAGAGTTTGAACGACCCAAGCCTCAAGGTCGCGCACGAGCCCGCGAACATCGCTGCCGCGCGCTTTAAGATCGAGCATCAGATACACAACGCGCTGGCCGGGGCCATGATAGGTGAACTGCCCGCCGCGTCCGGTTTCGAAAACGGGCAGGCGATGCGGATCGATCAGGTCCGCCGGTTTGGCACTGGTGCCGGAGGTATAAAGCGGCGGGTGTTCGAGCAGCCAAACGAGTTCCGGCGCACCAGAATCGCGAATGGCGGCGGCACGCGCCGCCATCGCCGCGAGTGCAACCGGATAGTCGACCGGGTTCGCAGAGATGGCCCAATGGGCCGGCGTCGCGGTGCGGCTGATGTCATGCATTTCGTGTGGCGTCTCGCGTTGTTCGTTGGGATAAATCCGTACGCATAGTGCCAGAGTCGAGGCAAATGTGCCGCCTTTCCGTGTGCCGCGACCCAGCCGCAAACTGCCGCTTGCGTTCCAGGGATGGCTCTGTTACCTGGGGCAACCTCTAGGAGAATGGGCGCGGTTGGCGCGCTTTGGAATGCGGTTGTGGCGGAATTGGTAGACGCACTACCTTGAGGTGGTAACGCTGGAAACGGCGTGGAGGTTCGAGTCCTCTCAACCGCACCATTATCAATCAAATGGTACTCTGCCGGACGTCGTTCAGTTCGGCCTTCAAGGCTGCCAACCGGCCAGCGCCACCATCACGGTAAATCCAATGACGTAAGCAAGCGGAATGTACCAGGCGGCGCGCAGCCACGCAAAAGCGGATTTGGCTTCCGGGTACATGTTCGAGATGGCAACGCCCGCCGACGACCCAAACCAGATCATCGAACCTCCAAAGCCGACGGCGTAAGCAAGGACGCCCCAGTCATATCCGCCTTGTTTTAGCGCGAGCGCGGTCAGCGGAATGTTGTCGAAAACGGCCGAGACCGTGCCGAGCCCGAATGCCGTTTTCCACGATGGGCTGGGAAGCGATTCAACCGGCATCATGGATGCAGCTGTCACAAGAGCGAGCAGGAAGATGGTGCCGGGGACCGCTTCGCCCGCCGCTTTCCAATCGGGACTGCGGATTGCCGAGGCGGCAATAATCGCGGCCCATACCGCGAGGCCGAGCGCTGGGATCTTGCCCATGAGTTCGGGGATATTCGCGTTGCCCCAAACATTCACCGCGACCGCGGCCAGAAGTACGGCCAGTGTGATGGCGACGCGCGCATAGTCTATAGTCAGCCCCTTCGGCGGGTCCTTTACGATGGGCGCATAGGCGTGCTGCTGGCGCGCAGCAGGGATGGCAAAACACAAAAACGCGACGCCCGCCCCAATAAAGGCTTTTAAAACAGCGAGCGGCGAGACGCCCGCAACCCACATCATCGTCGTAGTCGTGTCGCCGATCACGCTGCCCGATCCGCCCGCATTGGCGGCGGCGACGATGGCCGCAAGATATCCTATGTGAACTTTGCCCTTGAATACATGGCGCGCCACGGTGCCGCCAATGAGGGCTGCGGCAATGTTATCGAGAAACGCCGACAGAACGAAAATCAGGGCGAGCAGCCAAAACCCGCCCGTCCAATCGTCGGGCAGAAGCGCCGGCATTTCATCGGGAATGCGGCTGTCCTCGAAATGACGCGCGAGGACGGCGAAACCGGTCAAGAGCAGCAACAGATTGATTAATACCGGCGCTTCATGAAGGGCGTGTGCCGCCAATCCAGAGAGGCCGGGTCCCGATTGGAATCCAGTTACCGCAAGCTTGTAAAGAGTGATTGCCGCAAGGCCTGACAACGCGATCGGCAACGTTTTTTTGTGAAAAAGCGCGATCCCTACGAGGGTCAGCGCAAACAAGATAAACTCAAACGGGATCGAGAAAATTGTCATGTCGCGGAATTTGCTCAAGGGTTCGCAGGGTCACGGCTTGTATGGGGTCTCGACGACCGGTGTCCATTGGTCGATTGCGGCCGATGGGTCCGGAAGGTCGAGAATTACGGGCGGGCCGCTTGGCGTGTCTGCGGGCTGAACGACCCAGCCCGTCGTCGTCGCCGGCGCGCGTTTGGGGTTCGATGCCGCAGGCTTTTGCGGCTCGGAAGATCGCACCCGAACAACCGGCGCCCAGCCCGAAAGTGCCGCCCTTGCCGTTGCCGATGAGCGTGAGGCAAATCGATTGCGGGCTGCGGGTTTGATTGACGTGACAGCCAAGCGGCCGAGCACGTTTTCCTTCTCGGGTCCGATGGCCCCATAAAATGGCAGCAGCACCTTGTTCTTAGCATTGGCCGCAATCGTCTTGGCGATGCGCGGCGCATACTCGGCCATGAGTTCGGGCAACGGTTCCGCTGGCTTTACAGGCACCAAATGGGCGACCTTGTAGCCTTTGTCCGCGAGACGGCTCAAGATGTGCGGCAGTGCTTTTGCCGTCACGGTCTTGATGTCGTGAAACAGAATGATCCCGCCGCCGTTCGCCTCGACCTCAGAAAGCGTGCGCGTCACGAGCTGCTGGGTATCCGAGATAAAGCTGTCGTTGGACACCACATCGACGCTGAATGTTGCGATGTGACGCCGCTGTAATCGATCAAGCAGGGCTGCTGAATCGGACAGTCCAGGAAAGCGGAAAAACGGTGCGATGGGTGCGCCGGCGGCCGTTGCAACAGCCGCCATGCCGCGCTCGATCTCGGCGCGGGCTGCGGCCGGCTTGAGGCCCGGCAAGTGATAGGGGTGCGAATATGTGTGCGATCCCAGCGTATGTCCGCGCGCGAGAACATCCCGCACGGTTGCCGGATAGGCGAGCGCCATGCGGCCGACAGAAAAGAATGTGGCCTTTGTGCAAAACGTGTCGAGCGTGTCGAGGATCGACTTTGTGACCCAGGGCATCGGCCCGTCGTCGAACGTGAGCACCACTTCCTTGTGCTTCAGGAACGATGCTTCCCGCGCCTGTTTGGTGACCGACCCGAAAAGTGCGCCTGTGCTGGTGTCGATTTCGATCGTCCGCGACACGCCCATGCCGCGCCCGGTCTCCTCGCAGGAGCCCACCGGCTGTGCCGAGAGCGGCGCAAAGGCCGCGTAAAGCCCAAGCGGCGCTGCTAGAAAAGCGATGAATGCGGCACGCCGTGCAGCGCCGCCACGAGCCCTATTTTCCGACGACCACCCCATATCTTGGGTGTCGATGGATTCGGGGCCGCAAACAAGCAGCAGCGCATCTTGGTTTGTGTTTAGACACAATCAATTAGGTGCGGCGGTTTGGAGTTATTGTGAGAAAATGCGCATTTGCCAGGGCAGCTCTTCGATTGGGCGCCGCTGGGGCCGCTTGGCGGCCGGAGCACTCGTCCGGCCTGTGCTTGAGGTGGTGACCTCGGCCTTTTTCTTTGCTGCCGGAGCCGGCGGGCTAGCAGCCGGGCTGGCAGCAGGTGGTTCGCTACTTATCCAAGGTAAGACGTCTCCGCCTTCAGGCAGCCCTTCGCTCGGTTTGGCTGCTGTTTTCGTGGCGTTTTCCGGCTGTGGCGTCTCCTCGCCTTTTCCCGCGCGTGCATCGGGTGGAGCCATTGTCCAAATGACAGAACGCTCGGCGAGCGGCTTGGCCTTCGCCGAGTCGCCCTTCGCGGAAATTGCTTTTTCGGCGCTGCCATCGAAGCCCGCAATCGTATCGGCCGGCTGCTTCGGCACCATGTGCACGACCTTGTATCCCTTGTCGTGCAAAGCTGCGAGTAGCCCCCCTAGGGCCTTTGCGGTTGAGGGCTGAATGTCGTGCATCAAGATGATGCCTCGCCCCTGCTGGGCAAGTTCACTCATGATGCGAGCGTGCACTTCCTTTGGATCTCGGGTCCGGAAATCCTTGGAATCGACGTCGATAAAAAACGTTGCCACATTGCGCGTTTTGGCGTGTTCCCGGACCAGCCGGCTATCGCCCAAGAATGGAAAGCGAAAAAACGGGGCAATGGGCGCGCCTGCGGCTTTGCTGACCGCCGACATGCCAAGTTCGAACTCGTAGCGGCCTTTGATCAGACCGAGTGGGGTCAAGTTCTGGTGCGACCAGGTATGCGAGCCAATTGTGTGACCTGCGGCTGCCACTTCCTTGACCATCGCAGGGTCGGCGGCGGCCATGCGCCCTACCATGAAGAAGGTCGCTTTGGTGCAGTGAGCCGCCAGGGCCTTGAGAACCGGGCGCGTATAAGCGCGCATCGGCCCATCGTCGAACGTCAGAATCACTTCGCCGGCTTTGAGAAAATTGTTGCCCTTATGGCTTCCGCCAAAAACGGGCCCTCCGGCCGTGTCGATTTCGACCACGCGCGAGAGGCCGAGCACACCTGGTTTCGTTGCGCAGTCATCGACAACCGCGCCCGCCACGGCCGTGTCCGGGGACACGACGGTCACGAGCGCCGAAAGCGCAAAGAGTTTGGTCAGCGCCGTTCGCATTGTCCCCGTTCTGGGTCCCCGTTCTGCCCGTTCTGGCGGTCCCCACCTTGTCCCGATCCCGTCTCTAGAAACCCGTTTGGGTATTGAGGTCAAGACTGAGTGCCGGCATTCCCGCAATTTACAAAACTGTCACAGACATCCGGGCCACAAGTGAACAGAAAATACGGCCGAAACAGGGGCATGGCCGGACAAATCGAGTGACAAAACTGCGCACAAGGGGTCGCCAAGCGCCATCATTCCTGCTAGGCGGCGACAGAGGTCGAAACTGCTCGATGCGACTCAAAGGCCTCTCGCCGATACCGATATAAATATCGACACAGGGACCCCAAGTGGCTGAGGAACTGGAAAGCGGCGCGCCGGCGGAGGCAGCGGAAGAATCGAGCACGGCACTCGTGCGTTCGATTTCATCTGCGTTGCAGAACGGCGAAACACGGCTCGCCCGCGATCTAGTGCGTGAACTCAAAGCGCCCGATCTCGCCGACGTCATTGAATTCCTCGAGCCCGGCGAGCGTATTGCGCTGATCCAGGCATTGGGCAGTTCGTTCGACTATGAGGTTCTCTCGGAACTTGAAGAAACGGTTCGCGACCAGGTCTCCGAAGCCCTGCCCAACGAGCTTTTGGCTCGCGCCGTCACGGAACTCGATACCGACGACGCGGCCTACGTCATCGAAAATCTCGAAGAGAGCGACAAACAGGAAATTCTGGCCCAGCTGGATTCCGGCGACCGCGAAGCGCTGGAGCGCAACCTAGAATATCCCGAAGAAACCGCCGGACGCTTGATGCAGTCCGATTTTGTGGCGGTGGCACCATTTTGGACGGTCGGGCAGGTCATCGATCATATGCGCGAATCGGAAGAGCTTCCGGATCATTTCTCGGCCATCTTCGTCGTCGATCCAACCTACCGGGTGCTGGGTTCGGTGGACCTTTCGCGGCTGCTCAGGACCAAGCGGCACGTCCTGGTTGAAACAATCATGGATACCGAGCGCCATTTGGTCATCGCCACCGACGACCAGGAGGAAGTTGCACGTCAGTTCAAGCGCTACGACTTGATGTCGGCGCCCGTTGTCGATGAGAACAACCGCCTCGTTGGCGTCGTGACGGTCGACGACGTCGTCGAAATCATACAAGATGAGGCCGAAGAAGATATGAAGGCGCTCGCGGGCGTTGGCGACGAAAGTCTCGCCGGTACGGTTCTCGAGACCGTGCGCTCGCGCGTTCCCTGGCTGATCGTCAATCTCGGCACCGCCATTCTCGCATCGTCCGTCATCAAGGCATTCGACGCGACCATCGAGCAAATGGTGGCGCTCGCCGTTCTTATGCCCATTGTCGCCTCCATGGGTGGGAACGCGGGGACGCAAACAATGACGGTGACCGTTCGCGCGCTCGCAACGAATAAGCTCGGACGCCTCAATGCTCCCCGCGTCATCACGCGCGAAGGGCTGGTTGGTTTATGTAACGGCCTTGTTCTTTCGACGCTGCTCGCGCTCGTCGTTTATGTCTGGTTCGGCCAGGGCAAGTTAGGCCTCGTGATTGGTGCGGCCATGATCGTCAACTCGATTGCCGCGGGTCTTGCCGGTATTCTTGTTCCCCTTGCGATGGATTCGGTCGATTTAGATCCAGCACCGGCGTCCGGCGTATTTGTCACCATGATCACCGATGTCGTGGGCTTCTTCGCCTTTCTCGGTCTGGCTTCGATCTGGCTGATGTGAGGATTGCATGACTGATCCACAGGTGAGACAGATTCTAGCGTGCGACGAACAGCGCTGGCGCGAACTCTTTCAAGGTTACATCGCGTTTTATGAAGCGACGGTTCCCGATGCGGTCGTCGCGCTGACGTGGCGCCGGTTGCTTGCAGGCGAAGATAATATGGCCGGACTGGTCGCGGTTGACGTTGCCGATCGCCCAATCGGTCTTGCGCATCTCGTCTTTCACCGATCGACGTGGGCTGAAACTTGGTATTGCTATTTGGAAGATCTCTTTGTCGATCCAGCCGTTCGGGGGGGCGGCGTTGGCCGGGCGCTGATCCAGGCCACCTATGCCGAAGCCAACCGCAGGGGTGCAACCCGCACGTATTGGGCAACGCAGGAAAAAAATGAAACAGCGCGCCGGCTCTACGACAGAATTGGCGTCTTGACGGAGTTCGTCCAGTATCGCCGCTAATGCTGTGCCCGGTTCAGCTCGACGGCGCATCAAGCTTGCGTGTCAAGTTCTCGAACTCGCGGCGCAACTCGTCGTTCTTGAAAATCTGATCGAAACTCGGCGCTTCGAGCTTTTGGATAGCCTCGAACGAGGCCGAACTCTCGCGCATCAGATTGCGCAACTGCACGCTGGCTTCGACCGTCTCATAGGTGTTGTCGGCGATCTTCAAATCGTGCGTTGCCTTGAGCCGCGCTTTGGCGATTTGTTCGCGCTGCTGCTGAAGATAGCGCCGGTAGGCTTTCGCGGCTTCTTCCGCCAGCTTCTGGCTTTCGCGGTTTGCGTCGAGTGCGCGCTTCTGATCGGGCCGGTTCTCCGCCTTGAGCAAGGCGTTCGTCTTGTTTCTAGCCGTCACGATGTCACTCAAAATGGCATCGAGGCGCGGCATGTACTGCGTGTCAATCTTGGCGATAGTTGAGTCTTGCGCCTGCACCAGCATGGCAAAGAGCGCGGCGTGCATGGCAAAATACTTGCGCGAGGCGTTCATGTTGTCGCCCGTGACGCCGATGAGCTTGGCGAGCTGCCCATCGATGAGTTTGGCCGCGTTGAAAACCGCAACGAGGCGCACGAGATCGCCGGACAAAACGCTATCGAGCAGCAAATCGACCTGTTCAGGCGCGAGATCGACACCTGCCGACTTGAGTGCGATGGCGATTTCGCCCTTCGCGTTCTTGATTTCAGTCCTATTGGCTTCTATGCGCTTGAGGTTTTCGGCGATCGCCGTGTCGAGCGACGCTACCGTATCGTTCAGAATGCCGGGTAACGTCGCGTCCTTCGGGGCGGAGAGCTGCTTTTCGCGCAGTTTTGCATTCTGGTCCTCAAGCTCGCGGATGTTTTGGCGCCGCCCTTCGACTTTCTTTTGGACGTCGACGACGGGCACGTCCGTCACGATACCAAGCGCACTATCGAGGAGGGCGCGCACCTTGGTCTCGCGGTCCTCGCGCGTTTCTTTCCAAAAAGGCGGAATGAAATAGTCGTCGCGGCTCGGCAGCTTGCTGGCGTCCGTGCGGTTGCCGGCGGTGTCTTTCAGAATGGCGTCGATGGCCGCCATCAATTGCTTGGCTTGTTCGTATTGAGGGTCGCCCTCGCGCGGATCTTTTGCCAGCGCTGCATCTGCCGCTGGCTTTGCCTGCTGCACGCCGGCGGGCGCTTCAACGGCTTTCTGGTTTTCGGCAATCTGTGCAGCGCCGGACTTGTCGCGGCGGATGATGTCGGCGATGGCGTCGCGCCGGGCGGTTTGCGCGTTGAGCACGCTCGCGCTCCAAACGGTTCCAAGCCCAATCAGCAGACAGGCAGATAATGCGCGATACGCGACGGTCATGGCATCCTCCAGCGCCCCAAACGCCATGAAAATTCGGGCAAATCCATGGTCCCGGACCGGCGCTGCCGATACAACTCGTTTCAAGTCATTTCAGGGCGCGAGTGTAGGCCGAAGCAACAAGATCCAGGAACGCCCCGTCGATCTGGCGCGCGTCGTTCACAATGAGCACCTCTGGGAAGGGCGGCGCGCCTCTGGCTGCGGATACTTCGGCCTTTCGGACCCGATTGCCCGTGCCGGCTCCAAAGTCCGCGAACAGCCGCAATTCCTTTGGGGCGGGGTGGAGGGCTGCAAATGCGGCAGGAGCTGCAATAATCAGATACGGCGTTGCAACGGCGTAGCTAATGCCGGGCACCGCAGTCTCGATTTCGCGCAGCACAAATTCGGCGAGCGGCTTCAATCCTTTGGCGGCAGCCAGGAATTGGCCAACTTCTGCGCCCGATGATACGCCCAAGTGGCCGTGCTTTAATTCCGCGCGCTCCGCGTGCTCTTCAAGCCGGTCGACCGCGGCCTCGGCAAGGATGCAGCCGGAAGCCGGCGCTGCGTGCCCGGAGGGAACAACAGCCGCTGTTCGCGATAAAGCGCCCAGACGCCGTGCGTTTGAGGGTCCTGCCGCATCATCGGCGTAGATCAAGCGCCCGCCATTGTGGTGGATGCGTTCGAGCCAGGAAGCTTTTGGAAAGGCAAAGCCCTGTTGGCGCAGCCAATCGATAATGTCATTGCGCTTGGCGGGACCTGCAGCCGAGATCGCTTTCATCCATTGATCCAGGTCGCGGCCGGTATCCGCTGCGAGCCCGTCAACAAATTCGCGCTCTTTTTCTGCGTAGCCGGTTCCCATAACAACCTTGTCGAGTTTGGTTCTTGTCAAATCCATCGCTTCGCGCGTTTCTTGTATTCGAGATAGGCGTCTCCGAAACGCGTTTCGAGATGGCGTTCTTCGGGAACGATCTGCAGGAGCGTCACGAGCACGGCAAACAGCGCGGCTGCGATGACGAACCATACGTTTTTCGTGAGCTCCGCCAGGCCGAATAGCATCATCACGTCGCCGAGATAGATAGGATTGCGAAAAAAGCGGTAAGGGCCCGTCGTTACCAGCGTTGTCGCCGCTTTATCCGGCAACACCGTCGTTTGATGCCGGTGCAGCGTGACGACGCCGGCAATAATGAGCGCCAGACCCAGGACTCCAATCCCGAGGCCCACAATGCGTGCTGGCGCATCATCGACGCCGGGCCACGTTAGGGGGGAAACCCTCGACAAGCCGGCACTGGCAATGATCGCTGCAACAAGGAGCACTGGCGGCCACGGAAATGAGTTGGCGCGTTCTCCTGCACACTCGTTTGTCGGGTCCTGTATTTTTTCAAGGTCTGTCATAGGCAAATCATAACGCCAAATCCGCGCTGGCACACGCGAAAGCGGGCGGGCGACGATGACGCAACCCGTGTCTTTGGCGCTTGGACATACGTCGCGGCGAAGTCTCACGGGGTCTTGACGGCAGCCTTGCTCTTCGAGGGCGCATCGATCGTCGGTTGGGGCGGCGTATCTTGCCCGGCGAGCGTTTGCTGAAGGTCGAACGATTTGCAATCCTGGCTCGCCAGTTGGCGATTGTACGATTCCAGCGTGGCGTAATCGCGGGCATGCTCGCCCTTTGGGTCGATCCCGGCTGAGGTTCCCCCGAACATCGTCTTGCCCGCGGCGTGCAAGGACCGCGACAGCCCTGAGGTCTGACTTGAAGTTGCGAACGTCCGCATCTCGAGAATACGAATTTGCATGCGGCCGGTCAGCTTTTTGCAATCGAGTTCTATTTCGCCTTCGGAAACGACCGCCGCAGTTGTCAGGAGAGCGTCGTTTGGGCCGGCGGCCGGCGCAATGGAAAGTGCGGCCGGATCGTTGGGCCCGCTCGCGCATCCGGCCACGAGGGCCGCTGCGGCAAATGCCAAAAAAAGTATAGTGGACTTCAACATCGTTTGAGAGGGCTCCGCCTCGAAGAATTGGCCGAGTATACCGGCGCTTTGAGGGCCGGTTCGAGACATTCTGGGCCGCATGTTTACCAAATCCGGGAATAGTTGCCGCAAAGCCGCGCTTGATCCGCGCGCAAAATAGGGCCAGAAAATTAGGCGACATCACCGGGGAGGGGCTCCCAGGCCGTCGTCCGGGGTGCCGTTTTCAATGCCGTTGACCGACAGGTGGCCATTGGGAGGCCATCCCTTGTAGGTTGAGGACACCACTGCAAGGATCCGCCCGCATGACCAAGGCCCGCGCCGTCGTCGTCCTCTGCCTGTGCCCCGTTGCGGCGATCAGTCTCTCCTTTGCGGCCGCAGCTGCCGAGGAGGTTCCGGCGCAGTTTTCCTGCAAATTCGAAATGGGAAACACCTGGAGCTATGAGGCTGGAAAATTCCAGTCGGCGCCGCCGGCGACCTTATTGCTTGAAATCCAGGACATAAATCTAGAAGCGCAGGCCGCTAAGCTCATTGCGGATCAAAAGCCCGCCGGAACGCTCCGCATCGTGCGCGCGCTCAACGCCAATCACTTCCTCGAAGTGGCGAACGAAGGTTTTCTCAACCTCACGACGATCTACGATCTCGATCCCGCAACGGCGAGCTATCCGGCCGTGCATTCGCGCCATTTCGGCCTGATGGGACAGCCAATATTCGCCCAGTACGCCGGGTTCTGCAAAACCAAGTAAAGCAACGCACAACCTTGTGGATGGGCCGGTTGCGCCACGGGGGCCCCGCGTGCCAAGTTCGGTGCATGACCCTGCATATGATCAAACTTTGCGTTGGTGCGGTATCAATCGACGATTTGGCCGATTGGCAGAAGGGGCGCATGGCTGCCCGCAAAAAAGCCGGTCACAAACCGCAGCCCTATCACACGACGTTTCAATCGCCGAAGAAGCAGGCCGAGCTGCTCGATGGCGGCTCGCTTTATTGGGTGATGAAAAGCTTGATCACCGTGCGCCAGCGTTTTGTTGGCTTTGAAGACGGGCACAAGGACGACGGCTCGCCCTGCTGTCTCTTGATCCTCGACCCTAAGCTCGTGCCCGTGCGCCCCGCGCCGCGGCGCGCGTTTCAGGGCTGGCGTTACCTGCTGCCTGAAGAGGCCCCCGCCGATCTCAAGCGCGGCGACGGCAATACCATTGCCGAAATGCCGCTCAAAATGCGCAAAGATCTTGCGGATTTAGGATTGATCTGACACCAAGAGGCGCATGTCCCGTCCGCCCTTTACACCCGTGATTGAAGCTCTTCCGCGTCTCGTGCCGTTTGTTGGGCCAGAATCGCTGGAGCGGGCGCGCGGCAAACCGTTTCGCGCCCGTCTCGGGGCCAACGAGAGCGTCTTCGGGCCGTCTCCCAAAGCTATTGCCGTTATGTCGATTGCCGCGGCGGAAAACTGGAAATACGCCGATCCTGAAAATCACGACTTGCGCGCCGCGCTGGCCGCATTTCACGGGCTGGCGATTGATAACGTCGCCGTTGGGGAAGGCATTGACGGACTGCTCGGCCTCACCTGCATGATGTTCTTGTCGCCCGGCGAAACGGTGGTGACGACAGACGGAGCGTATCCCACCTTCAACTTCCATGTCCTCGCGCATGGCGGCCGTTTGGTCAAAGTGCCGATGCGACACGACCGCGAGGACTTGCCCGCGCTACTGCAGACCGCCGCGCGCGAGAAGGCGAAAATTCTTTATGTCTCCAACCCGAACAATCCCATGGGTTCGTGGTGGCCGGCAGAGGACATAAGCCAACTCATCGCCGGATTGCCCAAGGGCACGCTTCTCGTTCTCGACGAAGCCTACAGCGATACGGCGCCCGCCGGCACCGCGCCGCCGCTCGACACGACGAACGCTCAGGTCGTGCGCTACCGCACGTTCTCAAAGGCCTATGGGTTAGCCGGCGCCCGCATCGGTTACGCGCTGGGCCGGGCCGATGTTATTCAAGCCTTCGATAAGGTGCGCAATCATTACGGGATCAACCGCGCTGGCCAGCTCGGTGCGTTGGCAGCGCTCGAAGATCAGGTGTATCTCAAAAAAGCTGTTGCCAAGATTTGGCGCGCGCGGGACATAATTGCAGAAGCGGCACGCTCCAACGGCCTTATCGCGCTCCCGTCCGCCACCAATTTCGTGGCGATTGATTGCGGGCAGGATGGAGCCTTTGCCAAACGAGTCCTCGACGGCCTCATCGCGCGTGATGTGTTTGTCCGCAAACCGTCCGTCGCGCCGCAAGATCGCTGCATTCGCGTTTCATGCGGATGCGATGAGGATTTGGCGATTTTTGCCGAGGCTTTGCCACTCGCTTTAGCGGATGCGGTGAAAGCGTAGGGGAGCGCCACTAAATTTTCTAATCCGCCGATGCTAAAGCTGATATCGTTTGGAGCGCAACGCTCCTTCGTGGTATATTATCCACACTGCCAAAATTGAAGGGTGCGACGCCGGTTCGAAATTGCGAGCCGGCTTTTTTGTTGGCGCCGTCATTCCGGCGTCGCGGTCCGGAACGTCAGGACGAGGGCGCTTTGTTGACCGCAATGTTGAGCGCAATCGCGCTGTTCTGCTGTCACCCTGCTCCGCGCCACCGGCATCATGAGCCGTGCCGAGGTAAGCGCTGCAAGCTGTTCCGCCATGTTCTGCTGGGACAACGAATGCTGCACGCGCCTTGACACAATGCTCGCTATAATTGGACCTAACTGAAAATGGCCCTTCCGACGCACGCTTGGAGTACTTGTCACTTGAAAATGAACAACCGCGCTCTTGCAATTCAGTTGGCGATGCTTGGGCTCGCACTTCTTGGGCTCGCGGCATTCGAGGCCGTAACGCGTCCCGCCGTTCCGGGTGTGGAATTCGGCTTCTACGGCACCTATGCAACGCCGCTGCTCTTCGCAATGCTTGGGAGTTTCGTGTTGTTGATCGCGGGTATCGTTGCAAGTCAAAGCGCGTCTCAAGCACCACCGCTTGTTGAGACATCCGCAGTCGCGGCGCCACGGCCACATCCACATCCACATCCGCGGCTTGGGGCTTCCAAGACCGCACAACCCGAAGCGCCGATGCAGTTTCACCCATTCAATGCAGTGGCCTACAAGCACTATCTTGGCGAACTCAAAGCCAAAGGCCCGCGAAAGGTCAGAATTACCGACGCCGCAGCAGCCCTTGCCGAAGGGCGCAATCCGGTCGCGCTGTGCGAATTTCTGGCCGCCATGGCTGCGATTTGTCATTCCAAGGACGCAGGCGCCTATATCGCGGAGCATTGCCCGCACCTTGTGGGCCCCAAGATCTTCAAGGCGCGCAATACGCAGGCACTCGCGTTTTTATTCGAGGACGCGGCCTATATCGTCCTCTCTTCCATCGATCCCTACAATTTTTGGCACAGGCTTGCCAACGCGACGGCACTGCGAACCGGCCCGCACGACTTGGTTCCTGGCGACGTCATCGGGGAGGCGGCGCCGCGCCACACCGGATTTGCAAAAGAGTGGGACGCAGTTCGCAGCGATATCGAGCAGTGGGTGAAAGACGTGGCCCTTAAAAATAACCCCCAACGGCCATTCATTTTTTGCGGGCACGCGACCGGCGGCGCATTGGCGAGCATGGGCGCCTACGAGTTTGCCAAACGCGGCCGTGTTGTTTCGGGCGTCATCGCTTTCGGGTCGCTGCCGCCTGGCGGCCGGGTATTTGCAGACGAATACAACCAGCTTGGATTGGAAGAACGAACGCTGCGTTTGGAGTTTGATGCAGCGGCACCTTCATTCGCTCTGCTGCCCATGCTTTACGTGCCCGTTGGGCGCGAGTGGCGTATGGATAAGAAGGCCCTGCCCGGCCGCGAGCCCGTGACGTCAAATCCAGCGCCCCCAAAGTTGCGTTCAGTCTATGGGGCTTACAGCCTGCAGTGCCGCTATGGGCTTGCACTTTCAACCTTTTTGTACCAACGACTGCGCGAATTGATCGGGGCAAGCGGAACGCCGGATGATTTCGACGCCGCATACAATGCCCTCTCGGATCATTTAGCCTACATTCGCGGCACGCGCCCGGATGAAGGCAGCAGCATCTTTTCGGCCGTCAGGGGGCTGCCGGTTCAAGTCAAAGATGCGGCCGATCTGGAGGCACTCAAGACGGCCTTTCCCCAGTATCTAATCTAGGAACGCTTTCGCGAATAGAGCGCGCGGCCGTGCGGCGAACTTTACGCGTACCCATTCTGTCATTTCGAATGTGACAGGCTGCGCTATAAGCGAGGTCGTAACGGGCATCGAGGACCGCACTTGCAACACGACGCTGCTAAACCAGCCGGCCTGACACCCAAGCAGCAGATGATGAGCCTCGCCGCCGTTATCGCGGCAGCGTTCGGTATCGGCTTGTCGTTTGGGGTCGGACTTCCGCTGACGGCTTTGACGCTGGAAGGGTGGTCGGAGCCCAAATGGGTTATCGGCCTTGCCGGCGCCACACCTTCGTTCGCCATTCTGCTTGTCTTGCCGCTTGTGCCCAGCATCGTTGCGCGATGGGGTGCCATCGCGACAATTTTGACGGGGTGCCTCATTGGCGCAAGCGGGTTCCTCGCTCTCTATACTTTTACCTCGACGCCCGCGTGGATTGCGGCTCGCTTCGTCATGAGCGGGGCGTTGGCGTTGCCCTGGCTGGTCGGTGAAACCTGGATGAATGCGGTCGCGACGGAAGCAACGCGCGGGCGCGTCATTGCCGTCTACGCAATCTCCTTCTTCCTTGGGTTTCTCGCAGGACCCCTGGTGCTCGATTACGCCGGCCTATCGGGCCCGGTACCCTTTCTCGCCGGCGCCGCCGGATCCGGGCTCGCGTGTCTCCCAATTGTACTGGCGCAGCGCCTCGCACCCGATCTCACCCAAACGCAAGCGATGCGCGTTGGCGCGGCGCTCGGATTGGCTCCCATCGCCATGGTCAGCGGATTTCTCGGCGGCTTTGCCGAGATGAGCTACCTGTCGCTGATCCCCAATGTCGGGCTCGCTGCAGGGCTCGAAGAAGGCCAAGCCCTTCGTCTCTTGAGCGTCCTCACGCTCGGCGGCATTGTCTTGCAGTTTCCAATCGGCTGGCTGGCGGATAAGGCCTCGCGGACCGGCGTAACGGTCGCGCTCGCGGCGCTTTTTATCGGATTGTCGCTCCTGCTGCCTCAAGCGCTGTTGAGCGCGTTCTGGGCGCCTATCGCCGCGTTTCTGCTCGGCGGCGTTATTCTCGGCTTCTATACGCTCGGGCTGGTCATCGTTGGCGAACAAGTGAAAGCAGCCAACCTGGCTGCGGCGAATGTGGCCTTTCTGGTCATGTACCAGATCGGCGCCATCGCAGGTCCGATTGCTTCGGGCGCCGCCATGACGATCTCGCCGGTCCATGGATTTGTGACAACTGTGTCCGCCGCCATGGCCATGACGACGGCCTACATCGTCTGGCTCTCGCGGCGCGTCAAGGCCAGCGCTTGAGGCTGTTCACCGGAAAGGTCCATTCGGGCGTCACGAGTTCGCCCGGCGGCGGGGCATACCATGGCGAGCCGTCGCTGTTCGCGGGGTTCTTCAAAATATGCATCTCTTGGGCCGGCATATAGCTCTGGATCAGCAAAAAACGCTTGGCTTTTGTCACGGCATGCTCGGACAAATCGGCGACAAGCACCGCGTGTCCGGGAAAACCGCCTTTAATGAACACGTCGCCTATTTTGACGTCGCTTGACTCAGCAGCCGCAAGTTCTTTCTCGAGCGATGCAGTCCCTGCGTAGGCAAACACGTTGTCCATGTACTTGCGAAAACTAGCGTAGCTCTTGTCCGGTACGGCAGATTTTTTCCACGCCTTGCCCGAAGCATTTGGCCTCTCGCCATTCGCCCATCGCGCAAAAGTCACGCGCCCGCCTTCGGTGAAATTGAAAGCGATGTCGTCCAAGCGCCCGGACGCAAATTGCCACTCTGCCCTGAGCCGCATGATGGCATCGGCGCACTGCTGCAGATCGCGTGACCCGGTATCGATGGCGATCACCGCCGCGTGGGCGTCCTGGCGCGGTTTCTCGTTGCCATTGTAGAGAAGCACCGGCGCGTTCGCGGGCTTGAGCGGCAGCCCGCGCAACCACGCTGCAAACGTGCCTTCACCCGCTGCGGCGCGCAAAAATCCCGGCGGCGGCAATATTGCGGTCTCTAACGTGCCGGCAGCCGCCGCGCCGTCCGTCCAGGCATAATATCCCGCTGCGGCCGACGGATTTGATACCGTCAGCGTCAATGCCGACGAAAACGCTGCCGTCAGCCATGTGCGCCGCGTAACAGCGAAATCGGCGATCAAATCGGCGCAATCCCGCATTGGCTGCCTGTGGTTAACAAATTCTTTGGCACTGTAACTTATTGTGGGCTCGCGGCGGATCGAGGGCAAGGCCCCGCCCGCCAAACCGTACCAACGGGTGAGATGCCATGTTGCGCGCAACGCTGACTTTTTTCTCGATGCTGGCGCTTGGCACCATGACGGCCGCCGTCATCCTTGCCATCATGCCGTGGCTTTCGGGGCGCGCGGGCGCGGGCGGGTATTCGGGCAGCGGGTTGCATTTTGAATCCGTACTTCTCGGCCTCGTGCTTGGTCTGATGCTTGGCATCATGAGCCGTTACAACTGGGCCGACGTGCCGCGCCGGATCATTACGTGGGCGCTCATCCGCGAGCGCCTATTCTTCTACTACGTCCTCATCGCCGGCTGCATCGGCGTGATGCTGTTTTATTGAGCCGTGCTCCGAGCCCGCACAAGCGGAACGAAGAAACGTAGCAACCGTCTTTACAGTTACGCTCGATTGTCATCCCGGCCGGAGAAATTGCGCCTGCGCGATTTCGGAGCGCCGGGATCCATCAATCAAAGCAATTCGCGTCAAAATCAAAAAAATTTTGGGTCCCGGCCCTCCCAGACCGCACACGTGCGCTCCTTCCGGCCGGGATGCCAGCGGTGGGATTTGTGCGCGCCAAGGCAGGAAACGCCTCAGCCGTTGCGGCAGGGGATAGCGGAGACGGTGCAGCCGGTTTTCGTGATCACGCCTTTCTTGCAGTTCCAAACGACGCCGCGCGCGCTGGAAAAGACCGCGTAGTTGATGCCCCAGCGGTCGTTGACCTTTCCGGCCCACTCGGACACGGCCGCCGAACGGGCCTGTGCGGTGCCCCATCCGAAGAGGCCGTACGATGCCGCCGATCCGGTCGTGCGCTCGCGGCAATAGGTTCGTGCGCTTGCTGTCGGCGCGAACGCCATCGTGGCGGTGACTGCAGCTAAAACGGCGAGAACGGTACCTTTAAAACGCGAGATCATCTCAAACCCTCCTGTTACGGCAATGCACCCGTTTGAACTGGGCAACGGGGCCGATTTGAGGCTTCAAGACGACAACTGTCAATCGGGTACCTAAGCCATTTCGAGTTCGCGCACGTCCTGTTCGCGATCAAGCACCAGGAATGAATTTCTGACCACGCCCCAGGGCTTCACTGCTTTCAGGATCGCGTCCTTGTCGAGGATCCCGCAGGTATAGAAATCGAGCTGCACGAGCGCTGGGCTTGTTTCGTCCCAAATGTGGATCGCGACGTGCGACGTCTCGATGATGGCGACGCCCGTCAGACCGCGATTTCCCGGCGTGTCGACGTGGGCGACGTGCGGACCCGAGAGCACGTTCATGCCCTGGCCCTTGATGAGGGCGGCCATCCAGCCTCTCAGATACTCGAGTTCGGCTTCGAGCGGGGGATTGGTGACTTCGAAGCGTCCGATGAAATGGTGGTGTTTGATCATGGCAGTCCTCGCAAGGGTGGAGACGGCCGGCCGCGCGATGCCATGGCATCGTTAGCGCTGCCGTCAATCAGTCCTCAGGACGCGTCCTCCGGCAGCTCGTTCATGCTTTGAGATATGGGATGCCGCCTGGGCGAAGTTTAGCCCCTTTCCGGCAATGTTGCGTGAAGAAACGATTACGCGGGTTAATGCTCGGTCGCGGTCAATGCAACTCATGGCGCGATGCAAAAATGGTCGCCAACGCCCGGTTTATGCCGCCCGGCGCGGAATGCGCGAATAGTCGGTAGTCGCCGCCGCGCGGGAGAGGTCGTGCGAGGATTGCAAATTGAGCCAGAATTGCGCGCTCGTTCCGAAATGCTGCGCCAGGCGCAACGCCGTATCTGCCGTCATTGCCCGTTTCTCGCGCGCGAGATCGGAAATGCGATTGTGGGGAACCCCGAGAATTTGCGCGAGCTGACGTGCACTCATCCCGAGAGGCACGAGGCATTCTTCGCGCAAGACTTCGCCTGGGTGTGGCCTGAGGCGTTGTTTTTGCTTAGTGATAGTCCGCGATCTCGACATCTTCAGGTCCTTGATCTTGCCAGCGGAAGCAGATGCGCCACTGGTCATTGATGCGAATGGAGTATTGGCCTTTTCTGTCACCTTTCAAGGCTTCCAGACGATTACCCGGAAGTTGCCCGAGGTCGCGCAAATCGACAGCATCGTCGAGCATGGCAAGCTTGCGGAACGCCACACTTTCAAATGCTCTCCGTTGCGCCGGGCAAGGCCCACCCTGGAAGTAGGCTTCGGTTTTGCGGCACCGGAAGCTTTGGATCATGATTGAAAGTATACGATACGTACCGCGCAACAGTCAAGCGGCGAAAAAGGCCCGGGATCGCTCCCAGGCCTCTCGGTGTGAAAGGTGTCTGACCCTCCGTGTCGAAGACACGCCTTCGGCATGGTGGGTCTGACACCAAATCGTTCGATGCGCCGGTGTCAGACCCACAGGGTCAGACACCGGGCCGCTTACACCGAATAATACATGTCGTACTCGACCGGGTGCGGGGTCATCTCGTAGCGCATGTTCTCTTCCATGCGCAGCGCGATGTAGGCGTCGATCATGTCGTCGTTCATGACGCCGCCCTTCTTGAGGTAGTCGCGGTCTTTGTCGAGGCTGTCGAGAGCTTCGCGCAACGAACCGCACACCGTCGGGATCTTGGCGAGTTCGGCCGGCGGCAGATCGTACAAGTTCTTGTCCATGGCTGGGCCCGGATCGGTCTTGTTCTGGATGCCGTCGAGGCCCGCCATCAACATCGCCGTGAAGGCGAGGTAGGGGTTGGCGCCGGGATCGGGGAAGCGGATTTCGATGCGCTTCGCCTTGGGGTTGGAGACGTGCGGAATGCGGCACGAGGCAGACCGGTTGCGCGCCGAGTAGGCGAGCAGCACGGGGGCCTCATAACCGGGAACGAGACGCTTATAAGAGTTCGTTAGCGGGTTGGTGAAGGCGTTGATCGATTTGGCGTGCTTCAGGATACCGCCGATATAGTAGAGGCACATCTGCGAGAGGTCGGCATACTTGTTGCCGGCGAACATCGGCGTCGAGCCCTTCCAGATCGACTGATGCACGTGCATGCCCGAGCCGTTATCGCCGAAGATGGGCTTGGGCATGAACGTCGCCGTCTTGCCGTATGCCTGGGCGACCTGATGGACCACATATTTATAGATCTGCATATGGTCGGCCATCTGGATCATGGGGCCGAACTTGAC
>JANMNH010000035.1:0-56395 GCA_031373745.1 Hyphomicrobium sp. | reverse complement strand
CCCCCGCCCCCCTTCTCGCCAATATTTGGGTTTGGGGTTGGGGTGGGGGCCCGCCGCTTGTTCTTTGCGATGCCGCCCCTCACCCTAGCCCTCTCCCCGTTCCAAGTGAAACGGAACGGGGAGAGGGGACGCACCCACCGCCTGCGTCTTCCTATTCCTTGACGGTCCTCGCCCGATCCCGCAAACCAAGACTAAAGGCCAATAACGCACACTTAAGGCAATACGGGAGGACCAATGTCAGACGGGACGAACGCGGCCGCGCGGGAAACGCTCAACGCCCTTTATCGCGTGGCCTATACGACCGCGCACCCCTCAACCTGTCTCCCTCCCTTCCTGCCGCCTGTCCCGGCTGGCGGGCGCATTATCATCATCGGCGCTGGCAAAGGCTCGGCTGCCATGGCGGTCGCCGCCGAGCGCCATTACATCGCCGCCGGCCTTGGCGGCAAAATCTCCGGCCTGATCTCAACACGCCATGGCTTCGGCTTAGCCACCGAAACCATCAAAATCCTCGAAGCTGGTCATCCCGTGCCTGATGCCAACTCCATAGAAGGCGCAAAGATCGCCATCGAACTTGCCAAAAGCGCCGGTCCAATCGATCTCGTACTTTGCCTGCTCTCGGGCGGCGCCTCCGCACTCTGGTCGGCGCCCGTCGATGGCGTATCGTTCGAAGCCAAACAGCAACTCACCAAACAGCTTTTGAAATCCGGCGCGCCCATCTCCGAAATGAACTGCGTCAGAAAACATCTCTCGCGCATCAAAGGCGGCAAGCTCGCGGCCGCCGCGCATCCCGCACGCCTTTTCACGGTCGCGATTTCCGACGTGCCGGGCGATCACCCCGACGAAATCGGTTCCGGCCCAACGGTCGGCGACCGCACCACGCTCTCTGAGGCCCGCGCCGTTCTCACGCGCTGGAACATCACGCCGTCGCCTGAAATTGCCGCCGCTCTCAACGATGCCAACAACGAGACCCTTAAAGCCGGCGATCCCAAGCTTTCATCCTCAAGCTACAAAATCGTCGCCGCACCCAAAGCTTCGCTCGAAGCCGCCGCAAAACTTGCCCGCGAAAAAGGCTATCGCGTCGATATCCTAGGCGACAGCCTCGAAGGCGAAGCGCGCGAAGTTGCCCGTTTCCACGCGGCCATGGCACTCGACGCCAAACGGCGTGGCGAAAAAGTGGCCATTATGTCGGGCGGCGAATTGACAGTGACCGTCAAAGGCAACGGCTCTGGCGGCCCGAACCAGGAATACGCTCTTGGCCTCGCAATCGCCCTTAATGGCGCAAGCGGCATTTTTGGCCTCGCGGGCGATACCGACGGTACCGACGGGGGCGCCGGCAGTGCCGACGATCCGGCCGGCGCTATGGTTTTCCCCGATACTCTTCAGCGCGCGGCGGCAAAAAACCAAAATGCCGCCAACTTCCTAGACAACAACGATTCATCCGGGTTCTTCCGGCCGATTGGCGATCTTATATTGTGCGGGCCCACCCAAACGAACGTCAATGATTTCCGCGTCGTTCTCGTCGATCCCTAAGTCCGGATTTGATACCGGGCTTGTGACCGGCGAGGGGCGGCGTTAAAGCAGCACCATATAGACGGTCGCACGAAGACATGAGGGTTCGAGACGTGAAACTGTCGCGATTGCCACGGGCCTTCCGCGCTGCCATCGCTGCGGCCGCTGCGCTTATGATGTATATGCCCGGCGCATTCGCCGATTTGAAACTCTGCAATTCGACCGCAAGCCGCGTCGGCGTTGCGATCGGCTATCAAGACCAAGCCGGCTGGTCCACCGAAGGCTGGTGGAACATCGCGTCGCAAACCTGCGAGACATTGCTTAAAGGTGCGGTACCGAGCCGCTTCGTCTATGTGCATGCCGTCGATTATGATCGCGGCGGCGAATGGGGCGGCAAAAACGAGATGTGCACGGCCGAGAAATCGTTCGCCATCAAGGGGGTTCAGGATTGCCCCAAACGCGGTTATAAGCGCTCAGGTTTCTTCGAAGTGGATACCGGCGAGGCGAAAGAATGGACCATTCGGCTGACCGATCCCGACCTCCAAGGAAATAAGGAAAAATGAGACGAAATCGCCGGGTCAAGATTGTCGCGACACTTGGTCCGGCATCTGCCGCTCCCGAAATGGTCGAGCGGCTTTTTATTGCGGGCGTCGACGTGTTCCGCATCAACATGAGCCACTCGACCCACGACGGCGCGAAGACTTTGTACAATACGGTGCGTGCCTGCGCCGCGCGCCATCGCCACCCCATCGGCATTCTCGCCGATCTGCAAGGTCCCAAATTCCGCATCGGCGAATTCGCCGCCGGGCGCATACCGCTCACTGAAAAATCCGTGCTTGTTCTCGACCGCGACGAAACACCCGGCACTGCCGAGCGCGTTTTCCTGCCGCACAGTCAAATCTTCGACGCCGTCGCGCCCGGCCACAATCTCGTGCTCGACGACGGCAAGATCCGCTTGCGCGTCATAGAATGTTCGCAGAGCCGCATCGCAACCGAGGTGACCGTTGGCGGCATGATCGCCAGCCGCAAGGGCATTTCGATGCCCGACTCGCTGCTCGCCATCAGCCCCTTGACCGACAAGGACAGAGCGGATCTCGCCCACGCGCTCAAGCTTGGCGTCGACTGGGTCGCACTCTCGTTCGTCCAGCGCGCGGAAGACCTGCACGAAATCAGAAAATTGATCGGCAACAAAGCAGCCATCCTCTCGAAAATTGAAAAGCCGTCGGCCGTCGCCGACCTTGAAAATATCATCGCCGCGTCCGACGGCATCATGGTCGCGCGCGGCGATCTTGGCGTTGAAATGCCGGTCGAAAAAGTACCCGGCATTCAAAAGCGCATCACGCGGCTTTCGCGCGCCGCCGGTAAGCCGGTGATCGTCGCAACGCAAATGCTCGAATCCATGATCTCGTCGCCAATGCCAACGCGCGCCGAAGTTTCCGACGTCGCGACCGCCGTATTCGATGGTGCCGATGCCGTCATGCTGTCAGCCGAAAGCGCCGTCGGCCAATATCCGGTCGAAGCCATTCAAACCATGGACCGCATCGGCATCGAGGTCGAAAGCGATCCGTTTTACGAGCCGATTTTGCACGCGACCAAAATCGAGCCGCTGCCGACAGGCGCCGACGCCATTGCCGCCGCCGCATCCGCCGTCGCCGGTACCGTGAAACTCGGCGCCATCGTTTGTTACACGGCAACCGGCTCAACGGTGTTGCGCGTCATCCGCGAGCGCCCCGGCATTCCGGTGATCGGCTTGACGCCGGTTGAAGCGACTGCGCGGCGCCTGTCGCTCGCCTGGGGCGTTCAATCCATTCTGACGGGCGATCCTGAAAACCTCTCGCACATGGTGCGCAAGGCCTGCCGCATTGCCTTTGAAGAAGGCTTCGTCAAAGCCCGCGACGGCATCCTGATAACGGCCGGCGTGCCCTTAGGCTCGCCCGGCGCCACCAACATGATCCGCATCGCGTTCGTGGATGAATCCGGCGCGCCGATCGCCGAGGATGTGTGAGGGGTGGGCAGCTTTTGACCCGTCGCGGACCTCAGATCCCGGCAAACCTGCCTTGCCTACTTACTAGTTGCGCCAGTGTGCGGCCTTGAGCAGCACCGTGTCGCGACCCTCCAACTCGTAAGTAACGAAGTCGAGGGCAAGATCTGATGCCGCATCTGCATTGTCACTTATGGTCGCTATCGAACGCTTCGACAAACGCCAGCCAAGGGGCAAGAAGAACTTCGTACCATCAAGCGGGACTTGATGGACAAGTGCATTGCCTTCGTGAACGACGTTAGAGCCCCGGATCGTGTATCCGTATCCGTGCGCAGGCGATCCTGCGGACGCAAACGGCAAGTACCTGTCGCTCAGCATGGCCTCGTAGACCGCGCGCGTACGCGCCACACGGCCCGCAAGCATCGTCGCAATCGGAGAATCCAATTCGCCGGGATGGTCATAGGTTCGTTCAGCTTCAGATTTCATGTAACTATTGGCCATCGTATCAACGGTAAAGATGGTGATGATCCTGATGTCGATACCCTGTGGGAATGCCGCCGAAACTTCAGCCATTCTGGCTTGCTGATCCCGGCTCTCGAACGCGGCGCGCATCCACTTCGAAATACCGATGGCCGCCTCAAGACCGCTGTTCTCGTAGAAGCCGCCATCCGCCAGATAGACGCGGCCGGTCGATTCTTTGTGCGGGCATTTTTTCGCCGCCGCGTCGGCATCGAACCACCCAGCGGGTGTCATCCACGGGAACCTGGCGCTCAGAGACACCGCTGACGCTAAGGAAACCTGAACGTCTGCCGTGCCGAAGGGTGGACACAACATTTCCATGAGGTGACGCGATGAATTGGTGGCGTTGAACCAGATCGGACCGAGCATCACTTGAGCGCCGGACGTAACGCTCGTGGTAAGCGGCATAAGTGCCGGTGCCGCGCCGTTCACGCTCCACGTTTTTTGTATGGGTGCTCTGAAGGCATTTGGCTTGGCCTCCGGTCCCAACGTTGCTGCAGTTTGATCCCACGCGACGGCGAATGTTTCCTCAAGAGCCGCCGCGCGGTCGAAAGCCGCGATTGGCATCGGAACAACGCGTTGCAGGAAATCTGGGAACAGTGTTGAGCCGACGAGTGGCGCCAGCAAATCGTTAGCAAAAAAGACTTTTGAGGCATCAGAAAATTGTTTGCCGGTGCCCGAACAGTCTTGATGTTCCGAATTCGGCGCCAGTCTGCTGGCGAGCGCTGTGAAGACGCCCGACCCGAGACTGCCGCCTGAGACTGAATTGATCGCAAAAACGTGCTGCGCGAAGTTCGGACACTTGTCCTGAATTTTGCTGAGCCACGATGCGGCATGATAGGCCGCGTACATACCACCACCCTCTGCCGCTACAACGTACACGGGGTAGGGCTTGGCCTGCTCGCGGTACCAGTCTTTGTCGGCGCGTGCCATCAACCAGTCCGGAAACGCGGCCTCAACGCGCGGAGCCGGCGTATCGCTCAGCGCGAATTTCACTTCGTGGTTGTTGTTCCACCCGAGCAGCGAAAAGATGAATGCGAGTGCCGATAGTATGACCGTGACCGGCCAGCCCGTGCGCTGGTAGATTTGGCTGAACCAGGTCAGCAAGAATGCGAGCGTCGAGAAGGACAGGAAAATGATGCCAAGCGTTCCTAACGCCCAAGGCACGCCGGTCGGCCAATGGGCCATTGCAAGCGTCAACACTAGAAACGTCAAGGCTCCGACCGTCACCGACACATGTGAGAACGCCCAATTGGCCCACCGTGCCCTGCGCTCAAAACGTGGAAGGCTCAACGCCGCGAGCACGACGGCAGAAAGCACCGCGGTGGCTGCAGTTGCCCACATGTAGAGATCAAGACCTTGGCTCAGCGCCGCGTTGTCGGGCGCGATCTGAGCGATATTGGTCCGCAGGGTATTGAGACCAAGCACGATGCCGAGTGGGATCGACAATGGAATGGAGATCAGCAGGCCGTTTGCAAGCCAGCGGCGGGGACCATTCCAGCTTTCATGGCCAGGCGCAAGGCAAAGGAGATGCAAGCTTCCGAGCCACAGCATCAGCATGGCAAACAATCCGGTGACGATCGATATCGCAATGCCGAGGTTTTGCTGGAGAAATGTCAACACCGTTATCTTCGTCATATCGACGTCAACGGTTTCTATGTTGATGAGATAAAGTTCTAAGATTTGGCTTGGCAGCGACAGCGCGAGGAATGCAAACGCGGCGACGAAAAGGACGGGCCGCAAGCGAACGACGATTTCCCACACATGTAACATTGGACGCATACCTTACGTCGATCACAGATCGTTATGAACGCCGTATTGAATAAGACAAATCTGATTGGAGTCTATCGGGCTATTCGCCGGGCGATCACTACCAAGATGTGGTGAGCCACAGTCTTCAGGTTGTTGTGATATATTCCACACAACGCGATGTTGCGGGGCAATATGCTTATCTGCGGACACGACCGTATCAAATCGTGGGACGTAACGGCAGCCCTCGGGCCTAATGCCGACATCCGCCCACCCCCGCCGGTTTTGGCGTCGCCAAGCTTCGCTTGGACGCGGGGAAGCGGTTTGCGCTTCTTCAGCGCCCCCAAACAAAAACGCCAGCCCGCAAAAAGCGAACCGGCGTCGTCTCATGCACCTTTCGGCACTGTAAACAATCTACCACAAACCAGCGTCGCGCTCCAGAGAAATCAGCGTTAATTGACGCCCGTGCACGCTGCCAATGTTAGTTCTCGGAGACGCCGCCCTGTTCTTTGCTAACGTGCGTACAATGACTATCACTAGAGGAGCACATCAATGACCAAGAGGCATACTTCCATTGAACCCGTGCACCCGGGCGAGATTTTGCGGGAGGACGTTCTTCCAGCTCTCGGGCTGACCAAGCCGGCTTTAGCATCGGCTCTTGGCATCAGCCGCCAGATGCTGCACGAATTGTTGACCTTGAAGCGCAGCGTCAGCCCGGAAATGGCATTGCGGCTGGAGGCCGTCATCGGATCAAATGCTGAGATGTGGCTGACGTTGCAGGCCGAGCGCGATTTGTGGCAGACACGCCGCAGCGGCAAGGTCAAAGGCCTGAAGCGATTGAAGGCTGCGTGACGCCTCGAACTCAGACCACCCCGTAGTACCCGAATACGACGCCGCGCGCCGCTCTGTGGCTGCAGCGCCGCGCACACGCCGCCGATGATGGCGCGGGCCAGAGCAGAACCCTGAAAACTGCGCGGGACTTTGGTATTGAAAACATCACGCCCGGGGTGAAATCGCGCATCGCTTCCGCTATGGTGCGGCTCAAATCGATTTAGCATGCCGGGCGTCCGGCACGTCTCAAACATAGGCATCGGGATTTTTGACTCATGACCGGCACAACTTTCTCAAATGACTGGCGCGCAAACCTCGGCTGGGCCGCGCTCGCCATTCTTGGCGCGGTCTCTCTGGGCGTTGTCGCACTCTCGCGCGGCGAGACCATTAACGCCATCTGGCTGGTCTCGGCCTCCGTCTCGGTCTACCTCATCGCCTACAGATTTTACGGGCAGTTCATCGCCCACAAGGTTTTGCGCATCGATCCTTCCCGGCCGACGCCCGCCAACCGCTTCAACGACGGGCTCGACTATTGCCCGACCGACAGGAACGTCCTCTTCGGTCATCACTTCGCAGCCATCGCCGGCGCCGGGCCGCTCGTTGGCCCCGTGCTCGCCGCGCAAATGGGATATCTGCCCGGCACGCTCTGGCTGCTCGTTGGCGTGGTGTTTGCGGGCGCCGTGCAGGATTTCATCGTGCTCTGGGCCTCGACGCGCCGCGACGGACGCTCATTGGGCGACATGATCCGCGCCGAGCTCGGCGAGACGGCGGGCACGGTCGCCATGTCCGGCATCTTGATCATTATGATCATCCTGCTGGCGGTTCTAGCGCTCGTCGTGGTCAAGGCGCTGGCGCATTCGCCTTGGGGCACATTTACGGTGATGGCCACGATCCCCATTGCCGTCTTGATGGGTGTTTACGGGCGCTATTTCCGCCCCGGGCAAATCGGCGAAATGTCGGTCATCGGTTTCACTCTGCTGATGGCGTCGATCATCTACGGCCAGCATGTGGCCGAAGATCCAACCCTCGCGAAGATGTTCACGTTCACCGGCGAGCAGCTCTCCATGATGCTCATCGCCTATGGCTTTATCGCCTCGGTTCTGCCCGTGTGGCTGCTGCTTGCACCGCGCGACTACCTCTCGACGTTCCTGAAGATCGGCACGATAGTCGGCTTGGCCATCGGCATCCTCATCGTCCAGCCCGATCTCAAAATGCCGGCCGTCACCAAGTTCATCGATGGCACCGGCCCGGTGTTCACCGGGGCATTGTTCCCGTTCCTGTTCATCACAATCGCCTGCGGCGCGGTCTCCGGTTTCCACGCGCTGGTCTCATCCGGCACGACGCCGAAGATGCTGGAGAACGAAGGCCACGCCCCGTTCATCGGCTACGGCGCTATGCTCATGGAAAGCTTCGTCGCCGTCATGGCGCTGATTGCGGCGTGTGCGCTAGAACCCGGCGTTTATTTCGCCATGAACAGCCCGGCCGCGTTGATCGGCACGACGGCGGCGGACGCTGCGGCCGCTATTTCGAGCTGGGGCTTCCTCGTCACGCCCGAAATGCTCGATCAAGTGGCAAAGGATGTCGGCGAGACGACGATCCTGTCGCGCACCGGCGGCGCGCCGACACTTGCGGTTGGCATGGCCGAAATTCTATCCGGTGCCATCGGCGGCAAGGCCATGATGGCCTTCTGGTACCATTTCGCCATTCTGTTCGAAGCGCTATTCATCCTGACGACCATTGATGCCGGCACGCGCGTTGCCCGCTTCATGATCCAGGATTTGATCGGTTCGTTCGCGCCGGCCTTCAAGAACACCAAATCCTGGACCGCGAATATCCTTGCAACCACAATCGCCGTCACGGGGTGGGGTTATTTTCTTTACCAAGGCGTGGTCGATCCCTTGGGCGGAATCAACACGCTTTGGCCGCTCTTTGGCATCGCAAATCAGATGCTCGCGTGTATCGCGCTGACGCTGTGCACGGTCCTACTCTTCAAGCTGAAGCGCGAGAAGTATGCCTGGGTCACGGCAATCCCCGCGACGTGGCTGGCGATTTGCACCTTGACCGCCGGATGGCACAAGCTCTTCAATGCCGACGCCAGAATCGGCTTTCTGGCGCACGCCGAAAAGTTCGGCGCGGCCCTGGCCAATGGCGAAGTCCTGGCGCCTGCCAAGAATATCGAGCAGATGAACCGCATCGTTTTCAACGACTACGTCAACGCCACGATGGCGTCGTTGCTGATGGCACTCGTCGTCGCGATGCTTGTGTTTGGCATTCGCGCGATACTCGAAGCGCGTGCAAATCCGCACGTGACGGCGCGCGAATCTGCACTTCAAGCTGCGGAGTAAAAACGATGCTGTTTCGCGAAATGTGCAATGTCCAAGGTGCAAGCCTCGCAAAACATTGCGCGAAGGCCGGTAAGGCCCTCGCCACCACCGCGCGGCTGATGGTCGGCGTGCCGGACTACGGCGCCTATGTCGCGCACCGCCAGAAGTTACATCCGGGCGAGCCTGTGATGAACTACGAGGACTTTTTCCGCGAGCGCCAAGCCAGCCGCTATGGCGTTAACGGCGGAAAAATCAGCCGGTGTTGTTGATTTTGCGGCTTTATTGCTAATTTTGGCGCCTATCGCGTCACATCGCCTTTCGCGATCAAAACCGGGCCGCGGCGCCGCCGGTTTGTGCTATAGAACTTGGGCAGCCCGCCCTTCGCATGCCTTCATCAGCACGACTGCGGACTTTGGCGCGCCTGCACGCTTCGCAGACCCCGGCAACGTTGGCCGATGATGAGCCGCCCAAGCGGCAAGGAGATGACGCGTGGCAAGCTATAAATTCAAGGTTGGCCAAATGGTCAACTTCAACCCGGCGCGGGCAACAATCCCAGCGTCCATCCGCGAATACAAAATTTTACGCCAACTGCCCTTCGAGGGTGGCGAGCGCACTTATCGCATCAAGACGATTGCCGAACAGTACGAGCGCATTGCCAAGGAAAGCGAACTTGAGCCGCGCTCGATGGCGCTGTAAGGCGGCCGGTTGTTGAGCGATCCCGTGGTCCGGGCCTATCGGCGGCCGAAACCTTGGTCGCGCTTGATTTGCTGGTTCGTCGGTCCGCCGGCCTGATTGTCATCGCCCGGCCGCGCGCGATAAAGCTGTTTGCCGGTGCGCGGCTTCACCGCCGGCTTTTTCGCCGGCCCAAACAGCACCATGATTCCAGCCACCGAAGCGGCGAGCAGACATCCCCAGATGAGCATTTTTGGTAGCTGTTAGCCTCGATCGATCGATGAGCACGTGCTCGCGTGCCACGTGCGTCGCACGCAACCGGCCACGATTGATGCCCTAATATTGAGCACTGAGAGTTAAAAATCCGTTGTCATGATCGTGCAGGGCCCTGCTTGTCTTTTGCTTCCCGCTCTGTGCATCCGGCCGCTTAACCATTTATCTTTCCAGAGGTATAACCAAAGCGGGCGTACAGTTCTCGTTCAGCCGTCCGAATGTGAGCCGCATGACACAGCTACTGCGAGAGTTGCCGGGATCGCTTCTGCGCGGGCTGCGGCTTTGTCTTTTCAGACCCGTGCCGCGCTATGAGGCGGACCCCTCGCGTGGTGTGGCGCTTACTATGCTGTTCCTTGCGCTTCTGGCGGGCATCGGCCTTGAAGTGCTGAGCGCTGGTGCGGGTCTAAAGTTCCACTGGAAGGGCTTGACCGCGGCAATTGCCGGCTGAGCAATCTTTGCAGGGTTCTTGTGGCTTTTCCGGCCGGCAAGAGCGAGATTTGGTCTGGCACGCATCATAGCGGATTGCGCCGCCATAAACGTCTGGTTCACAATACCATGTCTGGCCCTGCAAGCAGCCTATAGTTCGCTCGAACCCTTCGCTTCGGAACCAAGTTCGGCATGGATTTCTTATGGTCTGTGGATCGCGGTCCTCGTTTGGTGGGCGGCGGCAAACTGGCGTGCGGGCCATCTGGCTTGGACAGGCAGCGAGTGGCGCTTTGGCGCAAAGGCCCCGGCATTCTTGCTCGCGGCAACATTGTTGATGCCTTCGTGGCACGCCGTTTCGGGCCGCGACACCCAACCTCCGGCGTTCGACGTCTGGCAGGTCGCGCAAGGGTACTGGTGGTATTACACCAACGCCTCGACAGATACGGGTAACGGGCCCGAGTACGGCCGGGTCGATGTGGAAGCCGCTTACGATCGCCAGCCAACCCTTGTGTCCGAGGCCCTGAAGGACATCGTGCCGTCAGACCCCTCGCGTGCGGAGTTATACTTTGTCGGCGCCGCAGGTTTCGCCGAGCAGGACGTTTTCAAGAAAGAAGCGAACAAAGCGCGGATGCATTTCGACAGCCGGTTCGGGACCAAGGGCCGGTCCCTGGTCATGATAAATCATCGCGATACGGTCGATGACGTGCCGCTCGCGAATGCAACCAATCTCGACGCGGTGCTCGGAGGTCTCGCCGGCAAGATGGATCTCGAGAATGACGTGCTCGTGTTGTTTTTGACATCACACGGTTCGAAACGGCGTTTCTCGGTCAGCTTCGACGGCTTTTCGTTGAACGATCTCACGCCGCCCCGGCTTCAAGAGATGCTGCACCGCTCGGGCATCAAGAACCGCGTCCTGATCATATCGGCTTGCTTTTCCGGCAGCTTCATCCCGGAACTTGCCAATGAAAACACCCTCATCATGACGGCCGCCGCCAGCGACCGCACCTCGTTTGGCTGCTCTAACGAACGCGAGTGGACATATTTCGGCGACGCACTTTTCAACCGGGCATTCAAGAACACCTTTGCGCTCGACGAAGCCTTTGACATGGCAAAGGGAACCGTCGGCCGATGGGAAAAGCACGACAACCTCACGCCCTCGGAACCGCAGCTTTCGGTTGGCAGTGCCATCAAGCCGCGGCTTGAAGCGCTCGCAAATGAATTTCGGCGCGCGGTGGCGGCACCGCCCGGCACAGAAGTGAACGCTCCATCCAGCATGGCGAACGGCGCGCGTGCCGAGGCCTGGATCTCTCCAACCGCAGGCGAACCCTAACCAGCGTCACGAGGAGGCACGGCCTAGAAAAACGCCATCGTGCGCACTTCGATGCTCTCGCGCTTTGGTGCGCCCGGCGGCGTATTTGGATCTTCAAAAGCGCTGTGGCTCATGAAGCGGGCGCGGCCAGCGTCTGAGTCAAAGGTTTTCAACAGCAGCGCCTGATCCACCTGCATCTTTGGGAAATAGTACCAGCGGTGATTAGGTGAATGGCGCATCACGTAGATTTCGCCCGTGCGCTCCTTGTACTTGAGTTCCATTCGCAGCATATCGTCGTCGACCGCAGAGGTGACATCGCACATGGCGAGCGGCAATTCTTCCACCGGATCGTAGAGCGACTTCCAGACGTTATAAAACGCGACGCGGCCTTTGAGCAGCTCGTCGGCCTCTTCGGGAACGATATCGCGCACGCGTTGCACAGCCGCTTTTGCCGTGTAGTCGGCATGTACCAGAAGCACGGCCGGACGCTGAACCGACGTCTGCTCCTTGAGGTCGGAGGGCATGCGCTTGCGAATAGTGTGATCGAAAATGACAACGCGCTTGGCGCCCGTATTACGGGCGACAAAATCAACGACCTGCGGATAAAACTCATTCTTGACCGCAGCCTCGTCGTCGTAGCTTGAAAATTTGGCCGGGAACGCCTTTAGCTCAAAGCCTTCGCGGTCGAGCGAAAACTCGTTCAGCTTCGGCCAGCCATCATGGATCTCGACTTCTTTGGCGTCGGTTCCTGGTGGATTGCGTTTGACCGAAGGGTCGGGTTCATAAAAATAGTAATCGGGCGGAACTCCGTTATCGACCGTGTAGTTGAGATTGGACTTTACCGAGCGCTGCATGTTGAATTCGTCCTCGTGCGTTTGTTCGCCGAACCGGCCCGGCGAAATCGACTTTCGCCTTTTCTTAGCGCCATTGCGCGCGAACCGGTAATCAACTCCGCGTCAGCGTGAAGCCCGGTCCAACGTACGACCGCTCCCAGCACGGCAATTTCTCGATGCCGTCAGTCATCCAGCGCGTTAGGTTCTTGTGCGGGGCAAGCGGCAGCTTCTGATACTGGTGCATGTGCATCGGCCCGGCGACGGCGATATCGGCAATCGTCGGCTCGTCGCCACAGAGCCATTTGCTCTTGGCCAGCCGAGCGTCGAGTATTCCCGCAAGCTTGTGGAACTGAACGTCTTGCGCGGCTAAAACTTGCTCGTCTGGCTTTTGATCGAAGAGCGGCTTCACGCAATGCTCAACCAGATAAATATAAGCGCTCGGAAACCAATGGGCCGACTCCCACAAGAGCCAGCGGTTGATGTCGGCGCGCTTGGCAAGATCGAGCGAATAGGCGCGGCTGTTGCCAACCTTGTCGGCGGCGTACTGTAGGATCGCGTTCGACTCCCAGAGCACCAGCTCGCCGTCCACCAAAGCAGGCAGCGACGCATTGGGATTGATCGCCAAATATGCCGGCGATTTCTGCTCGCTCTTAAAATAATCGACGTGCACCCGTTCGTAGGGCGCGCCTAGAAAGTCGAGCCCGGCCATAACCTTGCGGCAGTTGACCGTTATTGGATCGGCATAGAGTTTCATAGGTACTCCCAATATCGGGTTTGCTGCAGGGCGCTTCCTAGGATCAGACCAGATTATGCGCCCCATGGGAAGGGAGCAGCACTTTTGCGGGATAGATAGGCTGCGAGATTCCGCCCCTTGCCCTCCATGCTGCAGCGCACTACACCCTGCCCATGGCACCCCCTCTTTTGACCCTTAAGAACATCTGGCTGACGTTCGGCGGCACGCCCCTTCTCGAAGGCGCGGATCTGACCGTCGCATCGGGCGATCGCATCTGCCTTGTCGGCCGCAATGGCTCGGGCAAATCGACGTTACTGAAGATTGCCGCTAAGCTCGCTGAGCCCGACCAGGGCGAGCGCTTCGCCCACCCTGGAGCCAGCATCCGTTACCTTCCCCAGGAAGCCGACTTTACCGGTTTTCAGACATCGCTCGATTATGTCGAAGCAGGCCTTGGTCCAACCGACGATCCTTATCGCGCTCGCGCGCTGCTCGAAGAACTGGGGCTGACGGGCGACGAAGACCCCGATCAGCTCTCAGGCGGCGAAGCGCGCCGCGTGGCACTTGCCCGAGCGCTTGTCGCCCGGCCCGACGTTCTACTGCTCGACGAACCGACCAACCACCTTGATCTACCGGCGATCGAGTGGCTCGAAAGCGAGCTGAAATCCTTGCGCTCGGCCATTGTTCTCATCAGCCACGACCGGCGCTTTCTGGAAAACTTATCGCGCAGAACGGTGTGGATCGACCGCGGCAAGGCCCGCCAGCTCGATTCTGGATTTGGCTCCTTCGAAGAGTGGCGCGACAAGACCCTCGAGGAAGAAGAACAAGAGCGCCACAAACTCGACCGCAAGATCCTGCGCGAAAACGACTGGATGCATGGTGGCGTCACGGGCCGCCGCAAACGCAACGTGCGGCGCGTGCGCGAACTGCGTGCCATGCGCGAAGAAGTACGCGAGCAACGCCACGTTCAAGGCAACGTCCGGCTCGATGCGTCCGAAGGCGGGCTTTCGGGCCGGCTGATCGCCGAAACGAAGGGCGCATCCAAAGGATATGGCGGCATACCGATTGTAAAGGATCTCACGATCCGCGTCATGCGCGGCGACCGTCTTGGTCTCGTTGGCCCAAATGGCGCCGGCAAAACGACGATCCTCAAACTTCTGACCGGGGCCTTGGAGCCCGATGCCGGCGCAATACGGCTCGGCGTCAACATGGAGCTCGTCTCCCTTGACCAGAAGCGCGACGAACTCGATCCCAATTGGACGGTGCGCGACGCTTTGACGGGCGGACGCGGCGACCAGGTCATCATCAACGGCAAAGCGCGCCATGTCGCGAGCTACATGCAGGACTTCCTGTTTCTGCCCGAGCAAAGGCTGACGCCGCTGCGCGTGCTCTCGGGCGGCGAACGGGCGCGGCTGATGCTGGCGCGCGCCCTTGCCAAGCCGTCGAACGTTTTGGTCCTCGACGAGCCGACCAACGATCTCGACCTCGAAACATTGGATCTCCTGCAGGAGTTGCTTGCCGACTATCCGGGCACCGTTTTGCTTGTCAGCCACGACCGCGATTTTCTCGATCGCGTGGTGACGAGCGTTCTGGCACCCGAAGGCGATGGACGCTGGAGCGAATATCCCGGCGGCTATTCCGATATGCTCGATCAACGCAAAGGATTGGAGCCCGCCAAGGCTGCTGCGGCCAATGGAGCCGCGGCGGGGCCCAGCCAGACCGGCGCCCCTGACAAAGCAAAAGCGCCCGGAGCGCCCAGACCGTTGCGCAAACTCTCGTTCAAGGAAAAGCACGCGCTCGAAACGCTGCCCGATCAGATCCGCAAGTTTGAAGCTGAAATCAAGGTGCTTGCAGACAAACTGTCGGATGCCGCGCTCTTCACCCGCAACGGCACGGAGTTCGATGCCGTCTCGGCACGCCTGGCCATCACCCAGACGGCTCTCGAGAAGGCCGAAACGGCTTGGCTTGAACTCGATCAATTGAGATCCGAGATCGATGGCGCGGCTTGAACCCGCAGTCACTCTGGGCTGCACCAATCATGGCGGCGATGGCGGCCGGTCAGTACACATCAGACACGCGGCTATGATCTAAAGTGCACCCTGATCGGGAATGCTAACCGGCGATATTTTCTCGGCTTTTCGATGTTGCCCTGATGGTTCCGATAGATTGTACCGACCCGGCAGGATAGTGCACAATGCACTTTGCGGCGGGCGATGGCGGTGGTGTTTTTCGCACACCATCAAGCAAGGGAACGAGCGGACCGCAACCATTTTTGAACGGTATTGCCTGAGCGACAAAAAGATTTGGCGGAAAATGAGCATGGCCGCAGACAATATTTCTGCACTTTCACCTCGAGAATTGCAGTGCTTGGATTTACTTGCCCGGGGGCATTCCAACGAGGGCATTGCCAAGTGCATCGGAATTAAGCAGCCGACAGTCGCGATGCACTTAGCAAATGCACGGACCAAACTCAAAGCCGACTCGCGCGAGCACGCGGTCGCTATCGCCATCACCAAGGGCCTTGTCAGGCTCTAAGAACGCCTGCTCATTTCGATGCCCATTCGTCTTTCACATCATCGCACTTCTTGCCGATAAAACCGTTGATGTCCTCAATTAGCGAACTGGACAAAATGTTAACTGTGTTGTCGGCAGCGGTCGCTGTCCACAATGCGCCCTTGATCAAGGTTGGTGCTTCGAGTTTGCCCCAGTTGATCTTGGCCCTAACCGCCAGACCTTTTTCGAACGCCACTTTTGGCGAGAAGTCGAACTTGATATCGGCGGCGGGCTCCGTAAGTCGATCGACCACGCAAGTCACCTCGTGCTTGTCGAGCTGGGTCTCATACTTTTCGTCTGTCATGGCTTTGTGAAGATCGGCGCGCTTCAATTTCACGGCCGACATACAGCGCACCGGACCATAGGGCCAAGAAACCTTGAGACGGCCAACCAGCTTGGCGAGTTGCTCCTTGCGCCAGCTCTTCACGACATCGCAGCTGATGTCGGAGCCGCTCGCCGACGGCTTGCGGAAAGCGGCACAAATATCGACCTTGCACGCTTTGCGTGACTCGCGCTCCGCCTTTTCTTCGGCCGTCAATTCGATTTCTGGAGGACTGTCCGAGATTTTGACATCGGTGGCCGCGGGCGCCGCCGCCGGATCGCTCTTCGCCTCGGCGGCAGGCGTTGCTGGGGCCTCAGTAGCAATAGTAGGAGCAGGCGCCGCCTCAGGTGCCTTGGCCTCTTCGGCCTGCGAATTCGCCACCGAAAAAGCAAATAGTCCTGCCGCCAGGGCGGCAAAGCGAAAACCTGTACTCATAAGACCCCTCTCCGTGGCGCACTCTGGCGCGTTCCAACGTGCTATCGCCACAAACTGAAAAAGTCGAGCAAGACTAAGGCGAGCGGCTACTAGCCCGGAACTACGGGTTGATTACCCGGCCGCGATCTCAATCTTGCCCAAGACTTGAACATTTGCCGGAGCCTTCCGATATAGCGATGGCGCAGCTGGTCATGCCCAGGTTTCGGGGTGGCGGGCGCCGGGAAGGCTTTCGGGCTTCCTGTAATTGGAAGGTCGCTTCGGCGGAGGACTTTCGTATGTCACGAATGGCAATGCTGTCGAACCCCTTGCTCTTGGGATTCGAAGACATAGAGCGCCTGATCGACCGCGCCGGCAAAGGCTCAGCTGACGGCTACCCCCCTTACAATATCGAACGAGTCTCGAAAGACGGCGAGCGCGCGGAGTTGTTGCGCATTACGCTCGCCGTCGCCGGATTTACCCGCGACCAGCTCGACATTACGCTCGAAGACAATCAGCTGACAGTACGCGGCAAGCAGGCGGACGATAAATCGCGCGAATACTTGTATCGCGGCATTGCTGCACGCCAGTTTGCGAGGACTTTCGTGTTGGCGGATGGCATCGAAGTCAAGTCCGCAGACTTGTCCAATGGACTATTGTCCATCGACCTGCATCGCCTTGAGCCTGAGCGGGTTGTGCGCCGCATTGAGATTGGCATAACGCCTGCCGGGAACGCCACAGGTAAAAATGGCCGCACCTAGAGTCTTTCAGGTCACAGCAATTTGAGCCGAATCGTCCGAGGATCAGACCCTTGGATGGACTTTCGGCCCACTCGAAAAAGCCCGATTGATCCCCCATATTGTGGTGATCGTTCTCGTTCCGAAGGAGGAACAGCGTCATGAACACCAAGACCCAATCGAAGTCTCCGAGCAAGATCGTAGACGCCGGCGCCGACCACTTGATGAGCGAGTTAGAGCTTGCCCGTCTTGGCGGCGGCCGGGTCGCCTACATCAAGACGCTATCCTCGGACGATGCCAAACGCATGTTCCCGATGATCCAAGGTTTGCCGAAGGGCATCAACCTGTTCTCGCTGCATGCTGCCGACGGCACGCCGATCGCGCTGACAGATACGTTGCAGGCAGCCATCGGTCACGCCGAAGAAGGCGAACTCGCGATTGCAGCGGTGCACTAAATCGACTCTTTCAACACAACAATGTCAAAGAAGGCCATTCGCATATCGTGACTGGCCTTTTACTTTTCGAAACTTGCCCGGGACCGCTTAAGCCAGTTTGAACGGCATGTCCTTGCCGGCGAAGAAGGCGTCGATGTTGTCGAGTGCCTCGTAACCCATCTGGTTGCGCGCTTCGACGGCCGCGCTCCCTAGATGCGGAAAAAGGAACGTGTTGGGCAAATCGTAATAGCCGTCGTTGATCTTCGGCTCGCCGGCGAAGACATCGAGCCCGGCGTATGCGAGCCGGCCGGACTTCAGAGCCGCGATCATATCTTCGTCGTTAACGAGATCGCCGCGCGCCGTATTCACGACGATGGCACCCTGAGGCAGCTTGGCAATCGTCGCCTGATTGAAGAACCCGCGCGTTTCTGGCGTCGAAGGCGCGTTGATCGAGAAGAACTGCGAAACCTTCAACAGGCTGTCAAGGCTATCGTGGTACGTCGCGTTGTACTTCGCTTCGACTTCCGGCTTAGCCCGATAGAGATCGTAATAGTGGATCTGCATGTCGAAACCTCGGGCGCGCTGCGCCAAGGCCTGGCCGATTTTCCCGAAACCGTAGATTCCCAGCACCTTGTTGTCCAAGCGCTGACCGACAAGCTGCAACGGCTGCCAACCTGGCCAGGAACGCGTGCGGATCATGGCTTCGCCTTCGCCTGCGCGCCGCGCCGAACCGAGCAATAGCAGCATGGCTATTTCAGCCGTCGCAACCGTGACGCCATGAGGCGCATTACCGGCCTTGATACCGCGCGCCTTGCAGGCGTCGAGGTCGATGTGGTCGAAGCCGATCGAGAACGTCGAGATACACTTGATGTTCTCCGGCATCCTGTCGATAACATCCTTGCGGCACTTCTCATTGAGCGTGAGCAGGATGGCATCGACGGACTTTGCCGTCTCCAGCATCTCGTCGATGGTAATCTTCGGGTTGCCGCCATGCGCGACGACGTTATAGGTCGCGCGCGCGCGCGCCATGACGGCTTCCGGCAGCGGCCAGGTGATCAAGATCTTCTTTTTCATTTGTCGAGGACTCCCTGAGGCCGACGCTCGCTCGCCGACGGCCTATCGACTTTGGTAGGGTATGGCTTTTGCCCGACGCCCGCGCCCCTGACAAGCCCGAAGGCGTACCGATATGCGAATGCTAGGTGCGGCAAGAAACCATTTGTTCACCATAGCGAGTGCACTGTTTGGGTTCCCTCAACGCCAATCCCGCGAAGTCCGGATCGTCTCATGCCGCGCGCATCCCTCAGGATCCTCGTTATTTTTGTGGCGGGCCTCGCCGGACTGAAGGTTTGGGCACAGGACCGCTATTATCGCGCGATTATGCATGAAGCCTTGATCAGCGCTTATGAGGATCGCGCTGCAACAACTTGTCAAAAAGAGGTTCTGAAGACCCAGCGTGCAAAACCGGCTCAATCGTGGATTGGTCCGGAAATCGTCATTGGCAGCCGGCACGCGGATGTGGCCCTCTGGGATATCGACAATCCGCTATGGGATGTGCGTTTCCGCCACCCAAACCTCATTTTGAAGGCAGGGACAGCCGGCCATCTCCGTTGCTCGTATGACCTGACGGCCGGCTTGGCGGAGATCCATCGCCTCAGCCCCTAGCGGCGCGTACCGAGAACCGCGATCTGCGCCATGAAAAGATGGTCGAAGCGGCCGCCGGTCGCCCAGGAGATCGCTTCCGTGAGCGCACTGAACGGTGTGACCGGGCCAACTTCGTAAATATCGAAACCGGCTTCCTCGAACATCGCAACAAAGGTATCGGGCGTGAACCAGCGCATATGCGTCCGGTCGAAGACACCGCGGTCGGCGAGATGAAAGCGGCCGTTGACGAGTTCGCGGATCACGCGCCAATGGGAAATGTTGGGCGAACTGGCAAGCACTATGCCGCCGGGGCGCACAAAGCGGCAGAGTTCGTTCAGAACCCGCCCCGGCTCGACCAGATGTTCCAGAACTTCCGAGAGAATGATCGCGTCGAAGGACGCCGGTTGCCAAGCGAAGGTCATCGTCTCGACGTTGCCGGTGCTAACTTCTGTCAAGATTTGGCGGGCCTGCGCTGCGGCGGATTCGAAAAGCTCGACGCCGACGTAACGACCGCAGCAGCCTTCCGCGAGCGCCAAGGCACCCGTTTCGCCCGATCCGCAGCCGATTTCAAGGATCGAGGCCGATGGATCGCGCGGCAGGCGTGCGATGAAGTCCGCTCGTGCACCCGCGAAGTAACTCTTGGGCTTCGAGGCATAAAAGCTGCTGAAATTGTCGGCCGTTCCGGCTGCTTCGTTCGGCACGCGCACATCCCCAAGGATTGAACAAAAAAAATCAATACCACTCAATTCTTGAAGAGCGGCCTAACGCCCGCCGCCCATCACGATCATTGCGGCAGTACATTTGTTTCTTTAGGTGCGCGGCAAAGTTCTTAATTCGAAATTAACCAGATACCGCCAAACGTGATGGTTGGGGTCGCACTCTGCCGGGTGGGGCCTTTGTATGCGTATTTTTAGTATTCGAGCTCCAGTCTTGCGTTTGCCGCTCGAGAGATTTGTCCGCGTTGCCCTCGCTGCTCTGCTGAGCGCGACGCTGGCTGCCGCATGCGTCAACCCCATTGCCATGAGCGGCCCGCAGTTTGCAACGCGCGAAGGCAAGCTGCCTCTACTGCGCGTCTATCGCCTCGGTGTCGGCGACAAGCTCAAAGTTATTGTTTTTGGTGAAGAAAATCTCTCCGGGCCGCTGGAAGTCAACGCGGCCGGTCAGGTCTCGATGCCGCTCATTGGCGAATTACCAGCCAAAGGTCTGGCACTCCACGAATTCCGCGACGCCGTTGCCCGACGCTTGGCCGATGGCTACCTTAAGAATCCGAAAGTGTCGGTCGAAATGACCAATTACCGGCCGATCTACGTGCACGGCGAGGTCAAAAACGGCGGCGAATTCCAATACAAAAACGGACTTCTATTGCGCGACGTCGTCGCCATGGCGGGCGGCTACACCTACCGCGCCGACCAGACCTATCTCTATATCGGCCGCGAAGGCGAACCGGACGCGGCCGTGAAGATGCCCGCCGACATCCCTGTTCTCCCCGGCGACAATATTAAAATTCCTGAAAGGTTCTTCTGATCCGGCATTCGCCCCGGAACGATTTTCGGCGCCGAGTTTTTTGAGTCATGCGTACTGGAAGAAAAGCACAACCGCATTGGACGGCCCGTATTGCGGGCTGGCTACGCAATTGTGCCTCCGCTTTGGTACTCGCCTCGATTTGTCTCGATTCAAGCGCACGTGCTGGCGAACTCGATATCGACGATAAAGACGGACTGAACACAACGACTATTGCCAAACGGCAAAACGACATAGATTGGCTTAATGCCAGAGAATTCGGCGCCGAAACGGTCGCCGGCCGCAACCGGCAATTTGTGAAGCCTGACGGCATTCGTGCCGGCAACTATATCGTTTCGCCGGAAGCCGGAGCGACAGTTATCTTCGACGACAACATCTTTGGCACGGATGCCGAGAAAGTCGGCGATTTGCGCTCGGAACTCGATGCATCCGTCAAGTTTCAATCACAGTTGCCGCGCCATGCGCTTGATTTGTCGCTCGACGGCAAAATCGTCAGTTTTGCTGAGAACTCAGAGCAGGATTTTGCCAACGTGCGGGGCCGCCTCGACGGCGCGTTACATTTCGACCACGCGCACACGCTTGCGGCCGGCATTCTGTCGTCGCTCACACATCTAGAACGCAATAGCCCGTCCTACCCAACGGCTGCACGCGGACCGGTTGAAGTTTTCTATAACCGGGCAGCGACCGGTATTACGCGCGACGTCGGCCGTCTCTACGGCACGATTTCGGCAGCCGCCGAAAGCTGGGACTTTGCCGACACGACGGCCTTGGACGGCTCTCATCTCGATTTGGATCCGCGCGATCTGCAGCTCTACAGTACGACGCTGCGAGCGGGTTACCGGTTTTCCCCCGGCTTCGAACTCGTCGGCAAAGTCAAAGGCCTCAAGTTACTCAACAAGGGCGACGGCATCACCGATACCGATGCGCTTGGCTATGAAGCCCTGGCGGGCCTCGCATTCGAGACGAGCCCGCTGCTGCGCTGGCGCATTCTTGGCGGCTTCGGCGTGCGCGACTACGAGCAAGCCGGCGTTGAAGACCTGACAGTCAGTCTCATGGAAGCCGAAGTTCAGTGGTTGCCGACGCAACGGTTAACAATCTACGGCACTCTCACACGGCGCCTGAACGAAACAGGCGGCCCGGACGGCTCGGCATTGCTGCAGACCGGCCTTAGTGTGCGCGCCGACTACGAAATCTATCACAACCTGCTGCTCAACAGCGGCATCGAGATCCGCGAGGACGCCTCCCTCACGACCAACACCGCCGAAATGGTCTACGGCGCCCGGATCGGGCTGGAATATTATCTAAATAAAAACTGGCTGTTCACCTTTGCCTACGAACATGACCTGCGCGAGTCGGAAAGTGATTCGCGCGACATGCATCGCAACCGTTTCATGATCGGTGCGAAATTGCGGTTCTAGGCGCTTGGGAGAATGGAAGAAAATCCCGACGAACTGAGCGAAGGCGGACAGGGCGGCGGGGGAATGAGCCTCGAACGCGCGGCGGCGGCTGTGCGCAAGCGCTGGAAGCTTATTGCCGCATTCCCGGTCCTGACCACGATCCTGGCTGCTGCAGTTGTACTGGCACTGCCAAACCGTTTCGACGCATCGGCCATCGTGCAAATCGATCCGCGCCAGAAACTCGTCTCGAACCTCGACAACGTCGTCACCGATCTCAAAGGCGACAACGCGACCGTCGAAAGCGAAGTCGAAATCATTCGCTCGCGGCCAATTATCCTTTCGGTGATTGGAACGCTGGGACTTCGCAACGATCCCGAGTTCCGAAAACAATCTCTGCCGCAGACATGGCTCTCGAAACTCGGGCTCGAAGACCCCGAACAGGACGATATCGCCGATCGCAAGCTGCCGGAACCCCGTGACCAGATTGCAGAAATATTGAACCCCGAAAAGCCGGGCACGTACACGCCCGAACGCGATGAGGTGGCGGTGGCTTTCGCCGAGCGGCTGAAAGTCGTGCGCGTGCGCATGACGCTGCTCATCGATGTCCGCTTTTCGGCATCCGACCCCGTGAAAGCCGCCAAAATCGCCAACACGGTGGCCGAGACCTATCTCAGATATCAGATCGATACCAAACGCCGCGCCAACGCTGCCGCGACCCAGATCCTCGAGGAGAGAATCGAAGGCATGCGTACCAAGGTCAATGAAGCAGAACGCCAAGTCGAGCAGTGGAAAGCTCAGAACAATATTTTCAGTTCCGAAGGCCAGGTTCTCTCCGAGAAGCAAATGGCACGGCTGATGGAGCAGACCATCAACGCGCGCAACACGACCGCCGAAGCCAAGGCGAATTATGAGCAGGCTCAGAAACTGGCGCGCCGGGGCGATGGCGGCACGGGGCTGGCTGACGTTTTGAAAAGCCCATCGCTACAATCCTTCAAGGATGCCGTTGCCAACGCCAACCGGAAAGCAGCAGAACTTGCGACCAAGTACGGCCCCAAGCATCCCGAGATCATCAAAAGCCGCGCCGAAGTGGCCGAAGCCGAGTCCCAGCTTGCCGTTGAGGTCGAAAAGCTGGTCGGCAATTTGAAGAACGAATTCGAAGTTGCCGAGGCGCGCGAACGGCAGCTGGCGCAAAACATGGCGCAGCTCAAAGAGCAGGAAGTGACGAGCAAGGACGCAGGCGTCGATCTCAAGGAACTTGAGCGCGAGGCGGGGACCTCCAAGCAAATGCTTGAATCCCTCCTGACCCGCTATAAACAGACCAGCGGCACGCAAGACTTCCAGCTGCCCGACGCCCATATCGTGGAAAAAGCCGATACGCCGCTTTATCCGGCATCGCCAAAGCGCAAGCAGATCGTGCTCATTGCCGGCATCGGCGGTCTCATCATGGGTCTCGGACTGGCCATCCTTCTGGACATGATGGCACCGGGCATTAGCCGCTCCGACGACATCCCGCGCGCATTACACGCAGCCTACATCACGTCGCTGCCGGCTGCCAATTTGCCAGATCAAGCCGCAATCGAGCCCTCCAAACTCGTTCGCCTCATTGTAGCGGAACCGGCAAGCGCCTATGCCGACGCTATTCGCGCCGCACGCCGCGAACTCGATCTGCGCCGCCCCGCGCCGGGACCGCGCATTGTGCTCTTGGCGTCCGCCTTGCCGGGCGAAAGCGCAGACGCCATCGCGTCGAACCTGGCGCATCATTATGCCATGACCGGCGCCCGCGTGCTGCTTGCGGACGGAGACGCGCGCCGTCTGCCGCTCACCCGTCACCTGGCGCCGCAACGCACGTCGGGCCTCATCGACTTGCTTGCAGCCAACCGCCCCATTGAAACGGCGATCCTGCGCGACAGCCTGACGGGCCTGCACTTTCTGCCAGCGGCCGGGCAGGGTCCCATCACACACTCTATCCCTGAAGTCCTCGGCGGGCGGGCAATGCAGGATTCCCTTGGCCGGCTCAAAGGCCGGTTCGATATCATCATTCTGTCGGCGCCCCCCCTGCTCCCCGTCTTGGACGGGCGCATTTTAGCCGACTACGCCGACCAGATCGTGTTCGTCATGAAATGGCAACGAACGCCGAAGGCGCTCGCCAAAAAGGCTCTGACACTTCTTGGCAGCAACAGGAGCAAATTAGCCGGCGTCGTACTCAGCGAAGTCGCCGAAGACACGTCTATGGAAGGAACCGGTGTCCTCTCTGCCCTGATCGGGCGCCGGCCGGAAAATTTTGGCTTTGAACAGCCGCCGCGCCGGGCAGCTTGATCGGATCCTGGCCGGAAAGGCGCTGCCAGCACAAACAGAATGTTTCGGCGTTCAGTCAAAATTTAGACAGTTGGCGTTAGATGAACCTTGACGGTCGGCAGCGTAGTGCCGGTTACAAAGCAATTGCTTGCAATGGGAACTGAAATGAGCACGCAAATCGCAGCCGCACAGCCGACTGAGATCACACCGGCGCCAATGAAACGCCGGTTGTCACGCCAAGTCTCGGCCGACATTGTCGCGATCTGCGATATTCTCGCCATGGTTCTTGGCGGCCTTCTGCCCGCGCTCATCTATGCGGTGGTTGGCAAAGTGGTCATCGACCAGGTTATGGTCATGCAATCCGTTCTCGTCGCCGGCTTCATATCGCATCTTTGCCTGCGTTTCCGCGGCATGTACGACACGAGCCGCATGGAAAGCTTCCCGCTTGATCCGTTCGAACTCATGATTGCGGTAATCTGCGGCATGGTCGGCGTACTTGGCATTGGACTGCCGCTGGCACTGCGCAACATGCACATCGCAGTTTGGTATGCCGCCTGGGTTTCTGCCAGCTTCTGCCTCATGCTTTACTGCCGCATGATGGCGCGCAATATTCTCGCCAAGCTCGCTAAACAGGGCCGCTTTGACGAACGCATCGCCGTCTTTGGTGCCGGCCAGATAGCCCGCCGGGTGCACGACTATCTCAAATCACCAGGCGTCGGCATCCACTTCGCAGGCGTATTCGACGACCGTGCAGGTCAAGACCGGCTCAATCCGGAAGGCTTGGAAGTAACAGGCAAGCTCGAAGATTTGATCACCGCATGCCGTGAAGGCACTATCGACCGGATTGTCGTTGCATTGCCCCAGGCCGCAGATCAGCGCGTCTCGAAGATCATCGAGAAATTTGCCGATCTGCCGGTTTCGACCCACATCGTGACGCACATTGCCTCCGACCTCGTCGATGGCGATATCAGTCACAAGGTTTCGAACCTCGGGCCGGTTGGCCTGCTCGATTTAAAAAAAAAGAACTAGCTGATTGGGCGCCCATCGCGAAGCGTCTCGAGGACGTCGTTCTCGGGACGATCTTCCTTGTCGTTAGCTTGCCGCTTTGGCCCCTGATTATTTTTGCAATCAAATGCGAAAGCCCGGGCCCCGTCTTTTTCCGGCAGCGGCGCCGCGGCCGTCATCAACAAGTATTTGAAGTTCTGAAATTCCGGACCATGAGCGTCATGGAAGAAGGCAGTGACGTGCGCCAGGCCGAGCCGGGCGACGGACGCGTCACCTTCGTCGGCCGCGTGCTGCGCCGCACGAGCCTCGACGAGCTGCCGCAATTTATCAATGTCATTACGGGCGAGATGTCGCTTGTCGGACCCCGCCCCCATGCATTGGCGCACGACGAGGAGTTCAGCAAGCTCCTCGAAAAATATCCTAACCGGCATCAAATGAGGCCCGGCATGACGGGTCTTGCCCAAGTCAGCGGCCTGCGCGGCTCGACGGCTGCACCGGGTAGCATCGAAGCCCGCGTCGAAGCCGATTTCGCCTACATCAAGTCTTGGTCTCTCGGGCTCGATCTCAAAATCTTGATGCGAACCTTTCGGACTGTAATTGCCGGTATCAACGCCGACTAAGAAACCGGGCGACGAGGCAGACGCGCGAAACGTCATGGGAAAACTGAAGCACAAGGCGCCGCTTCCGGTCATTATTTTGATCATCGCCTTCCTGTGCCCAACGGAGCTTTCACTCTATATTGCTGGATTGCGTTTTCCCCCGCATCGCGTGGCCGCGATAATTCTGTTCCCAATGGCCATCATGGCTCTCTTGTCGCAACGCGGATTGAAGCTGCGCGGTTTCGACTTCGCCTTCATCGTGTTCAACATTTGGACCGTGGCCATGTACATGCGCCACATGGGCGAACAGGAAGGCCTCGTCTACGGCGGCTCACTGGCGCTCGAAGGACTTGGCCCCTATCTCGTGGCGCGCGTCTGGATCCGTACCCAGGATCAAATGCGGGGCGCACTCAACGCAATGGCTATTGCAATTGCTTTCGCGGCGTTGGTTGCACTTCCTGAAACGCTGTTCGGGCAGATATTCACCCACGAGATTCTAAGAGCCATCACTGGATACGTGCACCCGATCGGCATTGAAACGCGCATGGGTTTGACACGTGCTTACGGCACGTTCGACCACCCCATCCATTACGGCACGTTCTGCGCCGCGCTTCTCGCGCTCTTCTGGTATGCAGAAGATAAGACGGCCAACAAGCTGAAGCGCGCGGCACTTCTTTGCAGCGCCACCGTTCTTGGGCTCTCCTCGGCGCCGCTCCTTTGTCTCGGGCTTCAAATCGGCATGCTGATCTGGGAAAAGACGACGCGGCGCCTGAAAGGCAGGGGCGTACTGACGTGGGTGGTCGTTGCGGGACTCTACATCGGCGCTGCAGCGTTCTCGACACGCGGGCCAATCGCCGTCATCGCGACCGGCATGACGCTGGACCCATGGACCGGGTTCTACCGTCTAATGACCTGGGAATTCGGGCTCGACAACGTGTGGGCCAATCCGATTTTTGGTATCGGCCTTGCCGAATGGGACCGTCCCGCGTGGATGGTATCATCGACCGTCGACGCGTTCTGGCTCGTCATACTCATGCGTACCGGCGTTCCCGCATTAATCTTCATCGTGATTGCCATCGGCTTACTCGCACGCGGCGTGGTCAAACGCGGATTAACGCAAAAGGATGCTAATGCCCGGCGCCTGGCGCGGGGCTGGAACATGTCGCTGATTGCCCTGTGCTTAATCGCGACGACCGTGCATTTGTGGAACGTGCCCTACGCCTTCTTCTTTTTCTTTCTCGGCATGGCAGGATGGCTCGCCGATCCCGTGCGCGCGAAGGCCAAGGCAAAAGTTGCCAAGCCGATTGATCCGCGCAGCGTTCCGGCACGCCGTCCTTATGTTCCTGCCATTCAACCAACACCGGGATTTCCGGGTGCGCACGTTCCGGGCGGACTGCCGGCATAGCGAAGCCAGCTTTATACATGGGTGCGCCCAGCGCTAAGCGGCTGTCCGGCGATCACCGGCGTCAGCCGTCCGGCCGGAGGCGACTTCTGCTGCAATCTCAATGAGATTTTCGAGCAAATAGCCGGCCTTTGCATCCCAGCCTTCGCTCGCAACCGAGGTCCTTGATCTTTCGGCATCGTATGGCTGTGCCAGTGCGTGTCGAATGGCAGTTGCAAATTCAGCCGGGCCGTTTGCAACGCGCACCAAGTCGCGGTAGCGCCCGAGGGCCGGGAAATCCGTTGTGACGACCGGACGGCCGACAGCCAAATACTCTTTGAGCTTGATAGGGTTGCAGGCCTTGATCCACTCGCTATCGTTCCACGGCATAATGAGCACGTCCATCGCCGCCATGTAGCGCGCCACGTCATCATAGGGCTTGCGCCCCAAGAGTTTCACGTTTGGCAGCGGACACCAATTTTCCGGAAGCGAACACCCACCGATCATTGCAAATTCGACATCGCCGAGCCGGCGTGCCACTTCCACAAACAGCGGAGGATCGAATGTGTGGGCATCGATGCCTCCGATGAAGCCAACGCGCGGCCGCTTCAACACTGCGACGTCTGCGGGCCCTGGCGAGCGCGACAGGCCTGCTGCGATAAACGATTCGAGATCGACCCCGTGTGTAACCAAGAGTTGCCTGCGCACCTCGTGCTGCTCTTCAGCCATCAAATTGGGGTTGCAGTAGACGACCACATCGGCTGCGGCTTTCATTTTCTTGATTTGCGCGCCAACCAGCGCCGGATCGGCTTCGGGGAAGGCTTCAAACCGGTCGGTGCGCTGCATTACCAGAAGCGCATGGGGAATTTCATCCGCAAGGAACGCCCCAGCGGGGCAGTGTATCCAAAGTAAGGGCCGGGAAATTCCGGCGCGCCGCGCCGCGAGTTTGATCTGAGGCCCAAGCGCCCAACTCGATAGTTTCTGCCCCGCCGGGCCCGGCACCGAAACGGGCGAGTACACCCAGAACTTGTTTTCAAAATTGACCAAGCCGCGCGCTAAACTCCGGACTTTACGCCCGATACGGGCCGCGAACTGGCTTTTTTCCTTGAGCGACGGCATGCGTACCGCCAGCGAATTGACAAACAGAACGGGCATTGTCTCCGCCAACCGCCGCATGATCTGGAAATCGAAATGACCGCGGTTATGGTACCACCAGTCCTCTCCGCCAATGCAGATGATGCCGTCGAAACCGAGCTGAGCTTCGTTGTCCAAAGTTTCCATAGTGGCGTTCCAGAAATCGCGCGGCGACAGGCTTGTGCCGCGGGCGAGTGTGACCGCCCTGCGTTAAGCATTGGTTAGTGTGTGCGCTCTGGCGTTCATTAAGGGATGGTTAGCAGGTGCCCGTTACCGTTACGTCAGAGTGAATCGGGACGGGTCAGAGCCAATGCACCACACCCACATCGACGTATCAATTCTCGTCGTCAGCTACAATACGTGCGCCATGACGCGGGCAGCACTTGATTCTGTGCTGGCCGAAACCAAAGACATTACCTACGAGGTCATCGCGGTCGATAATGCGTCGAACGACGGCTCGGCAGACATGATTGCGGACCACCCGCTGCGGCCCGAATTCATTCGCCTCGGTGAAAACATCGGATTTGCGCGCGCCAATAATCTAGCCGCCCGGCGCGCGCGAGGCCGCTACATATTGCTCCTCAATCCCGACACGCTCGTTCTCGACCGCGCCATCGACAAGCTGGTGGCCTTTGCCCGGAGGGAATCGAGAGCCCGCATCTGGGGCGGGCGCACGCTCTATGCGAGCGGATCGCTCAATCCTTCGTCATGCTGGGGACGAATGACGCCTTGGAACCTGTTTTGCCGCGCCTCCGGACTAACCGGCCTCTTTCCCCGATCCGAACTCTTCAATAGCGAGGCCTATGGCGGTTGGCTGCGCGACTCTGTTCGCAAAGTCGATATCGTTTCAGGATGCTTTTTCCTGATCGAACGCGAGCTTTGGAACGGGCTCAATGGCTTTGACCCTCTCTTCTTCATGTACGGCGAAGAGGCCGATCTGTGTCTCAGGGCGCACGCGTTCTCGGCCCGGCCCATGATCACGCCGGCGGCAACGATTATCCACTATGGCGGCGCGTCCGAAACTGCGCGTACAGGGAAAATGGTGCGCTTGCTTGCCGCTAAAGTCTCTCTCGTGGATCGCCATTGGCAACCGTTCCTTGCGCCGGTTGGACGCGTGTTCCTCGGGGTTTGGCCGCTGACGCGTCTCGTTGCGTCGAGCATTTGCGCGGCACTCATTCCTTCGGCCGCTAACCGCGTAACGGCGGATGCTTGGAGCCAAATTTGGCGCCGGCGCAACGAGTGGCAACACGGATATGCAACTCTGCCGGCAAAGCAGACAACGGCCGCAGCCCTTGCACCTTCGACTTAAGGTCACTCATCATGGCTTCGTCTCCGACGTTCTGCACGACGAGTTGCACGCCGCGGATATTGCGCCCGGAAACGGAAGCGCCGGTATCGGCCGAACCTCGCTACACGATTGCCACTCTTGTTTCGGACCGCGCGCAATATGCGGCCATGCGTGAAACTTTTTGCGCGGGCGGCTTTTCGGACACCGATTGCGAATATCTTTTCGTCGATAATACGGGGCCGGTCCAGACGGACGCTTATCGCGGGCTGAACGCACTACTTAACGCGGCGCACGCGCCCATCGTCATTCTCTGCCACCAGGATGTCCGATTGCTTGACGACCGCCGGTCGAACTTGGATCTGCGCCTCAAAGAATTGCACGGCAGCGACCCGGATTGGGCGCTGGCGGGAAATGCAGGCGGCGTCGCACCCGGCAATTTGGCGCTGCGCATCACCGACCCTCACGGACGAAACCAGCGGACGGGAAACTTCCCGCAACGCGTGTTCAGTCTCGACGAAAACTTTATCATCGTCCGGCGCGACGCGCGTCTTGGCTTTTCGCGCGACTTGATAGGATTTCATTTCTACGGCGCGGACATCTGCCTGCACGCGGCGCAAATGGGCTATTCGGCCTATGTCATCGATTTCCACCTCGAGCATTTATCGCATGGAAAAAAGGGCACCGACTTCAGCGCAATGGAAGCCGCCTTTCGCACAAAATGGGAGCGCGCCATGTCACCCCGCTGGATCCAGACAACCTGCAGCCTCATTCGCCTTAGCGGCGATCCGGTCGGCGGATTTTTAGGGCGCATCGCCAGCAAGCCGTTTGCCAAAATTTCGCGCAGACTTCCCGGCGCGCGCGGCTGGCCGCAACACAAACCCAATGCGGTCTGAGCCTATGAGCCATACTCCGGTCCTTTCCCCAATCACGATGAGTGGCGCGGGCGTCCAAGGCCTTCTTCTGTTTTCGGGCTACGGCACGGCCCAAGCACTTTCGTTCTTGCGCAACGCCGTCATTGGACACGCTCTCTCTCCTGCAGATTTCGGAATTGCCGCGTCGATCACCCTCATATTGCAGATCGTCGAAACGCTCTCGGATCTGGGCTCGGACCGTTTGATCGTTCAAGCCGAAGACGGCGACAGGGAAGAATTCGTTGCCACGGCGCACTCGGTTCTTGTGATGCGCGGAGCGCTTTTAACCGCCGTTCTTCTGGCGATCGGCCCTTCAGTCGCGCGCTTCTTCAATAGTCCGCAAGCCGCCTCGGCCTTCCAGATGATCGCACTCGTGCCGCTTATAAAAGGCTTCCTGCATCTCGACTGCCGCCGCGCCCAGCGCCGCTTCGACAATCGCCCTCAGATGTACGTTGAGGTCATACCCCAAGCTGTCGCACTCGCGGCCGCACTGCCGGCGCTGCAAGCGTCTGCGGCTTTCGACGTTGTCGTCTGGCTGTCTCTCGCACAAGCCTTCGCCGGCGTTTTGATTTCACACCTTGTTTCCGAACGCCGTTACCGCCTCGCGCTTGATCGCGGCATACTGGCGCGCCAAATCTCGTTCGGTTGGCCGATTCTCCTTAGCGCGCTTCCTCTGATTGCCGTCTACCAGGGGGACCGGCTGATCATTGGGCGGCTATCGGGTATGGAATCGCTTGCTGCTTATTCCGCGTGTTTCATGCTGACCATGGTGCCGGGACTGCTGGCGGCAAAAGCCGGGCACGCACTCATGCTGCCGCTCTTTTCGGACGCCTTGCGGCGCGGACGCGCTCTTGCCGGCCGTTTCAAAATGATGGCCGAAGCGACGACGCTCGGAGCCGCGCTGTATCTGGTGTTCTTCATAATTGCAGGCGAGACCCTGCTGCCGCTCGTGTTCGGCGCGCACTATAAGGGTTATGGCGCGGTCACGGCTTGGCTTGCGGCCATGTGGGCCTTGCGCATGATCCAGGCCGTGCCGGGCATGGCCCTCATGGCTGCCGGACACACCAAGCCGTTCCTCGTCGCGGGCCTCGTCCGGGCCTCTGTATTGCCGTTCGCACTTTGGACAGCCATTGACGGCGCTGCGATTTCAACGATCGCGGCGATTGCGTTTTTCGGCGAATGTCTGTCGCTGTTCTATGTCGCAGCCCGACTGGAAAGCCTCGAGGCGGCGACTGGCTGGGTGCTGATGACGCGCGCATTCTTTCTGCTGCCGGCCGCACTTATTGCGGTCCTCGCCCAAGGCGCTGTCGGAATAAGCCTATTAAATATTGCAATCGCTCTTGTTGCTTCTTCAGCCGCCATAATCGGCGTTGGCATCGCCGTCATGCCGTCATTGCGCGCTCAAATTCGACTGCGGCTCGGTTCACAAACGTCAATCGCCGCAGGATAAGCGTTAACCCGAAACGGCATGCTCGGCGGGTCGCGATACGCCTTTACGGTTGTCCTCAAGCACGAACGCATAGGCTGCAAGCAGCCTCGCGCGCTCGTTTTCCCATTTGAGAAGGGAGCGTGCACGTGCCCGGCCTTCCTCGGCAAGCGCGCCCGCCAAATCTGCGTCGTCAAAAAGTTTGGCCATCTTGGAGCCGAGATCTTTGGGATCGTTGTCGCGCGCATAGAGAGCCGCGTCGCCCGACGCCTTTCGCCCCTCGATCAGATCGAACGAAACGAAAGGAATGCCGAGACTCATGTACTCGAACACTTTGTTCATCGAGATCTTGTCGTTGTAAGTATTCTTCGGGTCGGGAATGACGCCGATGTCAAAGGCAGAGAACGCTTTAAGGAGCGGCTCACCCGATTGAAATCCGGTAAATGTCACGTAGTCGTCGAGACCCTTGGCGGCGCACATGCGCTGCAGGTTCGGCAATTCCGTGCCCGAGCCGACGATGGCACACTGAATGTCGCGCCGGCCTTGCGTGTTGACCAGATCGTCCATCGCATCGATCAAGAGATCGACGCCGTCTTGCGCGCCCATGATGCCGACGTAGCCTGCAAGATACTTGCGGCCGTTCTTGAGATCGTTGTTGGGTTCGACGCGCTTAAAGCGCGTGAGATCGGGCACCGAGCGCACAATGAAAACCCGGTCCGGGTCCATGCCGCCGCGCCGGACGGCGATTTCCTTAAAGGTTTCGTTGGTTGCGATTGAAGCATCGGCCGTCTTGAAGGTCAGCTTCTCAAGCCACAGCAGCAGCGTGTGGAAGCGGCCCTTCTTGTTGAACTTGGCTTCGTAAAGTTCGGGGTTGATGTCGTGGTGATCGAATACGAAGCGCTTACCGAAGAGATACTTCCAGAACCCGCCGATTAGAAACAGGAGATCCGGCGGGTTGCACGCCTGGACCACGTCGAACCCAACCTTGAAATAAGCTTTGACGGAAAGCGCGAATTCCCAGGCCAGCGCCCAACTGTATTCGAGCGCATAACCGAGTGCGCCGTCTGCCTCGAAGGGCATGGGATGACGGAACACGTGAATGCCTTCGAGAACTTCGTAAGCTGCCGTGTACTTGCCACCCGTCGGGCAAACAACGGAGACGGTGAAACCAGCTTCGTGCAAGGCGCGCGCTTCCGTCCACACGCGTCTATCCAGCGGAACCGTAAGGTTCTCGACAATAATCAATATGCCCGGACTACGCACCACCACTCGACTCCACCCACACACTGCCCCGGGGTGGAGTTTGCCCGCGATAGGTAAAGGAAGGCTGGAGCTAATAGAACAACAGTAACAATATGTTGTATCAAAATGGGACGCGACGCCGCGCTTGCGCTTGAAACCGGTTTCTGAGATAACTTCAAAAGTTGATAAAGTCTTAAGACGTTTATTCGAGTTTGAGGTAGTTCAGCGTGTTCAAGCTTTTAGACCGCGCACCTGTCAAGCCACGCATCGACCTTGAGACAATGCGCGAGACGCTCCACTACATAGAGAGCGATTGCCGAGAGAACGCAGGCCTTGAGCGCGTCGCGGCTGCTCTATCGCAAGCCATTGAAGAAATCGAGCGGCTCGAAACTTTGATTGGGCCTAAACACAAGGCCGAGCCTTTCCACGCCCATTTTGTGCCAGCGGGGTTCTGAGATTTCTCGAATTCACATGCGGCCAAAAACGAAAACGGCGGACCCAAGGTCCGCCGTTTCTGTTTGGAGTGGAGCCGAGCCCCTCAGAACTTCACTTTCACGCCGCCATAGATGGCGAAGGGCTGCGCTGGCGTCTGGCTTCGTGGATCTGTCAAGGTGATACCTTGCGGTTCGGCCGCTTCTGTTGCCTCTACCGGATTAAAGAAAGTGCCGTAAAGCCCATAGCGCTTGTCGAACAAATTCTTGATCGAACCATAGATTTGAACGTTCTCGCTCACGTCGTAAGACGTTCTCAGATCGACGCGCGAGTATCCGGAGAGCTTCGCGTTGTTGTTAGCTTCGTCGCCGAAGAAAAACTGATCTGAAGCGGCCACAAGATCCGATCCGATTTTCCATTGCGGCGTCAGCCAGTACTCGATGCCGGCTTTGAAGCGATGTTTCGGAATCCCAGGCAAGTTGTCGCCGCTTTGCACGAAGTTGCAAGAGGCCGTGCCGGGATCCGTATCGGGGCAGTCCGGTGCGCCCGGAGTATTAGGCGCCGAGAGTATGAGATCCGTCTGGAACGTCGCGTCAACGAGTGCGTAGGATGCGAAAACCGACAGCCGCTCGTTCTGATAACCAATCGCCGCTTCGACACCCTGACGCAACGTATCGCCGGCGTTCAAGAAAAAGCCGCGTCCTGTCGCTGTCGCAGCCACGTTCAAGATATCGTCGGTATTGAGCGTGCGGAAATACCCAAGGCTCCAGGTGATCTTCTGGCGATCCCAGGACTTGTGCTCGCCGCGCAGGCCCGCTTCCCAGCTGTGAGAAATAACCTGCTTCAGCGGCGGGTCGTCGGTCAGGAAGCTTTCGATCAAGCACGGATTGGTTGGCTCTGCGCATCCGAGCTCGGCAGCCGTTGGCGCGCGGTTCGCTTCCGAGTACCCGCCATAAACCGAAAGCCCCGGTATAAACTTGTACGTGGCGCCTATCATGGGGTTGAAGCGCTCATACTTGTTTGTCGTATTGAGCTCGGGAAAGTTGCCGGTGAGATCGGCCAACTTGATCGTCGCGTGATTGTACCGGCCACCGACCGTCAACGCGAAATCGTCTGTCACATCGAGCGTATTCGAGAAGAAGAGGCCGTAATAGTCGTTCTCCGACGTGAGGTTTCTCGGCTGCAAATCATCCGGCTCGACAACAATAATACCAGATCCAGTTACAACGAAGCGATCGCCGATGGTTCCAAGTTCGCTCGACGTTTGATAGGCGACCTTTCCGTGATCATAGGAAACACCAACCAAGAATTGGTTTGGACGGCCCAACAATTGCGATTTCTCAACAGCCTGGGCGCTGGTTCCGTAGCTCTTTGCGTCCTGTGTAATGCGCTCAAGCGAGCCGATGGGCCCGCCGAACAGATCGGCTGAGACGGTATTGCCATCGCCGTCTTGAACAACTTCCTCCCCGCCGCCATCGCCTGCCAAGCAAAGCAACCCATCATTCGGCCCGCCAGCCGCGCACTCATCGACTTCCGACAAGTTGCCGTCGAGCACGTTCTGCTTGAAGCGCCGGTAATACATGAGACCAGAAATCGTCAGCGTTTCGGTTGCTTTCACACTGCCGCGCACTGACGGCATTTGCACTTCGTATGCCGTGTCCTGCGGATTGGTAAAGGTGCGGCCATAGTCGAGGGCCAACAACTCAATGGGTGCTGCGGTGACGACACCTGCAAGGCTCTTGGCGCCATTGAAGCTGAAATGCAGTTCAACGTCGCTGCCTTTGAAGCCAACATCCGCGAACATGCGTTTGACTTCGGCCGCGGAAAAATCGCGAAAGCCATCTTCCTCAAGGTATTCAGCAGCGGCATACGCTGCAAATGCTCCACTCTTGGCACCGGCTTCAGCAGCGATCTGCTTGCGCCCGAACGATCCCGCCATGACGTCGATGGTGCCGCCCTGGAAGCCGAAGCCGTCTTTCATGGTGAAACTGATGGCGCCGCCGATTGCGTTCAGGCCGAACACCGGGTTGTTGCCGACTACCGCAATGTCGCTAATCGCTATCGATGGTATGGCATCGAAGTTCACCGTATCGCCGAACGACTCATTGATGCGGATGCCGTTCATGTAAATGGCGAGTGCTTGCGAACGGCCGCCGATGGGAGAGGCATCAAACCCACGATAGGACACATCGGTACGGAAGCCGCTCCCTGCCGTATCGGAAAGAATAATACCCGGCACCTGTTGCTGCAGGACGTTTTGAACTTGCCCCGTGCCGTTGCGCGAGACGTCTGCCGCTGACACTGTGCCGACGGCGCCCGGCACCTTGTCGAGTGGAATTTCGCTGCCCGCAATCGGCGAGATTTTAATAAGCGTATCGCCAGCGGGCGGGCCACCAACGGGTGCAGGCAATGCGGCCGCCTGAGGCGCGGGTTCACTAACTTGCTGCGGGGCGGGCTGTGGCGCCGGCTGCGCTTGCTGCGCGGGCTTCGGCTTGGGTTTCGCCTGCACCGCAACCGGCTGCGGTTCCGGCTCGGCCGGGGCCGGCTTCTTCTTCACGACCTTCGGTGGCGGGGGTGGTGCATCCGGCTGCGGCTCTGGCGCAGGCGCCGGTTGCGTTTGAATAATTTCGACATCGGGCAATTTCTGCGCATTGCCGTTTGTTGGAGCGGGGGTTTGGCCCGCCGCAGGTGGCGGGGGCGGCTGCGTGCCCTCCATGGGCGGACTTGCCGGAGTGGCCGCAGGCGCCGGTGCGGGCGTAGTCGGAGCGGTTGTGGTTGAAGGAGCTGGCGCAGGCGCAGAGGCGGGAGGCGGCGTCTCCGGCGCAGGCGACGGTGTCGAAGGGGCTGGCGGAGGAGGAGGAGACGTCTCCACTGGTGGCGGCGTGGCCGTTCCCGGCTCCTGAGCCTGAAGTATGGTGGCGCTGGTCAGCAATGCCATTGAGCCCAGTGCAGCCCCGAAACCGGTTGCCAATCGCAACATCAACGTTCCCCAATTCCCCGAATTCTGCGACGACAGATTAAGCCGCTGGATGTTCTTAAAAACCGCGCCAAATCTCGCGATTCAACCCCATGGGATCGTGTCCTTAACAGCACGGCGCAGGTCAAGGGCGGAAGTTCCCGAACCGTAACGGCAAATACGCAATGTCTAGGCTCTGTGGCCGCCTGGCCTCAGAACATCCTTGAGTCGGGAAATGGGCTGGCCGGAGCAGGGAAGAATTCCCGCTGCAGCGCGCTCACATTCCCGCCTTCATCATGTTGTGCCTACCAATTGAAAACTCGACAAAAAAACAGATCGACCAAGGCCACAATGTCCCGATATAACCTCACATAAATGTGCGTCTTTCACCCCTATTGTCGTGAATGCAAAGCCGCTACATGCACGGTGCACTTCAATTCCAGCGATAAGAGAGTTCAAGCGTGTCCAACAGAGTCTCGGCCGGATGGCCGGTTGCTACGGTAGCGGTCTGCTTGATTGCAGCAATGCCGGCCGTCTCAGCAGAGCCTGCCGCCACAGCCGCAACCACACCGGCGCCGGCGGCAACAACGGCACCTTCAACGTCGCTCGAACTCAACAAACTTGAAACGTACGACAAAGGCTGCCGCGCCTACATGGTGGTCAACAACACGTCAGACGTCACGTACCAAGCATACAAGCTCGATCTCGTGCTCTTTCAAGCAGACGGCATTATCGGCAAACGCTTTGCGCTGGATCTTGCGCCGCTCAAACCACAGAAAAAAACCGTCAAGCTGTTCGAACTCGACGGCGTTGGTTGCGACAAGATCGGTTCGTTCCTCATCAACGAAGTCATGGAATGCAAAGCGGACTCCGGACCTATTGCCGATTGCTTGCAGCGTATGTCGACGTCAAGTCTTACACCCGTAAAAATCTCTAAGTAAGAAGGAAGTGCGTTTTGGAAACGACCGTTGCGGGCGCTGCTCACAATTTCTCCATGTACGATATGCTTTGGAATGCCGATCCGGTCGTCAAGGGCGTGATGCTTTTGCTCGCCATCGCGTCGGTCGTCTGCTGGGCTATCGTTCTTGAAAAGATGTTCCGCTTGGCCGCGCTCAATCGCGGACTGCGCGACCTTGAAGAGATTTCGAAATCGCCGGCCGGCACGCAGATCAAGAAAGGCCTGCCGCAGATCATTTTGTCGGCCGCCGAAAGCGAAGTCAGTGACGGCGCATCGCGCGGCGAGGCGCGAACCGAAGTGCGTGCCCGGCTTGAACGGGCCATGCGCTCCTCGCTGAAGACCGAACTCCAGCGCATCGAAGCCGGATTGCCATTTCTGGCAACTGTGGGGTCTGCGGCGCCCTTCATCGGGCTGTTTGGAACGGTTTGGGGCATCATGAACTCGTTCACGGCCATCGCACATCAGCAAGATACGAGCCTCGCGACGGTTGCGCCCGGCATTGCAGAAGCGTTGTTTGCGACCGCGCTCGGGCTCGCCGCCGCAATTCCGGCCGTCATGGCTTACAACCATTATGCCGTGAAACTCGGGCGCGCGGCGGCACGCGCCGGGACTGCCATCAGCGAGCTTGCAAAACAGCTATCCCGCCCGGCACTTGAGTCCGGCGCAAAAGCCGCCGTTGAGCCACTGCGCGCAGGGAAGGCTTACTAATGGGTATGGGATTTCAATCGACAGCAATCGATGGCGACGACGACTATGGCTACAGGCCGGTCGCGGAGATCAACATCACGCCGATGGTCGATGTCATGCTCGTGCTGCTCATCATCTTCATGGTGGCGGCGCCGCTGATGGTGTCGGGCGTACCTGTCCAATTGCCGAAGACATCCGCCGCAAAAGTCGGGCCAACGAAAAAGCCGATGGTCGTCACGTTAACAAGCGACGGCCGTCTGCAAATCCGCGACGAGTTCGTCACGCGCGAGCAGCTCATTCCGCGACTTCTATCGGTGCGCAGCGCCGAGGGCGACGCCGTTGTATACGTGCGCGCCGATAGCAAGATCGCGTACGGCGACGTTATGCTGATTTTAGGTCAGGTCGGCGAAGCAGGTTTTGCCCGCGTTTCACTTCTTTCCAACCGATTGCAAACGCCCGCCCCAACAGCCCCAGCCACGGGCCAGCCATAGGGTTCGCTGCCGAAATGAATCAGGTTCGTTCGCTTGCCGTCGCCTTGTCCCTGTTCGCACATGGGTCGTTCGCCTATGCATTGACCCGTCACGTCAGCACTGAATCAAATTTTGTAGCTTACGAAGCAGGTTCCGGCGACGACCAGTTCGTCGTCGAGCAGGGCATCGGCATCGACAATATCGTAAAGCTCGGGGACGACGTGCAAACTATTCGCACGGCCGAACTGACGCCTGTTGAAACGCTGCCAACGCCCGTACAAGAATCAAAGCCGGTCGAGGAATTGCAGCAGGCCATCACGTCGGTTTCGGAAAAGGCCGTCGAAGACAACATCGTCAAGCCGGAAGAACCGCTACCCGAGGTGAAGCCGCAAGCGACAAAGCCGGTCGAAGCCGTCGAACAGCCGGTTCAAGTCGCCATTGCCAAGGACGCAAGTTCGGGCGGCGAACAGACAGGCGGCAACGCATCTGCGCTGGCGGAATACAAAGGCAAGCTCGTTAAGCTATTCCAGGAATGCAAGTTCCCGCCGAAAAAGCGGATCATCGGCAACGCGCAAGTGCGCATCGTCGTCGATGAACTCGGCAAAGTGGTCAACCGCGAGATCGTCAAAAGCTCGGGCGATCCCAAGGTCGATGCGGCAGCATTGGCAAATGTCGATTACGCTTTGAACGACTGCAAGGACGAAGGCTTGCCTAAAGCGCCCGAAGGCCTCACCGCGACCGACCGGACCGTGATCCAAGGCTACAATTTCAAGTAAGCCCGCGCTCGACTAAACGGCAATCAGTACTCGACTTCAACGCTGAGCTTGTAAGTCAAATCTGGCGTGTTTTCGTTCAAACCGAACAGCACGCCGGTGCCGATCGCGACCGAAAGTTCTTTGGCTTTGCCCTTCTCCCCATCAACGTCGCCGGATAGAGCCGTCACGGCGCCCGCGTGAACTCGGCGGGCGCTCGCGCCTTCACCCGGAAAGAATGTGTAATAGGCAATCGGCCCGGCGCGATGCTGATCCAGATCTCCAAAGAGCGCACGATTTTCGCCCGGCGTGCCTGAATCCCCTAGCCGGTCGAAGGTTCCATAAGCTTCCAGCGCTACGCCCCAATTGCGCGAGATTTCGTACTCGAGTTGCGTCGCATAACTGAAATCCCATTTCTCATCGCGCACGTATTTGTCGTTGTCGGGCTCGGCCTTGCCGCCCATGAATTTCACAAGCATGAGGTTCGCGATGAATGACCACGGACCCGCATGCGCTTCGACGATAGGGCCTACATAAAACTCAGACGACGCTTCCATCTCTCCAAACGGGCTGCCGTATTCCATCAGCAAGCCCAGCCCGATGCCGTCTTCCTTCGGTTTGACGAAAACGACGACCCCCTCGATAGCGACTTCGTCGAACTTGAGAGGCGCAAACGAGTTAGCTTCTGCGAAGCTGGCGGGCTCGTCCAGCCGCTCTTGTTCGAATTCGACGCCCAAGCGCACGCGGAACCAATCGGTGATACCGAGTTGTATTTCCAAAGCTTCGCGCTGCTTGATGACGGTGTTGTCGTCGAAAGCGGTCTCACCCTGAGCGGTGACGACGGACCGGCGGCGCGGTTGTCCCGCGGACCAGGCGTTCTGGCTTTGAATCTCGACGTCTCCTGGAGCCGATTCCAGATCCTTGACTTCAAATTGATTGACAGCCGGCCCCGCGCCGGCCGGTTGTGCCAGCAAGGCCATGACCAGAACGATGCCGAGACCGGCTTTCGCACCAGCACGCCTAATTTTCATTACGTCCCCGCCAAGAAAATTATTGTGCCATGTCGATTGGTAGCTTCTCTTAGCAAACTTCCCGAAAAAACCCGGAATTAATCCCGCACATCCAAATGTCCAGGACGCAACCTTGGCAACTTGTTGCATAGAGGCCACAAAATCCGGCCTGCAGACATAGGGAGAAGGAACTTCGCTCAGTGCAGCGAAATCAATGGGGCCCGGAGCCTGATATTCGGTCGATGATTAACTTTGGATTAGTTCCTCGGCACTAGGCTCACAAGTTGCAAATAGGCTTTTTACGCCGGTCGGGACATGCTCAACGGGGCCTTCGGGAACTCCAAATCGAACTCGCTGATGAACGAGTACGCATCGCTACTGGGCGATGCCGTGTTGCGTCATCGCGCCCGGATTGCCGAGCATTCGGCGCGTATTGAGGCCGAGCTTGCCAGCAAAGTGAAGTCCGAATTCATCGCCAATATGAGCCACGAACTCCGCACCCCACTGAATACGGTGATCGGATTTTCCAAGCTCCTTGCCGAACACGAACGCCGGGCCCTGCCGCAACACGAGATCGTCGAATACGCCACACTCATTCATGACGCCGCCGGACACTTGCTCTCGGTCATCAACGACATTCTGGATATCTCCAAGATCCAAAGCGGCCGCTACACACTCGACAGCCGTGAAATCAACGTTGATGAAATTGTCCAAACATCGCTCAATTCGTTCCGCCTCATGGCAACCGAAGCCGGTGTGACCCTAATCCCTGTCATTGCAATCGAACTGCCGGCCATTCGCGGTGACGCGGTTAAACTGCGGCAAATCTTTACAAACCTGATCTCGAACGCCATCAAGTTCACGCCGCGCGGCGGCACCGTCACGATCGAAGCCTTGCGCATCAACAACGGCGGGATCGCAATCCTGGTTCGCGACACGGGCGTTGGTATGACTCCGGAAGAAATCACCATCGCCCTGACGCCTTTCGGACAAGTCGATGGCGGCAGGTCGCGATGGCGCGAAGGCACCGGCCTTGGTCTCCCGATTGCAAAGGCTCTGGTCGAACTACACGGCGGCAAAATTGAAATTCGTTCAACCAAGGGCGAAGGCACCGAAGTCGCAATCGTCCTTCCTTCCAGAAATTCCGTATCGGCAGTTCAAGACCACCAGATCAACAGTCATAACCGGGCGGCGCTCTAACAACGCCACTCAAAAGGTAATTCGATCATGCAGATGACAATGCCACACAGTGATCGCGCTCAGCGGCCCGGCGATTCGTCGATCGGCCGAATCGTATCCGTCACGGGTTCGAAAGCCATTGTTCTCCTCGATGGTCAGCAAGACGGCCGGGCAAGATCGCTCAACGACCGCCCGGAAATGGGTACCTTGCTTGCTGTCGATACCGCGAATACCATCGTTTTCGCTATCGTATCGGCGTTAAGCGTGCCGGTTCCCGCCCAGCGCGAAGGCGATTCGGAAATCTGGATTGCAGAACTCGGCCTTGTCGGCGAACTCTGGAAGGGCGCAGACGGCAAGAAACCAAACTTCAACCGCGGCGTCACCGTTTATCCGGCTCTCGGAGACCGTTGCCGCGTTGCTTCTAAAGCCGAACTCGAAGTCGCTTTCTGCGGCGACATGGAGCGCTCGGTGCGCGTTGGCTGTATCCGCCAGGACAGTACTATCCCCGCGATGGTCAAGGTCGATGATTTGCTTGGCAAGCATTTCGCTATTCTTGGAACGACAGGGACGGGTAAATCGTGCACGACGGCGCTCATTCTGCGCGCTATCCTGGAAAAGAACCCAGCCGCCCACATCGTGCTTCTCGATCCTCACAACGAGTACTCGACCGCATTCCAGGAATGGGGCGAAGTCATCTCACCCCGTAACATGCAGCTTCCGTACTGGCTGTTGAACTTCGAAGAGATCGTTGAAGTTCTGGTCGGCGACCCAAATCGCAAGGCCGAGATCGAAATTCTCCAAGATCTCATTCCGATCGCCAAAAGCCGCTATAGCACCGGCCGCACGGCCGAGAGCAATAAGCTCCGCCGCGGCGTTCTCGACGCAGCACGCTACACGGTCGATACGCCCGTGCCCTATCGAATTTCAGACCTCACAAGTCTCATCGACGAGCGCATGGGCAAGCTTGAGAACAAGCGCGATCTCGCCCCCTATCGCATGCTGAAGAACCACATCGAAACGATCTCGCAGGATGGCCGCTACGGCTTCATGTTCGGATCGTTGACGGTCTACGACGGCATGACCCAGGTGTTGAGCCGCATTTTCCGCGTGCCCGTCAACAACAAGCCCATTACCATCCTCGAACTGACCGGCATCCCGACCGAAATCGTCAACGTTGTCGTTTCCGTGCTGTGCCGCATGACCTTCGACTTCGCGCTTTGGAGCGAAGGACAGGTTCCGGTTACGCTCGTATGCGAAGAAGCCCATCGATACGTTCCGGCTAATGCCTCGCTTGGATTCGAGCCCTGCAAAAGGGCCATTGCCAAAATCGCCAAGGAAGGGCGCAAGTACGGCGCATCTTTGTGCATCGTAACGCAACGCCCGGCCGAAATCGACCCGACCATTCTGTCTCAGTGCAACACCGTGTTCGCGCTGCGCATGGCCAACGACAAGGACCAAGCGATCGTCCAATCGGCAGTGGCCGATACCGGTTCCGGCCTTCTGGAATTCCTTCCCTCGCTCGGCCAGCGCGAAGCCATCGCTTTCGGCGACGGCATGTCGCTGCCGGTCCGCATCAAATTCGACGAACTTCCGAAACACGCGCTTCCGCGCTCGTCGACCGCTCGTTTCACCGAGAAGTGGCAGAAATCCATGGGCGACGAAGGCTTTTTGGAACAGGTCGTGGACCGCTGGCGCGCCTCAGGCCTCGGCATGGGTGGCGACATGTCCCAGCAAGTGGGCATGATGGCAGAAGCCATGGGACTGACAGACCGGGCCGAAAATATGCCGGCGGCTCAGGACGACTTCGAATCGTTTGACACACCCGCTGCCCCAGAGGCACCACTCGCCCGTCCCGCAACGTTGCAACCGGGCTTCCAGCCGGCGCCGGCTCAGGCAGCTGCGGCGCGCCCTGCTGGTCTGATGCGCAAAGAAAGCAGCGTGCAAACGGGCGGCAGTCTCTATGCCCGTCCCTCGACTGCGGCTGAGCGCCGTGTGCCCTTGGCTCAGACGGGTAGCGATCCGGCGGCGCCCGCTGCGGCGAATAATTCGCTCAAGTCGCTCCGCGATCGCCTGATGCGGCCGCAAACCTGAGTGCCGGCGCGCTTCACCCCGACCCGGCACGAGTTCGCGCTCGCATTGGTGCCACAACTATTTGACAACGCTATCGCGGCGGCAAACGCTGAGAGCGCAGCCGCGATTCGGTTTGCACCCGCCTGATGGCAGACTTAGATTGATCGCTCGGCATGCGTTCGGGTGGGAGGACGACCAGAATATGAGCGCCATATTTCCAGTGATACTGTCCGGCGGCTCGGGCACGCGCCTGTGGCCGCTGTCGCGCTCCATGTATCCAAAACAGTTCATCCGCTTCTTCAACGGCCAGTCGGCAACGTTTCTCGGCGCGACGCTGAGCCGGCTCAAGACCGCCGACGGCTTCGCCGAACCCATACTGTTGTGCAACAACGATCACCGGTTTCTTGTCCGCGAAGAAATCGAACGCGCTGGCATCAAGCCGCGCGCCATCGTCCTTGAGCCGGTTGCGCGCAACACCGCGCCGGCCATAGCCGTTGCAGCACTCGCTGCGTTGCGCGAGAACCCCGGCGCCATTCTCGCCGTCATGCCCTCCGACCATGTCGTCAAAGACGAGGCCCGGTTTGTCGAGGGTATCCGCCGCGCCGCCAAGGTTGCCTCAACCGGCCGCCTCGTACTATTCGGCATCAAGCCGTCGGAACCGCACACGGGCTACGGATACATCCGCCAAGGCACGCCTCTCGAAGGCTTCAACGGCGGAGCCTATGCGGTTGAAGCATTTTACGAGAAGCCGGACCAAGCAACGGCCGAAAAATATCTCGCCGATGGCGGCTACTACTGGAACAGCGGCATCTTCGTTCTCAATGCACGCACTTATCTCGAAGAAATTGCGCGCCTCGAACCAAAGATCTTGGAAGCCGCACGCGGCGCACTCGCGCGCGCGGCGGACGATCTCGGATTTCTTCGCTTAGAGAAGACGTCCTTTGCTTCTGCGCCGAATATTTCCATCGACTATGCCGTGATGGAAAAGACAACGGCCGCCGCCATGCTTCCGCTCGATGTTGGCTGGAACGACGTCGGCTCGTGGCGTTCGCTCTGGGAAATTGCCCCGCGCGACGACAAGGGCAATTACATTCACGGCGAGGCCGTTCTCGAAGATACCAGCGGCTGCTACGTGCATTCGGAAAAGTCCATCATATCGACCATTGGCCTGCGCGATCTCATTATCGTCGATACGCCCGACGCCTTACTCGTCGCCGACAAGAGCCGCACCCAGGACGTTTCGAAAATCGTGCAGCGCCTGAAGCTCTCGAACCGCAAGGAACAAGAGCAGCATCTGCGCAATTACCGCCCTTGGGGTTATTTCGAAACTTTGAACATTGGGCCGCGTTTCCAAGTCAAGCTGCTGCATGTCAAGCCCGGCGGCAAGCTCTCCATGCAAATGCACCACCACCGCTCCGAGCATTGGATCGTAGTCCAAGGCACGGCTAAGGTCGTCATCGGCGATATTGAGAAACTCGTGCGCGAAAACGAGAGCGTCTATATTTTTGCAACCCAGTGGCATCGCCTGGAGAACCCAGGAAAGGTACCCGTCGAGATCATCGAAGTCCAAATCGGCTCTTACCTTGGCGAAGATGACATCCAGCGCACGGACGACATCTACCACCGGGCACCGGAAGAGACGAAGTAAGCGGCGATTTTCTCGCATTTCGCCTATCCACGGCCCGGACCGGTACCCGCCGCCCAAGTGCTAACGCGCCGTTAACGCGAATTTATCCTTTTTCAACCATGTTGCTGCCACCCGGCCGCGCGATGACCCTGTAGCGGCTGGTGTTGTAGTTGCGTCAAGTGAGGGACTGTATGCGTATCAAATCTTCAGCGCGCGCCATGAGGGCCGCCGCACTTTTGGCACTGGCCGCCGTTCCCGCCATCCCGTCCCTTGCAACGAGCGCACACGCCGGATCGCTCGCACCCATTTGGACCGGCGCTTACGCCGGCTTTCACGGCGGCGCCACCTGGGGCGATGTCGATATCAACAACTTGGGCAGCTTCGACACCTCGGCTGCCACGGGCGGCGGCCACGCCGGTTTCAACATGGGCTTCGGCAGCTTTATTGCCGGCATCGAAGGCGACTTGAACTACGACGGTTCGCAAACAAGTTTCACGACCGCCGGCGGCGGACGCGGCAATCTCGACGTTGATTGGAACGCGTCTCTGCGCGGCCGCATCGGCGTCCCGGTTGGTCCGGCACTCCTCTATGCCACTGCCGGTTTCGCGTGGACCGAGAGGACGCTCGCCTCAACCAGCGCGGCAGGCGTCGCAAGCTCGACGAGCCACACCTTCAACGGCGTGGTCTACGGCATCGGCGCCGAATCCTATGTCTTGCCGAATCTCTCCGTTCGTCTCGAAGCCTTGCGCTATGACTACGGCTCCGACGCGCTTTCTTTCAGCGGGGCGGCAGCAGCGGCGCAAGAAATCGACCCGGGCGACACCGTGGTGCGCGCCGGTGTGACTTTTCATTTGAACTGAAGCCGTCTGGTGACCTGAAACCGTCTGGGGCGCCCATCGCATTTGCCGCCCCAAACGGGCGGTCTCACTCAAATGCGTGCATGAGTTCCGCCAAGCGAGGCTGCATCCTATCTTTATCGGACAGGTGTGCGTTGGCGCGTGTAAAGCCCCAGGCGATGGCCAGGGCAGGATCGTCCCATGCCAATCCCTTGTCATGGGACGGGGAATAGTAGTCCGTCACTTTGTAGACGACTTCGGTATCGGGCTCGAGCGTCGCATAACCGTGCGCGAAACCTTTAGGCACCAGAAGCTGCGACCAGTTCTCAGCCGACAAGACGGCGGCCACATGCTTACCAAAGCTTGGAGATGAGCGCCGGACATCGACCGCGACATCGAGTATGGACCCGCGCGTGCACCGGATCAGCTTATCCTGAGCCTTGGGCGGCGTTTGAAAATGCAAGCCCCGTACTGTGCCCTCCGCACGGGAAAATGCGTGATTGTCCTGCACAAACCTGAGATCGAACCCTGCCGCCGAGAGCGTCTGCGCGTTCCATGTTTCCGAGAAAAAACCCCGCTCGTCGCGAAAGTTCTTGGGCGTGATCAAGACCACGTCCGGTAAAGCCAATCGCTCAATTTTCATGCGAGCTGCCCCCTCCCTTTATCCGCGACCGGCTTGCCACTAGAGCATCATCGGACCGGACGGAATCGCTTTTGCGATTCACCGGTCCGATAAAGATGCTCTAGAATCATAATGCTAGAGCAATTTCACCCGATCAGTTGATCGCTGAAGCGATCCTGTCTGATCGGATATTGCTCTAGCGGGGCGGATCGCCGGGCCTTAGCGGCAGCACGCGTCCCGATGTCTGTGGCGGCGGCGGCGGCTGAGACTGAGGCGGCATTTTCTCAGAAGCCGGCTTCTCTGTAACCGCCGCGGCGGCGGCCGCACCATCTGCAGTGGGCGACGGCATGGGATCGCCCGCCGCTTCATTGTGCGAATGTTCGTTGCGAGCATGGAAACGGCGCCAGCTCACCGGAATAAACGCCAGATAAACGAGCGTCGATATGGCCAGCGTTTCGTAAGGGTAGGTCAACAGCATCGCGACGTAGCCGATTGCCAGAATGAAGATCGGCAACACCCACTCGCGGCCCACGCGTTCGCCAAGCAACTTGCCGGAGTACGTTGGAATCGTAGAGACCATCATGAACGCTATATAGAGCGTGTAGACGAGCACGAGTTTCAGTGCCCAATCCGATTTCAGCCAGTCGAGCCCCAAGTGATGAAGATAGACCGGTAGCAATACGACGATGGCTGCGGCCGGCGTCGGCATGCCAACGAAGAAATTCGATTGCCATCGCGGCTTGTCGTCGTCGATCGCGGCATTGAACCTCGCGAGCCGCAAGGCCGACGCCAGCGAGAAAATCATCACGCAGATCCAGCCCGCGCTCTTGAGGCTGCCCAAGCCCCAGTTAAAAATCAGGAACGCCGGCGCCACGCCAAAATTGACGAAGTCTGCGAGACTATCCAGCTCCGCCCCAAACCGCGACGAAGCCTTGAGGAGCCGCGCTACGCGCCCGTCGATGCCGTCGAGCGCCGCTGCAAAAACGATTGCAGCGAGCGCCAAATCGTATCGTCCTTCAATGCCCATGCGGATCGACGTCAGCCCGGCACAAAGCCCAAGCAGCGTGAAAAAGTTCGGCACCAGCATGCGCACCGGAACCCGCGCATGGCGGAACAAAGGGCGGCGGCGGCGTCTGCTCGTCTCTTCTTCAAGTGTTGGCAGGACGGGATCCATGGCACCCTCCTTCAATCGATTGAACGATCTCAATCATGCCCTGAGCGTTTCGCGTTCCGGCTCGTCCGACTTCAAATCGGTAAACACGGTCTCGCCGCCCACTGCGCGTTGACCGACGCTCACGATAGCATTGCGGCCCGGCGGCAAAAAGATATCGACGCGCGAACCAAACCGAATGAGTCCGAACCTCTGACCCGCCGCCACATTATCGCCTTCGCGCGAAAACGTTACGATGCGACGCGCCACGAGACCTGCAATTTGCACGACGCCGATTTCCGCCCCGCCCGGCGTCTCGATCACTAGGGCCCGGCGTTCGTTCTCGTCGCTCGCCTTGTCGAGAGCGGCGTTTAAGAATGCGCCTGGAATATAGACCGAGCGCACGATACGGCCCGTCACGGGCGAACGATTGATGTGCACGTCGAATACCGAAAGAAACGTCGAGACGCGCACGCGTTCTTCCGGACCAAGCCCGAGTTCCGGCGGCGGGCGCACTTTGTCGATCGAAGAAATCCGCCCGTCGGCTGCCGACACGACGAGCCCTTCGCGCACCGGCGTCACGCGCGCAGGATCGCGAAAGAAGTATACGATCCACGCCGTCAGTCCTGCGAGCAGCCACCCAATCGGCGGCCACAGCATGAAAAAGAGCAACGTCAATACGGCGCCGATGGCGACAAATTTGTGCCCATCGGGGTGCACCGGGGCGAGCGAATCAAAAACCGTTTCGAGAATGCCGTGGCGTTCCGACACTGAAGGCCTCCAAATTCCATTTAACTCAAACGTGCGAAGTTACGGCTGCTTTGCCTCGTCTTCGAAGGGCACAGCAACGAACCTCAGATCACCTTTGCCGTCTTCCACGCGCAAAAGCACGGCCTTCCGGCCGCTCTTTTTGACCTTCTCCACGCTTTTAGCGACATCCTCGGGCTTCAAAACCGGGTCCTGCCCCGCTTCCACGATCACGTCGCCGGCTTTGATGCCTTTTTGAGCCGCCGCACTGCCGGGATCCACGTCCTCGACAACAACGCCCGTGATCTTCTGATCCAGCCCGTATTTCTTGCGCGCCTCGTCTGTCAGTTCCGCGAGTTTCAGGCCTATCACCGGCGCGACGACCGGGCTTTCCCCTTGGGGCTTCGCGTCGGGCTTTTCTGGTTTTGCTTCCGGACCCTCGTCGTCTTCAAGCAACCCGACCGCAATCTGCACCGTTTTCTTCTGGCCCTTGCGCAACACGTCCACATCGACCGCTTTGCCGATGGGTGTTTGTGCCACGATCTTCGGCAGTCCGCGCATTGTCGTCACGTCTTTGCCATCGAACTTCATGATGACGTCGCCGGATTCAAGCCCGCCCTTTGCCGCCGGACTATCGGGCGTCACGGCAGAGACGAGCGCGCCCGTGTTTTCCGGCACACCGAGCGTTTCGGCGATATCTTCCGTCACGGTTTGAATTTTGACGCCAAGCCAGCCGCGCCGCGTCTCTCCAAATTGCTTGAGCTGATCGATGACGGCCACAACGGTATCGGAAGGAACCGCAAAACCGATGCCGATCGACCCCCCTGTTGGAGATATGATGGCCGTGTTCACGCCGATTACGTCGCCGTTCATGTTAAACAACGGCCCGCCGGAGTTACCTTTATTGATGGCCGCATCCGTCTGCAGGTAATCGTCGTAAGGGCCCGAATTTATGTCGCGGCTTTTTGCCGAGATGATGCCGACGGTCACCGATCCGCCAAGCCCGAAGGGATTGCCGATGGCCATAACCCAATCGCCAACTTCAAGGTTGGCAGAAGAGCCGAATTTGGTGTCCGCAAGCGGCTTTTTCGGCGTGACTTTGAGCAGCGCGAGATCGGCCTTGGCGTCCTTGCCGATAACTTTATCGACTTTCAACTTCGAGCCATCGTGAAAATTGATGATGATCTCGTCGGCGCCATCAATCACATGATTGTTGGTAACAATCAGACCTTCCTTGCCATCGATGACAAATCCGGAGCCAAGAGATGACACCTTGCGATCCATGCGCGGGCCGCCGCCGCGCTTATTGAAGAAGTCATCGAAAAACTCCTCGAACGGCGAGCCCTTTGGCACCTTGGGTAACGGCACGCCTTGCGGACCCTTCACCGTTTGGGTGGTCGAGATATTGACCACGGCGTCGGAAAGCTTTTTGGCGAGCGGCGCGACGGAAGTCGGCCCATTTTGGGCAATAACAGGCACACTTGCGGGACCTGCAACAAATAGAAACGCGCTCACCGCAATCGGCAGCCGGGCAACGAAGCTCATGCACGCACTCCTATTCCTTGATCCAGCATCCCGGCATCCCCCAATCCAGAGCCGGCGCCCTAACCGTTTTGTCTGTCGAGAGGATTAGGCCTTAGCGCCCAAAACCGTCAATTGGAAACAAGTTGCCGCTTCCGCAACATCTAGCACCGCTTGAGCCTTGAGCGCCATTCGCCTGCCGGAGAAGGCACTATCCCCGCGTCAGCCACACCAAAAACAAACCAAGGACGACCATGCCCCACGCAGCCGTCTGTAGCTGCTTGCCCTCAAGTTGCGACATTTCACGCACCATTCGCCGGGCAAAATCCGGCGCTAGCGCCCACAGCGTTCCTTCGAGGACGATGGCGATCCCAAGGCCCGCGATAAGGTCCGTCATCGAGACGCCGGCGCCGCGCCGGCAGCGGGCGCAGGCGCACCCCTTCGGCCCATCGGGTCCTCGAAATAGCGGAAGAATTCGCTATCGGGCGATAGCAGCATGCGCGTATCGCCCGGCTTGATGGCCTCTTTATAGGCTTGCATCGAACGGTAGAAGCGAAAGAAGTCCTGATCCTTGCCAAACGCTTCGGCAAAGATGCGGTTGCGCTCGCCTTCGCCTTCGCCGCGTATCTGGTCGGATTTCCGCGTGGCTTCGGCTTTGATGACGGTCACTTCGCGTTCGGCATTAGCACTGATGCGGTTTTTCTCGGCTTCGCCTTGTGCACGCAGTTCGGTAGCCTCGCGCACGCGATCCGCTTTCATGCGGTCGAAGACTTTGACGAGGTTTTCCTGCGGCAGGTCGGCCCGCTTGATGCGCACATCGACAACTTCGAGGCCGTAGTCCCGGCCTTCCTTGTTCACCTGCGCCGCGATCAACTTCATCAGGCTTTCGCGCTTGTCTTTCACCACCTCCTGAAGGGTCGCCGAACCCAGAACGCGGCGGATTTCCGATTCAATGAGCGGGCCCACGACCTGTTTCGCACGCTCTTCCGAGCGCACGTTCTGATAGAACTTAAGCGGATCCGTGATGCGATACCGCGCGTAGGCGTCGACAATCAAGCGCTGCTGGTCGGCCGCCGACACTTCCTGCTCGCTCGTATCGAGATCGAGGATGCGCTTATCGAAATAATCGACCGTGTCCAGAACGGGAATTTTCCAATAGAGACCTGGCGTTTGAATAACCTGTTGCGGTTTGCCGAAGCGCAAGACCAGCGCCTGTTCGTTCTGGTGCACAATGAAGGCCGACGAATAAAGTGCCAGCGCACAAACGCCGAGCAGGATTGCCACGAAGGCTAAAAACGCGCGCATTATGGCTGTCCTCCGTCGGTCTTTTTTCTTTGCAGCTGATCGAGCGGCAGGAACGGCACCACACCCTGCCCGCCCTTGTTGTCGAGTATGATCTTATCGGTGCCGGTCAGCACTTTTTCCTGCATTTCGAGGAACAGGCGCGCGCGTGTGACTTCGGGGGCCTTCCTGTACTCCTCGTAGACTGCGAGAAAGCGCGACGCTTGACCGGTTGCTTCGGCAATCGTCTGCTCGCGAAAACCTTCGGCGCCGGCAAGAATACGGTCCGCTTCGCCTTTGGCTTGAGGCACAATCTGATCGGCGTAGGTCTGCGCTTCCTTGATGAAGCGCTCTTTATCTTGACCGGCCGCAGCAACGTCGCGGAACGAGGCGATCACTTGCGCGGGCGGATCGACTTCCTTCAACTGCACCTGATCGATCTTAATGCCTGACTTGTAGAAATTGAGGATCGCCTGCATCAGTTTCTGCACGTCTTCTTGGGCTTTTTGCCGCCCGCCCGTCAGCAACGGCTGCAGTGCCGACTGGCCGACGACTTCTCGCATGGCGCTTTCCGCCACTTCGCGCACCGTCGTTTCGGGTTGTGCAATATTGAAAAGATACTGTTCAACGCCGGTTTGTCCGGTATCCGGATCGACTTCGGTGTTGATGCGCCAAAAGACGACGAAACGAACGTCAACGACGCTGCCATCGCCCGTCAGCATCAAGCCGCTATCGGGACCGCCGGGCGTCGTTGAACGCGGACCACCACGGCCTGCACCGACTTCAATGGTGCGCTGCTGCGTGACTTTTGGCAGGCGCACTTCTTCGATCGGGTACGGCAGCCGGAAATGCAATCCCGAGCCTTCCCAGCGGTCGAACTTGCCGAAGCGCAGTACGATGCCCTGTTCGTCGGGGTTCACGCGGAAGAAGAAGCCGTAATAAACGAGGCTTGCGAGAAGCAGCATGCTAATGAGGAACATGAACGAGCGCGGCACGCCTTCGCCCGATCCGCCGCCCGGACCACCGCCGCCACCGCCGCCGCGAATGACCTTTTTGACCCGGTCCTGGCCACGGCGCAAAATTTCGTCGAGGTCGGGCGGTTGATTGCCGCCGCCGCCCCCGCCCTGACCCCAGGGTCCGCCGCCATTGCCGCCGCTTCCCTTGCGGCCGCCGCCACCTTGATTGCTCCAGGGCATATTGTTTTTCGCCTCGCGTTCGTTGATTGACGTGATCGTTGCTTAGTGCGCCCGGCCACCGGATCGAGGTCCGCGCTTAGCGTCTAAACGTGTGTTGGAAGCTGGAAGACCAGTCCTGGCCTGCACCGCTGCCTTGAAAAACCGAATATTCATGGCTCGCTTATAGGCCAGGGGTGGGGGCGGCGCAAATTTCAAACGGGGCGGCTCTCAACCACCCTCGGCACAAGGCAAATAGTGCGGTTTCCGGCCCAAACAAGGGGCCGTTTCGCGCCGGGCCAATTAACCTTGCTCCGGCATATTTCGTTCGAGAACAATAAGCGTTGCGGGATGTGCGTCGCGCTCGCCTTGGGGCAGCGCTTCGCGTGACACCTCGCGCCACTCCTGCGCCGGCAAATCGGCAAAATGACGGTCGCCATCGGGGCTCGCGTGCACGCGAGTCAGATAGATCCGGTCGGCGGCCGAAAGGGCGATTTTGTAAATATCGGCCCCGCCGATCACCATGATCTCGTCGGCCCCGCGCGTGCGGGCCATGACGCGCGCAAGCGTCAAGGCGTCCGCCACGCTGTCGGTGACCGATATGCCGGGCGCGGAAAAATTCGGGTCCCGCGTGACGACGATGTTGTCGCGCCCATCGAGCGGTTTGCCGATCGATTGAAACGTGCGCCGCCCCATGATGATGGGTTTGCCCATGGTCAAGCGGCGGAAGGTTTTGAGATCGGACGAAAGCCGCCACGGCAGCCCGCCGTCTTTTCCGATGACGCCGTTCTCGGCGACGGCAACGATGAGGGACAGGAGCACGCCTAGATCTTCTTCTGCGGGTCGGGGGCCGCCTTGCATCCGGGGATCGGCACCATGGCGATCTGGTTGCTGTCGTTGTACTTGTTCATGGCCCCGCTCGCCGCGTCAACAGCCAAGCCCACCACACCGCCGGCGATAATGTTGCCGGCAGCCATGGCTTCCGTGTGCGACGGAATAATGCCCACGCCGTCGTTGTAGCATTCCTTCTTGCAGTTCACCGAGATGTTGTGCTGGCTTTTGTCCAGAACCATGGATATCGGCGTCTGAACGACCTTTGTGCCAATACCCTCAGAGGCAAGCGTACACGACGCTCCCGGCACACCCGGCGTATCGAGCGAAACAGACTGGGTGGTGCCTTTGGTAATGGAGGCGCAGCCTCCGATGGCAGCCAGCAATCCTGCGGTCGCTACACTTCTAATGACCTTCGCCATGACGCTCCCCGGCTAACAACCATGGGGCGTTTCTACGTCCCAAAGAGTGCCGGGTCCAGTCTGTCAGAGCACAACCTAGTTGAAAAACGTCAAACCGCTACCGGCGCCGCGATGTGCGGATGGGAATCATACCCTTCCAAGCGGAAATCCTCGAATCTAAAGCCGAAAATTGACCTTACATCCGGATTTACGTGCATTTTTGGCAGGGGCCTCGGCGTGCGCGAAAGCTGCAAATCGGCTTGCTCCTGGTGGTTTAGATAGAGGTGCGCGTCGCCAAATGTGTGGACAAAATCGCCCGGTTTCAACGCCGTAACCTGCGCCAGCATCATCGTCAGCAGCGCATAACTTGCGATATTGAAGGGCACGCCGAGGAAGATATCGGCGGAACGCTGATAAAGTTGACAGGAGAGTTTTCCGTCCGCGACATAGAATTGAAAAAGACAGTGGCAGGGCGCCAAAGCCATCTTTGGAATATCCGCCGGGTTCCACGCTGAAACGATCAAGCGGCGCGAGTCCGGATTACGCTTTATCTCAGCAACCAAATCCGAAATTTGATCGATCGTCTTTCCATCCGGCGCATCCTTGTTCTGCGGGCCTGCGCCCGCGGGCCAACTGCGCCATTGCTTGCCGTAAACCGGCCCAAGATCGCCGTTTGCATCGGCCCATTCGTCCCAGATGCGCACGCCATGCTGTTTGAGATAGCCGACGTTTGTATCCCCAGCCAGAAACCAGATGAGCTCATGAATAATCGATTTCACATGCAGCTTTTTGGTCGTGACCAGCGGAAAGCCCTTCGACAGATCGAAACGCATTTGATGCCCGAACACGCTTAACGTGCCCGTGCCCGTGCGATCCATCTTTCTGGTGCCCTCGTTGCGCACGCGGCGCAAGAGATCGAGATATTGGTCCATAGGCTTCTTCTAGCCCGATTCCTTGACCCAAACACCCCTTGCCGGAGCCGCACCCTTTTCATGCCGATCCAAATCCAGCGCCCGTGAAATTGGCCAGAGCCACAACTATTGCCCCATTGTATAGGGCGTGGCAGACCATCGGCGGGATTAAACTCCCGGTCCGCTCACGCAGCCACCCGAGATAAAGCCCAATTAAAAAAATAGCCGCCAACCCATAAAGCGAATACTGCATATGCAGCGCCGCCCAAAGCGCGGCCGTCATCATCAGCGTACCGGCGAGCCGGAGCCGCGTATCCCGCAGCACCCCGAACAGAAGCCCGCGAAACAGCAACTCTTCGGCAATTGGCGCGCCCACGGCCGCCCCAATCAACAGTGCCCACCAAGCGCGAGTCTGCGCCATATCGGCAAACGGTTTGACGTCGCTGACGAACGCGTCCCGGTCGATGACATACACAAGAGAACCAAACGCCAGCATGATCAAGAACAGCGCGAGCGTGCTCGCGGCAATCACCCAAAGCGCGCGCCTCGGCCACCCCATGGGCAGCAATGTCAGTCCCGGCCGCCCGAAATAAGGCGCTGCCGCAAGCGTCAGCACAATCGACACAATCTGAAAGCCAACCAAAAATACGGAGAGCTGTGCCGCGTTCAGAGCTTCGAGCGCTCCGGCGTGCCGGGCTCCAGGCAGGTCCCCTCCAACCCAAACTCCAAATGCCCGCGCGGCCAGCGTGCCGGCGCCCGCCCCTAAGGCGAGAATAACAAGCACGGCGCCGATCGCGCCAACCGCCTCTTTCCAGGACCGCGAAGTGCCGCTCCCTGAGCCGTCATGTCTAACGGGCGGTTGACCATTATCAAACGCGTTCATGCACTCTTTTCGCCCGCCTCGTGACGCTTTGCCGCTCGCAGGAGAGCACGTTTGAGCCTTTCGCAACACACTTTGATGCACGGCCCTCGTAAGAAGCCTTTTTTTTGGTTGAAGTGATCATTATATTCGGGGTGCCGGATTCGTCCGGCTATGGCGATAAACGCGGTCGTAATAAGCCATTCGGACCCGGGGGCGGTACCCGGCGCCTCCACCAAATTCAGGTGTTAGGTAATAGGGGCTGGGTTTTAGGGAGGCGGAAATCGCACTTCTCCCTATCACCTAAAACCTAGAACCTAACCCCTTCTTATGGGGGCGAACTAGGATCGACGAGGGTGTAAAGGACTTAGCTTTTTCCCGGCATGATACCGCCGTTATCGGGTCATTCAGAGTAGTTGCAAATGACAACTATGCTGAGGTTGCTCTCGCTGCGTAATGCGGCGCGAATA
>JANMNH010000086.1:0-13496 GCA_031373745.1 Hyphomicrobium sp. | reverse complement strand
TTACGCCACGCAATGGCTCTGGACATATAACAACGACCGCCCCAACATGGGGCTTGGCGGGATCACGCCCGCTCAGAAACTGAGACTGCAAACCGCCGCGTGAGTTCTACGATTGAGCCCCGTTAAAAACGGGGGGATTACTCTCATTTCTATGCAACCAGAGATTGAGAGCGTTTGTATCTTAGCTGCGCTTTCAACCTCAGTCGCAACCGCGATTGCCGATAACGCGCCAAACGCACGTACGCGCGCGCTCATCACATTTTTTCCGAGGGAGTCGGCTCGTTTACTACTTGCCACATCACGTTTCGAAAGATTTTACAGTCCATGCCCGTTTTGCGATTCGATCACCGGTTTTTACAGTGCACTTGCAAGTGCAAAGCGGGCAACATTGGAATTCGCAGCTCGTAATTTTGGGCTTTCCGCCGATAACCCTTGTGAACCTTCCGAACAAGCCGAAAAGTGGAGAATTGCCTGTTCGTCGGGCCTCAGCTTCATTTCCGCAGTACAACTAGCTTTAAATAATTACGATATCTCTGGATCGGCCGTTGAATCTGCGCCGCTGCTTTCACTTCTTGAGTCCGCAATCCGCGGTGAACCTGCCCTTTTAGATAGCAATGGCGAAATCACTATGCCCTCGAGGGCCGAACGCCGCAAAGGCCATCGCGTTAGAGTACGTTGCTCCGCAAGACTCGTTCGCAATGGACGGGAACAGCACGTGATACTCCGCGATATTTCAACCACCGGTCTCGGATTGGATGCCGTTCAAGACGTGACACCTGGAGACAAGGTTGCTATTCATATTGGCCAATCTCTTAGCACTGAAGGTACCATTGTTTGGGCTAACGATCATCGAGCGGGCATATTGCTTAGGCGGCCCATTCACAGCGATGATCCACGAGTTAGATTTTGCTCGTCGAAGAAAATGACTGTCGAATAGCTTGAGAACCTCCGCACAGTTCTGTAGATTTGATGACCCAATTTCGAAGCGAACAATGGTATCGAATCGTCCTCTCTTGAGCCTGGCCCAGTCTGACGTCAAAAAATTGGGAAAGCTAATATCGAAAGCTATCGGAATCCTAATATTTAGTTATTTCAACAGCTCACCGATGAATGGGTTTATCGCCAAGGTCCAATAATAGTCGTGGCTTTCTTTACGTAATCTTTGGCATCATACGGCTACACTTCCGGTACGACCGACTGTGACCGTAACAATTTCCGGTTCACAGGGACATGACGTCAGCGTGTCGTGCCGGAACTTCCGGTATGGTGCCGCCGCCCAAATCTGGCGGCTGCATGAACCCTATCTGAGAAGGCACCCCACCGCACGCGTTCGCCTTTGCGAGAAAGGCCGAATTTAATGCAGCGGTGACGTGTTGGTCTAGGATGATGGCCACAAGAGACGATCAGCTAATTTTAGCGCCACGGACCATTGAGCGACGCGCAAGGGTTCGCCAGGACGTCACACTAAGTGCCGTCATAAGGCTCCCAAATGGCCAGGATATTGAATGCACAATAAAGAATATCTCTTCGATGGGGGCCCTGCTCATCGTCTCCGATCCCACCGTTTTACCGACTGCGTTTACAATGATCGTTCCTGACCGCTGGTTCCAGGCGCAATGCCAAATCCGCCACAGTTCCGCCGATCGGGTTGGCGTCGAATTCGTAACCAATCGTCGTGAAGCTCTCGGCCGCTTCGGATAGTCGATAACGTTTGCCGTCAAAGCCTTTATTTTTTGGTTTGGTAGGATTCAGTATCGATGGAACTTCTTCATAAAATTCTTGACGATGTCACTGCATGGGAGTTGGCCGAACGGCTTAAGGGCCAATCTGGAGAGTTGGTAACGGCCGACCTTGCGGCCGTGCGCGTGGTCACGCGACTGAAAACCGAGTTGCTCAACGTCTCTGTTTTCAATGCTGTCGCAAGCAGTATCGCGAACAAAAGCCAAAGCGATTGCGGGCAGGTGAACATTGACTCCGAAATCACGTTCTTCAGCCCATTGCACTCGGCTTTTTTTGTCAATTCAACAGAATGCATCGTGCCCGACAGTTACGACTTGGACATCGGTCCGAAACTTCAAGCATACGGCGGTCGCCTGCAATTGGCGCAAAGACTTTGTCAATGCCTTACAGACAGAAATTCAACGGCCGAAGGCGCTTGCGATGTCAAGTTGGAGATTTTGCCAGACGCGCTACGCCGCGTATGCCTTGCTGCAATTGAACTCTTAGAAGCGCTAGATCTATTTCTGAAGCGGACCGGCCATTGGACGTTCAACGAACGCGAAGAACAAGTCGTAAAACTGTTGACCAGAGCTGGAGCTGGAGAGGCTCCCTGTATCGACGATCAAGGTAAGATTTCTATACCTGGGTGGGCAGAGCGCCGCCGCGACAAACGTGTTCAACTAAGCTGTTCGGCGGCGGCCATTATTGGCAACCGCCGCCAGGAGATTGTTGTTCTTGACGCTTCGATCAGGGGATTGGGGATCTCTGGCGTTGCTGAAGTGGGTCAACATGTTGAGATCTTGCTCTCAGATGAGCGCAGACTTTCAGGCAGCGTTGAGTGGGCCCGTGATGGCCGATTCGGCATTCGACTCCTGAGACCGCTTTCTCCCAATGATCCGCTCCTCAAGTGCCGCTGACGCAAACAAGGCAAATCAGAATTTACGATTTTCCGCCTGGGAAAGCCAGGGAGCCGCTGTCACCACCTGAAGCGGAGAAAAAATGAGTATGACACGAGGTTCGCAATCGACAGCAAACCGCCGGTTAAGGCTATCGACCGGTCTGCGGGTGACGGCCGACGCAGACAGGAACAGGCCGGACAATCTAGTTCTGGCTAGTCCAACTTTGGGGAGCAGTTTAATGACGTCATGAAGTATCGTCGCAACTGGACCACTGCGTCTCACTTTGGCTTACAGGCGCCCGGTGATGAACGTCTGGTGGCCGAAATATCTAAAGCCAGAGAAGGCAATTTTCGCCAGAAAAAGTGGCATTTCTTTGAATCGTTCCAACTTAGAGCCAGAATTGGCGCGCGATTCGTATACCGAGGACTTGAGTGTCGAAGACCTCAGATCGCATCAGGCGGTGTCCCTTCACTCTGACGATTCAACAAAACACTTCGATGTTGGCAAAAAATTACCGCGTGTTGTTCTGTAAAGCCACGTCGCAGACCAACCCCCTGCAGCTCACGGATTTTGCTACCCATGTGCTACCCAGAGCAATTTTCGACTTACGAGGATTCAAGTTAACCCATTGAAAAGACTGGCGCGCCCGGAAGGATTCGAACCTCCGACCCCCAGATTCGTAGTCTGGTGCTCTATCCAGCTGAGCTACGGGCGCGTTTATCGACCCGCAGCGACTACGGGGAACCGGTTGGAGAGCCGGAAGCGATAGTTCCTAGTCGCTCGGGCACCATAGCGCAAGACCCCTTGAGCCAAGCGGCCCGCGCCGGAAAAGCGCATGTCCCGGCAACTCTCACCGGCGTCAACTAATGCGTCGAACGGTCGGGAAGCTCAATGCGGAAAATCGCGCCGGTCTCACTCTCGACAAACGCCAGCGTGCCCCCATGCGCCTGCACAAGCTCGGACGCAATGACAAGGCCGAGCCCGGTTCCGCCCTTCTTGGTCGAAGCCTGAAACGCCTTGAATAAATTTTCGCGCGCCTTGGCTGGCACGCCCGGACCGTCGTCCGCAACATCGACAATGACCTTGCGGCCCTCGCGGCGGGCCTTGACGCGAATTTCACCGGCAGCATTACCGTCTGACGTTTCGATGGCTTGTGCAGCATTGCGCACGAGATTGCTCAGAACGCGGAAAAGATGATCCCGGTCGGCGTCGATGCGGAGGCTCGCTTCCATGTCTGCGATAAATGCGACTTGTCCTTCGCGCGGCAAGCCCTGGCTGTCGGCGACTTCCTCGACCAGCGCCTTCAAGCGAAAAAGATCGCGGCGCGGCGCGGCTTCGGAAGCGCGCCCGAATTGCAGCGATGAGTTGCAGAAGCTGATCGCGCGATCAAGCGACGCAATAAGCTTTGGCACGAAGCGTTGCACCGTTGGATCGGGAAGATCGACGAGGCGGTCCGATATGAGCTGGGCGTTCGCCAGCATGTTGCGCAGATCGTGATTGATCTTAGAAACCGCCAGACCAAGCTGCGCCAAGCGGTTCTTTTGCGCCAAGAGCCCGGATAATTCATGCTGCATTCCGGCAAGCTCGCGTTCCGCAACGCCAATCTCGTCAAGACGGCCCGAAGGAGAGAGAATACGGCTCTGATCTTCCGGGTCGGCGGAAAAACGCAGCATATTCTGTGCCAAGTTTTTCAGCGGCTGAACGAGTAAGCGGCTCAGCGCGAAATAGACGAGCGCTGCCGTCAAGGCCGAGATGATCACCGAAAGTCCAAAGATATTCCAGCCATACTCAAGCATCGCCCTCTTGAGCGGCGCTTCCGGAATGACAATTTCGATAAGGTCGTTCGGATCGTCGCTATTGCGGCCGATCACGCGGATGAGGCGGCCTTCAGGCGCAAAGAAAACTTCAATGGCATCTCTTATTTGCCTGAGTTTGACACCAAGCCCGCCCCACATCGAGAATGCTTCAGAGCGCAAATCGTAGTGCGCATTGATGCTAACGCCTGGTTCCACGGGAAGCACCAAGCGCCGCTCGCCGCCGCGCCGCGAGGCAATCGCTTTGACCTGTGCGGTGCGCAGCAAATCGGCACGCAAGGCAGACGGAATTTCACCGCCCGGAAAGGCTTCGGACGAGAGCGCTGCGAGCTGGGCGGCCGTCAGCCGCTCGTTCAACCAGCTCACGCGATAATTAGCGACGCTTGGCAGGAATATCAGCATTTCGGCGATCAGCACGAACGCCGCCGTCAGCATTAGGAGTTTCGCGGCAAGACCAAGCCGTGACCAAGCGTTTCTGAGCGCACGCAAAGCCGAGGCGACCTTGCCGGGCTCGGCCGCTTCTCTTTCCACCTGGCTTTGTGCTCTGGCGTCCAAAACGTCCGCGCTTTGCCTCTTGATCCAATTCCGCTGACTGGAATCCTAGCCGAATTTGGCCAGCCAAGCGATGATCTTACGCACCATGGGGTTACTGGCAGCGGTTGCATAGTAACGGAAAGCCACGCGCTTGTTGATCTCAGATAGGGTCGGATAGGGTGAAATCCACCCCGTCATGGCCTGAATTTTGAAGCCCTGGGACAGCGCCAACGACCACATCTGAATAAGTTCGCCAGCGTGCGAACCAACGATCGAGGCTCCGAGAATACGCCCCTTCTTATCGGTAATGACCTTAATCTGACCCGCCGTCTCGCGCTCGGCCTGGGCCCGGTCATTCTCGTGGTAGGGCCAACGCAAAACGTTAATGTTGGCGTGTTTCTGCCGGGCGTCCGCTTCGGTCAGTCCAACATGCGCCAGTTCGGGGTCAGTGAACGTGACCCACGGCACGGGACGGCCGGTCGTTTTTGCCGGCAGGCGGAAGAGTGCGCGGCGGATTACGATGCCGGCGTGGTCGTTGGCAACATGGGTAAACTGTAACCCGCCCGCGACGTCGCCAATGGCGAACACGCGCTTGTTCGAGGTGCGCAGGCCGGCGTCAACCGTGATTCCCTTTTTTTCGAATTTGATGCCAGCGGCCTCAAGTCCGAGGTCGGATGTGTTGGGTTTGCGTCCGGCCGCAATCAAGAGATGCGTGCCTTCGATCGAGTCGCTCGCCTCCGCTGTCTTGACGAAGACGGTCACGCTGCCGCCGCTGCTGCCCACGCGCTCGACGAGCGTACCTTCGCGGATCGTGATACCTTCGCCGCGCAAGTGGTCCAATACCACGGCGGCTAACTCGGGATCGTCCTTGCCCATCGCCTTCATGCCTTCAACGACGGTGACCTGCGACCCAAGGCGCCGGTGTGCTTGTGCGAGTTCAAGGCCTATCGGTCCGCCGCCAACGATAATCAGGTGCGGAATTTTCGACGCGTTGTCGAAAATCGTTTCGTTGGTGAAGTAAGGAACGTCCTGCAAATTGGGGATGGGCGGCACCACGGGAGACGAGCCCGTGGCGATGACAAAGCGGCGTGCCGTAATGTGATACTCTCCGGCTTCGACCGTATTGCGATCTATAAACCGGCCGGCCGCCGTAATCACTTTGACGCCGAGCCCCGTGAAACGCTCAACCGAATCGTTTGGCGCGATCGCGGCGATAACGCCGTGGACATGATCGTGGACGGCGCGCGGATCGACCAACGGATTGACGGGTGCGACGCCAAAAACACCGGACGTTCGCATGTGATGCGCGCGCTTGCCGGCAGCGAGTAGCGCTTTCGAGGGCACGCAACCGTAGTTCAGGCAGTCGCCGCCCATCTTGTGGCGTTCGACGAGCACGACCTTTTGGCCAAACGCGGCGGCCGCAGCGGCAACAGAAAGGCCGCCCGAGCCTGCACCGATTATGCAGATATCGGCGCTCAACGTTTCGCGCTTCGTGGTGGCCCCTGCGGGCTCTGCACTATCCTTTGGCATGACGACCCTTCCAACGTTTTAAAGCAACTGGAATTAAAGCAACAACTCCGAGCAAAGCAAAAGCAACGAGCAACTCTTTGGTGACAAGCGCACTTGTATCAATTGAATAGGGGCAGGCCGTGTCAGGATTTGCAGGCGCTGCCGCGAGACACGATTGATAGCTGGCATTCTGGGCTTCGACCACACTGCCGAGACCCGCGCCCGCGAACGAAAACGCCGTAGTACCGGGAATAATGCCAAGGAACGTGCCGATTACGTAGGTCCTCAGCGGCACACCGAGCAGCGCTGGCGCCAGATTGACTACGACAAATGGAAATGCCGGAACAAGTCGCAAAAACAGAAGGTAACTCAGGGCATTTTCCTTGAAGCCGTCGCGCAGGGTGGCGAGCGAAGGGCCAGCCTTGGCAGCGAGTGCTTCGCCAAACGACGTCTTGGCCACAAGGAATAACAACGTAGCGCCAATTGTCGCCGCGATCACTGTTGCCGGCGCGCCAAGCTGCCATCCAAAGAGCAAGCCGCCGGCAAGCGTCATGATCAAACCGCCGGGCAGCGACAACGCCACGACTGCTATGTAGACGAGCATGTAGGCAAGCAGCGCGGAAAACGTGTTGCCGGCGATGAAAGTCTTCAACGCGTCGTAGTTCAAACCGATGGTCTTGAACGACAGATATTTGTGCCAGCCCATGGCAAACACCAGCACCATGAGCGCAGCCAATGCAACGAGCGGAAGCCAACGGCCGAGGCCGGGGCCCGGCTCGTGACTTGGTGCCGACTGAGAAGCGGTCCGGTTCTTGTGGTCGGAACTCATTCGGTTGTCCTCAATTGCCCGGCTCTTGGAATTTTACTTGTGGAATTTTACTTGGGCGCGTCGTTCAAGTTCCAATCGTACCCGTAATCGTCGATCCCGGTGATACTTTCCAGCTTTTGTTTCAATTCAGGAGACGCATACTTGCGCACATGCGCGAGCACACCCTTAGCATTTCCGCCAAAATCCTCGGCGAACCACTTGTAGATGGATGAGGCTTGGACCTCTCCGTTTTTCACGGCAATGCCGCGCTCATGGTTGACGTAGGCGGCGGCGCCTGCGTCGAGGCTTGCTTCGAGATTGGCGCCCGTGAAGGCTTCGCGCGCCAGATTCGGGCAGCCGAACGATGCGCAGTTGACGGCGTAGTGCACGCGCGGGTCTTTGAAATACACGCGCAAGATTTTGTGCTCGATGTCGTCGAGGCTAAGACTTTGGCCCTCGACATTGAGCACCTTGGCTTTCCAAGGTCCGCCCGTGATCGTTGCGACGACACCGCCGCCGAGCGAGATGTCCTTGATCGATTTGACGAGGTACGCGTCGAGAATGATGTCGACCGTTTTTGCGTTGTAGAGGTTGGCCCAATAGGCAAATTGCTCTGCCCGGTCGAGGGCCGTCACCTTTGTCGCCTCTAGGGCTTTCACATAAGCCTTGAGTGCCGGTTGCGCTTCGGACTTGAAGGCCGCGTAACGCACGCGATTTAACCCATCGGCCCCAGCTACAACGTATTTTTGCAAAAGTACCGTCCAGGCGCCGTGACCGGCCATCTCAGTCGAGCCCTTGGCAGGAACGCCAAACTTCTTGAAGTCATCGGCCGAAGCCGTGCCTGGAAATCCGGCAACAAGCGCCAAGAGCAGCCCAAACAATTTTGCAGAAAGCGAAATCCTCATAGCGCTGAACGTCCTTGTTGCTGATATCCGCTAGACCCGTGTGTGACGGGAGATATTCGCGGCGCAGGTTCTGCTTGTTTCGTGACCTAACTCCACGGGGCCATCAAAGCTCCGTGATAAGGTTGCCTGATCGCTTCCCAGATTGGTCCAGGGTCCGGCTAAAACTGGGCTCTTTTGACCCGGCCGCTGCGTTGACTTGGCGGGGCCTCACCCCTATAAGGCCTGATCTTCCGGGTTGGTTTGACTTCCAAGGCGCTACCACGCCTTGTAAGGGCATGGACTAACTATCGGAAAATCAATCAATTTTGCCGAGTATCTGCCGTCTAACGGCGGCGGCCAGACCCTTGACGGAGACGTCCGTGAAACGCACTTATCAGCCGAGCCGCCTCGTTCGCAAACGCCGCCACGGCTTCCGCAAGCGTATGTCAACTGTTGGCGGCGTTCGGGTGATCGCCCGCCGCCGGGCCAAGGGCCGCAAGCGGCTTTCGGCTTAGTCTAGCGGAGCGACGCGAGCGGCAGTGGAACCGCGCGGCACTTGTCCGAGCCCGCAGGGACTTAATGCTTTTGGCACTACAAACCCTGAAATCCCGCAAAGAATTCCTCGCGGTCCGTGGCGGCGCGCGCGCGTCGGTGCCCGTTTGTTTGTTGGAAGCCCGCAAACGCACCCCCGGCTCGATCCCGTTTGGGGGCCCGCGATTTGGCTTCACCATCACCAAGAAGCTCGGCAATGCCGTCACACGCAATCGCATCCGCCGCCGCCTCAGGGCGGCATTGACGGCTCTGGAAAGCAACTTTGCGACTGACGGCTTCGATTACGTCGTGGTGGCCCGTCAAGCCGCCTTCGACAGACCCTTTGCCGCCGTCCTAAGCGACCTGCGACGCGCGCTCGAGCTTGTGCACAACCCGGCCTCGCCCAAAGCGCAAAGGCCCGGAACTCCGGCGGAAACCCGCAACACGGCGAAAAAACCCGCACGGCCGTGACCCGGTGCCCTCTATCTTTTGAAACGCGATACGCTAAGCGATTGCTGACCAAATTCCTCCCAACCGAAAGCGGCCCTGGGCCGAGGCTTTGATGAACCCGCATAACTCACCGCAAGACCAGAACAACCTGATGTTCGCCGTCGTCCTGTCGCTCGTCGTGCTGATGGGCTGGCAGTATTTCTTTGCGGCGCCGAAGCTACGCGAAGAACAAGCGCGCAAGGAATTCGCCAGAGAGCTTGAAACAAAGAGAACGGCTGCGGAGGGTCAAGGGCAAACGGGAACTGAAGCGGTCCCAGTCGCCGGACCGGCAATGACGGCCCCAAATGCCGGACAAACGACAGCTGCTCCCATCTCGCGGGACGAAGCTCTGAAACAATCCCCTCGCGCTGCAATCAAGACCCAGTCGCTTGAAGGCTCGGTGGCCTTGAAAGGTGGCAGGATCGACGACCTTGTTCTCGTCAAGTACCGCGAACAGGTCGATCCGAACAGCCCCAAAGTCACGTTGCTTTCGCCCGCAGGCAGTGCTCATCCCTACTTCACCGAATACGGCTGGCTGCCGCAAAGCGGCGCAAACCTTAAATTGCCGAACCAAGATACGGTTTGGGGCATCGAAACCGGAGACACACTCTCCGCACAGTCGCCTCTGACGATCAACTGGGATAACGGCCAAGGGCTTGTCTTCCGCCGCACATTCTCTGTCGATGACGCATACATGTTCAAGATTATCGACGAAGTGGAAAACAAGACGGCTACCGATGTCTCATTGCTGCCGTATGCGCGCGTCCATCGCCTTGGCATTCCAAAAGCGACGGCATTCTACATCCTTCACGAAGGCCTCATCGGTGTCGCCGGCGACAAAGGACTGCAAGAACTCACGTACGCTAATGCCACTTCATCCGGTGCGCCGCAAAACTTCGATAATGTCTTGGGCGGCTGGTTCGGCATTACCGATAAATACTGGGCGGCGGCGCTGATTCCGGACCAGAAAGAGCCGTTTAATGCTCGTATTTGGGGCAAGGCCGGTGCCGCGCCCGATCAGCCGCCAACCTTCCAAGCTGAATACTTGCGCGGTGCGATTGTCATTCCGCCGAATGCGCGCAAGGGCGTTGAGGGCCACCTCTACGCTGGGGCAAAGCAGGCCACTGTCATCGACCAGTACGAAACGCAGCACGGCATAAAACTCTTCGACCGAATGGTGGATTGGGGCTGGTTCTATTTCATCACCAAGCCGCTTTTCAAACTCATGGAGTGGATCAACGGCTGGGTACCGCAGCACAATTTCGGCATCACCATTTTAATCCTGACCATTCTCGTCAAAGCCGCTTTCTTCCCGCTTGCCAACAAGCAATACGAAAGCATGGCGCGGATGAAAAAAATGCAGCCCGAAATGGCGCGCATCAAAGAAGTTCATAAGAGCGATCCGCAGCGCCAACAGAAAGAAATGTTCGATCTCTACAAGAAGGAAAAGATCAACCCGCTTGCCGGTTGCTGGCCGATCCTACTGCAGATCCCCGTGTTCTTCGCGCTCTACAAGGTTCTGTTCGTGACCATCGATATGCGTCACGCGCCGTTTTTCGGCTGGATCAAGGATCTCTCGGCGCCCGACCCGACGTCGCTTTTCAATCTCTTCGGATGGCTTCCGTTTGCCGTGCCTGAGTTCCTGCATGTCGGCCTATGGCCCATCGTCATGGGCATGACGATGTGGGTTCAGATGCAGTTGAACCCGCCACAACCCGATCCCATCCAGCAGCAGATCTTCAGCTGGATGCCGCTCATGTTCACGTTCCTGCTCGCGACATTCCCGGCCGGTCTCGTGATCTACTGGGCATGGAGCAACCTGTTGTCGATTGCACAGCAGTGGTACATCAACACGAAGAACGGCGCCGAAGTGCATCTGGTGCAGAACTTCAAGCGCACCTTCGGACCATTGCTGAAATTATTCGGCGTCAAAAGCGAGAGCAAGTAAGTCCGGGCTTTCAGTCAATAAGGTACTTGTTCCATCATGCGGCCTTCCATGACAGACGACGAGGTCGAGGCGGGCCGGATGTTGTTCACGCAGGCGTGGGACTTCGTGCGCGGCGCGCCGGGCCTCGAACACCTGCCGCCAGACGACCGGCCCGAAATCGCGCTCGCCGGCCGCTCGAACGTCGGCAAATCGACGCTCATCAACGCCCTTGTCGGCCAAAAGCATCTGGCGCGCGCTTCCAATACGCCCGGGCGCACGCAGGAACTGAATTTCTTTGCCCCGCCGATTTCGCAGAGCAGGGTTTATCTTGTCGATATGCCGGGCTACGGATTTGCGGAAGCACCCAAGGCCAAAGTTGCAGCCTGGAACGCGGTCATACGCGATTATCTTGCCGGGCGGCGCACGCTTCTGCGCGTGTTTGTGCTCATCGATGCGCGCCACGGTTTGAAATCCGTTGACGACGAAATTCTAAAATTGTTGGACGGCGCTGCCGTCTCGTATCAGGCCGTGCTGACGAAATCGGACAAGATCAATTCTTACGCGTTGGAAAAAGTCATTGCCGAGACTGCGGCCGGCTTGAAAAAGCACGCCGCCGCCTTTCCGGAAATCATTGCTACGTCAGCGGAGAAAGACGACGGCATCGACGTGTTGCGCGCGACGATTGCAAAGCTCCTTGCGCCTGGCTGATGCGCTGCTTGGTGCGTTAACTTTTATCGCCCGCGCGTAAGGCGTTGATGTTAACCTCGATGAATTTTAAGTGCTTGATGTTTACCGTAATCGCGCCTTGAGCGCGACGCTTCCCGGGGGTAAACTTGCTTTACTGCCGAATTTGGCGCCGAACCCTAATTCAAGGGTTCAGAAGCTTCAAAACATAACCCGAAGCAAGCGCGAACGTGCCCTCGCCGAATTTCGCGAATGCGCCGCCTGCGACCGCCGCAACGATCCAGCCCGTCCAGCGCGCCAAGGCGCGCTTATAATTAGTGCGGACTTTGACTTCGACAACCTGATCGGGGAACGCCGTCTCTGCCGCCAAACCGTCGGCGCCGACCGTGCGCGCGGAAACGATAATTTGCAGGCTGGACCAGCCGCGCTTGTTTGGCGTCACCAAAAAGCGCCAGCTTGCAAACTCATCAGAAATATCGCCGAACTGGCTGTCGATCCATTGCGTTTCGGGCGAAGCTGTTTCGATGAAAAATCCGCCCTCCGGCGCGCGCAGTCTGACCGACATAGCCTTCGTGATCGTCACGTCGTGACGCCAAGCCAGCCCGCCGCCTTCCATGCCGTCCGTGATGGCCTTGACGCGCGCGCGAGCAATGCGGATTTCAACCCGCTCGCTGACGCCGACGCGCATGCTGCGCGGAACGTTTTCAGCCAGCTGGCCGATCTCGGCCTTGCTCTCGGACGGGCGTGAGGGCGGCGCGGCTTGGGGGGCTGAGCGTTGCGGCGGGGGCATGGGCGGACGCGCACCCATCGAGCCGCCCAATGCGCCACCCATCGGCGGTGCGCCGTTAGACTGCGGAAAATAAGGCTGCGGTTGGTTATGTAGTTGCGGCCGCGGAATTGGCGGCGGGATAGGCGGTGGACTGGCATGTACCTGCGGCCGTGGCGCTTCCCCAAGCGGCGACGCATCGAAATGCGTAGGCCGCTCGGGAGCGGAGGGGGCAGGCAGCACTGGCTCAAGCGCACGCGGCACGGGCTGAGCCGTTGGATAGGAATAACCAGCAGAGGGCGCAGCCTCTCGTTCAACCGGAGCCTGAGGCACAGAGGACTGCGCTACGGCACCACCACGTATCACTACTTTGGCTTCTTCAGGAAGCACAGCAGATTCGGTCGCATCGGGGGAACGCGGCTCGTTCGCCGCTACCGGTTCGTGAGACGGATCGTCGACCGGCGGTAAAGGCTGCGGCATGTGCTGCGGAGGCGGAGGCGCCGGGCGCGGCATATCCAGCATGATCTCTCTTAACGACGGAGCCGATCGCGACTGAACGCGCTCGCGGGCACGCGCAAGAACGTCGTCTGCCGCGGCGCCTGTATTGGGATCGCGCGCCGGTTGAGCAAGAGCCGATTGCAGCGCACGGATCGCTTCGTCGAATGTCAAGCCGCGAGCCTGTAGCATTTGCGCGGCCGCGCTCTTGCCATCGCCAACAATCGCGGCCAGCACGATGGCCCCGTTGATGTCGCGCCGCCGCCCGCCGCGCGCGGCAGCCGCAGCCGCCTCAAGTATGCGCCGGAGCTGAACCGAAAGAATGAGTTCGCGCGGCGGCCGCCAGACCCCGGGGCGTGGGCGGGTAAAGTGTAGGGGTACATAGGGCAGAAAAACCCCCAAAAAGCCCAGAGATGCGGTAAGTTCGAAAGCGCGGG